>DHSB01000058.1:12822-14395 GCA_002408385.1 Myxococcales bacterium UBA5297
ACGATTCTTCGACGCCTCTTCAGTGCGGAAGAGTCGCCTCGTTTCGAGCGGAAAGAGGACCGTGGTGCGCTCGGCGGGCTGGGAAGAGACGCTCCTCCCCGACGGTCGCGCTACGGCAGGTCGCGGCCCGTCGTCGCCAGCATCACCCGGCCGAACTTGACGCCCTTCGTGCTCACCAGGCTGTCGCCCATCGCCAGGATGTCCGAGCCCTTGCCCCGCAGGATGAGCACCTCGAGGCAGTTGTGGGGGTCGAGATGGACGTGCAGCGCCGAGACGACCGCGCGGTGGTGCTCGTGCTGAACGTGGGTCAGCTTCTGCGCCAGGCTCGCGGAGTCGTGGTCGTAGACGAGCATCGCCACCGCCACCCGCTCCTCGTCCTGCCCGGCCGACTCCCACTCGCGCTCGACGAGCTTCTCGCGGATCAGATCGCGCACCGCCTCGGAGCGATTCTCGTAGCCACGCAGCCTGTTGAGCTTGTCGAACTGCTCGAGCAGGGTGCCCTCGAGCGAAATGCCCACACGTTCCAACATCGTCGGTCGCCTTTCGAGTGCAGGCAGTCGCCCGCGCTGAGGGCGCGCAGTCTACTCCCGATGCATCGGGCGAGCTGCGCGCGGCCGGTCAGCGCACGCCGACCAGCTCGACCTCGAAGATGAGCGTCGCCTTCGGCGGAATGGCGCCGGGAAAACCGCGGTCGCCGTAGGCGAGCTCGGGCGGGATGGTCAGCCGGCGCTTGCCGCCGACCTTCATGCCCTGGACGCCCTGATCCCAGCCGCGGATGACCTGGCCCGCGCCGAGGCGGAAGGAGAGGGGATCGCCCCTGTCGAGGCTCGAGTCGAACTTCTTCCCGTCGGTCAGCCAGCCCGTGTAGTGCACCTCGGCGGTCATCCCCGCCTTGGCCTCCTTGCCGCTCCCCTCCGCCAATTCCTCGATCTTCAGCTCCGTGGTCATCGCCTCTCTCCTGTGGTTGCCGGTGCGCGCCGTCCTCTGTCCTGACCCGGCAAGAGGCCGGCCGTGCCCTCGCTTGTGAGAACGCCGCATCCTAGCGGCACTGCCCTCCCTGCGGCCCGCCATCTTGGCGGCCGCGCCTTCGGAGCATGCAGGGCGGGCAAGATCGCCGCCCGCGGAGAACCCGCGTTCGCGAAGACCCGACAGAAGCTACGCTGCGCAGGCCCTGAGCCCGCTCCGGGCGGACTCGAGCGAAGAAGGCTGCGCATGCACGTCTACGAAGGTGCCATCGTCTGCTGCGACCCGGCGAACACCGTCGCCCGCTTTCTCGTCGAGGACGGAGGCCGGATCCTCTTCGTCGGCGACCAGCTCCCCGAGCGCTTCGGCGCCGCGCCCCGCACCTCGCTCGGCGCGCGCGCGCTGCTGCCGGCCTTCGCCGACACCCATGTGCACTTCACCTCCTTCTCCCTCTTCTCGGCCGGCCTCGACGTGCGCGCCGCGCGCGACTTCGAGGAGCTCGGCGCCCAGGTTCGCGACTTCGCCGCGGGCAGCGACGAGCGCATCGTCTTGGGCTTCGGCGCCTCGGCGCACAGCGTGGCCGAGAAGCGCCTCGTCTCGCGCGCCGAGC
>DHSB01000058.1:14527-15950 GCA_002408385.1 Myxococcales bacterium UBA5297
GCGCCTCGTCTCGCGCGCCGAGCTCGACCGGTTCTTGCCCGACCGGCCGGTCTTCCTGGTCAAGTACGACGGCCACGCCTGCGTCCTCAACTCGCGGATGCTCGAGCTGCTGCCCCCGTCGGTGCGCGGGCTGCGCGGCTTCCACGCCGACAGCGGCGAGCTCAACCAGGAGGCGTGCTTCGCGGCCATCGACTTCGTCACCCGGCACGTCTCGCTGCTGCGGTTGCTGCGCAACCTCGTCGGCGGGGTCGACCGGATGGCGGCGCGCGGCATCGGGATGATGCACGCGGTCGAGGGGGTCGGATTCCCGCGGGACCTCGACGTGGACCTCGTGCGCTTCTTCGCCCGCGGCCTGCGCGGCGGCTTCCAGACCCGGCTCTTCTTCCAGACCCTCGAGGTCGCCAAGGTGAAGCGGCGCGGCCTGCTGCGGGTCGGCGGGTGCTTCGCCGCCGCGCTCGACGGCTGCTTCGGCTCCAAGGACGCCGCGCTCGGCGAGGCCTATGGCGACGAGCCGAACAACCGCGGGGTGCTCTTCTACGACGACGCGCGCCTGGTCGCCTTCGCGAAGGAGGCCAACCGCGCCGGCCTGCAGATAGAGCTGCACGCCATCGGCGACGCGGCCTTCGACCAGGCGGTCCGCGCGCTCGCCGCCGCGCTCGAGGACGCGCCTCGCGCCGACCATCGGCACACCGTGATCCACGCCTGCCTGCCGACCGAGAGGGGCCTGGACCTCTGCGCGCGCCACGGCATCGCCCTCGCCATCCAGCCGGCCTTCCTCGACTGGAGCCTCGAGCCGCTCGACTACCTCGAGCGCATCCTCGGCGGGCGCGCCCGGCGGATCTCGCCGCTGCGCGAGATGGCGGACCGGGGCATCGTGATGAGCGGCGGCTCCGACGCGCCCTGCACGCTGCCCGACCCGATCGCCGGCATCCACGCGGCCTGCAACCACTACGAGCCCGGCCAGTCGCTGCGGGTCGAGGAGGCGCTCAAGCTCTTCACCTACAACGCGGCCTGGACCAGCTTCGACGAGAAGGAGCGCGGCAGCCTGGAAGCCGGCAAGGTCGCGGACCTGGCGATCCTCGACCGCAACCCGCTGACCGTCGAGACGGGCCGCCTGCGCGAGCTGAAGGTCGAGCGGCTGCTGCTGCGTGGCAGGCCGCACAGGCCGGGCCAGGGACTGGCGAGCCTCGCTTTGGGCGGGATCACCGGATTCGGGCGCGGGCCGGGGAGCTCGATCTAGGCGGAGAACGCGGGTGAAGGACGGGTGAAGGGCGGATGAAGGACGCACGCGAAGCAGGCCACCGTTCGGCCTGAGCGTAGCCCGCGCTTGCGCGGGCGAAGTCGAAGGCTCGCCGAGGAGCCCGGGGTGAACGGCGGCCCGGCTCCCGTCACTTCGAGCGTCGCACCGGGCTTTGCCCGGCGG
>DHSB01000058.1:16143-17677 GCA_002408385.1 Myxococcales bacterium UBA5297
TCCCCTCTCCCGCGCTTGCGCGAATAGAGGGGATTTAGGGGAGAGAGCTGGCCGCAACTTCTCCTCGAGCTCCGTAATCGATCCCGCTCGGGTGAAGCTCGAGGAAGAGCTCCGCTCCAGAGCGAACAGTGGAGTCGAGAGCGGTCGAAGGTCTCCTCGACGAGCTCGGGGTGAAGGGGAGGGCCGGGTGCGATCAGCCCGCGCGAAGTCGAGCAACACGACGCGTCCGTAGTTCCGGGCAAGAGCGCCGCCGGCGTCCTAGAAAGGGAAAGGCCCCCGGAGCCTGAATGCTCCGGGGGCCTTCGTGCTGCGGGGGGGGGCCGAATCAGGTGGCGTCGGGCTCAGTGGCCTTCGGCTCGGAGGCCGTCGGCTCCTCGGTGGTCGCCGGCTTCTCCTTGGCGGCGGTCCGGCGGCGGGCCTGCTCCTCGCGCAGATCGTCGATGGGCTTGAGCGCGGCGCGCGCGGCCGCGAGGGTCTCGGGCCTCTCGGTGTCGACCGAGGCGAGGATTTTCAGCGCGTAGCTGCGGATCGCGTTGGAGACCTCGCGCATCGAGTCGAGCAGGTTTGCCGACTCCGGCTCCACCGGCCGCGGCGCGCTCTTGCCGATGGCCCGTCCGAAGTTTTCGTGGGCGGTGCGCAGGGCCTGCAGGAACTCGGGGCCCGCTACCGCCTCGAGGTCGGCCGCGAGGCCCTCGGAGTCGATCCTCTCGATGATGGCCTGGCAGTAGCCCCACTCCTCGGTGTGAGTCTTCTTGAGGAAGGAGAGCCCCTCGGGGAACAGGCGGAGGCGCAGCTCGGTCGCCTTGGCTGCCTTGGGGAACAGCTCGACGGGCAGGCGCTCGCAGGCCTCGATGCGGCTGTAGATCGCGCCCACGGTGGCGTCCAAGGCGCGGTCGAGCAGCACGGTGGTCATGCCGTCCTGCTGCTGCGGCGCATCGTTGGACGACCAGTGCTGCTGGAAGGTGCTGATGGCGGCCTTGATGTTGGCGGCCGCCTTCTGCACGTCGGGCGGCGCATCCTTGGGGATGTGGGCGATCAGGGAGTTGGACAGGCTGACGACGGTTGCTCGGTTCAGAAACGGCAGCCTGACGTAGTTGGACGGATCGAGGACCTGGAACATGGTGCGGCTCCATGGAAAGGGTGGATTCAGCGGAGCGGCGTGCGAGCAAAGGCGTGCGAGCGAGGGCAGGCTAGCAACCGGTTCCTCGATGCAAGCGCGAAGATTGTGGCGGGAACGGCCCAGTGTCGGCTGGTCGACAGTTCGCATTCGCTCGCCTGTCCGCGGACACCGCGCGCGGGCCGATGGGCTGTGGCATCGGTGAAGCCGAGCGGGTGTGCCGGCCTGTGGCGATCGGTCGAGGCGAACCCGCCCGGTCGAAACCATCGTCGGCGACTCCCGGGAGGCGTCGCGTCTCCTTGCAACCAGGCGGCGCTGACTCCCGGGAGTCGAGCGGACTACTTGCAACCAGGCACGGCGCACTCCTCGGAGTCGACGCAGCTCCTCGCAACCAGATCGGTCGACTCCGGGGAGTCG
>DHSB01000058.1:17924-18928 GCA_002408385.1 Myxococcales bacterium UBA5297
CGACTCCGGGGAGTCGAGGCGGCTGGTTGCAACCAGATCGATCGACTCCTCGGATATCCCATTCGGGGGAAGTGCGGGCTCGGGGAGGGCCTGGCTGATGGCGCTAGCTGCTCGTTGATGGACGGCTGACCCAGCAGCAGGAGAGCGTCAGCAGATGCACCGCGCTCTCTGGACCGCGAGACGCGCCTCTGACCTCTTTGACTCGGAGGACCTTCACAGCAGCTAAGTCGGCGAGATCCTCAAGGCGCAACATGGCGTCGAGCCGAGGTCTTGAGCGCCTGCGTTCTTGTGTCTTCCCAACGATTGCTCAACGATCGAGAGAAAGGAGAGATGCGATGCGAAGAGCACAGCACGAATTGCTTGGCATGTTCGTCGGCGGCGCCGCGGGCATTTGGGCTTCGAGGGGTGAAGATGGCGCCGATCGGGTCCTCGAGTTTGTGGGAGGCGTCGTCGCTGGACCACGGGCGGCATGTCTCCCGGATGTTCTTGAGCCGGCCACCAGCCCGGGCCACCGAGCCCTCGCGCACAGTCTCCCTGTCGCGGTCTGGAGCACCAAGAGCGTTGTCGACATTCTTCAAAGGGGCTCGCAGCTCGTCGCCATGCTCAGGGAAGCCTCGAACGCAGCCAAGATGCGAGCTGGGACCGCTGACACGCCGCTAGACGCCATCTTCTGGTTCGCCCAATGGGCGGCGCTCCGATTCCTTGCGGGTGCGGTTCCTGGGGCAATCGCCGGCTACTCTTCCCACCTCGTTTTGGATCAACTGAGCGGGAAGAAGGGGCTCCCGCTGATCGGACTTCCGAAGGGCTGTGGATAGCGCATGCAATCGCTCGGAGGTAGCGCTGCAGCGGACCCTGTCGATCCAGCCTTGTCGCCGGCAATGCGCCTGCTGTGGCGACGCCCTCGGCGGCGGTCAGCGCTATCTCGAGGTTCGCGCCGCGCCGCCCGTCGATGACCTGGGCTGCGGTGATCGCATGGAACTGAGCCAGGCGACTGTGCCCGCGGT
>DHSB01000058.1:19054-19296 GCA_002408385.1 Myxococcales bacterium UBA5297
CCGCGGTCGAGAGTCTCGAGCGCATGCTCGAGGATGCGCTTCGAGCGTGGCTTCCGCTCGGCGAGTCTTGCCAAGGCCAGCCCGGCCGCCATCACGTCTTTCGAGCGAGCGCCGCTCAATCCCTCACCATCCATGGCCCCAACGCAAACAGTGCGCCGTCGCCAGGAACAACGCTGGCTATGAGCCGTCGCTTCCGCCGAAGTCGCTCGCTCATCCAGGGCTCCAGACTTCCTGCGAGTCTC
>DHSB01000058.1:19605-32061 GCA_002408385.1 Myxococcales bacterium UBA5297
CTCCTGACCTGGACCTTGCACGAGCTCTGGGGCTCGGGCGGTTGTGGTGTTGGTCCCGCAATGCGACCGGCCGCTCGTTCGAAGGAGCGGCCGGATCCCCTCATCCAGCGAAGAGGTGCGGCGCTACACCTTGGCCAGCGCGTCGTCGAGCGCGTTGCGCAGGACGTCCAAATCCTCGAGGCCGACCGAGAGGCGTACGAGCCCGTCGGTGACGCCGCCCTTCCGCGCTTCTCCTTGGGCACGCAGGCATGGGGCATCGACGCCGGGTGCTGGATGAGCGAGTCGACGCTGCCCAGCGAGACGGCCAGGGTCCAGATGTGGATCGCGTCCATCAGCTCGCGGCCAGCCTCGAAGCCGCCCTTCAGCTCGAAGGAGACCATGCCGCCGCAGTTGTCCATCCGCTTGTCGGCCAGCAGTCCGGGCCAGGGGCTCGGGGTGAACGGGAATGCCGGCCGCAATCACCGAGGAGGCGAACCGGCTCCATTGCGCTCGAGAATGGCGCGGCCGGCTGAATGGAAGCTCGGTCTTCTGCGCGAGAGCGCCGCGCTGCGCAGCCCGCAGGTTCACCCGAGCTCAGTCGCGAGCCGACCCTGGCAACCGGCTGTCGCGCAATTCGACTTACCGAGCTGCCGGTCGCTTCCCACGCGGGTCGTGTAGACCGCCCCGGCTCCGCATCTGGCTCGGGACGCGAGCCTCTGCCCGTCCTGCTTCAGCAGGCAGGCCTCCTCGGCGGACTGAGGCCAGGGCGGCGACTCGCTCCGAGAGCCCTCTCCTACACCCCAGGACCGCTTCGAAACCGTCCGGCACGGGCGCCAATTCATTGCCGCACCCCGAACCGGCGGGCAGGGGCTCAACGTCCCACACATCCCGCAGCCAAGGCGCCATCGCGTTATTCGCCTCTTGCACTGTGCGACATTATCCATTTCCCTTTAGACTACTTAGCGAGCCTCGTCGGCCGGGCGTTGGGCGTCGTTTTCGTTTCGGGGAAAGATAAGAGGGAGCAGGTGTCACGTGATCGCCCGTTGATACTGACCAGCCCGGGCAAGTGCGCCGGCTGCAACAAATGCATTGCGCGCTGCCCGTCACCGGACGCCAACTCCTCGGTCTTGGCCGGAGACTCGTCTTTCGTGTCAGTCGATCCGCTGCGCTGCATCGCGTGCGGGGCCTGCCTGCGCGCCTGCGACCATGACGCGCGCTACTTCGAGGACGATACCGAGGCCTTCTTCGCCGACCTCGCGCGCGGTACGCCCATCTCCGTGGTCGTCGCTCCGGCGGTGCGCGCCAACTTCCCCAGGCCCGAGCTGTTGCTCGGCTTCCTGAAAAGCCAGGGCGTGAGGCTCGCCTTCGACGTCTCCTTCGGCGCCGACATCACGACCTGGGCCTACCTCAAGGTGATCGGGGAGCGGGGCCTCGATTCGGTGATCGCCCAGCCGTGCCCGGCGATCGTCAACTACATCGAGCGCTATCTCCCCGACCTCATCGGCCGGCTCGCGCCGGTTCACAGCCCGATGATGGCCTCGGCGATCTACCTGCGCCGCTACCTCAACGCGACCGAGCGGATCGCGTTTCTGTCGCCCTGCGTGGCCAAGTCCGACGAGATCCGCGCTGCCGAGACCGGGGGCTTGGTCAGCTACAACGTCACCTTCTCCGGGCTGCTGCGGTACCTCGAGCGTCGCCGCGCGCGGCTCGAGGAGTCCTCGCCCGCGGGTTATGACGATCTGGGCTGTGGCCCTGGGGTTGCTCTACAGCCGTCCGGGCGGGCTTCGCGAGTGCGTCGAGCACGTCGCCCCGGGCGCCTGGGTTCGGCAGATCGAAGGCCCCGAGCGCGCCTACCCCTACCTTCACGCCTACGGGGAGCGGCTGCGCGCGGGCAAGCCGGTGCCCCTGCTCGTCGACATCCTGAGCTGCGCCGATGGCTGCAACCTCGGCCCGGGCACGACCGGGGAGGCCGCGCTCGACGACATCGACGCGACCTTCAACGCGCTGAAGGCCTCACGCATCGCGCAACGCGACGGCTGGTTGCGAAAGCCCGCCTCGCTGCTGCGCTACTTCGAGAAGAGCTTGCGCGTCGAGGACTTCCAGCGCTCGTACCGCTCGCGCGCCGAGGAGATAAGCCGCACCGAGCCCGGTGCCGCGGCGATAGCGCAGGCCTTCGCGGCGATGCGCAAGCAGACGCCCGAGTCGCGCTCCATCAACTGCACCGCCTGCGGCTACCAGAGCTGCCGGCGCATGGCGGTCGCCATCGCGCGCGGGCTGAACCACCCGGGCAACTGCATCTACTTCACCCGCGAAGAGATGAAGTCGGAGAAGGCGCAGATAGAGCAGGCGCACGCCAGCCTGCAGCAGTCGAACGCGCGCATCGGGAACAGCGTCGCGGAGATGACCCAGGCGCTCGAGTCGCTCGCCGGCTCGAACCAGGCAGCCGTGCGGGACGTGGAGCAGGTCGAAACCAACCTCGGCGAGGTGCGGGCCGCAGCCTTGCGGCTGCGCGATGCGGTTGCGGCCATCAACCAGTGGCTGGGCAAGTTCGACGGGGCCATCGAGGACATTCTCGGAGTGGCGGGGGTCACCCACGTCGTCTCCGTCAACGCCTCGCTCGAGGCCGCGCGTGCCGGGGAGTCAGGCAAGCCGTTCGTCCCCATCGTCGGCGCCGTGCGCCGGCTCGCCGAGGACTCGAGGGCCGTGGCGCAGGCGATCAGCCTCGAGCGCAAGTCGGTCGGCGCCCGTATCGACGAGATCGATGGGGTCTCCGCGCTGCTCGAGTCGAGCACCGCGCTGGTCGAGGCCGCGATGCAGGACCTGACTGCGGCCGCCACGCGCATCGCGGCCCAGTCCGGCGAGATCTCGGAGGCCGCGCGGCTGCTCGCGGAGTCGGCATCCGAGGAGGAGAGCGACGGGCTCGGGTAGTGAGGTGAGGCGCGCTGCGGCGGGCCAGACCCTTCAGAGCCGAGCGCATCGCCGAGCGCGCGCGTCGAGAGCGTCGCGTCTTGGCCGCGGTTCGCTCACGAGCGCGAGCATCGCCGCTTTGAGCTCGCGCGCATCGGGGGCGAGCCGCTCGTCGGCCTCGAGCGCGATGTCCTCCCAGGTCGCGCAGAAAGCCACTTCAACCGCGTCCGGTGCCTCGGCGAAGGGGCGCCGTATTCGTGGATCCCAAGGCGCGCGACCTCGAGCCCCCAGGCTCCGGGGGCACGCGAGACCTGTACTTCGAGCGGCGATCGCCGCCGGAACCGAGCGAGGCCTCCAGCAATCATCGGGAGCTCTCGGCGGCGGTCAGCGCTGTCTCGAGGCTCCCTCCGCGCCGCCCGTCGATGACCCGGGCTGCGGCGATCGCATGGAACCAAGCCAGGCGACTGTGCCCGCGGTCGAGAGTCTCGAGCGCCTGCTCGAGGGCGCGCTTCGAGGGTGGCTTCCGCTCGGCGAGCCTCGCCAAGGCCAGCCCGGCCGCCGTCACGTCTTTCGCGCGAGCGTCGCTCAATCCCTCACCATCCCTGGTCCAACGCGAACCGATGCGCCATCGCCACGCGAACAACGCTGGCGATACGCGGCCGCTTCCGCCGCGGTCGATCGCTCGTCCAGGGCTCGGTCGGTTGTGGTGTGGTCCCCCAATGCGACCGGCCGCTCGTTCGAACGAGCGGCCGGAGCCCTACATCCAGCGAAGAGGTGGCCTCGCGCTACACCTTGGCCAGCGCCTCGTCGAGCGCGTTCCGCAGATCGTCCAAGTCCTCGAGGCCGACCGAGAGACGCACGAGCCCGTCGGTGACGCCGCCCTTCTCGCGCTTCTCCTTGGGCACGCAGGCGTGGGTCATCGACGCCGGGTGTTGGATGAGCGAGTCGACGCTGCCCAGCGAGACGGCCAGTGTCCAGATGTGGATCGCGTCCATCAGCTTGCGGCCGGCCTCGAAGCCTCCCTTCAGCTCGAAGGAGACCATGCCGCCGTAGTTGCGCATCTGCTTGCCGGCCAGCTTGTGCTGCGGATGGCTCTCGAGGCCCGGGTAGTAGACCTGGGCGACCTTCGGGTGGCTCTCGAGGTGCCGGGCGATGGCCATCGCGCTCGCGCAGTGGCGCTCCATGCGCAGCGGCAGGGTCTTCAGGCCCAGGTTCACCAGCCAGGCGTCAAACGGGCTCGGCGAGCTGCCGAGATCCTTGATGACCTTGTAGAGCTCGTCCTTCATCGCCTCGTCGGCGGTGGTCACCACGCCGCCGACCACGGTGCCGTGGCCGCAGATGTACTTGGTGGTGCTGTGCACGACGACGTCGGCGCCCAGCTCGAGCGGGCGCTGCAGGTACGGGGTCGCGAAGGTGTTGTCGATGATCACCCGGGTCTTCGGGTTGACCGCCTTCACCACGCGCACGACGTCCGGGATGCTCGCGAGCTCGAGGGTGGGGTTGGTCGGCGTCTCGAAGTAGACGGCCTTGGCGTTCGGGTGGGCCTTCATCGCCGCCTCGACCGCCTCGAGGTCGGCCATCTTCACCTCGACCGCGCGGATGCCGAAGCGCGGCAGTACCTGTGAGCAGAGGTGCTCGGTGGCCCCGTAGACCACGTCGCCGACGAGCAGAGTGTCGCCGGCCGAGCAGGCCGAGAGGATCGCCGAGGAGACCGCCGCCATGCCCGAGGAGAAGGCGAGGGTCGCCACGCGCTTCTCTGGGTCGGCCAGCTTGATGGCTGCGCCCTCGAGCGCGTTGAGCTTGGCCTCGAGCACCCGCACGGTCGGGTTGCCCAGCCGCGTGTAGATGTAGCCGTTGCGCTCGCCGGCGAAGGTGTCGGCGCCCTCCTGCGCGGTGTGGAAGGTGAAGGTCGAGGTCTGGAAAATCGCGCCGGTGTGGGCACGCGTCTCGGGCTGGTCGACGTGCTCGCCCGCGTGCAGCGCGCGGGTCGCGAAGCCGCAGTCCAGGTAGAACTTCTCGAGAAAGTCTTTGCGCTTGGAGTCTTCCATCGTCCTCTCCGCTCAGATGGCGATCGCGCGGCCGGTCGCCGGCTGGATGCCGAGGCGCCTTCCGCGTGGTCGGCCCGAGCGCGACCGGCCGTCCGATGGCGGGTCGGCAACGCGCTCGAGGGCGGGCACGGGTAGCGAGAATCGAGCCAGCCTGCCCCCTGGCTCGGCGGCGACCCGGCGATGCGGTCTGTTCCAGATGCCTGGAACGGTTCGGCGGAAACCGAGGCGAAATGTTCCAGGTGGTCGCCTGTTGCGCTACAGGGAAGCGCGGCTCGATGCCTGCACGGTATCGAGGCTCTGGAAGAACGGAGGGATGCACTGCAGATGGGCCAAAGCGAGACAGCGGACCAGCGAGAGGTCGGGGAGACCATCGACAAGCTCTATCCGCTGATCCTCGACTCGATGAGCGAGGGCGTCTTCACCGTCGACGAGGACTTCCGCATCACCTCGTTCAACGCGGCCGCCGAGCGCATCGCGGGCGTGCCGCGGGCGCAGGCCATCGGGCGGCGCTGCTACGAGATCTTCCGCGCGAGCATCTGCCAGACCGGCTGCGCGCTGAAGGAGACGCTGCGCACCGGCAAGCCGCTGCGCGACGTGCGCGTCGACGTCCTCGACGCCTCGATGCGCGCGGTGCCCATCTGCGTCTCGACGGCCGTGCTGCAGGACGACGGGCGCATGGTCGGCGGGGTGGAGATCTTCCGCGACGTCTCCGACGTCGAGAGCCTGCGCCAAGAGCTGAGCGGACAGAAGGGCTTCGCCGACATCATCGGCACCAGCGCGCCGATGCAGGCGGTCTTCCGCATCCTGCCCGACGTCGCGGCGAGCGACGCCTCGGTGCTCATCGAGGGGCCGAGCGGGACGGGCAAGGAGCTGGTCGCCCGCGCCGTCCACCAGCTCAGCGCGCGCCGCGAGCAGCCGTTCGTGCGGGTCAACTGCGCGGCCCTGCCCGACACGCTGCTCGAGTCAGAGCTGTTCGGCTACGCCAAGGGCGCCTTCACCGACGCGCGGCGCGACAAGCCGGGCCGCTTCACCGAGGCGCACGGCGGGACCATTCTGCTCGACGAGATTGGCGACGTCTCGCCCGCCTTCCAGGCCAAGCTGTTGCGCGTGCTGCAGGAGGGCGAGCTGCAGCCGCTGGGAGGCACCCGGACGCTGAAGGTCGACGTGCGCGTGGTCGCCGCCACCAACCGCAACCTCGGCGCGATGGTGCGCGAAGGGCGCTTTCGCGAGGACCTCTACTATCGGATCCGCGTGGTCCCCATCCTGCTGCCGGGGCTGCGCGAGCGGCGCCAGGACATCCCGCTGCTCGTCGACCACTTCGTCGGCCGGTTCGCGGTGAAGACCGGCAAGCCCATCCGCCAGGTGGCACCGGCGGCCTTCGAGGCGCTGTGCGGCTACGACTACCCGGGCAACGTGCGCGAGCTCGAGAACATCATCGAGCGGGCCTTCGTGCTCTGCCACGGGCCGCGCATCGAGCTGTCGCACCTGCCGGATGAGGTGGTCTGGGGCCGTTCGCAGCTCGGCGAGCAGGGCGCGGTGGCCGAGCGGCCGCCCGTCATGCGACTGCCCGACACGCCGGAGGCCCGGCGCATCCTCGAGGTGCTCGAGGCCCACCGCTGGAACCGCACCGACGCGGCCAAGGCGCTGGGCATCGGGCGCAACACGCTCTGGCGGCGGATGAAGAAGCTCGGCTTGCTCGAGTAGGACGTTCCTGAACGCCTGGCACCTCCTCCCCGCGTCGGCCCCATCCCAAGCCAACGGAGCGCCGGCCAGTGCCGGCCGCGGGTGCGAGCGATCCCTGTTCGCAGACCCGAGCCGTCGGAGGGCCGGCCTTCGGGCGCCTTCGTGCCGGCCGAGCAGGACGCCGCATCCTGCGCCACAACCAACGCACGACCGACCGATCGGGCCGCGCAAGGCCGGCAAGCCGCCTGGAACAGTCGGGCTTCCGGGTGAAGCAGGACGTTCCACGCTTGGAACGGAGGAGGGGCGCGGACCGGCTTCACCACAGGCGCGCCGAGCCGGGTGGCACATGCGTTGCTCAAACGCGGATCGATGGCACTGCGAATCGGCATCCCACTCTTTGGCGACGAGGTCTCACCGCGGTTCTGCTTCGCGGGGCGGATGCTGGTCGTGACGGTCGCCGACGACGGGGCCGAGCTCTCGCGCGAGACGATCTCGCTGGGCAGCACCTGGTTTCCGGATCGGCTGGCGCTCGTCGCCAGCCGAGGGATCGCCGTTGTCGTGTGCGGCGGCTTCAACGCCGCCTTCCTCCCGCAGGCCGAGCAGATGGGCATCCGAGTGATCAGCGGCGTCGCCGGCGACGCCGAGCAGGCGTTCGCGAGCTTCTTGGCGGGCAAGCTCGTCTCGCGCCGCCGGTGCGGAAGAGCGACGGGACGGCGCCACAGGTCCTGAAAGGCATCAACCCCAAGGCATCAACCAAGCAGAGGAGAACTCATGGCGAAGCTCGTAGCGGTAGCGTGCGAAGACGATCAGGGACTCGGAGCGCAGGTGAGCATGCACTTCGGGCGGTGTCCCTTCTTCACTCTGGCTCAGGTCGACGAGGGCAAGATCCTCTCGGCGCAGGTCGAGAAGAACCCGCACTTCGGAAACCATCAGCCCGGGCAGATGCCGGTTTTCATCGGCTCTCTGGGCGCCAACGTGATCCTGGCCGGCGGCATGGGGCCGAAGGCGGTCCAGATGTTCGAGCAGATGGGCATCGAGGTCGCCACCGGCGCGGTCGGCAAGGCCGAGAAGGTGCTCCAAGCCTGGCTCGACGGGCAGCTCAAGGGCACTGCGCCCTGCAACCACGACCACCCGGAGAGCTGCGGAGGCCACCACTGATGCGGCGCGTGGCCATCGCCATCGGTGAAGGCAGCGACCTCGACGCGCGGGTCGGTCCTCACTTCGGGCGTGCCGAGCGCTTTCTCGTCGCCGACGTCGAGACCGGCGCGCTCGTCGAGGTGAGGCAGAACACCGCGGCCCAGGATGCCCACGGCGCGGGCACGGGCGCCGCCGGCTTGGTCGCCGACCTGGGCGCCGGCGAGGCGATAGCCGGCCGCTTCGGGCCGAAGGCCTACGACGCCCTGCGTGCCCTCGGCATCGCGATGTACCAGGTGCCCGAGGGCCTGCTCGCCCGCGAAGCGCTCGCGCAGCTCAGGGACGGCAAGCTCTTGCCGTTCGAGGTGAAGGTCATCGAATGAAGATCGCAGTGGCGAGCGGCAAGGGCGGCACCGGCAAGACGTTGATCGCGACTCACCTCGCGTGGGCCCTCGCGCGGGCCGGCGAGCCGGTCACCTACGTCGACGCCGACGTCGAAGCGCCCAACGGGCACCTCTTCCTGCGCCCGGAGATAGCCGAGGAGCGGCCGGTCTCGGTCGCCGTCCCGGCGATGGTCCGGCCGACCTGTGCCGGGTGCGGCGACTGCGCCCGGGCCTGCGCCTTCCACGCGATGCTCGCGGCCAAGGATCGGGTCATCGTCCTCCCCGAGCTGTGCCACTCCTGTGGGCTGTGCCTCGAGATCTGCCCGGAGCGGGTGCTCGAAGAGCGGCCGCGGCGCCTCGGCGTGGTGTGCGAGGGCCGGGCCGGCCCCATCCGCTTTCTCTCGGGAGTGCTCGACGTCGGCGAGGCGCGGGCGACGCCGCTGATCTCGGCGCTCGCCTCAAGCCTGTCGGCCGAGGGCACGACGATCATCGACGCGCCCCCGGGTACCTCGTGCCCGGCGATGGAGGCGGTGCGCGCGGCTGACCTGGTCGTGCTGGTCACCGAGCCGACGCCCTTCGGGCTGCACGACTTCGAGCTCGCCGTGCAGATGTGCCGGGCGCTCGGCAAGCGCGCCTACGCGGTCCTGAATCGGGTGGGCCTCGGGCAGACGCCGATGGACGAGGCGTTCGCGCGCCACGGCACTCCGCTGGTGGCGAGCATCGGCTTCGACGCGGCGATCTCCGCGGCCAGCGCCGAGGGGCGGATGGCCGACGAGAGCTCGGAGACCTTGAAGAAGGGCCTGCTCGAGCTGCTGCTGCGGCTCGGCGAGGACTGGCAGTCGCTCAGCCCCGCGGTGAACCCATGAAGACCAGACAGCTCGCGGTGCTCAGCGGCAAGGGAGGCACGGGCAAGACCTCGCTCGTCGCCTCGTTGGCCGCGCTCGCCGGCCGCGCGGTCGTCGTCGACTGCGACGTCGACGCGGCCAACCTGGCGCTCTTGATGCCGGGCTCCGACGGCCCGACCGAGTCCTTCTATGCCGGGCGGCGGGCCAGGATTCTGGAGGAGCGCTGCGCGGCCTGCGGCCGCTGCACCGAGGTTTGCCGCTTCGGCGCGCTCACGTTCCAGGGCTCGCGGCTGGTGGTCGATCGCCTGGCCTGCGAGGGCTGCGGCGCCTGCGCCCACGCGTGTCCGAACGCAGCGGTCGCCTACGACGACAACCTGGCCGGCGACTGGTGGGTGCGCCCGGTGGCCGAAGGGCTGCTCGTCCACGCGCGGCTGGGCATCGCCCAGGACAACTCGGGCAAGCTCGTCGCGAGCCTGCGCAAGACCGGGCGCGAGCTGGCCGAGCGCGACGGGTACGAGCTCGTGCTCGTCGACGGGCCGCCCGGCATCGGCTGTCCGGTGCACGCCGCGCTCAGCGGCGTCGACGCCCTGCTCGTCGTCACCGAGCCGACCGTCGCCGCCGAACACGATTTGCGGCGGATCGTCGGGCTGGCCGCCCGGTTCGAGGTGCCGACTGGCGTGGTCATCAACAAGCACGACCTCGTGCCGGGCGCCTGCGAGCGCCTCGAGCGCTCGTGCGCAGAGCTGAAGGTGCCGATTCTCGGGCGTATTCCGTTCGACCCGCTTGTTCCCGAGCGCGCGAGCAGGGGCCGGCCGGCCCTTGCTGCTTCGGCTGGTACCGCCGAAGCCCTGGCCGATGTATGGTCGCGCGCCCAGGAGAAGCTGTTGAGCGGAGAACCGAATGGAAGCAACCCCCACCTCACCGGAGCGTAAGGCAGGCTGGAAGCTGTGGGCCGGCATGCTCGTCTTCGGCCTGGCCGGACTCGGCGTGGCCATCGAGCTGACGGTGCTGCACGTGCGCGTCCACCTCGATCCGGCGTTTCGCAGCTTCTGCGCCATCAATGAGACGGTCAACTGCGACACCGTCGCTCAGAGCCCCTACTCGGTTTTCCTGGGGGTTCCGGTCTCGGTCTGGGGAATCCTCGGCTACCTCGCGATGAGCGGGGTCGCCATCGCGGCCTTCCTGCTCAAGCGGCGCGGCCGCGACGTGCTCGCCGGGATGATGCTGGCGCTCACGGGCTTCTCGGTAGGCATGAGCCTGGTGCTCGGAGGCATCTCGACCTTCAAGCTCAAGTGCTTCTGCCTGCTGTGCATGTTCACCTACGGCATCAACCTGGTGCTGCTGGTCCTCTCGCTGCTCGAGGCGAGGCGTTGGGGCGTGGCCGCGAGCCTCCAGGCCGCCGTCGACTTCGTCGCCGGAGAGTGGAAGCGCGTCCTGCCAGTCGGCATCTTCGGCTCGGTCGCCGTCGTCGCGCTGCTCGCCTTCTACCCGGCCTACTGGGCGACGCCGGCGCACGCCGACGTCGACCTATCTACCGGGGCCGACGCCTTGGGCGATCCCTGGATCGGCGCCAAGGAGCCGAAGCTGACGATCATCGAATACAGCGACTACCAGTGCCCGCACTGCCGGCGCGGTCACGAGGAGATGCGCGCGCTGCTGGCCAAGCACCCGGACGACGTGCGGCTCGTCCATCGCAACTATCCGCTCGACGAGGCCTGCAACCCAAAGATCAAGAGCGCCTTCCATCCCTACGCCTGCGAATACGCCAAGCTGTCGGTGTGCGCGGGCGAGCAGGGCAAGTTCTGGGAGGCCAACGACTACCTCTTCGAGAACGGCAAGCAGGAGTCGCCGATAACGCCCGCGGCGCTGGTCAAAGCGATCAAGGCCGATCCGGGCAAGCTCGAGGCGTGCATGAAGTCGAGCGCGGCGCAGAGCCGGGTCGACGCCAACATCCAGGAAGGCATTCGCCGCGGCATCCAGGGGACGCCCAGCTTCCAGGTCGGCGACAAGGTCTACCCCGGCCGCCTGCCGCCCGAGGTGATCGACAGCTTCCTCTCGCCGGCGAAGTAGCGGCGAGACAGCAGGTTTCGAAGCGAGAAAGGGCGCCCGCCTACCGGCTGGCGCCCTTTCTCCTTCAGTCGTTGGACTCCGGTCGCGCGCTCTCCACCGCCTCGAGCCGCTCGCGCAGCTTTTCGAGCTCGGCCTCGAGCGCGTCGGCGCGCGCCTTCAGGCTCTGAGTGTCGGTCTCCGGTGCGGCAGCTCCGATCGTCTGAGCGCGGCCGAAACCGGCGCGGCGGCCACCGCCCCAGCACCGGCCTCGACCGCCGCCGAAGGGGCGCCCTGCGCGGCCGGCGCCGCGCACTTCACCCGGCGCGCAGTCGCCACGGCCCCCGCCGGTCCGTGGACCATTACCGTGGGGTCCTGTTCCATCGAATCGAGGCATCGCGTTCCTCCTTGTTCCAGGCCTCGCGGGGCGACCATCGCCCCGAGCCAGAGCAGGCAGGATGCGTGCCCGCGGGTCCGCAGCGGACGATCGGTCGAGCCGGGGCGCTTGGCGAGAAGGCTGGGGCTACCTGCCTGTTCGTCTTCGCCCTCTCGCGCGCCGCAGCAGGAAGAGCGCGCCGAGGAGGCCCGCGACGACATCGACCAGGCGCGCGAGGAGGTGCCGCTCCTCCTCCGGCGTCCCGACCTCGAAGTCGACGCCCTTCTCCCGCAGGAATTGGACTTCGCCGAAGGTGAGCGTCCCGGTCTTGCCGAGGAAGCGCACGCGCATCGGATAGCTCTCCGGGTCGTCGAGCAGCGCGCGCTGTTCCGCGTTCATCTCGGAGTGGCGCATCGAGTCCCCCTGCTCACTGTCTGCCGCCGCTGGGCTTGGCGTCGGGGTTGCGTTCGAGCTGCAGGCCCAGATGCCAGGCGTAGGTGATGACCTTCCAGAGATCGTCCTCGGTCATCACCTGTCCGAACCCCGGCATGGGCATCCGGTCGAGGCCGTCGGCGACCCACCGGAAGACGTGGTCCTGGCGCTCGCGAAATGCGTCGAGCAACGCGTCGTCGGCGAAGCTGGGCGGATACGGCTCGATGTACGTCCACATCGGCCCGCGGCCGCGACCGTCGTTGCCGTGGCAGACCGCGCAGCTCAGGCCCTGATGCGGCGTGAAATAGAGCAGGCGGCCTTCTTCGAGCACCCCCGCGTCGTCGGGCGAGAAGGGGTTCTTACGGCCCTCGTAGGCCGCCGGCAGAGATCTGGTCGTCAGCCCGGGCGGCAGGCTCTGCTCGCGGGTGTTGGGAGGACACCCGAGTAGCGCCGCCAGCCCCAGCCCGAGCAGCGCGCGCCTCGAGAGGTGCCGGAGAAATCCCCGGACCTCGGCCCGCCCCCTCCGGTCACCTCGAGCAAAGTCGAGAGGCCCTCGACTTCGGCCGCGTCCGCTCACCCTGAGCGCAGCCCCCGACGCGCAAGCGGCGGGAGCGGAGTCGAAG
>DHSB01000058.1:32249-45470 GCA_002408385.1 Myxococcales bacterium UBA5297
GAGCGTAGCCTCCCGAGGAACGAGGGAGGCGCAGTCGAGAGGCCCCTCGACTTTGGTCTCCGCACGCCCGCACGACGCCGGCACGAAGGCCGGCGCTCCGGTTTCCGCGCGCACGCCCGCACGACGCCGGCACGAAGGCCGGCGCTCCGGCCACGCGCACGCCCGCACGACGCCGGCACGAAGGCCGGCGCTCCGGCCACACGCACGCCCGCACGACGCCGGCCGACCGGTTACCGCTCGAAGGATTCTTCGACACCTCTTCATCGCGCAGCTCCGTCGCCGGGCCCCGGGGGCGGCTCGCTCCGCGGCGGGCGCGGTGGCGGACGGGTCGGGAAGAGCTGCGGGTTGTCGATGCGCACCTGCTCCCAGATCAAGAAGGGCTGCCGCGCGCTCTCGCGGATGTAGCCCATCAGCAGCATCATCAGGCTGGCCAGCACCCCGAGCGCAATCAGCGCGGCCTGCGCGCCGCGATTGGCCTGCCCGATGCGCTCGAGCCGCAGCGCGCGAAGCCGTCCTCCGAGGTAGATGAGCACCGCGGCGATGGTGGTCAGCGACTGGGCGGCGAGCGCGAGGTACTTGTACGGCTGCATGCTGCCGATGGGGTTCACCCAGCGCACCCAGAGCGTGTACTGGCTCGGCCCGATGACGTAGGGCTGGATGAGCAGCAGGCCGCCCAGGGCGTTGACGACCAGCAGGATCCTCAGCCAGGCCGCGCCCGGATGCTTCAGGCCCTTGGTCTGTTTCGCGAGGTAGAGCAGCGCGAGGAAGAAGATCAGGCTGAGCAGGAAGGACTGGCCGAGGAAGGCCTTCGAGTGCGGGCCGCGCATCATCGAGTTGAAGGCCCCCGGCGAGTGCCAGCGGATCTCCTCGAGGTAGAAGAGCCCGACCGCGGGCTGCAGGAAGAGGAAGCCCAGGCCGATGACGAGCGCGAAGCCTCCGAGCCAGTCGTAGAAGGCGCGCTTGTCGGGGTCTCGAGCGCGCAGCGTGCGGATGGCGGCGTAGGCGCCGATGACGAACCCGGCGAAGGAGATGTTGCCCACGGTCCGGTGGACGTCGAGCGGGATGGCGGTGGGGTTGAGGAAGACCCGCAGCAGGTTCTCGGGCGGGGTCGGGGTCAGCATGTAGCCGGCCATCACGTCGATCATCGCCTGCTGCAGGTGCACGACCGCGACCGCGGCGACGCCGAGCGCGAGGTGGACGCCTTTGAGCTTCCCGAGGTGGCGCCAGAGGTACCAGTAGGGGAAGAGGAAGGCGATGGTGAGCGCGAAGGTGATCCCCTCCAGGGCCATCGGCCAGAGGTTGATCCTCATGACGGTGAACCAGAACGGCGGCCAGAGCTCGGCGATCAGCCAGACGAACATGATCGCGAGCACCGCCCCGGTGCTGTAGACGAGCACCGCGAAGAAGGCGACGCCGTAGGCGAGCCGGTCGAGCCGGGCGCGAAAGCGGCTCAAGATGAGGCCGAGGAACTCCGCACCCACGCCGATGGTCAGCGCGCCGATGATGAAGGCGGCGAGCTGGATGTGCGAGAGCATCAACAGCCCCATCGTCAGGCGGCGCATGCCCTCGGAGACCGCGGTCGGTTCCATCGAAGGCCCCCTCCGGCGCTACGGGTGGTTGATGAACTCGAAGTTGTAGATGCGCGACGCGGCCATGAACGAGAAGGTGAAGATGACGCCGATGAGCGCGAGCATGAAGGCCAGGCTCGCCAGCCGGCCCGACGGGCGGACCTCGGAGCCCGAGTCGAGCCAAGGCCAGAGCGCCAGGGTGAGGACCATCAGCAGCGGCACGACGTTGGCCGCGGGCACCAGCCAGGTGCCGGCGAAGAGGAGCAGCGCCTGATCGAAGAAGAGGAAGAACCAGATCGACGCGGGCGCGTACTCGGTGGTCGCCGGGTCGACCGGGCCCTCGATGGGCGCGGCGAACCAGAGCACCAACAGCAGGTCGAGCAGGAAGAAGCCGAAGGTGACGACGCCTTCCTTGAAGACGTGGAAGGGCCAGAAGAAGGTCGTGCGCGCCGGCAGGTTCACCTTGCGGCTCTTCGGGTCGAGCAGCTCCTCCTCGAGCTTGCGGCGCGAGGCGGCCTGCTCCTCGGTGAGCGGCGCGCCGCTCGGGTCGGGCTCGTAGTTGATCCAGGAGCCGTACTGGCCGAGCAGCACCACCAAGCCGATGTGGACGAGCGCGACGGCGAGCAGGGTGAGCGGGAAGAGGAAGATGTGAAAGGCGAAGGTGCGCAGCAGCGAGTGCGGATTGATCACCTCGCCGCCGCGCCACAGCTCGGCGAGCCAGGGGCCGACCACCGGGGTGAGCTCGGTGATGCGCAGGCCGACCACCAGGTCGAAGTAGGCCGCTTGGTCCCAGCGCAGGATGACCCCGGTGTACGCGGTGGCGACCATGAGGAGCAGCAGCAGCACGCCGAGCACCCAGGTGAGCTCGCGGGGCGCCTTGTAGGCGGCGGAGACGAAGGTGCGCAGCAGGTGGATTCCCACCAGCGCCACCAGCAGCACCATGTTCCAGTAGTGGAAGCCGCGCACCGCCCAGCCGAGCAGCGCCTCTTGCTGGATGTAGAGGACGCTCTCGCGCGCCCTCTCGATGGTCGGCTCGTAATAGAAGAGCAGGAACAGACCGGTGAGCGCCTGCAGCAGGAAGAGCACGAAGAGCGCCGCGCCGAACGTGTACCACCAGCCCCCGCGCTCGGGGACCGGGTCGTTGAGCAGCCGGTCGAGCACCGCGCCCAGGCCGAAGCGCCGGTCGAGCCATCCGAAGGCCCGCTTCGAGAGCCGCGGCGCCATCAGAGGTAGTTCCTCGCGACGTAGGCGTTGGCGATGAAGACCTCGCCCTCGCGCACCTGCATTTCGTAGACGGGCAGGCTGAACGGCGGCGGCCCGCCGATGAGCTGGCCCCAGCGGTCGTAGAAGCCTCCGTGGCAAGGGCAAGTGATCTGCTGGCGCCACGCGAGCCAGCGCACCGAGCAGTGCATGTGCGTGCAGACGTTGCTGAAGACCAGCGGGCCCTTGTCGGTGAGGATGGCGTAGACGCCGCGCACCTCCTCGAGCCCGCCCTGAAGGTGGTCGAGCTTGAAGACCACGCGAAAGTGCGTCGGCTCGATCGAGTTGAGCTCGGCGAGGTCGCAGACCTTGACCCACTGCCGGGGCTGACGCCTGCGCCAGGCGTCGGCGAAGAAGGCGAGCAGCGGGCCGCCGACGAGCAGGGTGACGAGGCCCGCTATCGCCGCGATGGCCGCCTGCAAGAGCGTCCTGCGCCGCACCGGCTTCATGACGCCGCTCCGAAGGTGATTTGAGTGAGGCCGGCGATGAAGATGGCGAAGAAGAAGGCGGTGAGCCCCACGAGCGCGAGGAGGAAGACCGCGACGCCCTTCTGCTCCTTCCAGAGCTTGGGGAGGCCGGCGAGCACGACGGCCAGCGGCAACACGAGGAGGACGAACCCGACGCCGAGCAGGATGACCATGAAGACGATGGCCGCCTCGATGTTCATGGCTCGAGAGACCTCCGCTCGAATTGTTGGGCGGAGTCGCGATGCATGCGCTCGTAGATGAGCCAGGGCTCTCGGGCGACCGAGCGGAGGGTGCCCATCGTCACGAGCAGGCCAATGGCCAGGAGCCCGAGCGCGAGGAGCAGCGCCGGCGGGCCGCGCCCGACCTTGCCCCAGCGGAAGTCGCGGCGCGCCCGCCAGTAGAGGGCGAAGTTGGCGAGCGTCAGCGACGCGAACAGCCCGAGGCCGACGTAGCGCGCCGCGCCGAGGCCGGGGACGCGTCCGAGGAGGACGAGCGCGACGAAGACGGCAAAGCCGGCCGGCGACAGGCGCAGCCAGCGCGCGGTTCGCGGCCGCGCCCCGGCGCCGCGCTCGAGGGCGAGGGCGAAGTAGAGGTTGGCGAGGAAGAGGACCGAGCCGAAGAGGATGAGCTGCAGCAGAAAGAGCCAGGAGCGGCCGCCGCTGGTGATGTGGCGGAAGGCCGCGGGCGAGGCCGCGTCGATGGCGCTGGCGTACCAGGCCCCGATGAGCGGCTGCACGAAGATGAGCCCGACGCCGAGCAGCGCGCCGAAGTCGCCGAGCCAGTCGTGGTAGGCGCGCGCTTCGTGGGCGTCCTTGGGGAAGAAGAGCATCCGCAAGCCCCCGTAGCCGGCGAGCACCAGGCCGGCGTACGAGAGGTTGCCGACGTGGCGATGCACCACCTGCGGCGCCCAGGTCGCGGTCAGCAGCGTCGCGGGGGTCGAGGTGGCGTCGTTCGGCGCGAGCTGGAAGGCGGCCACCGCGCTGATGAGGGTGATGAAGACCATCGTCGAGGCGACGAAGGTCCAGCCGAGGGCCATGTGCAGTCGCGGCCGGGCGCGCAGCCGCTCCCAGCTCTCGTAGTAGAGGTAGACCGAGACCGACATCACCAGCCAGAGCAGGGCGATGACGATGCCCACCCAGAAGAAGAGGCCCATCAGCACGCCGAACAGGCGCGGGTAGAGCGCGAAGAGCAGGACGAGCGCGAAGACCGCCCAGGTCGCCCCGAAGGCGTAGAGCTTGACGACGGTCGACCCGAGGCCGTGGGCGAAGGTGTCCCAGTGCGGGCTCTTGTGCCGGTGGCCGAGCCACTCGGCGACCGGCGCCAGCATGGCCGCGCCGATGACGAAGGCCACGATGGCGATGTGGACGAGGAACACCGAGCCCACGGCCCAGCGGTTCCCGATGATCGGCACCTCGAGGAAGGTCGTGGGGTTCATCGCCTGGCAACCGCCGTTGAGGCCTTGCGACCCGGAGTCGCGGAGAAGAGCCTGCGGAAGGTAGGCACGCGGCAGGCCGTACGGAACGCGACCGTCACCCCGCGGGCGCAGGGCGGCGCGAGAGCTCCCCTCCTGAGCGGTCAGGAGGTATCGAGAAATCCCCCCGATCTCGGCTGGCCACCCCGCTCACCCCGAGCGCGGGCCGAGCCTGCGAGGCCGAAGTCGAAGGGGCCTCGAGCATCGCAACAGGGCCCTGCCCGGCTCAGTCCCATGAACGAACAGCCGGTTGCCGTAGAACCACCGCGTGCGAGCAAGTGAAAGCCCCCTCTCCCGCGCTTGCGCGGGAAGAGGGGACTTAGGGGTGAGAGGACAGGGCCTCTCGACTCCGCCTCCCGCGTTGCTCGGGAGGCCCCGCTCAGGGTGAGCGGAACCGGAAAGGAGTCGAAGGAGCTCTCGGGCGGAGCTTCAGGAAAAACGCGCGATCCGGCGCCATTTCGGGACCGGATCGGCCCGTGAAGGCCCCTGGCTGGCTCGTAGAGCGATTCTGGGTCGCCATGCTTGCTTCAACAGGGCTGGCGGTCGAACGGCGCCTCCTGGGCCATCCTAGCGCTCCACATGCACCTTCCCGAGGCTTCGAGCGGGCGCCTCAGCTTGCCGTGATTACTCGCTTTTTTCGTCACCTCGAAACCGAGCGGCTTGGCGCGGGCCGCGGTCAGCGAGGCTTCCCGGAACCTCTCGAGAAGGGCGTCTTGTCCTGCCAGTCGACGACGTGGAAGACGAAGCCGAACGGGTAGCGCTGCTGGCGCAGGTGGAAGGCGTCCTGCGCGAACAGCTCGCGCGCCGCGACGAGGAAGCGGTAGGCCGGGTCTTCGGCCTCGACGCGCCGGACGACCCCGGCGAGCTGGTAGCTCGGAAAGGTCGGCGGTTCGCCGAAATAGAGGAGCGCGGCGAGCGGGTGTTGCTCGAGGTTCCTGGCGGTCTGCCCCTCGAAGATCTCGAGGCCGCCCAGGGACCAGGAGTCGAAATTGCCCGAGTCGTCGTAGAAGCTGCGCGCCGCGGCGAGCCGCTGCGGCAGCGTCTCGGGCCAGGCGCGCTCGTCGGCTTCGGCCCTCAGGCTCTCGAAGCGCTCGGTGAGCCCCGCGAGATGCTCCCTTTTGGGCAGGGGGCCCATTCCCTTGCAGGCGAGGTTGATGGGAAACAGCCCCTCGCCCAGCGTGGCGAGGACCGGCAGGTGCGCGGGGTGGGCATGGGCGGCGCGCGCCCCGCGGGCCTCGAGCAGCTCGAACATCTGACGGCGCGCCTGCGACTGCCACCTCAGGAAGGACTCGGGGAGCTGCTTGCGCCCGACGGTGAGGCGGCGGTCTCCGTTGAGCAGGACGTGAAGGCCGGTGTCGGTCTCGTCGATCCTCACCGCGTCGCGCATTTTCTGCCTCCCGGTGAAGGCCCGTGGCTGGGGCGCAATGGGCGCGTGAAGCCCGGGGAAGGTGGGACGGCGACGAGGGACTTTCAACCGGCGGCGCCGCACAGGGTTGCATCCGGGCCTCTCCAGGGCCGGCGCACGCGCCCGCGCGCGGTGAGCCCCCGAAACGGGCTGTCACGCCGGGGTCTGTCGCCCGGTTGCGCGGTGCCCATCCTCCCGGGGCCGATTCGCCCGGAGGTCGACTCCGTGTACGAGAACGTGATGGTGGCGGTGGACAACTCCGCGTGGTCGAACCGTGCCGCGGCGCTGGCAGCGCAGCTCGCGCGGGCGAGCGGCGCGAAGCTGACCGGGGTCCACGTCTACGCCGCGAGCCTTCACTACGAGCGCTTCCGCCACCTCGAGCCGGGTCTGCCCGAGCGCTACCAGGCCGAGGAGAAGCTCGCCTACCAGCGGGAGATCCACGACGACCTCATCGGCCGGGGCCTGCGGATGATCAGCGACGCGTATCTGGACGTCTTCGAGCGGGTCTGCGGTGAGGACGGCCTGCCGTGTGCGCGCAAGCTGCTCGAGGGGCGCAACTACGAGCAGCTCGCCGATGACGCCCGCCAGAGCCGCTACGACCTCGTCGTCATGGGCGCCCACGGGCTCGGCCGGACCCCACGTTCGGTCATCGGCAGCGTCTGCGAGCGGGTGCTGCGCGCGGTCGACTGCGATGTCCTCGTCGCTCGCGAGGAGCGCGGGCTCGAGGCGGGCGGCATCGTCGTGGCGATGGACGGCAGCCCGTGCTCGGAGGCCGCGCTCGAGACCGCCCTCGATCTTGGCGAGCGCTTTAGTGCCGAGGTCTCGGCGGTGGCCGCCTACGATCCCGGCTTCCATCGCGTCGCGTTCCAGAGTCTCGCGGGCGTGCTCTCCGAGGAGGCGTCGCGGCTCTTTCGCTTCCGGGAGCAGGAGGCGCTGCACGACGAGATCATCGACGAGGGCCTGATGAAGGTTTACGGCGCCCATCTCGAGCAGGCCCGCGCGAGGGCGGCCAAGCGGGGCGCGCGGCTGCGCACGGCGGTGGTCGAGGGCAAGGCGAGCGAGGCCATCGCCGCGCATGCCGAACAGGTGCGTGCCTCGCTGCTCGTCGTCGGGCGGCTCGGCTTGCATCGCGGCCCGGCGTCGAATCTGGGCTCGACCGCCGAGAACCTGGTCCGCCTCGCCGGTTGCGACGTGCTCGTCGTCAATCGAGAGCCGTCGGCCGAGAGCCGCGAGGTCGTCGCGAAGGAGCCGGCCGTGCCAGCGGTGCGCTGGAGCCCCGAGGCCGAGGCGCGGCTCGGCCACGTCCCGCGATTCGTGCGTGGGATGGCGCGGCGGCGCATCGAGGTCTTCGCGCGCGAGCAGGGGCACGCCGAAGTCACGCTCGAGGTCTACGAGAACGCCCGGCGCCACTTCGGGAGGTGACCCACGCCGGGCGCTCGGCGCGGCTGCTCCAGGAGAAGCGAATGGTGGAGGGGGCCCGGGCTGATCCGGCACCGAGCACCGACTGAGAACTCTCGGGTCGCCTTCCCGCAGCTCTGCGTTGGCCCTCGCAGCGCAAGAAACGAACGCTCGCGACGCGGCGGCCGGCCCGCCCGTTCGGTCCCCGCCGCTCCGTGTCCGTGCTGCCGGCCATCTTCGTCCCACCAAGGAGGGATGCCGTGGGTCTTCTCTATCGGCTGGTGTGTAAGGACTGCGGTTACAAGACGAAGGACCTGCTGGACGGGCCGGCACCAGACGGCGTGCCTCCAACGATTGGCCTGTGCCGGACCTGCAAGAGGGTCGCTCAGTACGTCCCCGGCCGCGATAAGCCGGTCTGTCGCAAGTGCCGCAAGGAGCTCGAGCCGGTCTACTCGCTCGAGATGGTTCCCTGTCCCCGCTGTCCGGCGACGATGAAGTTCATCAGCGTGGGCATTTGGGACTGAGCGGCGCTCGTCGGACGCTCGAACGGCCATTGGGGCTGGTGGCGATGGTCCCGAACGCCGTGCCGAGCGTGCTGGTGCTCGCCTCGCGCGGTTGCGACCGCTCGCCAAGGCTGAGAGCGTGGGCCTTCCGCCGCATCGGGAGCCGGCGGGGATGAAGATCAGTCCCTCTCGAACTGACGCAGGCTGGCCTTCAGCTCTTGTTCTCTTTACCCTCAAGGCATGACACGAGTGCTCGATTGGGACGGCGAGAATCTTCCTGAGGAGATGCGTTCGCTGCCGCCTGGCCGCTACGTTGTCGCGCCGGCCGACGAGGCGGTGGTACTCACCTCCGACGAAGAGGCGGGGCTCAGGCGGGCGATTGCTTCCTTGAATGCCGGACGCGGACGGAGCCTCGACGAAGTACGTGCCCGAACCACCTCGTCCAAGAAATGAACATCGTCTTCTCGCCGGAAGCCGAGGCCGACCTGCAGGCGGGCTTGGACTACCTGCGTGAGCGAAACCCTGCAGTGGCGATCAAATTGGCGGAGCAGGTCTTCGCTGCGTTGGAGCTGCTGGCGAGCGGCGAGGTAGATGGGCCTGAGCATCGGCTCACCACTGGTGAGGTGGTCCGAAGCTGGCTCGTCCTTCCTTACCGGCTGTTCTACCAGCGGACCGAAAATGAGCTTCGAGTGCTGCGGCTGTACCACCGCGCGCGTCGCCCGATCACCTAGCAGCTAGGCCGATTCGTCCCGCTGGAAGATGTTCGGCGGCACGCGCTTCCGGATGTAGTGCCGGGAGTGCAGGTTCACGACGAAGGCGAACAGGTGCAGCGGCGGCCGAAGCCGCGGTTGAAGAGGCTGGGCCAGACGATGCTGCCCAGGCTGAAGACCTTCCCGTTGGTCCTGGAGAGCAAGACGGCGCGGCTTCAAGCCCCACGCCAAGCGATCGGCCGGTCCGCCCCCCGGGACCTATGTTGATCGAGTGGCGCGCAGACGGCCGCAGGCAGGGGCTTTCGTGCACAGGTCGCGCAGCTCGAAGCGCATCGCCGAAGAGGCCAAGACCGCCCTCGCCGGAAGGCTCAGGCTGGTGGCGCCCGCGATGCTCTTTCTGCAGGGGCCCGCGCTGCCCGAAGCGCCGCCGAGCACCTGGTCCGGGTGGTGGGGTTGGTGGTGGTGGGCCGTCGTCGGCGCGCTCGTCCTCGGCGCGCTGCTCTACTTCATGGCGACGGCCGGCCGCCGCAGGCCACCCCTGGGCGAGCGCAAGCGAGGCCTGACGAAATGAGAGCGAAGAGCGCGTCTCGGTCCGCGGCGCTTCAGGGCGTGCTCGCGCTCGTGCTGCTCACGGCGGGCGCGACAGCGCTTGCCTACACCGAGTCCCAGGCGAACAACGGCAGGCTCCTCTACCTCGACCACTGCGCGGCTTGCCATGGCCGGGACCTCCGCGGCGGCCCGGTCCCCGCACAGTTCTCCGAGCACGCCGGGGACCACGCCTTTGCGCTCGCAGGGCCCGACCGCCTGCCGGGCCTCTTCTCGGCGATGCAGGTCCTTGCCTATGCGCGCACGGCCATGCCCCAGCAGCAGCCCGACAGCCTGACGACCGAGGAGTACCTCGAGCTGACCGCCTTCCTCGTGAAGGTAAACGGCCTCGCCGCGCCCAACGGCGCTCCGGTGACGACAGAGGAGCTCACGAAGATCTCCGTTCCTCATCCGGCGCGGTGAAGAGGTGTCGAAGAATCCTTCGAGCGATAACCGATCGCCGGAGTGCCAGCCTTCGTGCTGGCGGCCCGCTGTCTCGGGGTGCCGGCGCCCGAGCCAGGGGCTTTCGGGCGCGGCGTTCGGATTGCGCTACAGTCGGCAGCCGCCGTGCTGGCGAGCCCTCCGATGAATCGAGCTCTGCCCCTTGCCGCCCTTCTTCTCGCGGGCTGCGCGACCCTGTCGCCGCGCTTCCCGCAGGACGTCGCCGCCTCCTTCGCCCGCGAGCAGATGCGCCGGCTCGACACCGCGAACCTGCAGGTCTACTACCCGGCGCGCCACGCCGAGCCGGCGCGGCGCATCGCGGGCCGGCTCGAGCGCTGCGCCACCGAGCTGCGCAAGCTCGCCGGGACGCAGAGGGAGGGCCGATTCCTGGTCTTCCTCACCGAGTCGGACTTCAACAACGCCTACGTCCAGCCGGTCGTCCTCGGCTATCCGCAGCAGATGGTCGTGCCGCTGCACATGTCGCTGGAGGTCTTCGACCTCTACGACCTGGGAAGCACGGCCAATGGCGACGTCTCCTGCCACGAGGCGGTCCACTACGTCGAGCTCGAGAAGGTGCGCGGCTTCTGGCGGGGGCTCAACTGGTTCTTCGGCGGCCTGCTCACCCCGCAGTCGTTCAAGGACCCGTGGTTCACCGAGGGGCTCGCCACCTTCTACGAAGGCCGGCTCGGGCCTCCTGTCGGCCGGCCTCACAGCCCGTTCTGGCGCGCCGGGCTCGAGTCGGGCATCGCCGCCGAGGGCGGGGCGCTCGACGCCGGCAGCCTGTCTCCCTACAACCGCAAGGCCGTGCCCTACGGCGCCTCCTACCTCGTCGGCCTGGGCTTCGTCGGCTACCTCGCGCGCACCTATGGCGAGGAGAAGCTGTGGCGGCTCGTCGACAAGCAGGGCTCCTCGGTCTTCTCGCCGCTGGGCGTGACGCTGCGGTTCAAGGCGGTCTACGGCAGGTCGATAGGCGCGCTCTTCGACGACTACACTGCCGAGTTGAAGGCGAGCCTCCGGGAGCGAGAGCGCCCTGCCGATCAGCGCGTCCTCGTCGGACAGATCGGGTCTCAAGCGCGGATGGCGACGGCGCCCGGCGCCCCCATCGCGCTCCTCGTCGAGGGGCGCGACAGCGAGGTCCGCTTGGAGATCCGCGAGCCCGACGGCCGCGTGCGCGCCTCGCGGCGGCTGACGAAGCTGCTGCCCCTGCGCCCCTGGATCGTCGCGAGCGCCGAGGTCGTCAGCGGGATGAGCTTCACCGCCGACGGGCGCTGGCTCTACCTCGTCTCCGCGGATATCGACGACGAGCAGGCCTTCGAGGCGAGGCTGTGGAAGGTCGACACCCGCGATGCCAGCGTCGTACGCACTTGGAGCGGGCTGCGCGGGGTCGGCGGCTGCGTCTCACCCGACGGCCGCTCCTACGTCTACGTCCGGATCGAGGGCGACACCGGGAACCTGGTGCGCCTCGACCTCGAGTCGGGGGCGAGCGAACAACTCACCCGGCTCGACGGGCGCGGCGCCCCTTCGGCGCCAGCCTGCTCGCCGGACGGCACGCGAATCGCCTTCTCCCGCAAGTTCGACCACGGCTTCGATCTCTTCGTGCGCGAGGCCGACGGCACGGTCCGCCGGCTCACCTCCGACGGACGCTTCAACTACCAGCCCCGATGGATCGACGAGCGCCGGCTCGTCTTCCTGCGCGAGCTCGACGGGCGCGGCCAGGCCCACCTCTTCGATCTGGAGGACGCGACGATCTCGCCGGTGACCGACGCGCCGTTCCTCGCTTTCGACGTCGCGCCGACGGGCGACGGGCAGCTCGTCTTCCTCAACCGCGAAGGGTGGGGCTGGTCGCTCGATGCGGCGCCCATCGCGCCGCGCGGTGAGCCGGTGGTGCAGGCGTTGGCCGCGGTCAACGCGATGCCGCTCTCAAGCCCGGAGCCCGCGATCGTGGTCGAGCGCGACGAGCCCTACTCGCAGCTCAACGGCCTCTTCTTGCCGACCCTCCACGCGCCGCTCCTGCTCGCGCTGCCTGGCGAGGGCGGAGGAACGCGGTTGCTTGGCGCGCTCTCGCTCGTCGGCAGCGACCGGCTCGGCTTCCATACCTGGGCGCTCAACGTCTCGTACGACACGGCCGACCGCCTGCCGAGCTTCGCGCTCAGCTACGGCAACTACCTCGCCGCGCCCTGGTTCATCGACTTGAACGCGGCGTACGTGCAGCTCGACCGGACCAGCGATCGCGAGCTGTCGCTAGGCGCGACCCGCGCTCTCTGGACGAGCCCGGTGCGCTTCGACTTCCTCGCGCTCGACAGGCGCGGGCCCGAATTCGTCGGGGCGCAGCGCTTCATCGGCCCCGGCGTACAGGCGAGTTATGGGGCTGGCGCCGCGACGATCTACGGCGGCCTGCGGCGGGCACTGACGATGGGCGTTGGGGCCCACTACTACTTGAGCGCTCTCGGCAGTCGGTACGACCTCGCCGACGTGCGCGGGCAGATCGGCGTGGTGCTCCCGCCGCCGCTGTTGAAGCGCAGCGCCTTCGAGCTCGGGGTCGTCGGTCGAGCGCTCATCGGCGAGCACCCGGGCGACCTCATCGAAGTCGGCGGCGTCAGCCCTGCGCTCTTCCAGGTGACCGGACTCGGCGCGGCGCGCGCGGACGACAGCCAGCTCTTCGGCGTGCCCGAGCTCGCCTTCGTCGAGCTCCAGCGCGGCTACGAGGACCAATCGACGCGCGGGCGGGCCGCGGCGGTCGGCAGCGCGGCGTATCGCTATCGCTTCGTTATCGACTACGGCTGGGCGTCGCTGCTCTACCTCTTCCCGTCGCTCTTCCTGCGCGAGGTCGATGTCGAGGCCTTCGCGAGCAGCTCGCGGATCTGGCGCGACATCGCTCCGGTCTGGAGGCACGCCGCCGGCGGCGCCGTCTCGCTGCGGATGGCGTTGATGGGGAGCGCGCCCGTCTCGCTCTTCTACCAGTTCGCCTACCGCTGGGATGACGCGGCGGCGCCGCTGCATTTGGTCGGCGTTTCGATCGAGTAGGGGCAGCTTCGTCCGCGTAGCGCTGACCCGGATCGCCGACCCGGATCGCCGACAGGGATCGCCGACCCGGGTCGCCGACAGGGATCGCCGACACGGATCGCCGACCCGGACGCCGACCTTCGTGTCGGCGTCCCGCCGGATCCTGCGATGCGCGGGGTGCCGCCACACCACGACGGCTCGCCCTTCAACCCTTCTCGACCGAGAACGCCGGCGGCTCGATGCGCTCGCTGCCGCACCTCGGACAGCGCCCGGGCGTGGTGAAGCGCTTGCGCTCGCGGAAAAGGTAGCCGCACTCGAGGCAAGCAGCCGGCCGGACCACGAGCTTGCCGCCTCGCGCCTCGAGCGAGCGTGACAGGTGCTCGAGCGCCAAGGAAGAACAAGCGCCCCAA
>DHSB01000058.1:45599-51520 GCA_002408385.1 Myxococcales bacterium UBA5297
GGAAGAACAAGCGCCCCAAGCGCTACTAGCGGCGAGTATGGCGGCGGTCGCGGGGCCCGGCCGAGGTGATTGTGGCGAGCTGCGGCGTCCTCGGAGCCGTCCGCGAGACAACACCGCCCCCGGTCTCGCCGACCGGCCGGCGAACCGATCGCAGCGGCGGGGACCTGCCCAGTCAAGTGCGGTCATGTCCGTGGCAGCGGTATCTTGCCCAACATTCACCACGCAGGAGGGACCATGCCATTGCCACTTATTCCGATCGCCATCGGCGCAGCCATCGCGTCCGCTTTGGGGATCGGAGCCAAGAAGGGCTACGACGGCGTGCAGGCGATCAAAGACGCCAAGCAGATCGGGGAGGACGCCGAGCGGCAACACCGGACGGCCGTCCAGCGGCTCGACGGGACGCGCGAACGGCTGGGGCAGCGGTTCGAGCGCTACGACGAGTATCGCCGCTCGGTGGTATCGAAGACGTTCGGGCGGCTGATCCAGTTCCTCGAGCGGCTCGACCAGAAGGCGCGTATCGAAGCTTTCGAGAGCCTGGGCTCGATCGGCGTGAGCAGGGACTCCGTGCGGCAGTTCACCGCGCAGTACATCGAGGTTGGGGGAACGGTGTCTGGTGCGTTCACCGCAATGCTCACGGGCGCCGGTTCGAGCGCTCTAGCGACGGGCGCGGTGACGACGTTCGCGACGACGGCAGGAGGCACGGCGATCTCCGGGCTCTCGGGCGCCGCGCTAAACAGCGCGCTGCTCGCATGGCTCGGCGGTGGCTCGATCGCCGCCGGTGGTTGGGGAATGGCGGCCGGCACGGTGGTCCTCGGCGGCATCGCCGTGGGGCCCGCCGTGCTCGTCGGCGGCTTCGTCCTCGCACACCAGGGCGAGAAGGCGAAGACGAAGGCGGTCGAGTACGCAGGTGAGGTTGACCGCAAGGTCGCCCAGATCGATGCGGCGGTTGCTTTGCTGAGCCAAGCCGAATGCCGCATCGAGGAGTTGAGCGACGTCATCGCGCAACTCGACGAGCGAGCCACCGGGGCGATCGAGCGGCTGTGGTCCCTCGACGGTGCCTTCGACTTCTCGAACGACGACCACATCCGGAGGTTCGCGACTGCCATGCAGCTCACGAAGGCACTGAGCGAGCTGATGCGCGTGGAGATCTTCAACGACGAGGGCGGAGTCAACCAGCAGACCGAGCAGTTGATCGCCCAGCAATGGCGGCTGCTCTCGGAGATCGCGCCATGAGCCAGAAGGCGAGCGCGCCGAAGAAGGGGACGTCCACCGTCGCTGTCGGCGACGTGATCACCGGCATCAAGACCATCGCCGAGTGCGTGCGCGACATCGAGAAGGAGCGCACGCAGCAGACGAAGCTGCGCGAGGACGCTCGGGTCGAAGTAGAGCGCATCCACGCGCTGCGCGAGGTCCTCCTCGACTACCTCCAGCGCAGCTTCGACGAGCGGAGCGAGAACTTCCGCCAACTCTTCGACCGCCTCGACCTGGCCATCGAGAGCGACAACGTGCAGCTCGCGGCGGTCGTCCTGGACTCGGTCGTGAAGCTGGCCGACTCCTCTCCGTTCAAGGCACTGCAAGACGTCGCCTCCGCTAGGAAGGCCTTGAGCGAGAGGGGCAAGGAGTGGCAGTTCTGACAGGCAGTCTTTCCGCAGGACCACCAGGGAGGAGGCCGTGGGCGACGAAGATGTCGTCGATGGCGCCTCAGGGCCTCGTCGGTCTCGGCGCACATCGGCTCGTCGGAGAGGCTTCCGCAGGTGCAGACGACCGGCCGCGCGACCTGCCCATGAACAGGATGTCCAGCGGCGTATCCAAGCGATGCTCGCGGACCGCAGGGCGAACAACTTTTTTTGTCGGAGCGGTGAGGCCGACCTGCCGTGTGCGCGCAAGCTCCTCACCTGGCGGTCTGCCCGCGCCAGGCTGCGCGACGGTCCCGGGCTCGCGCCGGCGGACGGGCGACCATCTACCGCCAGCCCGGTGCCGCGCTGGAACCACGAGCGCAAGTTGGCGAAGGAGACACTCGAGGCGCTGGGGTATGAGCCGGCTCCCCGATAGCCTTGCCGCGATGCACACCCTGCCGCCTCACCGCGACGGCTCGCCCTTCAGCCCGACTCGACCGAGAAGGCCGGCGGCGCGATGCGCTCGCTGCTGCACCTCGGACAGCGCCCGGGCGTGGTGAAGCGCTTGCGCTCGCGGAAAAGGTAGCCGCACTCGAGGCAGGCAGCCGGCCGGACCACGAGCTTGCCGCCTCGGGCTTCGAGCGAGCGCGACAGGTGCTCGAGGTGCCCGGCGACTTCGCGCTCGCGGATGCCGACGCTCGAAGAGAGCTCGTGCGCGGTAGCCGGGCCGTGCTCGAGCTCGCGGCGCAGGTCGGCGCGCACGGTCGATTCCCGCTCGGGCGGACCCTTGGCTTCGAGGGGATTTTTCTCTCGTGGCATGAGTCGAGCCTAATGCGGCTGTCGGGGGCGCGCATCCGCACGGCCGAGAGCCGAGCCGGCGAATGCTGGGCGAGCCCGGCGCCGATTCCCATCTTGAAGTCGCCTGTTCGCGCGCGGCCTTGCGTCCGAGGGCACCGAGGGACTCTCCATGCCCAACCAGATCAAGCGAATCGGGATGCTCACCGGCGGCGGCGACTGCCCCGGGCTCAACGCCGTCATCCGCGCGATCACCCGGGCCGCGCTCAGCGGCGGGATGGAGGTGGTCGGCATCGAGGACGGCTACCTCGGCCTCATCCAGAACCGCATGCGCGGCCTGAGCTGGACCGACGTGAGCAACCTGCTGACGCAGGGCGGCACCATCCTCGGCGCCTCCAACCGCGCCAACCCCTCGGCCTATCTCGTGCCCGAGAACGGCACGTGGGTGGCCAAGGACGTGCGCGACGAGGTGATGCGCCACGTTCAAAAGCAGCGCCTCGACGCCCTTGTCGTCATCGGCGGCGACGGCACCATGGCCGGCGCCGCGCAGATGATGGAGCGCGGCTGTTGCATCGTCGGGGTGCCCAAGACCATCGACAACGACCTGTGGGGCACCGACATCACCTTCGGCCACGACACCGCCGTGCACATCGCCACCGAGGCGCTCGATCGGGTCCACACCACAGCGTCGAGCCACCATCGGGTCATGGTCGTCGAGCTGATGGGCCGCTACTCGGGCTGGATAGCGCTCAACGCCGGCTGCGCCGCGGGCGCCGACATCATCCTCATCCCCGAAATCCCCTTCAGCTTCGACAAGGTCGCCGAGCGCTGCCTCGAGCGCAGCAAGTTCGGCAGCCGCTTCACCATCGTCGCCGTCGGCGAGGGTGCCAAGCCCGCCGGCGGCCAGCAGCTTGTCGAGCGCATCGACCCCAGCTCGCCCGACCCGATTCGCCTCGGCGGCGTCGGCAAGTTCGTTGCCACGGAGATCGAGGCGCGCACCGGGCTCGAGTCGCGCGCCATCGTGCTCGGGCACGTCCAGCGCGGCGGCACGCCGACCGCGCGCGACCGGCTGCTCGCGACCGCCTTCGGCTTCCACGCCTTCGAGCTGCTCGAGCAGCGCCGCTTCGGCAGGCTCGTCGTCGAGCGCGAGGGGAAGATCTCGTCGCTCGACATCAAGGACGTGGCCGGCAAGGTGCGGACCGTGCCGACCGACGACCTCATGGTGCGGGCCGTCCGGGCGACCGGCAGCAGCTTCGGCGACTAGCCGCGGACCAGGAGCGCAGCCGGGATGGGGGCAAGCGGCCCTCTCACGGCGGCCGTCGAGCAAGGCGCGCTTGCGATGTGGCCCGAGCTCGAGGCGATGGGCTTCAAGAGGTGCGAGGCCTGCGACGCCCGGCGCGGCGTGAAGAGCTTCGACGCCTCCGAGGCCCACCTGCCGCGCCATCGGAGGCGGTCACCGAATCGCTCGCTTTCACGCCCGCGCTTCGTCGCCGATTCGAGCGCGGTGGTCGACGCGATTCGACGCGGAAAGTCCGGCACGGCGGCGCTCTCCCGCCTGCCGGCGAAGCACGCGCGACCTCATCCGTCGCGCCGAACGCGGCACTCCGCCGCTCGAGTGGGCGCTCGGCCTCCTCGAAATGGAGCTCGGCAAGTTCCTCACCGACAGCCGCGTCGAGCTCGTCGAGGTCCCCCGCGCGAAGGCCCAGGCTGGTCTCGAGGCCGCAGTGCTGGCGCACACGGCGCTGCTGAAGAAGGGGGACGGCTCCACGTTGCGCAGCTTCCAGCACTTCGACTCGCGCCTCCATTGCCTCTCGACCTTCGGCCGTGTTGCGCGCGCTTTCGGTGCCGGATTCGGAGCGAGCCCGAGAGGTGGGGAGCGCTTTTGCCAAGGGGTTTCACTCGGCCCAGCGGCGGGCAGCGAAGCAATAGCTCTCGAGCACCGAGGCTTGAGCGACTCGTCGTCCCCCCCCGCCCAACGGGCGCGAGGGGACGATGCCGTATCAGGGGCCTCGCCCAAGACGGCCTGACCGCGCCCGAGGGCCGCAAGACTCGTCTCCAGACCCGATGCAAGCCGATGAGCCGGGAAGCCCCGAACGCCGGGCAGCACGACCGTGGCGAATTGCGGGTCTCGGCGAGGCGCCGGGGGCACCATCCCTGCGAACGCGGCCTGGTGCTCGTCGGCGAGGTCGTGGGGGCGCGCCGCCGGCAGCCTGAGACGCGACCCGAGGGACGACGCGGGGCGCAGCTTCGCCAACGCCTCTGCCCCGGGGCGCGTTCGGTTGTGGAGTCGCGTGCCCGCCGATTGCCGTTCAGGAGCTGCTCGGGTTACGCATTCACCTCGAGGTCCGTCTTCCTGAAAGGTGACGCGAATGCCGCTCGGCACGCTACCGCTGCTCCTCGCGCCTCTGCTCGTCGCATCGAACGCTGGTCCCTGGACTGTTCGCGGACAGGTGCTCGAGGGAGGAGAGCCCGCCGCGGGCGCGCGGGTCGAGGTGGTGAACGGCACCAAGATCGTCGCGGCGGCTAAGGCCGATAGTGCCGGCAGCTTCACGCTGCCGCCCTTTCGCTGCTCCCGATGCATCCTTCGCGCGCGCAAAGGCACCGCCGGTGATCAGCGCTGGATAGAGCCGGCCGTGGAGGGAGGCAGCTTTGCCCTCGCCCTTCACGGGGCGCAGATGGTCCTTCGCGTGGTGGATCGCGAGAGCGGGAAGCCGGTGGTAGGCGCCACCTTGAGCGCGTTCAGTCGCGCCTCGCCCCGCGCCGAGGGGGCCACCTCGATTCCCGAACCGGAGCGCGCCGAGCCCGGTGTCTTCGTGGCCCAGGGGCTCGAGCCTGGGACGTATGGCCTGACGGTGCGCGCTTCTGGCTACGCGAGCGCGTGGCCGCGCGTCGAGCTCTCGGTGGCCCAGGGGCGGCAGGTGATCGACCTTCCGCTTGCCCGCCTCGTCCCGGTTCGCGGACGCGTCGTGAACGCCGCTGGCGCTCCGGTCGCCGGCGCCACGGTCACGCTCGAGAGCGATCTGGCGGCCGACGACGCGGTCACCGGCGCCGACGGACGCTTCGTCATCAAGGGTGCCACCCCGACGCCGACGACGCTGAGGGTCGTTCGAGACGGCTTCCTCCCCCAGAGGCGTCCCTGGAAACTCGAGGGGGAGGTCACCTTCAAGCTGCTGCCGAGCCAGCCGCTGACCCTCTGCGTCGTCGACGGAAGAGGGCGGCGGCTCAAGGAGGCGAGGGCGTTCGCTACGCTGCCTGACGAGAGGCGCGAGGCGCTCGAGGGGCGCGACGCTGAGGGGTGCATCCGCTGTCGCCTCCCGGCCGGCAGCTATAGGGTGGAGGTCGTCGCGCCGCAGCATCCGCCGACGACGCTGACGGTCGTGATCGATGACCGGCCGCTGCGCCGCGAGGTGAGCCTGGGCAAAGGGCTGAGCCTCTCGGTTCGCGTCGTCGACGACCTTGGAAACCCTCTGCCCTCGGCCGGCGTGCGCTTCGCGCAGGTGTGGCAGGGGC
>DHSB01000058.1:51647-86385 GCA_002408385.1 Myxococcales bacterium UBA5297
GCAGGTGTGGCAGGGGCGCTTCGCCGCCGGCATTCGGGGAATCCGCGGCGCGAACCAGCCGGTCGACCGCGAGGGACGCTTGGTGCTCCAGGGGCTGGAGGAGGGCTCGGAATACGTCTTCCAAGCGGACTGCGAGGGGTACGACCAGAGCGGACCGACTTTTCATCGCTCCAGAGCGGGCGGGGCGGAGCCCGTCATTGCGATGGACCGGCGTGCGAAGGTCACCGGCCGCTTGCTGCTCGACGGGGCGCCGGTTGCCGGCGAGGCCTTGCTCGCGGGCCAACCGCTGAAGCTGTCGCGCGGGAGGTTCGAGGTCGCCGTCCCCGCCGGCGCGGCGCGGCTCGAGCTCGAGGGCGACTTCGCGCCCACCGTCATAACGCTCGAGACGCCCCTCGACCCCGGCGGACGGCGAGAGCTGGGCGAGGTCCTGGTGAAGGCCAACGCCGAGGTCGAGGTCTTCGTCCGCCGCGACGCACGGCCGCTCGCCCACGCTCAGGTCCACCTTCAGGCGGCTGGCCTTCTTGAGCGCGTGGAGGCGAGCGTCCGGTCGGGCGCGCGGCGCTCTGACCAGGGGCCAGCGGGAAACGAGATGGAACTGGTCGAGAGGACCGATGCCCGTGGTCGGGTTCTGCTGCCCAAGGTCGCGCCCGGCAGGTATCGCCTGTGGGTCAGCGGCCTTCATGGCACCCATCCGCAGGTCGCGATCGAGCTCGCTCCCGGAGAAAAGGCCCGGCAAGTGCTCGACACCGTGCCTGGCGCGACCCTCATCGGCATCGCCGAGCCACCGAGCGAGTGCGAGCAGCTCTACGTCGCTTGCGGCGGCGTGCTCTTTGGCGGCGCCTCCTCCTTCCGGCACGAAGGGCTGCCGCCGGGAGTCTGTCTGTTGCGCGTGCCCGACTACATCCCGCTGGCGCAAAGGCAGCTCGAATTGAAATCGGGCGAGACCACGACCTTGCGCTGGCCCGGCAGGTGCTGGCCGAGCTCCGCGCCCTGATAATCCGCCGGCTCGGAGGCTCGCTTCGGCTCGGCGTGCCCGCCTCCAGCGAGGATGCGCCTCGTCCCGATGAAGCCGCCTCCTGGCCGGCGCGCGCGTGACCTGCTCCGCCGTTGCCGAAGGGGTGAACGCGCGGCGGGAGGCCGCTCGCCAGGCACGAGGTGACCGGGAGCACCGCTCGCGCAGTTGTCGATGCCCTCGCGCTTCGAGTCCATCAGCGGACACCCTCCTGCCCGCTGCTATAGTCCGCGGCGGTATCGGGAGAACGAGCCGCGCTCGATGGATTTCACGCCCACAGACTTGGGGAAGTACCGCCTCCTCGAGCGCATCGGCCGCGGCGGGATGGCCGAGGTGCTGCTCGCGCAGGTCGAAGGTCCGGGGGGCTTCCAGAAGAAGCTGGCCATCAAGCGCATCCTGCCGAACTTCGCCTCCGACGCGGAGTTCGTCCGCATGTTCCTCGACGAGGCGCGCCTCGCCGCCTTGCTCAACCACCCGAACATCGTCCAGATCTTCGAGCTCGGCGAGCACGATGGGGCGTACTACGTGGCGATGGAGCACGTGGACGGCTCGAGCCTGAGGGCGCTGTGCCGCCGAGCGGCCATCGTCCACAGGCCCATCCCGGTAGCGCACGCGGCGAAGATCGTCTCGCTCGTTTGCGAAGGGCTCGCCTACGCCCATGCGCTGCGCCTCGAGGGCCGGCCGCTCGAGCTGGTCCACCGCGACATCAGCCCCGAGAACATCCTCGTGTCGGCCAGCGGCGCGGTGAAGCTCGTCGACTTCGGAGTCGCCAAGGCCGCCATCTGCTCGTCGAGCACGCAGGCCGGCACGCTCAAGGGCAAGGTGCGCTACATGGCGCCCGAGCAGATTCGCTGCGAGCCGATCGACGGGCGCGCCGACCTCTTCGCGCTGGGCGTCGTTTTCTTCGAGTTGCTGACCGGCATGCTGCCGTTCCAGGGCGATGGGACCATCGCCTTCATGGACGCGGTCCTCTCCAAGACCCCGCCTCCGGTCGAGCGGCTGCGGCCCGATTGCCCCCCCGCGGTCGCCCGGATAGTCGAGCGTGCCCTGGAGAAGAGGCCCGAAGCGCGGTTCGCCGATTGCCGGTCGATGCAGCGCGAGATCGACCAGTGCCTGCTCGCCCACGGTGAGCTGATTGGCGCGCACGAGCTGGCCGAGCTGGTGGGAAGCGCCTCGCTCGTCGAAGAGAGCCCCAAGCTGGACACCGCCCCCGGGCGCCGGCTCGGGATGCAGGCGAAGACCGAGATCGTGCTGCGCCCGACGCGGGCCCGCTGCCCGCGCTGCCGCCGCGACTTGAGCCTCTCCAGAGTCGGCGCGGTGGAAATCGACGGCTGCCACCAATGTGGCGGCCTCTGGCTCGACGAGGGCGAGCTGCAGGAGCTGAGCAACCATCCGCGCGTGCTCCTCGCCTGCGCCCGGCGCTTCGTCCCCACGCAGCTGCCCCCGCCGGCTTCCGGCGGGTTGTGCCCGCGCTGCGCGGCGTCCATCGAGCCTTTTCAGTACGACTCGCTGCGCGGGATAGAGCTCGACCGCTGCCCGCGCTGCCACGGCGTCTGGCTCGACCACGGCGAGGCCGAGGTCATCGACGCGCGGCTCGACCAGGACGCCTAGGCTTCGGCTCGTCGAGAGGTTTGAGGCGTGAGAGAGGCCGCCTGCCCGGCTGCCGGGACCTTTCGCCCGGAGCTCTTTCTTGCGAGGCTGCGGTCGAAACGCGTGAGGTGAAGCGATGGGCAGGCTGTTGCTGATGGTGCTCGGTTTCGTCGTCGTCTTCGGCGCCGCCTACTTCTATGTGACCGGGGGAGCGCGGGTGAGCGGGGGGGAAGCCCCTCAGCAGAGGCTCGAGAACGTGAACGAAGCCGCCCAGCGGATCGAGGACGACGCACAGAAGCGCGTCGACGACTTGGCGAAGAAGTTCGAATGAGCCCCTCCGCTCCGGCCTCGATGGAAGCCCGACGCAGACTCGAGGAGCTGCACGCCAGGATCGACGGCTTCTTCGCCCGCGTGGCGAGTCGGTATCCCGGCGAGCTCGCGTGCGGCCGCGGCTGCGGCGCGTGCTGCCAGGCGGGCCTGAGCGTCACCGCCCTGGAAGCGAGCCTGCTGCGCGAGGGGCTCGAGGGGCTGAGCGAGGAGCAGCGCCGGGGGCTCGTCCGCCGTGCCGAGAAGCCCGGCGACTCGTGTCCGGCCCTCGAGCCGGACGGCGGCTGCCTGCTCTATCGATGGCGGCCGCTCGTGTGCCGCACCCAGGGCCTGCCCATTCGATTGCGCGATGAAGGGACGAGCGAGCTCGTCGCCTGCGAGCTCAACTTCACCTCGCGCGAGCTCGACTCGGTCGCCGGCGACTGCGTGCTCGATCAGGCGACGCTCTCGACCGTGCTCCTCGCGCTCGACGCGGCGTATGCGGCCGAGCTCGGGCTGCCCAGAGGCGAGCGGTTCGCGATGGCGGAGCTGTTCCGGCGATAGCCGCGCGGAGCCTGATCCGAACGCGAATCAGCTCTCTTGCAGGTCGCCCTCGGCTTCGGGCGCTCGTTCCTGCCGCAGCTCGATGAAGGCCTCGAGCGGCAGGGTCTCGCCATCGACGCTCACCAGCTTGCGCGGCACGACCACCTCGACGGCGGCGCGCCTTTGGCCGAGCGCGACGCTCTCGCCGGCCGCATCGCCGGTGAGCAGCTCGCGCGCGACGACTGCGCTCGGGACGCTGGCGGATGCCGCGTCGGGCCGGAAGTAGGCCGAACGCTCGACCACGACCCGGCCGACCGCTTCGAGCACCGAGGCCCGCTTCTCGGCCAGATCCAGGAAGACCTCGAGCAGAGGGTTCGCTTCGCCGACGGGCGGCGCGATGGAGAGCCGGTTCGCGCGGACGAACACCGCGCCGTCGCGTCGTTCGACGAAGAGATCGGGTCCATGGCCAGGCGAGGCTCCGAGGTCGGTGTAGCCGAGCTCGCGCGCCAGCTCGCAGAGCTCGCGGTAGCTCGAGCGCAGCACACGGTGGGCGAGGGCGAGGCTGTCTTGAAGCCCGTTCAAAAGGTTCCTTTCGGCCAGGTGCTTCCACCCTACGCCAGGTCGCCAGCAGATGATGATCGCCGTCCGGGGTCACCTTCGTTCAGCTCTTCGCGGCGTGCGCCCCGGCGTCGCCCCGGGGGTCGTCTTCGACCCGGGAGAAGCGGGTTGACCCACGGCTCGTTCGCCTGCGCGCCGAGCGTCACGGGGCTGGGGTCCGCCCTGACGCGCCCGGGTGATGCCCGGATTTCAGAGCGCAGCCGCGCTTTCGAGGCACCTGCGCTTCGCGCCGCGATGGCCAGCGCCCGACCGCGACGTAGCTGGCACAGCCATTGCGCTATCAGCGCCACGGTCACCTTCAACGGGGATTCGCCGTGCCCGAGGCATCTACTGGAGAGGTTCGCTGGCGCGTCGCGTTGCGAGGGGCTGGGGCTCATCGGCTCGCATCCTTTCGAGCCGAGCCGCCTTTCACGCTTGCGCGGCCGATGACCGGAGCGAACCGGGTGCTCAGTTGCAGCCTCGTCGTCTCCGACGCAGGGGGGAACGGCCCTCCTCACTGAGCCTGGCCGACGCTCTCCCCAGCTCACCCCTCCATCTCCCGGTCCGGCGCGAGTGCGCGCCGAACGGAGGAGCTTCATGGTTCGACCCGCCTCGCTGCTGTTCCCGCTCCTGCTGTCGCTCGCGCTCAGCTCACCAGCGCTCGCTCAGAGCGTCGTGTCGGACTCCGACCTCGAGCACCAGACCTTCAGCCCGGGCCGTCACGGCTCTCTGCTGCTCGAATACGGCGACAGAGCGCGAATCGGCGCGCTGCAAGCCAGCTTCGCGGCCCAAGACCCGCACGACTCGCCGGTCTATCTGGCCGGCAGCCTCGGCGCCGACTCCGTGCCGCTGCCGTTCGTCGTCGACACCGAAGCGCCGCTGGCTCCGTCGATTACCCTGCCCGCGCCGGGCTCGGTCATCAACGACGCGACGGCCGCGGTCGTCGGTGCCTGCGAGACCGGTGCGACCGTGGCAGTGTTCGAGGGCTCGACCGGGATCTGCTCGGGGTATTGCGCCAACGGCGCCTTCACCTGCAACCCGATAGCGCTCGCCGATGGCGCCCACGTCTTCATCGCCCGCCAGATCGACGCTGCGTTCAACATCAGCCCCGACTCGGCCGAGGTCGCCTTCGTCCTCGATACCGAGGCGCCCGCAGCGCCGGCTGTAACCACGCCGATCGAGGGCGAAGTGTTCGCCGCGGCGGTGGTGGTCGTCTCCGGCGGCTGCGAGAGCGGCGCGACGGTCGAGGTCCTCGAAGCCAGAGCGCTGCTCTGTAGCGCGGTCTGCACCGCTGAGCTCTTCTCCTGCGAGACAAGCGCGCTCGGCGAGGGTGCCCACGAGCTGGTCGTCGCCCAGACCGACCGAGCCGGTAACTCCGGTGCCGGGACCGCGCTCACCTTTGGCGTCGACGCCCTCGCGCCGGACGCCCCGGCGATCGACGCGCCGGCCGACGGCGCCAGGCTCGCCGACGCGACCCCGGAGGTGCGCGGAAGCTGCGAGAGCGGCGCGGTGGTCGAGGTCCTCGAGGGCGCCACCGTGCTCTGCGAGGCGGCCTGCGTCGACTCGTCCTTCTCCTGCGGATCGAGCCTGCTCGCCGACGGCCACCACTCGCTGACTGCGGTCCAGACCGATGTCGGCAACAACCGCAGCGCCGAGGGCGTCGCGGTCAACGTCGAGGTGGACACGACCGCCCCGGCTTTCCCGACGATCGACGCCCCGGCCGACGGTGCGCTGGTTGCCCAGACGCGCCCGGTCCTCGGCGGGATCAGCGAGCGCGGCTGCTCCGTCAGCGTCTGGATCGACGACGTGGTCGCCTGCACTGCGGTCGTCGCCGAGGACGGGAGCTGGAGCTGCGCGCCGGACGAGGAGCTCGCCGACGGGCTCCACGCGGCCTGGGCGAGCGCCGAGGACGTGCTCGGCAACGGCTCCGGGGCGGGCGGGGTGGTCTCGTTCACGGTCGACACCCTCGCGCCCGGCGCGCCCTCGCTGTTGAGCCCCTGCGAGGGCCAGCCTGTTGGTGCCTGGCCGACCTTCGGCGGCCTCTCGGACGCCGGCGCACGGGTCGAGGTTCGCGTCGACGGCGAGCTCGTCTGCAGCGCGCTGGCAGACGCGCGTGGCGCCTTCGCCTGCCTCTCGGGCGTCGCGCTCGCCGACGGCGGCCACCAAGCACAGGCGGTCGCCATCGACGCGGCCGGCAACGCCTCGCCCGCATCGGACGCGGGCGGCTTCGTCGTCGGCTCCCGCGTCGCCCCGGGAGCGCCGGTCTTCAGCTACCCGACCGACGGCAGCGTCCTCGCCAACGCCGCGCCCGATTACGCCGGCCGGGCCGAGCCGGGCGCGGCGGTGAGTGCCTCGGTCGACGGCGCCGTCGTCTGCATCGTGACCGCGAGCGAGGAGGGCGATTTCGAGTGCCGCCCGAACCTCTCGCTGCCCGACGGCGAGCACCGCCTCAGTGCCGCGGCGACCAACGCCGCCGGCGAGAGCCAGTCCTCGGGGGAAGTGCGCTTCACGGTGGACACAACCGCCCCGGCGGCGCCGGCCCTGACCTCGCCGGCCGACGGCAGCGTCGTCGAGCTCTCTGCTCTCTTTGCCGGAGGTGCCGAGGCCGGCACGACGGTCGAGGTCTCGGTCGACGGCGCGGCGGTCTGCATCGCGCTCGCCGACGCGAGCGGCGTGTTCTCGTGCGTTGCCGACGAGCCGCTGGCCGCGGGCGAGCATGCCGTCACGGCGACCGCGACCGACGCGGCGGGCAACGCCTCTGCGGCCAGGGAGCCGGTCGGCTTCAGCGCGCAGGCCGGGCTGCCTCCGTCGGCGAGCATCCGCGCCCCGGACTCGGGCAGATTGCTCTCGAGCGCGCGGGTCGTCTTCATCGGCGAGGCCGCCTCCGGCTCGACGGTCGAGCTGCGCATCGACGGCGGCTTTGGCTGTGAGGCGACAGCGAGCCCGAGGGGCGACTGGAGCTGTACGGCGGAGGCGGTTGCCGACGGCGAGCATCGGGCGAGCGCCATCGCGACCAACGAGGAGGGCGCCGGCGGGCCCTGCCCCGAGGTCCCCTTCACCGTCGACACCGCGGCCCCGGAGGCGCCGGTGCTGGTGACGCCGACCGGCGGCGAGACGACCCACGCCTGGCCGCGCTTGAGTGGCACGGCAGAGGCCGGCAGCTTGGTGCGAGTGGTCGTCGACGGGCGGCGCCTCTGTGTGGTCCGCGCCGTGGCCGACGGCAGCTTCGAGTGCGTGGGGTCGGTGCCCCTCGCCGCCACTGCTCACGAGGCGAGCGCGACCGCGCTCGACCAGGCCGGCAACGGATCGCCCGCCTCGGCGCCCATCGGCTTCTTGGTCTCGGTGGACGAGCCGCTGATCGTCGCGCCTGCTGACGGCGCGTTGACCAACGACTCGACGCCCGAGCTCAACGGCACTGCCGAGTCGGGCGACACGGTGAGAGTCATCGTCGACGGCGAGCCGGTGTGCGAGGCGACGGCCGATGGGTCGGGCAACTGGGCCTGCGCTCCGGAGGCGCCGCTGGCCGACGGCGCGCACCTGGTCCACGCGATGGCCTTCGACGGCTTCGGCGCGGTCAAGACCACGGCCGACCAGAGCTTGACGGTCGACACCGACGCGCCGGAGGCCCCGGTCATCCATGCGCCTCGGGACGGCACGAGGGTGCTCGGCGCCAAGACCGAGTTTCGAGGCCTCGCCGAGCCGGGCAGTGTGGTGACGGTCGAGGTGGACGGCGAAGAAGTAGGCTCCGCGCTCGCGGGCGGTGACGGGGCGTGGGGTTGCAGCGCCGAGCTCGACGACGGCAACCACTTCGTCACCGCGGCCGCCGAGGACCGGGCAGGCAACGGCTCCGAAGCCTCGGCTTCGGCGGCCTTCACCACCTACACCGAGCTGGCCGCGCCGGTCATCGGCACCCCGGTCGGCGGAGAGATCGCCGACGGCCCGAAGCTGACCATCGCCGGCACTGCGGTGCCGCTGACCACGGTGACGGTGACCGACGAGCTGGGCAAGGCGCTGTGTGCCGTCGCGGTTGACACCGAGGGCCGCTTCGCCTGCACGGCACAGGTGGCGGCCGGCGAGTGGACGATCACCGCGGTCTCGACCTGGGAGGCGATGAGCAGCGCCCAGTCCGAGCCGGTGGTCTTCCAGGTGCTCGTCGACTCCGGCCTGGCTGACGGCGGCGTCGGTTGCGGGTGCTCGAGCCGGACCTCGAGCTCTGGCGGTTGGGTCTGGGCCGTGGCGCTGCTCGCGGTCGGGGCGCTGCGCTGGCGCCGGGCGTGCTTCGCGGAGCGCGGCGGGTAGCGGTCAGGCGGCGCGAGGGGGAGGACGGAGCGGGTGATCGCGAGAAGGCCCCGCTCTTCGCTGCGTTCGGAGGAGCGACGAGTGCTCGGCGCCCACTCCGAACGCCCCGGCATTCAACAAGCGGCGAATCGTGGCCTACCCGAGCCTTCCCGGCACTCGACGAGTCGAGCCTCGGTGCCCACGCCGCCGCTTCGGCACAACAAGTCTCCGGTGCGCTGGCCACATGGTCCGGCGAGCGGCTCGCTGCCTCGACCGAGCATGCAGCGGCGGGCAGCGTCGAGAGCCACCCGAGTCCTTCACAGGGCACCGGTTCCCCGGAAGACCGCGCCGTTCGGCCCCTCGCGGAATCGCCTTACCACCGGAAGTGCGCAGACCGCCGGCTTCCGGAAGCGGCAAGAGGCGGTGCTCGCCGAAACCGCCGACGGCGCTCGAGGACGCCGATCGTCCGAGCGTCCTGGGGCGCGGACAGCGCCGACGCGCCTCGCCAGTTTCATCGAAACCGGGCGAGGCCTCTCCGGGGCCTCGCAGGCGGGCGCGCGACCGCGGCCACAGCTCCTGCGCTCGTGAGCGAACCGAGCCGCGGGGAACCCCCCGGTCACTCTGAGCGAAGCCCCGGTCACGCTAGCCCTGGACACGTTCGGGGGTTCGCGAAGTCGAAGGGCCCTCGACTCCGCCTCCCTCGTTCCTCGGGAGGCTACGCCGGGGTGACCGGGAGAGGTGCGGAAGCTAGGAGATGGCGATACCTCTCGAGCCGTCGGCCGTCGCGGGGAAGCGGGGACGCGGTGCGGAAAGGCTCCCCGGCGACTCGGACTTTGGCGGCGGCCTTGAGCTGATCCACTTTCCGAGAGATCCAGTTGCAGCGCGGCAACGCAGTTCTTCGTCCCCCGTAAGTCCGCCTGATCGCTGGCGAAGGCGTCCTTCCGGGGGCCGAAGGACTGATGGGGAAGTGGATCTGGCTGGCCGCCGAAAGTGGATCACTCCGAAACCGCCGCCGAGGGAACTCGGATTCGGGTCGTCGGGCCGGCTCCATGCCACCCCAAATGGGGAGTCATTCGGTCTGCGGGGTCGAACCGTTCGGTCTCCAGGGTCGAACCATTCGGTCTACGGGGTCGAACCATTCGGTCTACGGGGTCGAACCATTCGGTCTGCGGGGTCGAACCGATCGGTCTGCGGGGTTGAACCATTCGGTCTGCGGGGTCGAACCATTCGGTCTGCGGGTCGAACCAATCGGTCTGCGGGGTTGAACCGATCGGTCTGCGGGGTCGAACCGATCGGTCTGCAGGGTCGAACCGATCGGTCTGCGGGGTCGAACCGATCGGTCTGCGGGGTCGAACCGATCGGTCTGCGGGGTCGAAGCGTTCGGTCTCCAGGGTCGAAGCGTTCGGCCCTTGTCGAATCGTTCGGCCTTCCAGACCGAAGCGACTGCGACTGGAGATCGAATCGCCTAGCGCTTGCGAGCGCTGCGCTACTCCTTTGCCGGCCCGGGCGCGTCGAGCACCTCGCGCACCTTGTAGGTCAACTCGGATGCCGAGAAGGGCTTGCCGATGAAGCGGGTGCCGGGTTCGAGGACACCGTGGTGGACGATGGCGTGGTCGGTGTACCCGGACATGTAGAGCACCTTGAGCCGCGGGCAGAGCAGGGCGAGCCGATCCGCCAGGTCTGGGCCGCTCATCTGCGGCATCACCACGTCAGTGAGCAGCAGGTCTATCTCGTCGCCGTGCTTCTCGCACAGCAGCAGGGCCTCACCTCCGTTGGCCCCGGACAGCACGCGGTAGCCGGCCAGTCGCAGTATCCGTTCGGCCAGCTTGCGCACCGCGCTCTCGTCCTCGACGACCAGCACCGTTTCGTTTCCGGTGACCATCGCCGCCGAAGAGCGCCGGCGGGTCTCCGTGGCGGGCAGGTCGACGCGCGGCAGGTAGACCTTGAAGGTCGTGCCCTGCCCGGGCTCGCTGTAGACCCAGATATTGCCGCCGCTCTGCTTGACGATCCCGTAGACGGTGGCGAGCCCGAGCCCGGTCCCCTTGGCCTCCTTGGTCGAGAAGAACGGCTCGAAGATGTGCTCGCGAGTCATCGCGTCCATCCCGCAGCCGCTGTCGGTCACCGACAGCAGCACGAAGTTGCCGGGCTTCACCGCCACGTGCAGGCGGGCATAGTTGTCGTCGAGCTCGACGTTGGAGGTCTCGATGGTCAGCTTGCCGCCCCGCGGCATGGCATCCCGGGCGTTGACCGCCAGGTTCATGATGACCTGCTCGACTTGCCCGGGGTCGGCCTCGACGCTGCCGAGGTCCTCGGCCAGGCAGACCAGGATCTGGATGTCCTCGCCGAGGAGCCGGCGCAGCATGCTCTCGATACCGGTGATCGAGGTGTTGAGGTTGAGCACCTGCGGCTCGAGGACCTGCTTGCGGCTGAAGGCCAGCAGTTGCCCGGTCAGCGCCGCGGCGCGCTCGCCCGCCCTCTGGACCTCGAGCAGATCGGCGCGGATCGGGTCCGACTCGCGCAGCTCCCCGAGGGCGAAGCCCGCGTAGCTGATGATCACGCTGAGCAGGTTGTTGAAGTCGTGCGCCACGCCTCCGGCCAGGCGCCCGACCGCCTCGAGTCGCTGCGAGAGCTGTAGTTGCTTCTCGGTCTGGCGCTGCTTGGTGAGGTCCTCGATGTGGAGAATCACCATGTCCGAGGGGATGAACCCGTAGGTCAAAACCAACCGCAGTGGTTCCCGCACGCCCGGTCTGCTGAAGTCCACTTCGCGCCGCACCGTGGCGCGCCTGTCGAAGCAGCTCGCCAGGTCCTGCTCGAGATACGGGAGGCTCGGGGCAATCCCCAGCAGCGGCTGGCCCAGGAACTGCGCGGTGCCTTCCTCGATAAGGGCTCGGACCGCCTCGTTGAAGTCGGCGAGCACGAAGCGCTCCGCCTCGCGTCTCCACACCAAGGCCGGGTTGGGCAGGTAGTCGTAGAGCGCGCGAACCCGCTGCCCTCCCTTCTCGAGCTCTCCGAGCACCCGGATGTTCTCCATGGCCACAGAGGTGGAGTCGGCCAGGGCCTGCAGGATGCGGATGTCCTCCTGGGAAGCGCGGTGGGGCCTGGTCCAGTAGGAGCCGATGGCGCCGACCCGCTTCTCGTCGTTCATCGGCACCGTCACCAGGCTCCTGACTGCCGTGCCGCGGCGGGCCTCGTGCGGGATATGGGTATCGGAGTCGAGGTCCTCGACGACCAGGGGTTGCCGGTGCTCGAGGACCCAGGCGCTGGCGCATTCGGCCAGGGCATGGGTGGCTTGAGTCTCCGGTTGCGCGAGTGCTCCGGTGATCGTGCCCATGCACCCTTCGCCCTCGCAAAGGAGAAAGGCGGCCTCGTCCGAGTCCACCAGGTCTCGGGCCGCCTCGCCCACGATCGAGGTGACCGCATCGAGGCTGCGGGTGGCCGCAAGATCCCGGACCACCCCGGCCAGGCGCAGGAGCCGTTCGTGGAGGTTACGGGCCTGCTGTTCGGCCTGCTTGCGGGTGCTGATGTCGGTGACAAAGCCCTCGATCGCTACGAGCTCGCCTGAAGGGTTGGTTACCGGCGCGCCGGTCTCCGAGACCCACCGGATCTCCCCGCCCGCGGTCAGGATCCGGTACTCGACCCCGAACCGGCGCGCCTCGGCGACCCCGGACTGCGTCTCCGCCCAGACCCGCTCGCGGTCGTCCGGGTGGATGATCTCTCGGTAGGACTTCTGGGAATTGCCGATCAGGTCCGCGGGGCAGAAACCGGTCAGCTCCAGGCATCCCTCGCTCACCAGCTCCATGGTCCAGGTGGGCTCGTTGCGGCACCGGTAGGCCATCCCCGGCAGGTTGCCCAGCAGCACGCTGTGAGCGCGCAGGCTCTCGCGCTCGGCGTCCTCGGCCCGGCGACGCTCGGTGAGGTCGACGATCACTCCGTCGACTCCGACCGGACGGCCCCGCTCCAGGCGCAACCGATTGTGCGCGCGCAGGTAGCGCACGCTGCCCTGCTTGTCGAAGCCGCGAAACTCATGGGGCTCGACCGAGCCGTTCAGGGTGCGCGCGAAGCTGGCGGCCAGCGCCGGCAGATCCTCGGGGTGGGCGAGCTCGGTGATTTTCCGGCCGAGGGACTCTTCGACCTCTCGTCCGAAGATCCGCCCGACCGCCGGGCTGATGAACTCGATGCGCCCCTCGAGGTCGGTAGAGAAGACGATGTCCTCGAGGTTGGCGACCAGCTCGTGGTACCTCGCCTGCGAGCGCGCGAGCGCTTCGGTCGCCCGCTCGCGCTCGGCCTGGGCCTCGATGCCGTGCAGCGCGAAGGCTACGTCGCCGGCCACCTCGCGCAGCAGGTCGAGCTCGACCTCGTCGGTCGCGAAGCCCGAGGGCAGGGAGACCATCAGCGCCCCGGAGGTCCGAGCCCCGCTCTCCAGGCGCAGCGTGACGGCGTTCTGTTCGACCGGGCAGTCCTGGCTGGCCGGGCAGGAGCCGCAGGCCTGGGCCAGGTTCTGGCGCACGACCGGCCCGGTGTCTCGGATCGCGCGCTGCGCGCAGTCGGGCAGCACGCCCTGTGAGAGCATTTCCCGGAGGTGGACGAGCCGGCTCTCGATGCCCGCGTCGGCGAAGTGCTTGAGCTGCTCGCCCTCGCAGACGATGAGGCAGCAGGCGTCGAACCCCCTCGACTCGACCAGCAGCTCGCAGGCCTTGCGGATGAGCACCTTGGGGTCGCGCTCCCGGGCGATGAGCTGGTTGACACAGCGGATGCCGCGCAGCACCGCGTTGAGGTGCAGGTTGCGGGCTTGAGCCTGCTGGGCATCCTTGAGCAGGTCCCACTCGCGCAACGCCCGCTCTACGGTGCGCGGCATGGCTCGAAACGCCTCGGGCGACTTGACGATGTAGTCGAGCGCCCCGGCCTTCATCGCTTCGACCGCGCTCTTCTCGTCGCCCATGCCGGTCATGATCAGCACCGGGAACGGCCGGGCCTCGGGGACGCGGGCCACCAGCTCGGTGGCGCGCCCGTCGGGCAGGATCAAATCGCAGACCGCGAGGTCCGGGGCCTCGATGGCGGCCAGGCGCTGAAGCTCGCCGAGCGAGGCGGCCACCTGGACCTTCGCCGTGGAGCCGGCATCGCGAAAGGCACGCAGGATGGCCTCGGCGTGCGCGGGTTCGTCCTCTGCGAGCAGAATGCTCAAGATGCGCTCGGTCATTGCCTCTGCCCTCCGGTGGCGTTCGGAGACTGGTTCCACACCAGCCAGTAGAAGCCGAAGGCCTCGAGCAGTTGGGTGAACTTATCGAAGTCGACCGGCTTGACCAGGTAGCTGTTCGCAGCCCGGTCGTAGGCTCGGGCCAGATCCAGCTCGACCGCCGAGGTGGTCAGGATGACAACCGGCAAGCCCTTCAGGGACTCGGTCTCCCGGATCCGGCGCAGCACCTCGAACCCGTCCACCTTCGGCAGCCGCAAGTCCAAGAGGACCAGGTCGGGTCGACCGACAGGCTCGAGGTCTGCGTAGTCCCCCTCGCGCAGCAGGTAGTCGAGCGCGGCCTGGCCGTCCTTGACGTGGATGAGCTGATTGGCAACCCGGAAGGCGGCCAGGTCGCGGCGGACGCTCTCGGCGTGCGCGGCGTCGGCCTCCACGAGCAGGATGACGACCGCGGCTCCCTGCGTCATGAGGCCCTCTCTTTCGAGGCGCGCCGGGCGCCCGCCAGGGTAATGCGAAAGCAGGAGCCGCGGCCCGGACCTTCGGACTGCACCGAGATCCGGCCGCCGTGGGTCTCGACGATTCTGCGGACCAGCGGCAAGCCGATCCCGGTGCCCCCGCGCTGCGGGTCGAGCTGCGCGAAGAGATCAAAGACCTTGGAGATGTGCCGCGCGTCGATCCCCATGCCGTTGTCGCGCACGAACACCACCGGCTCGTCCTGCGAGCCCTCGATCCCGATCTCGATCCGGGGCTCGGGTTGCTCGCCCATGAACTTGACCGCGTTGTCCACCAGGTTCTGGAAGGCCTGGATCAGTCGGTCGCGGTCGCCGCGCAGCACGAGCGGCGCGTCGGTCAGCTCGACCTTCGCCCCGCGCTCGGCTATCTGGCCGGCGACCAGGCTGAGCGACTCGCGCACGATCTCCTGCAGCGAGAGCTCCTCGGCCGGGTTCACATACCGCCCGACGCGCGAGAGCATCAGCAGCTCGTCGAGCAGGCGCGACATCTTCTGGGCCGCGTTGCGGATGAAGCCGAGGTCCTTGTCGATCCCCGGCCGATCGTTGTTGGCCAGGTCCTCCTCGAGATAGCCGACGAAGGTCTGGATGGTGACCAGCGGGCTCTTCAAGTCGTGGGAGACCGTGTAGGTGAAGCGGGTCAGCTCGTCGTGGCGCTGGCGCAGCTCGGTCTCGCTGGCCCGCAGCGCCTGCTCGGCCCGCTTGCGCTCGGTCACGTCACGGAGCACTACGTGGATAGCCGGGCCCCCCTGGTCCCAGAAGGGCGCCGCAGTGACCTCGACGTCCACCGCCGCGCCGTCGAGCCTGAGCACCTTCCCCTCGCGCACCGGTACCGCGTCCCCGTGCTCGAGCATGGCGCCGATGCGCGCGCGCATCGCCGGGTGATCGTCGGGGTGGAACAGCTCGAACGGCGAGCGGTTGAGAAGCTGCTCCTTGGACTGCGCCGCGAACAGCGGCAGCGAGGCCATGTTCACCTCGGTGATGCGGTCCGCGCGCTTGATGAGCACGGCCACCGGCGCGTTCTCGAGCAGCGTCTGGTAGCGCGCCTCGCTTGAGCGCAGCGACTCGGCCGCCCGGAAGCGTTCCCGGGAGAAGCGTCCGAGGTGCTGGCGCCAGCCCCAGCCGAGCGCACAGGCGGCGGCGGCCAGCAGGGCCGACACCAGCAGGGCCAGGTGCCAGACCCGCTCGACGAGGCCGGCGTCCACCTCGGCCGCGTCGATACGGGCGACGAGGAACCAGGGCGAGTCGGGCACCCGGCGAACCGCGGCGAGCGAAAGAAGGCCGCGGTAGTCCGGACCCTCGACGATCCCCTCGTAGCCCGAAATCGCCTTGGCCGCCGCAAGCCGCGGGCTTGCCAGCGGTTGGCGCAGGGTCAGCGCCGCGCCGGGGTCAAACCGCAGCTCGTTCAGATAGAGCACGTGGTCGCCCTCACGGCGCACGAGCAGGGCCTCGGCACTTGGGCTCGGCGTCGGCCAGCCCTGGACGAGGGGATAGAGGTGGGCGGCCGGGTCGATTCGCAGCACGAGCACGCCGAGCGGGCGGCGCTCCGGCTGCGCGGCGTAGATCGGGACGAGCACCGCGAGGTGGACCGGACCCTCGGCGTGGTCGCGGTGGAAGTCGAGAAAGGACACCTCACCTAAGCGCAGGCTGTCGGCAACCGCCTCGCGAAGACGCGCGGGGACCGACTCAAGGGCCGCAGGGTCGGCGGCGAGCGCCGCGCCGCCGACGTCGAGCAGGAAGACGGTTTGGTATCCGTGGGCGCCCCGGACCTGCCGCAGCCAGGTCTGGAGCCGGTTGCGAAGACGCGGGTCGCTCGGCCTCTCGAGCGTCTGCTCCACAAGCTCGGCGAAGCTCTCGTTGCCGAGGAACGCCGAGCCGTCCCCGAGCCGCTCTCGGCGCCACTGAGTAAGCCCGCTCACCTTCAGGTCGGCGACCGCCGACAACGCCCGCTCCACCTCGACCCGGTGCTGGCGCTCGTAGCCGTTGCAGTAGAGGTGGCCCGCGGCGATCAGCCCGGCGGCGAGCAGGGCGAAGACGAGGAAGAGCCAGCCGGAGGCCACGGTGCGCTCATGCAGCTCCAGCGACCCGCCACCCCTGCGCCCCGCCAAAAGCAGCAGGCCGAGGCCGAGCACCATGAGCCCCACGGCGGTGCTGAGCGCCATCGGGATGGTCTTGCCGCCATAGAGCAGGGGCCTGCCGTAGAGGTAGCCGAGGACGAAGACGAAGGCGATGCCGAGCAGGACCGCGGCAGCACCAAAGCCGAGCAGCCCGCGCCAAGTGCCGGTGGCAGGGGTGCCGGCCGAGCTGCGGGCAGCACAGGCGGCGAGCAGAAAACAGACCGCGGTCACCGGCGACATGTGGCCGACGGGGACTCCCGGGTTGCAACTGAGGGTCAGCCCCAGCCGCTCGACGGGCAAACGAATACCGAGCGCGCCGAGCACGAGGAGCGCGAGCGCGACGCCAGCCGCCAGGTCGCCGATCCGCGCGCCGAGCCGGTGAGCCGGGCTGTCGAGCGGCGGGCGCGCCCGCAGGCAGAGCGCGCCCCCGAAGGCGAGGAAGAGCAGCGCGGTGCTCGGCGCCATCGGGACCAGCTCGGTGTCGAAGCCGGCGAGATGCGGCAGGTCGAGCAGCCACCCGAGCAACGCGGCGAGCCCCAGCGCCGTGACCGCCGCTCCCACCGGCAGGATCGCAAACGGCGCCCGGGGTTGAAGCTCCTCTGCCGGGACCGCACTTCTCGTTTGCTCGCTCTGGAATCGCTCCGACATCCCGTCCCCTCATCGCCGCTGGCTCAACGCCTCAGGCCAAGCTCCCAACAGAAGAGCAGACCAGCGCACCGCTGGCTCAAGGCGCGCCTCTTCGCCTGAAGAATGCCGCAGCGGCGCCCGCGGGCCGGCCCCGGGGCGGTCGGGACTTGCCGAGAACACAGCAGGGCCGCCGCGCCGCGCGGGCCTCCGCCGGGTGCGGCGCGCCAGCGCACGGGACCAAGGTGTCTGAAGCGATCGCCTGGGAACAGAGAGCCGTCCTTTGGTGAGAGTGGCCTCCAATAGTCCTCGGCTGGAGCGCACTTGGCGCCCTTTTTTTGTTCGCGCAACTCGCGCAAAGAGGGCCGGCGGTAGCGCCGGGGTGGTCCGGAGCCGATTTCGGCGGCATGGTCGTCGGCCCGAAGCCTGGCGCGTCGCGGGGATTTCGGTGACCGTCGTCTCGACCTGCGTTTGGCGCCGCAGCTCGAGGTTGGCCTTGCCGCGATCCTCGTTAAGAAGGGGCAGGGGGACGCTTGGGGCGAACGGGGGCCGAGCCGAGAGCCGCTCGACTTCGGCCTCTCAAGCTCGGCCTACGCTCGGGCTGACCGGTTATCGCTCGAAGGATTCTTCGACACATCTTCAGCGGGCGACCAGCGTGGGGCCGTCGGTAGGGTCGGGAGTGAAGAAGCCCGACATGCAGCGGGTGACCGCCTCGGCGAACTGCGGTCGCGCAACGAGCACCGCCTCGTGGACACACCGGACGCTGGCGTCGGCGCGACGTTGGTCGAGCTCCGAGTTGTCGTAAGTATGAAGGCGAAGCAACCCGTTGCTCGTGCGGCAGAAGACGTTGACGCTCCCGTCGGCCACCCCATACCCCTGGTTCTGATCGAGCCCGCCCTCGCCCGAATCAGCGAAATACAAGACCTCTTTGCCCTCGAAGCGGACTTTGAGATGGGTCTGCACGACATAGGGATTGAACGGGTAGCCGAGGAGCGAGCGCGTGATCCCCGTCTCGACCGTCACCTCGCCATCGCGCTCGGAGCTCCAGCATTCGGCGTCGCTCTCCTCGAACTTGCGCTGGCACTCCGGTGTCGAATAGAGCGCCTCCAACCGGGCGCGCATCGCGTCGTCGGGCAGGTTGTCGAGGGCGGAGCGGCCGTCAACACGCCCCATGCATCCGAGGTTGGCGAGCAGCAGAAGGGTCGAGAACAGAGAGACGATTGAGGTGCGCATCATCGGCGGGCTCCAGAGATGAAAGAGGGCGCCCGGCGGTGCGCGATGGGCACTGGCGCGAGCGGCGCGCAGCTCTCAATCGCAATCGGGATGCCAATACTCACTGTTGGGTGAGTCGCCTCGAGCCCGCTCCCGAGCTCGGGAGCAAAATCCTCGAACTGCCGCGAAATTGCCCGGGGTTGAGCGGGTTTTCCGAGCGGCGCCTCGGCCCATCAAGCCTGGAGTGGCGGCCGTGCAGGGTGGGTCATTGAGCGCCTGCGCGGCGGCTGAATACCCACCGGCGATGGGCGCATCGGCGCCGGCACGAGGTCGCGGGCGCCGAAGAAATTCAATCTGTGAGTTGTCCTGAGAGTCCGAAAAGCTCCGACCGGCGGCGACGGGTGAGGAAGGGCACCCTGTGGTGCGCGGTGAGGCGTCCGGGTCCAAGAGCCAGGGCCCTCCGCGCGCGTTCGCCCCACAAGCTCCCTCCTCCGGAGGCGCAGAGCCCAGGAGGTGGGTTTGCGCGCCTGCCGGGTCGCGCGGGCTCCGATGGCGAATCGGGACGCCGCGCTGGCGGGGCGAGCTTCCGGCGGCCCGAAGAGCCTCGCTACCCGGGAGCCCGCTGCGGGCTCATGAGCGCATCCCGTCGGCCCAGTTGCTTGGGCAAGGCGAAGTCGGAGGCTCGGTCGGCAGGACGCGCCCGAACCGGTGCCGGCCGCTCGCTCAGGTGCGGGCGGGCAGGCGCACGGTGACTACGGTCCCGCGCCCCTCTTCGCTGGCAACCGCGATAGTGCCGCCGTGCCGCGTGACGATGCCATAGGCGGCCGTCAACCCGAGGCCAACGCCAGAGCCCACGATTCGGGTGGTGAAGAAGGGGTCAAAGACGCGCGTGAGCACCTCCTTGGACATCCCACAGCCGTTGTCGCGAACTTCGATGACGATCGCGCTCTCGTCCTCGGCGATGCGGGCGCAGATCGGGTCTTCGGGGCAGGAGGCTTGGACGGCGTTGCGCACGATGTTCGCGAGAGCGACCTCCAGCGCGTGCGGCTCGAGGGGGATTCGGCGGCTCGATTGGACCTCCACGAGCACGCGTGCATCTTCTCCTGCGCGCGTTACGGCCCGATGGAGGACGTCCACGGGGTTCTCGAGGACCCGGACCGTGCTGGTCTCGAGCGCGAGCTCCCTCAAGGCGTCGACGATGGTGCGGATGCGCAGGACGCCCACCCGGCACTCGGCAAGTACTTGAGGCGCCTCGGCGAGCTGGCTCGCCGCCATCACGGGAAGCAGGTCGTCGCTTCTGAGCAGCGCCAGTGCCCTCGCCACGCGCCCAGAGCGCACCAGTGAGCGCAGGGCCTGCAGTCGGCTGACGGCCTGGGAGAGGGCGCCGAGCGTCAACTCGAGGGTCTCGAGATTCGAGACGACGAAGGCGAGCGGGTTGTTGATCTCGTGGGCGGCCCCGGCGGCGAGCCGGCCGACCGAAGCCATCCTCTCGGTCTGGGAGAGCTGTTGCCCGAGACGTCGCTCCTCGGTGAGGTCGCGGTAGTGGACGATCGAGCTGTTGCCGGGAGGCAGCGGAAAGGTCGAGATGCGGTAGGTCTTGCCTCGCAGCGAGAGCTCACCATGGCTGGGGAGGGGCGCGCCCAGTGGGCACCCGCGGCAGGGCGTGGCCGAGGAGGCGATCACCTCGTGGCAGCGCTTGCCGATGATCGAGCGGATACCGGCGCCGACGAAGGCGGCGAGGGCGAGGTTGGCGCGGCGGATGACGAAGCCGTCGAGCAAGAAGAGCGGTTCGCAAATCGCATCGAAGGTGAGCTCCCACTCGCGCTTGCCGCGAGAGAGGACGGCGGTGCGCTCTTGGACCAGCGCTTCGATGAGGTGGTGGGCCTGCACCTTGGGGCCCGCCGCGCTCGCCAGGTCCTGAATGCGGAGCGCCATGCTCATCACGGGAGCGAGCGACTCGAGCGCGGCGAGATCGGCTGCATCGAGGAGGCTTCCTGGCGGTTTGGCTATTGCCAGGGCGCCCAGAGGGCCGGAGGCATCGAGGAGCGGCACGGCCGCAAGGGGGCAAGGCGCCCCTCCCCAGGGCGCGTCGGTCTCGGCCGAGAAATGCGCCTCGCGGTGCGGCTCGTTGACGAGCAGCGCGCCGCAGTCGAAGGCGACCGAGCGCACAAGGCCCCGGTCGCCGCCTTTTGACTGCCGGCATTCGGTCTTGCCCGAATCGTAGAGCCACAACCTCTCGTAAGGCTGGGACGGGCACAGCAACCAGGCTCGCTCGATTCCGAGCGACTCGGTGACCTCGCGCAGGAGGGCTTCGACGAGTCCTCGCAAGGCGCAGTCGTTGGCGATGCCCGCCGCGGCGAGATCGACAATCGAGGCATGTGGCAAGCGGCCGAGAGAGGATTCCATGAGGCGCACTATCCTGCGGTGGCTCCACCTTTCGCGGAGTTGATTTGCGATACCGAGCGCGGCTGCGCCTCTGACCGACGAGGCGGGGGACCGGGCAGCTTCGAGCGGCAGTCGAGGGTCCTTCGACTCTGCGCCCACCGCTGGCGCGGCAGGCGCGAGGGCTCAGGGTGACCGGGAAAGACCCGACTCGACTGCGACTCGCCTCGTGCTTCGGGGCCCCTAGAGCGCCAAGAGGCGCATCTCGTCCTCGTCGAGCACGATCGCTCCCTCGTCGTCGCGCCGAACGCGGCTGATCCCCGGGTGCAGGGTCTCGAGGTCCCGGATGTATTCGCCCTGCTGGCGCACCGTGGCGAGAAGCTGGCGGTTCTCGCGCGCGAGGACCACCTGTTCGAGCGCCAAGTGGACGATCACCTTCAGCTCGATGTCGTCCCAAGGCTTGCGGAGGAAGCGGTAAATTTCGCCCTCGTTGATTGCTTTGATAGCCACCTCGGTGTCCGCATGCCCTGTCAGGATGATCCGTCCGACATCCTGATGGCGATCGCGCACCAGCTTGAGGAATTCCAGGCCCGTCATCTGTGGCATCAGGTGGTCGGAGATGGCGACGTCGATAGGGTTGGCCTTCAGGAGCGCGAGCCCTTCCTCTCCAGAGGAGGCGGTGATGACCCTGTAGTTCTCGCGGCGCAGGGTTCTTTCAAGCGCGCTGCGAATGCTCGGTTCGTCGTCGACGACCAGGATGGTGTGCTCAGACATAGCGTCCTCCGGGTGAGATGCGATGCGCGCCTGCTCTAACTGCAGCCTGCGTGCCGGAGCGACCCGAGGGCGATCATGGTGCGGTCTGGGGCCGTGGAGTGTGGCCACAGGCGGGTAATAGCGCGGATCGGGGGTCGCGAAGTACCCCTGAACCGGCCGAGCCGAAGCCGTTGGGCAGTCCCTGGGCTTACAGGCTCCGGGCTCCAGGTCAATCCGTCGGCAGTGCGCTCGGGGAAAGCCGATGCTCCTCCGCTGCAGGCTGAGCCGCGTACCTTCCCAACTTGCCAAAGACCTGGTCGTGAAGGGAACGGAGGCCTCAAGAAGCCCGAAAGCCCCGCGGTCAAGGCAGTTCCCGAGATGCTCAGAGCTCCCTGCTGTCGACCGTAGACTCTCGACCCTCGAGCCTCGACTGGCACGTGAACTGCTAGGGTTTGCGCTCGATCGTTGGAGGACCCATGCAGACCAGCCCAAGGCGAGTGCTGATCGTCGATGACGAGGGACTCGTGCGCCGTGCCCTGGTGCGAATGGTGAAGCGCCAGGGGTGGCAGGCGGCCGAGGCCGAGGGTGGGGAGCAGGGGCTTGCGCTCTTGGAGCAGCAGCAGTTCGAGGTGGTCCTTTCGGACTTCTTGATGCCGACGATGAACGGGATCGACTTCCTCGCGCAGGTCAAAGAGCGCTGGCCACAGGTGCCGCGCATTCTGTTGACCGGGCACGTCGAGCAGCAGGCGCTCAAGGACGCCATCAATCGCTGCGAGGTCTTCCGGTTTCTCACCAAGCCCTGGGACGACGCGGAGCTGCGATCGACGCTGGTCTCGGCGTTCGAGCGCTACGAGACGCGTGCGTCTGAGCTGCGACGGTTGAGCCTGCTGCTGGCGCGCAGCGAAGGGCTCGAGCCACCCGCGGGTCTACAGGAGAACCGGACTTCGAGCCCCGCGGCTTTCGAGCAGACTGCTGCCGGCCCGGAGCTCGCGCTCAGCCCGGTCGAGCGCCCGAATGCCATGCCGGGCGCGGGCGCGCGGGCGAGGCAGGCCAAGCCGGCCGAGGGCGCCATCGGCCGCGCGGCTGCGCCGGCTGAGACCGAGGCAGAGGCAGAGGAGAGTTGGGATCACCCGTTACACCCCAACGCGGAGGCCGGCGACTGTGGCTGCGTGCGCGCCGAGCGGCTGGCCTCCACCGAGCCTGTCGCGCGGCTCAACGGCCAGCGCTCGGCTCTTGTGAACGCAATCGTATGCAAGCCGAGTGGGGAGCATCCGCTCACGGGGCCGATGGTTCGAGACGCCAAGCTCGCCGGCGTCGAGGCGGTCGCAGACCTCGTCGCCCACGAGACCAACAACGCGCTCGGCACGGTTATCGTGCTGACGCAGATGATGCGGCAGGAACCGGAACGCTCGGCCGAGGATCTCGAGTGCCTTCAGGACATCGAGGCGGCGGCCGTGCGCTGCGAGGACTTGGTCGGCGGCTTTGCGCGGCTTGGCGGCGGCTCTCAGGGCGCTCTTCCGTTCGAGCTTCGGGACACCATCGCGGACGCGCTGCTGCTCCATCGTCTGCATTTCAAGTATCAAAGCAAGGCGCGCCTCGAGGCGCAGTTGACCGCCGAGCCGCTGCGAATCTGCGGCGAGCGGAGCCTCGTGCAACTGGCGCTCGGCGCGATGCTGGCTCAGGCGACCGCGAGAGCGCTCGAGGCAGGCGAGGGGGTCGTTCAACTACTGTCGAGCCGCCAGGGCGAGAGCGCCGAGGTGGTGGTGCTCGACTGCGGTCGTCCCCTCTCCGCGGAGGATCTGGGCAGGCTCGTCGAGCCGAGCTTCGCGGGGCAGGGGAGTGAGGAGGCCGGCGCAGGGGCTTTGGCCGTCAGCGCGGCGATTGCCTTGCGCCATGGGGGCTGCCTCGAGGTCGGGAAGCGAGAGGGAGGTGGCAACACCTACACCCTGCGGCTTCCGCTGATCGAATAGGCGAGCCTTCCGGTGGCTGGTCGCAAGAGCGACGTCTAGTCGTTTGGCCGTCCTGAGAAGAGCGGGGTTCGGACGGCGGCGCCGGTGAACATCCCGGCGCGCGAGGGCCGTCTTCGGCGAACCACCGAAGCGGAATGGGGCGAGTTGTGTCTTCACCGCGGCGACAGCCGCAGGAACGGAAGGGCGCGAATGCTCGGGCTCAGGCTGGTGCGAAACGAAACGACCGAGATCGACGACGAGCAGGGGCTTGCTCGCGAGGAGGATGAGCTGCGACTGGTGGAGGCGCGCCTGGCGGCCTGCGACCTCGATATCGACCGGCGAGACTCGGCGATACGCGAGGCGCGGGAGAAGCTGTGCCGGCAGCTCGAGGCCTGCTCGCAGCCCGAGAGCCCCGTCCTCGGGGAACTTCGAGCCCTGCGGCCCCGTTGCCGCGAAGACCGCGAGCTTCCCGAGGTGGCTCGTGCGTTCGTCGAAAGACGCCGGGCGCTGGCCGCACGCCGCAAGGCGGTCGATGCCCGTGAGCGACGGCTGGTTCTTCGCGAAAAGGTGCTCGCGCAGGCGCAAGCCGAAGTTGCGGGCCTCGAGCAGGTGCTGCGCGAGGCCGAGGCGACGCTCGAACAGACCAGGCGCGATGAGGCCGAGGAGCGCAGGAAGCAGGAGGAGAAGAGGGAGCTGACGGTGGGGAGTGCCGAAACTGCGCCGGTCGCCTCCTGGCAGGAGCGCCGGCTCGACTCGCGCATTCAGCTTCAGACCGAGGTGACGCTCGCGTCCGACTCCAACCTGTTCACCGGCTTTTCGTCCGACCTCTCGAGAGGAGGCATCTTCGTCGCGACCTGCCAGCTCGTGCCGATTGGTACGCAGGTCGAGGTGCGCTTGGACCTCCCGGAGGGAACCCGGATCGAAGTCCGCGGCGTCGTGCGCTGGTCACGCGAGCCGAACGAGCGCTTCCCGGAGTTCTTTCCCGGCGTCGGCATCCAGTTCACCGAGTTGGAGGACGAGCCGCGCAGAGCGCTGGAGTCGTTCGCGGCAAGTCGCGAGCCGCTCTTCTTCCCGGATTGAAGGCGGTTTGCTGCGACTCTTGACCTGAGCCGCTTTCGGCGGCGGGAGACGGCTCGCCCCGAGCTTTGCACCGGGCCCTCGCCCGGCTGCGTCTCATGAACGAACAGCAAACTGGACGCTGAGCGCGCGCAAGCAAGTGAAAGTCCCCTCTCCCGCGCTTGCGAGGGCAGAGCGAAGGCAGGCCGCAACCGGTCGACGAGAGGCCCCCTATCGACTCGATGCCCGTGTTCAACCTCAAGGAGCATCGGCGGCCGTTGACCGAAGCCGTCCGAGGAACGAGGGAGTCGAAGGGCGGGCGGAACCGGACGGAGCCGAAGAAGCACTTCTCGACCGATCTTCAGGCCTTGAACGCCCGGGACACCATGTCGAGCAGGCTCTCCACGGTGAAGGGCTTGCGCAGAAACACGCAGTTTTCGAGAGCTCCGTGACGCGAGATGGCGTCGTCGGAATGGCCAGAGACGAAGATCACGCGAAGGTTGGGGCGCCTGCTGCGCAGCCGCTCGACCAGGGCGCGGCCGCTCATCTCCGGCATGACCACGTCGCTGACGACCAGGTCGATCTCGTCGCCGCGTTCGGTGAACAGCTCGAGCGCCTGCCGAGGGCTGCCCGCCTGCACGATTCGATAGCCGTTGCTCTGCAGGATGCGGCCAAGCGCGTTGGCGACCGCCGGGGCGTCCTCGACGATCAGGATGCGCTCGCCGCTGCCTGGCTGCGGGGTTGGCTGCGAGTCTGACGCGGGCGAGGCGGACGGCCCGAAGGCCGCGCGCGGCAGCATTACCGTGAACGACGTGCCGCCCCCTACCTCGGTATGCAAGGCGAGAAAGCCCCCGGCCTGCTTCACCACCCCATAGACCGTGGCCAGGCCGAATCCGGTGCCCATTCCCGGGCTCTTCGTCGTGAAGAAGGGCTCGTAGAGGCGCGAGACCGTGTCCGGAGACATGCCGATGCCCGAATCCCGAACCGTGAAGGCGACATAGCCACCTGGCTTCAGACGCCCCTGGGAACCGGCCTCCGTCGCGTCGAGGTCGACGTTGGCGGTGCTGATATCGATAGTCCCGCCGTCGGGCAGCGCGTCGCGTGCGTTGACGACGAGGTTGGCGATGACCTGCTGGACAATACCGCGGTCGATCACCGCGATGCCCAGGTCGGAGTCCAGCCGGATGCGCAGGTCGATGTCTTCGCCGACGATGCGACGCAGCATCTTGCACATGTCCGCGATCACCACGTTGAGATCGATGGGCGTGGGCTCGACCTCGCGCTTGCGGCTGAAGGCGAGCAGTTGCTGGGTAAGCCCGGCCGCGTCCGTGGCCGCTTTGTGGATGTCGTCGACCTCCGCGCGAAACGGGCTGTCGGCCGCCAGCGAGTCGGCGAGGAACCGGGTACACGACAGGATGACCGAGAGCAGGTTGTTGAAGTCGTGCGCGACACCTCCTGCCAGGCGGCCGATAGCCTCCATCTTTTGGGCCTGCCGCAGTTGCGGTTCGAACTGCTCGCTCTCCTCCTTGGTCCGCCTCCAGGTGGTGATGTCCTGGCCGAAGAGCTCCACCTGCTGGCCGTCGGTGGGCGAGAGCGTGAAGAGGTAGACCCGCCCACCGGCCACCGCCTCGACGAGCATTCGCTCCTGGGTCTCGATGACCTCGCCAAGAGGGGCGAGCAGCGGGGCGGGAAGAGTGCCCGCCTGTCCGAGAACCTCCAGGCCGGCCGCGTTTGCGTCGAGCACCTCCCCGTCGCCGGTGACCCGGAAATAGGGCAGGAAAGGCTCGGGTGGGAAGCGGTCCTGGGGACTCCGGCGCGCGGTGAGGTCGAGCGCGAGGCCGAGGATGGTCGGGGCCCCGGAGGGCTCCAGCGGAAGCGAGGCGAAGGTGAGCTCGAGTTGGACCCGCGCGCCGTTTGCCGCGGTTGTCGTCAGCTCGCGAGGCTCGGCCGGGATGCCGCTGGCCCACAGCGACTGGAAAGACTCGGCCCTGCGGGGGGCGTGCGGAAAGAGGAGGTCCGCGAGTCGGCGCCCGACGGCCTTGCCGGCCGGAATTCCGAGGAGGTGCTCGACCGCGTCATTGGCCCAGAGGACACCGCCCTGAGGGGTCAGGCGGAAGACGAGGAGGCAAGGAAGGCCGGCGAGCCCACCACAACGGCTCCCGGAGGCGCGCCGCGAAGCATGCGGTTCAGAGGTCGGTTTGGCGAGCGCGCGGTTCATTGCAGCTTCCTATTTTTCCGAGCAGGCCCGGCGAGGGCGACGATGCTCGAGGCACCGAAGAGTTGGCGGGGCCGGCGCCGAGTTGTGGCGCGCCGGCGCGCCCGAATCGATGGGGACGATTCGCGGCTGACAAAGATCCATAAGCGCCAAAGACGCTAGCACATCTCTTCTCATCGACCAACTTCCGGAAGAATCGAATGACCGCAAAACACACGCGCTGTGAGGGTGAGTGCACTTGGAGCGGGGGCCCCTTCGTCGCCGGCGGCTTCGGCGGCGTCGATTCTGGTCGCCGGCGGGCTCGACGCGGGGCGCATGGCCCTCTCCAGAGGTGGCGCTGGGGGCGAAGTGGCCTGAGAGCTGCCGGGTGCTGCAGCAAGAGCGTGGCCCCTTAAGGCTAAGGCGGCGGGCCGCGCGACCGTCGCCGACGAGGTGAGCTCGGACCGGCCAAGGTTACCTCGGGGTCAGGAGGGCTCGCGGTCCGAAGGCCTCGAACAGGCAGCGGTCGAGACGGCGAAAGGCAGCGTCCCGACTCGAGTAGCTCCGCGCGCAGCTTCGGCACAGGCAGGCGAGGGCCCAAGGCGTCGATGCGGTCAGGGCACCTGAATAGCCCTCGAGCTCCTTCTGGCAGTCAATGCAGGAATGTACGTGGGGAGTCGCGCCCATCGTCAACCTCCGAACGGTTGCCGGGGGGGCTGCACCAGGCATGCCGCGCCAGAGCTCGGCAGCGGAGGCAAGAACACGGATGGCACCTCGCGGCTGAGGTCGCCGTATTGGCTGCCCTTCTGGGGGTGGCGGCTGACCCGCCTGTCGCCGAATGACCCGGGGCAGGCGCGCATCCGTTGTCAAGAGTCGTAGAGTTGGTGGAAGCTGCAATCTACCCCTGAGAGGATGTGCGCTCCATGCTTCGAGTCTTCATCGTCGACGACGAAGAGCCCCTGCGGAGGTCGTTGGTCCGTGTGCTCGGCCGTCCCGGTTTTCAGATCAACGCGTATGGCTGCTCGGAGGATGCGTTGAGCGGCCTCGAGCTCGAACCCCAACTGATTGTTTGCGACTATCACCTGCCGCGGATCGACGGCATCTCCGTGCTCAGGGCCGCGCGCGTGCGGTGTCCCGGAGTCAAGACGATCCTGCTCTCGGGGGGCGTGTGTGATGACGCGATCACTGCGGCGCTCGAAGAGGGCATCGTCGACAGCTTCTTCATCAAGCCCTGGCGACTCGATGAGCTGCTGGCTGCGGTCGACGAGCTTTGCGGACGCTAGGCCCTCGCCGGGCGGGAAGGCTCGCTTGCGGCAATCGCGCCCGCGTCGGGCAAGGCCGCTTGTGGCGCCGGGGTTCCGGTTGATTCCGCGCGCTTTTCCAGTATTGGCAAGTGCGTAAATCCACGCCGAAGCCCCGAGAGCTTTGCGTCCAAGTAGGGAGTTGGGGAGCGAAGCGACGAGCTCGGTCGTTCCCGAGGCTCCCGTCGGTCATCTCTGCGTTTCGGGATAAGCGGGTGAATCCGAACTGCTTGGAAGAATCGGCCAGGAACACCCGGGGTACGATGGGCGCTGGGTAGAAAATGGCGGCCTGGGGTGCGGTGCCCCGGTCCAGAAGGCAGCAAAACGAACAGGTTGGTAAGGGGGAGACGGTACCCATTCTGCGGACCCCCGGGGCTTCTCGGAGGGCGAACACAAGGTTGCAGTCAAAGCAGGCGCCCGAAGCGGCGAGGAGCGAGACGATGGGAGAGCGAAAAGCCCAGGTACTGGTTGTCGACGATGACCGCGTGCTCCTCAGAGTCGTCGCCGAGGTCTTGCGGCGAGCCGGGTTTGAGGTCACCAGCGTGGCCGACTCGCTCGAGGCGCTCGCGGCGATCACCGAGCCGGGTCTCGACGTGGTGATGCTCGACATCCGCATGCCGAATGTCGACGGGATGGAGATCCTGCGCGAGCTCAAGTCGCGGCGACCGGACGTCGAGGTGGTGATGATGACCGCTTTTGCCACGGTGCCAGCGGCGGTCGAGGCCCTGAAGGCGGGGGCCTATGACTATTTGACCAAGCCGTTCCACGACCTCGATGAGGTCATCTTCACTGTGCAGAAGGCGGCCGAGCGCAAAGCCATCCTCGACCGCAACCGCCAGCTCGAGGGGATGATTGAGGCCCAGCAGAGCTTCGAGGGGCTGATCGGCCAGGGCGCGAAGATGCAGGAGGTTTTTCGGCTCATCGAAGGGGTGGCGTATTCCTCGGCGACCATCCTCGTGCAGGGCGAGAGCGGGACCGGAAAGGAGCTCGTCGCGCGGGCGCTCCATTACAAGAGTCCGCGGCGCGACCGGCCCTTCATTGCGATCAATTGCTCGGCGCTCACCGAGACGCTGCTGGAGAGCGAGCTGTTCGGGCACGTGCGCGGCGCCTTCACCGGGGCGACGATCAACAAGAAGGGCCTCTTTGAGGCGGCCGACACCGGCACGCTGTTCCTCGACGAAATCGGCGAGATTCCCCACTCGACCCAGGTGCGCCTGCTGCGGGTGCTGCAGGAGTGCGAGATCAAGAAGGTCGGTTCGACCGAGGTGACCAAGGTCGACGTTCGGGTGATCGCCGCGACAAACAAGAACCTGCTCACAGAGATGTCCGAGCGGCGTTTTCGGGAAGATCTCTATTACCGGCTCAACGTCATCTCGATTCAGCTTCCGCCGCTGCGCGAGCGCCCGGAAGACATCCCGCTGCTTGCCCACCACTTCCTCGCCAGGTTCGGTGAGAAGACGGGCAAGAAGTTCACCAGCATCGACGCGGAGGCCATGGGGACTCTGACCTCCTACAACTGGCCGGGCAACATTCGCCAGCTCGAGAACGCCATCGAGCGGGCCGTGGTGCTCGGCAGGGTGCCAAGCATCACTCGCGCCGACTTGCCTCCAGGGCTCGAGGGCGCCAAGCCCGACGTGGACGCGACGGTGGCCAGGCTTGCCCACCTTCCCTACCTGGAGGCGAAGAAGCTCGCCCTCTATGCTTTCGAGCGCCGCTATCTGTCGATGGTGCTGTCGCGCTATTCGGACAACGTGTCCTTGGCTGCCAAGGCGGCGGGCGTCGACCGCTCGAACTTCCGCAGGCTCCTGAAGCAGTTCGAGGTCGAGCGCTACCTGGCGGGGAAAGCGGACGACGACAAGTCCGTGCCGTAGGGGTCGGGTCTCGGGATTCCTGGGAGTGCTCGGGGCAAGTTGCATCGAGCAGGCGGCCCGTCGGCGCCACTTGGCGCGGGGACGTCGCGGCCGAGAGGGGTTCTGGTTCTGGGGACCAGTCCCAGAGCCCGAAGCTCACGACCTGGTGCTCTCCCGGGCGAATGTGGCGGCGGCCACCAAACGTCGGCGGGCCGCCCGCGTTGCGGCACCTTGGCTCCTGACGCGAGCAGGTCGGGCCGCAGCAGATGGACGGCTCGAGGCGCGCCTTCGGGCATATTCCTCGCGAGTTTCTTGCCGCGCGACTGCGCGAGCTTGCTTGGGCCCGAGGGCAGCGTCCAGACAGAGCGCGAGCGAGCTGCGGGCAGGTGCTTGGGAGAGAGCGCCTGAGCCAAAAAGGGCTCGCTCGCCATGGCTGGCGCGCGAATCCACGAGCGTGCACCGCGGGTCTCGCGAGGTTGCCGGCACAGGCAGATCGAGCGCGGGCGAAGCGAACCCGGTCGAGATGAGCCGGTCGGCCGAGCTCCCAAGCGCGTGCTCCTAGAAAGCGCCCTCGGCGAGGCTCGATTGCGACGCGGGCGCGGCGCTCGGCTTTGCGCGGCCGACAGCCGAGTCGGACTCAGGCCCGCTCCAGGCCAAGGGCTCATCGCGCAGACCCGTGGGAGGGTCGGCCCATGCCGATTCGAGGACGGAGGGCTCGCTCGTCCCGGGCTCGAGGTCAGCGGTCAGTTGCCGCGCTGGCAGCGTCCGCATCGCTGGCGGGCCGGAAGGAGGGACGAAGGGCCCGGGGGCCACGAGGGAGGGGACGAGCCAGATTGCCGCCGGCATGCTTCCAGCGAGGAGCAGCGCGGCGCCGACCATGGCCAGTCGCCGGGTGCGTCGCCAGCGAAGCCAGCCATTGAGCTCAACGACCATCCCCTCGAGCCGCGCCAAGTCGATCGGCTCGCCCCGCGGCGGCCCGGACCAGGATTGCGCTGAGGTTTGGGGATTGCGGTTCATGAGCGCCCGCAACCGCAAGCGCCATGCCACGGCCGCGAACGCCCGAAGCTGCGGTGGAGCGCATCGGTCCGCGGTGGGTCAACAGCCGCTCTCCGGGTGGAGAGGGACCTGGGAGGCGTCCTCGCCTGCTCCGGAGGCGTCGAAAGGGCTCCCCGAGTCGGCCCGCGCCGCGCTCACCGTCGAGCCGAGCCCTCTAAAAGAACGAGGGGGCGAAGTCTGACACGAGCCGCGCGCCGCCCCTCTCTGTCTGTCGGGCGCGCCCGGGAACCATAAAAGACGCACCTGCCGTTCTACTGGGGCGAGCGTCTCGGCGCGGCGCCTACCCGTGCCCGCGCCCCCGCGCCGTCCCCGGCGCCGCGCCCTTGACCATCCGGTCTTTGCCGAGCGCTTGCCCATGCTCGAGCTGCGCGTAGGCCTCGCCAGCATCTCCGTGAACGCCGGCGCCGACCCCGACCGGTCTCGGCTGGGAGGTCGGGCGCCGGTGCGGAGCCCTCATTCCGGATAGTATTGGCGCCTCGATACTTGCTCGGGAGGCGGGATGAAGAAGCGCATGCTTCTGGTGGCCGGGCTCGCAGCCGTCGTAGCCCTGGTGTGGCTCGGATTTCGCGGGGATTCGGAGGACGAGCTCTCCTTCGCAAAGCCTGCGACCGCGTCGTCGGCACCGCGGGAGAAAGCGGTGGTCGCCGCGCCGGTCTCGAGCGTGCTGACCGCCGAGCTGCCCGCGGCCAGGGGCGAGCTTTCGATAGCGGGCCGGGTCCTCGGTCCCGACGGTCCGGTCGGCGGAGCGGTGGTCGTCGCCACGGTTGGCGCCGGCGACGAGGTGCTCTCGGATCTGCCGTGCCACTGCACGCCGCAGTGCACCAATCGCCTCGTCGAGTGCGGGTGCACCTGGGCCTCGCAGCGCGTCGCCGAGCAGGTGGTTGCCCGCCGTGGCGAGGCACCGCCGGTCGCGCGCGCGACGACCTCGGACGACGGCACCTTCGTCGTCACCGGCCTCGAGCCGGGCGTCTTCGCCCTCTGGGCCGAGAAGCCCGGCAGCCTCATCGGCCTGCGCCGCGGCGTGAGCGCCGGCGACCAGCAGGCCGACGTGGAGGTCTCCGAGGGCATGACCCTGCGCGGCAAGGTGACGGGCGACGAGAAGGAGCCGATCGCCAACGCCATCGTCACCGCGGTCTACGAGGACCACGCGCGCTTCTTCGACGCGGTCAGCTGCGCGGATGGTCGCTTCACCATCGGGCCGGTGCCCCGAGGAAGCGTCGCGGTCGTCGCCACGGCCAAGGGCCTGTTGCCCGCCCACGTCAGCGCGGGTCTGGGGACGCAGGAAGTGCCGGAGCTGGTGCTCGCCTCGCCCCGTACAGTCTCCGGCCGCGTCCTCCGCGAAGGCGAGCCGGCCGTCGCCGCGGCGGTGACGCTCGAGCAGGGCCACCACACCTGGGAACAGACGGCCGATGCGCAGGGGGGCTTTCGCTTCGAGTCGCTTCGGCCTGGCTCGTACGAGCTGATCGCGCAACAGGGGCTCGCGTTCGCGGCAAAGCGGCTGACCCTGGAGCCCGGCAAGGACGTCCTCGAGCTCGTGCTCGAGCTGGGGGTGGGCGGCGAGATCACCGGCACGGTGCGGTCCGAGCGCGGCGCTCCGCTGGCGGGCGTCGAGCTGGCCGCGCGTCGCGAGGGGCGCGACGCGACGAGCGATGCTCACGGCCGCTTTCGGCTCGGGCCCCTTCCCGCGGGCAGGTACGCGGTGGCTGCGAGCGCCAAGGGCTTCCTGGACGAGGCCAGCCCCGAGGTTGAGGTTCGCGAAGGCTCCGCTTCCAGCGTCGAGCTGGTGCTGCGTCCCTCGTCACCGCTCCGGGGGTTCGTGGTCGACGAGGCAGGCAGGCCGGTCGCCAACGCCGAGCTCGCCGCCGAGTGGCGGGCCGCTGGCTCGGAACGCGAGTACTTCCCCGGCCGCTACGGTCACACCGAATCGAAGCGCGACGGCTCCTTCGAGCTCGACGGCATCGTCTCCGGCACCTTCACCCTGCGGGTCACGCACGACGAGTTTCGCGACCACGAAGAGGTCGTCGAGGCGCCGCGCGGCGAGCTGAAGATCGCCCTGCGCCGCGGGCTCGAGGTCACCGGGACGGTCGAGGACGAGAGTGGCCTGCCGCAGGCCGGCGTGATGGTCACCCTGCGGCCCGACGAGGAATTGGGCGAGCGCGGCCAGCGGCGCGCGATGAGGCGGGACGAAGCGACGAGCTCGCGCGGCGAGTTCCAGATCCGCGGGGTCGAGGCGGGCCGGTACGTGCTTCTTGCCGTGCAGAGGCCCTCGCGCGAGCTGAACCAGACGATGCGAATGGCGTCCGCGAAAGTCGCCGTGCACGGCGAGGGCACTCCGCCGGTCAAGCTGCGGTTCAAGGCCGGCCAGACCATCGCGGGGCGCGTTCAGACGAGCGATGGCGCGCCCGTCGAGGGCGCTCAGGTGAGCGCCGTCCCGGAGGCTGCTCGCGGCCGCCGAGACCGGGCGGACATCGACGGCTTGACCTTCGGGGGCGCGCTCTCCGGACCCGACGGCACCTTCGAGGTGCGAAACCTCGAAGCCGGCAAATACCAGATGGCCGCGAGGAAAGAGGGGTTCGCGGCCTCGATGCAGCTCGACGAGCCGGTCATGGCGAGCACGGGCGACTCCTCGGTGAGCCTGGTGCTGAAGAGCGAGGGCAAGATCCGCGGGCGCGTCGTGGACGCCGACGGCAAGCCCGTCCAGCACTTTGCGGTCAATCGCTCGGACCGCCACGACGAAGCCGGCGCCTTCGAGGAGCCCGTTCCGTACGCGGGCGCGAGGGACGTGATCTTCGAGGCCGACGGCTTCGCCTCGACCCATCGGCGGGTGGACGCCAAGATCGGCGAGACGATCGACCTGGGCGACGTCGTCCTCACGCGCGGTCGGCCGCTGAGCGGCACGGTGCTCGACGCGGCGACGAATGCGCCCATCCCCGACGCGCTCGTCGACATCGGGGACCCCGCCGACATGGAGAGGCTCTCCCTCATCCGGCTCGCGGTCGAAGCGGGCGCGGCCAAGACGGGCCCCGACGGCAGCTTCACCTTGCCGCGGGTGGACACGACGAGGCCGCTGGCGCTCTTCGCCTTCCACCCGTCCTACCGTTGGTGGGTCGAGCCTCTCGATCCGGCCGCGAGCCGGGTCGTCATCAAGCTCGAACGCGGGGGCGTCGTCGCCGGCAAGGTCCTCGACATCGAAGGCAACCCGGTCGCCGGCCGGTCGGTGGTGGTCATCGGCTCGGACAAGGTCGTCAAGCCGGGGAGGACCGGCGAGGACGGGAGCTTCGAGCTGAGTGGGCTGCCGGTCGGGCCGGCGACGGCCGCCGCCGAGCCGCGGGGCGAGTTCCCGATCCCGTCGAAGGTCTTCGAGATACCCGCCGAGGGCGTGGCGCAGGTCGAGCTGCGGGAGGCGGGCGGCGGCACCACGCTCGTCGCGCGGCTCACCGGCGGCGCGGATTCGCGGCACGCGCCCCTCGTCGTGCCGGGCCCGAACGTGGCGACGCCCGCGAGCCTGAACGAGCTGATCGAAATGGGAGTATCCGGCCGGTTCGGCAAGCCAGTCGCCGAAGAACCGCACACCTGGGAATTCCCCTACTTGCCGGCAGGGCCGGCGACGCTGTTCGTGGTCCAGCGGGGCGGCCCGACCTTGAAGCTCTCGAGGCACGCGCTGCAGGTCACCGGAGAGCCCGAGCAGCGGGTGGAGATCGAGGTGGGCGGTTCGATGATCGAGATCGCGACGGGGCCTTGAGGCAGAGACCCTCGCCGAGGTGAGCCCGCCTCAAGCCGGCGAGCGGAAGAGCAGGGCGGCGAAGAACGCGCCGCCGCCGTGCAGGTCGGGCCAGACCCGCATGAAGCCGCCTTCGTCCACCTGGCGGGCGACCGGCTCGTCGAGCGTCGAGGCGAGCGGCGCGGGCGCGAACTCGGGCTCCACGGCGAGGAAGCGCTCGACCACCTTCTCGTCCTCAAGCCGCAGCGGCGAGCAGGTCGCGTAGACCAGCCGGCCGCCGGGGCGCACGAAGCGTGAGGCGCGGCGCAGGATCTCGAGCTGCAACGCCGGCAGCTCGCGGATGCGCTCTTCGGAGAGGCGCCAGCGCAGGTCGGGCTCGCGGCGCAGCGAGCCGACGCCGCTGCAGGGCGCGTCGACGAGGACCGCGTCGGCCTTGCCCGCGAGCGACCCGGGCGGCTCGGCGCCAGCCACCTCGACGATCGCCGAGGCGCGGGCGC
>DHSB01000136.1:0-8754 GCA_002408385.1 Myxococcales bacterium UBA5297
GTCGGGCTCGGGGTCGGCAGGGTACGCGAAGTGCGGCGCGCCCGGCGCCGGGGCGGCGGCCAATGCCGAGGCGGGGATGGGCGCGGATGCCGGCATCGCGGGGGCGGCAGGAGACGGGGCCGGAGGGGAGGCCTGCGCCTGCGCGGCGCCGGCTGGATCGAGCCGCCGGGCAAGCTCGGCGGCCTCGCCGTGATCGAGCCAGATGCTGTTGCAGGACTTGCAGCGGTCGAGGCGGAGGCCGCGGAATCGGTCGAACTCGAAAGGAGAGAGCGGCTGCGCGCAGGCGGGGCAGGCGTTGTTCCTCGCCGCCGGGGGCGGCTCCTGCTGGCGAGTGAAGGAACGGCCGGCCTCGCGCAGCAGCCGAGGGTCGCTCGAGAGCCGTTGGAGCTCTCCCTTCTCCAGCCAGAGCCCGCCACAGGTGACGCATCCGTCGATCTGAACCGTGTTGATGGCTTTCCGGCGCAGAAGGTCCGAACAGACAGGGCAGCGCAACATCGGTGTCGCCTCCGGGTGGCCGCAAAGGTAGCAGGGATTCGGTCGCGCCTACGAGGCCGAGGTCGAAACAACCTCGAATGCCGGGCCGCTTTGCTGGTAGACCAGCGCCCGTTCTTCGAAAGCTCCCGGGGGCCACGCCCGTTCTCCCTATGACGCGATGATCCAGCCCGACCTCGACGACCACGGCCGCTCGGGCACCCTGCGGCCGAACCTGCTTTGCACCGTCCCGCCCTTCGCCAGCGACGCCCCGCCCGCGGGCGCCGCCAGCTTGCTCGGCTACCTGAAGGCGCACGGTTGCGACGACTTCGGCTTCCTCGACCTGCAGCTCTGGCAGCGGGAATTCCCATTGCCCTACGCGCTGGTGGGCGCCTTTGGCGAGTCGTTCGTGCGCGAGGTGGCGGAGTTGCCGCTCGTGCTGCGGTTGCTGCGCGCCTTTGACGAAGGGCGCCCACTCGCGCCGGCGCGCGACGAGGCCTTCGACGCCTACTGCCAGGAGCGCGCCCTGAACCCGGGCCGCCTCGCCCGCGCGCTCGCCGGGCTCGATGGCCTGCTCGCGTCCTTTCTGCCCACGGTGGCGCGGCTCGACTTCGTCGGCTTCACCGTCTGGTCCTCGAACTACCTGACGACGCTCTTGACCGCTGCCCACTTGAAGCGGCGCCCGAAGCCGCCCTTCGTCATCGCCGGCGGTCCCCAGGTGACCGAGAGCGAGAACAGCGCCCGGCTCGCGCTGCGCAGCGGCCTGGTCGACGTGGTCGTGCTCAGCGAGGGCGAGCAGACGCTGCTCGAGCTCTACGAGGCTTGGCGCTGCGGCCGGTCGACGCGCGGCATCGCGGGCACGATGTGGAGGGAGGACGACGGCAGCTTTGGTTGCCAAGAGCGGCCGCTGCTGCGCGTGCGCGAGCTGCCGCTGCCGGCCTTCGAGAAGATGCCCGTGCCGAGCTATCAGTCGCGAGGGATGCGGATCCTCCCGCACCAGCTCTCGCGCGGCTGCACGGGGTCCTGCAGCTTCTGCAGCGAGTGGGGCTTCTGGCGCAGCTTTCGGCCCGACAGCGCCGAGCACGCGCTCGAACAGGCCGGAGAGCTTCGCGAGCGCTTCGGCGCCCAGTTTCTGCAGTTCACCGACTCGCTGCTCAACGGGCACTTCGGCCGGCTCGTGCAGTTCGCCGAGGGGCTGCTCGAGCGCGGTCTGGGCGTGGGCTGGAGCGGCTTCATGCGCCCGGACATGGACCCTCAGACCGCGCGCCTGCTCGCGCGGGCCGGCTTCGCCATGGCCTTCGTCGGCATCGAGTCGCTCGACGACGCGACGCTCGACCTGATGCAGAAGCGGGCGACCAGCGAGCGCGGCCTCGGAGCGCTCGAGGCCTTTCTGCAGGCCGGAATCGAGGTCCAGGCCGGCGTCATCCCCGGCTTCCCGGGCGACAGCCGGGCCGCGTTCCTGAAGACCGTCCAGGCGTTGCTCGGACTGCGCGAGCGATACGCCGGCCGCCTTCAGCTCAACGTCGAGCCCTTCGTCGTCTCACCCGGGCAGCCGATCTTTCGCGACCTTCAGCGCTACGGCCTCTCACCCGTCGGTTGGGACGAGCCGGTGCTCGACACCGCGCCGAAGTACCGCGACCTCGCCGAGCGGATCGTCTGCCGGGTCGAGGGAGCGAACCAGGGCATGGAGCGGCTCGGGCAGCTTCGCATCGTCAACGCTTGGAGCGAGGGCAGGGTGGCGCCGGCTGGCATCGACTTCGAGGAGCTGACCGAAGGCTGGTATTTCGCCTCGGGCGGGGCCGCCGGCGCCGGGCTGATGGTCGACGAGGGCGAGAGAGAGCGGCTCGAGAGCCTGGTGGCCGATAGCCAGGCGCTCGCGCGGGAGGCGCGCCTCGTGGGCGAGCGGCACCTCGCGCTGCCGCGTGGCCCGGAGGCCGCGGTCGGACCGTTCAGGCTGCCGCTGGAATCCGGAGATCGCGTAACCCTCTCGCCGTTCGTGCTGGCCCGTCGGGCCTCGCTCGAGCAAGGGGAGGCGCTGCTCGTCTTCGACCTCGCGGTGCGGCGGCTGGCGATCGTGCCGGACGAGGTCGGGCAGGTCATCGAAGCCATCGCCCGCCAGCCCCGGACCCTCGGGCAGCTCCAGGCGCAAGGTCCGCGCGGGCGCGATCGGGCGTCGTGGGGCGAGATCGCCGCTTCTCTGGTGGAGGCGGGAATGGTCGTCGAGTTGTGAGTCACCAGTCTTGAGTTGGGAGTCCAAACGCCCCACCGCCTCGTTCGGGCGGAAGGCTTGACCTGAGGGCTGAGCAGATCGCGGGGGCGTCCTCGAGCACGCGCTCTTCAGCCCCGCTCTCGGCGTTCGGCGGCGAGCCCCGGTGGCAGCGTCAAGGGCAGGGAAGAGCGGTGGGCGAGCCAGCGCCCGAGGTGGACGAACGAGCGTCCGTCTCCAGGCCCCGAAGCGATGGTGCGCCGCCGCCCGTCCTTGGATGCGATGAGGCGGTAGAGCTCGTCGCCGGCCTCGACCACGAGCTGCGCGTCGGGCAGCACCTCCTCGGCGAGCAGCCTGCGGCCGAAGCGGCGCCGGAAGACGAGCAACCGGTCCTCGACCAGCCACTCGCTGCGCCCCCAGCGCAGCCAGCAGGCGCCGAAGCCCGACAGCAGCGCCAGCAGCGCGAGGACGGCGGCGCCTGGGCCAAACGGGCTGCGCAGCGAGGCCACGAACCCGAGCGTCAGCACCGCGGTCGCCGCGGCGAGAAAGCGTGTCTGGCCGCGCCGCCAGCGCCTCGACCCGACGAGCAGCGTGCGCGAGTCGGCGTCCAGGTCGATATCCCAACCCTCCGGCAGCCCGCTCAGCTCGCGCTCGAGCGCAGACGATTCGTCGAGCCCCAGCGTGGCGGGGATGCGGGCGCGCAAGCCCTCGCGCTGCGCCGGAGTGCCGAGCGTGGTCAACAGCTCGGTTCCCCGCGTCGTCTCGAGGACGAGACTGCGCGCGTGGTCGCGCAGCCTGACCCGGAGGATGGAGTCGCGCGGGAACAGCCTCTTCTGCGACAAGGGCGGCGCGTGCTTGACGAGCTCAAGACTCGCCGGGTCGACCCGGAGGCGATCAGCGCCCCAGAGCGTCCAGGCCAGGTCGCGCAGCGTCGAGATACCGCCCCAGGTCCAGAGCACCGTCCAGGCGAGGCCGAAGAGACCGGCGAAAAGAAGCGACGAGACGCTTATCGTCGAAGGAGGCATGGGCGAGATGCCGAGCAACGCGAGCAGCAGCCTGAGGAGCAGGTAGACGAGCACCAGTCCCGCCGCCTCGGCAGCGGTCCACAGCGTCAGCCAGACAGGGAGGAGCGCGGAGTGGAGCCAGCGGGAGGCTCCGCGTGGGCGAAGGGCGAAGGTCCAGGCCATACGCGGGCCGCTCGACGGCTCGTTCTCGCGTGGGTGCGAAAGAAGCATCGGGACAGGTGGCGAATCGAAGCCGGGTTCGGTGGCCCGACTCGTACTGCCGACCCTGGAGGGCTCGCGGGGCCGGCGGGGGAGCGGGGCGTCGCCCCAGTCGGCCCAGCGCCCGTGCCCGGTGTTCAGGCGGGCGCATCGCAGCGCGACCTACCGGATCGGCGCGGGAGAGCAGGCGAAGCGAAGGTGACCCGCTCCCAACTCAGAACTCAGAGCTCAAAACCCCTACGGCATCTGAATCTTGCCCGGGCCGGCGCCGGGAATGATCAGCCCCGAGGCCCGCTCGCGCTGCATGGCCTGAACCTCGGCGAGCATCTCGTCGAGCGCCTTCTGCATCGCGGCCGGGAACTTGTCGGCCGCCTCCTGGAGGCTGGCCGCCTCGATGGCGAACTCGACCGGCACCACGCCGGCGCGGGTCATCACGTGCGTCTGGCCGAAGAACAGCGTCGGCCGCTTCGGGTCGGGATTGCCGTCGGGGAGCACCGGGACCAGCCGCCGGAGGGTGCCGACCTTCATGTCGGTGAAGGTCTCCTCGCGGTGGAGGTTCGCGACGTCGATCTCGACCTGCTCGGGGCTCATTTCGTTGCTGTTCATCTGCGTTCCTTTCGAGCGTGCATCGGGCGGGCGAGACTACACCGGGCGGCGTGAGAACCCACCGCAAAACCGCCCCAGTCGCGCCGAAGCTCGCGACCTCGAGACGTGTGGGGATCGCGCGCGAGGCCGGGGCTGCCGCCGTCTCGGCGGCCTGCGTGCGCGCATGAATACGGGGCGCCCAAGCGAGGCTTGAGGAGGATTCCTCGACACCTCTGTCAGTGCCCGGCGCTGTCGAGCCCATCCTCCCCTCGGACCCGTTCGAGCACCCGCTGATGGACCCGTCGCTTCACCTCGTCGAGCGTGCCGACGAGGGTGACGCCGGCCGCTCGCGAATGACCTCCGCCGCCGAGCGAGCGCGCGAGCTCGAGCGCGACGAACGGTTGCCAGGAGCGAAACTGGCAGGTGACCCGGGGCGAGCCGCGCTTGTCCTCGATGAGGTTGATCGCAAGGCGAACCGTGTGTCCCAGGTCGAGAAAGTGCATCCGCCGTATCTGTCGCAGCACGTCGTTGCGGTTGACCTCCGGCTCCTGAAGCCGGGCCGCGCGCACGACCAGCTCGAGGTAGGCATCGGGGACGCTGGTGAGCCCGAATCCGAGAGCCTCGTAGCGCTCGACCTTGACCCGGACGCCGGCCTCGAGCAGCGCGCGAAGCTCGGCGAGCAGCTCGAGCGCGCGGGGATCTTGGAGATCGTCCGGGACGGTGGGCGGGTCCTGCAGCAGCCCGAGCCCTATCGGCGGCAGCTCCCAGCGCAGCGCGTCGCGGACCGCCTCGAGGTCGCCGTCGAGCCGGCGCTGCAGCAGGAACTTGAAGAGCGCGAGCGAGTCAGCGTGGACGCCCGCGTGCCGGAAGCCCCCGGCGTCGGTGTAGGCGCCGACGAGCAGCGGGAGGGCGACCGAGCCCCACTGGCCTCGGCTCAACGGCGCGTTGCGCCGCTCGAGCTGCGCGACCACGGCGGCGACCTGCAGGCTGGCCGCGTCGCACTCGGCCTCTATCCACCCGAGGAGCGGTCTTGCGGCTTCGGCGCGGAGGCTCTCGGGGGCAGGCGCCTCGACTTGATGGTGGTCGATGACCGCGACCGCGGCAGAGCGCTCGAGCAGGCGCGCGGCGCCGCCGATGCGGTGGGCGTCGGCGACGTCGACGAGCACCGCGAGGTCGTAGCTGCGGCCGGAAAGCTGACCCGCCCGGCGGGTCTCGTTGTGGACGTCGAGGTTGCGCAAGAAGCCCGGCATCGGGTCGTCGACGCAGAGGTCCACGCTCTTTCCCCAGGCGCGCAGCGCGCGCGCGAGCCCGAGCGCGCCGCCGACCCCGTCGCCGTCGGGCGGCGGCTGCACGTGGACGGCGATGAGGACCCGGCCGGCGCGATGGAGCGCGTCGAGCAGCTCGGGCGGGACGGGCACGGTCGCCGGGTCCTTGGGGACGAGCTCCTTGTCACCGAGCGCCTGCTCGAGCGGCGGCAGGAGGCGACCTGTCGCCGGGCGCGGGACGGCGGGGGGGTCGGCCGGAGCGCGTGCCTGCTTCGGTTCGAGCTGTGCCCGGGGCCTGTCGTCCATTCGCCCGGCCCGCAAGGCGAGCCCCCTCCGGTCGAAAGGTAGTGACTTGCCGAGAGCGGGCTCAGGCCGGGCGCGCGGCCGGACCCCGCGGGACCGGGCGAGCAGAAGAGCGCCAAATGGTCACGGGCTTACAGGGCGGTCTGCGCCGCCGGCCCGAGCCTTCGCCGCGCGCCGGGGCGGTGGTAGGCGCTGTGCCGACTCGCACCTGCGAACGGATCCCGACCGATGTGGAACTCGATCCTCGAAGTCTTCCGGGCCGCGCTCGCCGGTCTACACCAGCTCCTCGAGCCGGTCGCCGGAGTGAACGCGTGGGGCTGGGCGATAGTCGCCTTGACCCTGGCGGTGCGCATCCTGCTGCTGCCGCTCGCCATCAAGCAGACCCGCAGCATGCGTGCGACGCAGGCGCTCCAACCGAAGATCCGCGCGCTGCAGGACAAGCACCGGGCGACCCGCGACCTCGCGCGCGCAGACCCCGAGGAGTACCGCCGCCGGCGCGCCAAGCTGAACGAAGAGACGATGGCGCTCTACCGCGCCGAGGGTGTCAACCCGGCTTCGGGCTGCCTGCCCCTGCTGCTCCAGTTGCCGATCTTCTTCGCGCTCTTCTCGGTGCTGCGCAGCTACCCGGACCTGCAGGATGCGCCCTTCTACTTCTTCACCGCGCACGTGCCGGCCGGTGACGTCGGCGCCCGCGGGCTCGGCGCGCTCATCAACCAGTCGGGCTGGCCCGGCTGGCTGCTGGTCGGGCTGATGGCGGTGACGACCTTCGTCTCGCAGCGCCAGACCATCTCCAGCTCGGCGGCCATGCCCGAGTCGGCGCTCACGCAGCAGAAGGTGATGCTCTACGTGATGCCTGTCTTCCTCGTCTTCGTCTCCTTGGGCCTGCCGATAGGCGTGATGCTCTACTGGGTCACGACCAACCTCTGGCAGATAGGCCAGCAGGCCATCAGCCTGCGCGAAGTGAAGACGCACCCGGGCCTGCCCGACGATCCGCGCCATCCCCATCCGCGCCCCGAGGCGCGGGCCGCGGGCGTGAAGACGACTCCGCCCAAGCATGCCAAGGGCAAGGCCGCAGAGCCGAAAAAGCCCGCGAAGGGCAAGAAGGCAAAGGGCAAGAAGCGGCGGTAGCGCCTCGACACTCGCCCGACAGGCCCCCTCCACGCCGTCTCGCGCTCGTCATCGGACCAAGCCGCCCCTCTTCGACTGAGATGCCGGTCGTAGGTCTGGCCCCCGCGCCCGCCATCAAGCCGGTCTCGAGCCGGCCCCTACCTACTCCCCAGCCCCCTCCCCGTCGGCGGGCCCTCAGGCCGAGTACTCGACGCGAAGATCTTTAGCGCGCCGACGGGGAGGGGGCTTGTTCCGTGGCAGCTTCGAGCATGAAGACCTGCCCGGAAGAGAGTGACCAGGTCGGCAAGAATCTGAAGCCTGAAGCTTGTCGGCCGCCCCGACCTCCGGAGTCGGCCGAGCAGTTCATCGGAGACGGCCGAGCCTCTCGACGAGCTCCCGAGGGGCGGCGATTCCTCATCGTCCCGGGTTGTTCAAGCCGCATGAGAGGCGATACTGCTGCGCTCTGCCGAGGCCAGACATGAACGTCATCCCCGAGAAGTGCCACTTTCACTTCATTGCCCTTCTGCCCGAGCCTGCCGAGGTCGCGCAGTTTCTCGCGCGGCTCAAGGCCGTTCGGCCAGGCCTCGCGATCGACGGCGAGGGATGGAAGCTCGTCGCCGCGCCGCGGCAGTTCGCGTTCGCCACGCTGGTCGATGGCCCGTGGTCGTGGCGGGTGGTCGCCGATCTGGGCGAGCTGCCCGGGCTCGCCTGGAGGCCGGGATTCGGCGAGTCGAGGCCGCCGGCGCATCGGTCGCACGCCTTCGTGTTCCTGTTGTCGGCACCGCAGGGGGCCTCGGGCCTGGACAGAGTCCGTGCGAGCCTCGAGCTGGCCGCAGCCTGGATCGGAGTCGGAGCCAGCCACCTCGCCTTTCCGTCCGCCGGGACCATCCTCCATCGCAAAGACCTCGAGCCGCTCGAGCCTGCGCGGCTCGGAGCCGACTCGGCGAGCAACCTGCTCGTTTCCCTCGTCCTCATGGGCAGGGGCGCCGATGGTCGCACCTGGATCCGGACCCGAGGCCTGGTTCAGTTTGGCCTCGCCGACCTTTGCTACGCGTTGCCGGCGATGCCGCAGCCGCCCATCGAGGCCATCGACGCGGCCCGCGTGCTCTTCGGCTCGATAGCGCCGTACCTCATCTCCAACGATCGCTCGCTGGAGCCGAGGGAGACGGTGCGGATAGGCGACCGCTCCTGGCGCGTCGGCGACGAGGCGGCGCTCGCGGAGGCGCCGCCGTACTACGGAGTCCTCCGCACGTTGGAGCGGGTGTAGAGACGGTCGGCCTGTCGGAGGCTCGGCTGTGAGCCTTCGGCCGGACCTTTCACTTGCCGGAGCCGAAGATGCTCTCTCGTGCCTTTGTCCTCTTCGCCGTCGTCGCCACCGGCTGCGCTGGCGTGCAGCGGCCCGCGCCGCTGGCGCCGACCTCGGGAGCGTCGCTCCCTATCGTCAAGCTCGACCTCGCCGAACCGGACCCGGGCAGCGTCCTGCGCGGGCGGGCGCGCGTCGTCGATCCCCGCGCCCCCGAGACCGGGCGGCTGGTGGCGGCGATGCGCGCGACCCTCGAGCAGAGCGGCGGGGGCGGCCTCGCGGCCCCGCAGA
>DHSB01000136.1:8869-10856 GCA_002408385.1 Myxococcales bacterium UBA5297
AGAGCGGCGGGGTCGGCCTCGCGGCCCCGCAGGTCGGCAAGGCGGCGAGGGTCATCCTCATCAAGCACGGCACCCGGCCCGCGGGGCAGACGGCGGTCGTGCGCGCCTACCTCAACCCCACGCTCGAGTGGAGCTCGGACGAAGCGGAGGAGGACTACGAGGGCTGCCTCTCGATAGATGGGGTCGGCGGCCCGGTGCGCCGCGCGGTCGCGATTCGCATGAGCTTCGAGCCGCCCGAAGGCGGAGAGCGCAAGACGATCGCCCTGCGCGACTGGGATGCCCGCATCGCGCAGCACGAGCTCGACCACCTCGACGGCGCGCTCTACGTGGACAAGCTGGCGGGCGAGCTCGTCTCGACTGAAGAAGCGCGCAAGCTGCGCGACAGGCTGCACCGCGCCCGCGGCTGGATTCCGGCGCCGGACGGGACCGCGGCGGCCACCGCCCGTTGACCGCCGGCGCCGCGCGCTCGATCGATCGGGTGATCGGCGAGCGTGCTGCGCTCGTGCGCCAATTCGCTCTCGGGGGCGGCTCGTGAGGCTCTCGCCGCGCGACTAAGTTCTCGTCTAGCCGGACGAGTAGCGGGCCAGGCGCGCCCGCCGGCGGGGGGCGGCAATGCGGCAAAGCAGGGCGTCGTTGGGATACGGGGTGGCGTTGGGCGCGGGCGCGGCATACGTCGGCTGGCGTCTTTTGCAGCGCGCGTTTGCGCCGAGCATCTCCGGCCTGGTGGCGCTGGTGACGGGCGGCTCGCGCGGGCTGGGGCTGCTGTTGGCGCGAGAGCTGGGGGCGCAGGGCTGCAAGGTGGTGATCTGCGCCCGAGACGCGAGCGAGCTCGAAAACGCCCAGCGCGACCTGGCCGCCCGCGGCATCGACGTCCTCGCCCTCGTCTGCGACGTGGCCGACCAGAAGCAGGTCGAGGACCTGGTCGAGCAGGCGACCCTGCACTTCGGCGGCATCGACATCCTGGTCAACAACGCCGGCAACCTGCTGGTCGGTCCACTCGGGATGTTGAGCCCGCAGGACTTTCGCGACGCGATGGAGGTCGACTTCCTGGGGGCGGTGCACACGACGTTCGCGGTGCTGCCGCAGATGCGCGCCCGCGGCACCGGGCGCATCGTCAACATCACCTCGATAGGCGGCAAGGTGGCCGTGCCGCATCTGCTGCCCTACGACGCGGCGAAGTTCGCGCTGGTGGGCTTCTCCGAGGGGTTGAGCGCCGAGGTGCACCGCGACGGAATCCTCGTCTCTACCGTGGTGCCCGGGCTGATGCGTACAGGCTCGCCGGTCAACGCGATCTTCAAGGGACGGCGCAGGAGGGAGTACTCCTGGTTTGCCCTCGGCAACGGGTTGCCGGTGATGTCGATGAACGCCGAGAGAGCCGCCCGGCGCATCGTGCTCGCCGCCCGGCGCGGCGAACCGGAGCTCATCCTGAGCTGGCAGGCCAAGGCGCTGCGCCTGTTCCACGACCTGTTCCCCTCGGCGACCCTGGCGCTGCTCGCGACGGTCAACCGCGCGCTTCCTGGAACCGAAGGCGGCAAGACCGAGGCTTCCCGCGGGATGGAGCTCGCGCTCTCCTTGCCTCCCTCGCGGCTCGCGTTCTTGATGAGCCGGGCGGCCAAGGCGCTCAACCAGTACGGCTCCGAGTCGGCAGCGCCCTTCAAGCCGAACGGTCACACGGGTTGATGACCGCTCGACGGGCCCATCGCCTGGGAGCCGGCCCGCTTGCGACGCTCCTCTGGCCTACGTTCCGCGGACGCCCGTGGCGCCGGAGGGCCAGCTCTCGTGCTGGCCGGCGCTTCGCGCTCACGTCCGCCGTCTCGGCGGCCTGCGTGCTGGGCGTCTACGCCGTCTGACGTGGGCGCCCTTGGCGTTTGGCGCGCCGCCACGAGCCTCCAGGCGCAGCCGAAGCCCCTCCTGCCCTCCGGGAGAGCCGCCCGGTCACGCGCCACGGCCTTCCATCGGCCGTTCCGAGCGCTCCGCAGGCTCTCCA
>DHSB01000158.1:0-512 GCA_002408385.1 Myxococcales bacterium UBA5297
GACGAGCCGCGGCGCGGCGCGAACAGGTGCGCGCCTGCGGGGCCGAGCCGCCGGCGCGTGGAGGGCCGGAGGCGGGCGCACCGGGCGCTCGGAGCGGACGGCCTCGGCGACCCGGTGGCGCCGCACCTGCTCGCTCGGCCGTGTACCGCGCCGAAGGCCCTGGGCCTCTCGGGTGATCGGGTGCTTTGCCATCGTCCTCCCCCTGCCTGCGACCTGCTCGCTGAGCCCTGTAATCCAACGGGCGCGACTCCGGCCCGATTCCAGCGACAGAAGGCACTCGCCGGCTCAGCGGCGCCGCCGGTTGTGCCCTCGCGCGCAGCGCTTGCGCAGCGCCGGCGTGCGGCCTTGCTGCTACCCCGGTGCACGCCCAAGTTCGGTGCAACCGGCTATGGGGAGCGCAATCATGTTCGCTATTCGAGGGTTCGTCCTCGCCGCTTCTATCGGCGGCTCCGGAGGCGCTGGCTTTCCCAACGAGCTTCAGCCGGTCGGCGGCAACCAGGCGCAGCCGCCCT
>DHSB01000158.1:627-2494 GCA_002408385.1 Myxococcales bacterium UBA5297
CCCAACCAGGCGCAGCCGCCCGCGCCCGAGCCGGGCGAGCCGTACCCCGAGCGCCTCGAGCTGGTGACCGGCAGCGCGCGCGGCTTCAAGTGGATCAACGCGCGCGGCTTTGTGCACGCTCCCCTGAGCGCAGTCTGGCAGGCGCTGCAGGACCCCGAGGTCGTCGTCGACCGGCGCAAGGTCGCCTCCTGGAAGGTGCAAACGGGCGTCATCCCGGGCGCCGAGGCGAGCTACCGCATCAACAACACCGTCCACGACCTCATCACCATCGAGTTCGAGACCACCTGGCGCCTCGGGGTCGCGCTCGGCACCCGCGACGCGCCCGAGGCGGTGGCGGCCGTTTATCGCAAGACCGGGGGCACGCACGTCATCAAGCGGATGGAGGGCTCCATCGTCGCGCGCAAGGTGAGCGACTCGGTCACCGAGATCGAGCTGGTCGAACACCTCGACGCCTTGATGCGCGCGACCGAATCGGGCGCCTCGTACAACCGCGACCTCTTCGCGGCCATCGCCGCGCGCGCCAAAGGCGCGCCGGTTCCGACCTACTGATCGAATGGTCGAGCGCCTCTCAGCCGGCAGGGGTCTTCGACCTCGGGCGCGCGGGCGCTGTCTCGGGCTGCTCGTGCTCGTCTTTTCGCTCGCCGGCTGCGGCAAGAGCCGAGAGGAGAAGAGGCCCGCTCCCATCGTCGCGCCGCCCCTCGGCGACGCGGGAGGCCATCCTCGGGGCCTCTTCCAGGTGACGAGCGCCTGCGCGCTGCCTTACCGGATGACCATCGACGCGCCGACCACCTGGCGGCTGCCCTTCACCAACATGAGGCCCGGCGACCGCGTCCAGCTCGCCTTCTGGGGCCACTGGTCGCCCGCGACGCTGCGCTCGGCGTGGTTTGGGCGCTTTGTTGGCGGGGGCGAGGTCGAGGGGGCCGTGCAGCTCACCTTCGACGGGGCGAGGCGCGTCGAGCTCGCCGACGGCGTCCCGGTCCTCTGCGACCCGTTCGACTACCCGATGCGGCGCGGCGAGCGCTACGCGGTCTCGTTCTCGGCCGTCGGCAGCGTGCCCGAGGGGCTCGACTTTGAGGGCGACGGGCTGAGCGCGCCGGGAGACCTCGCGCGCGAGCCGGTGCTCGAGGGCTCGCCGGACTGGCGGGTCCACGGAGTCAAGTGGGTTGCCGTCGAGGGCGAGGCCCAGCGCGTCCTCGCAGTGCTCGGCGACAGCATCGGCGCGGGCCAGTCCGCGCAGCGCGCCGAGCAGCGCTTCATCGAGGTGGCGCAGATGAGGCTCGGCCATCCGGTGGTCGACGCCTCGGTCGGCGGGGACGGGATAGAGCGGGCGCTCAACCGGCTTGAGCGCGACGTGTTCGAGCTGCCCGGGGTCACCGACTGTCTCGTTCAGTTGGGCACCAACGACCTGCATCGGGAGGATCCGGGGTTTCTCATCGACGGGCTCTCCGACGCGTTCGGCAGGCTGCGCGCCGCGGGCATCCGACCGTGGGCCGCGACGATCATGCCGAAGCCCGGGCACTTAACCGAGGCCGGCGAGCAGACCCGGCGCGAGGTGAACGTCTTTCTGCGCTCGACGCGGCTGATCGACGGGTACGCGGACTTCGACCTCGCCATCCGTGATCCGGCCGATCCGGCGAACGCGCGGCCGGGGATGCTCGCCGACGGGATCCACCCGACCTCGGCCGGCCACGCGGAGCTCGCCGACGCGTTGGTGAGGGCGCTCGGCCGCTCGCGGTGAGGGCAGGGGCACGTCCCTTCGCGTCGCTCCTGAGGGATTTGAGCCGACTCGAGTCTGCAGCCGAGTGATCGGTAGGGCGCCGCCCGCCGACCCGCGCCAACTCGTTGGCGGCGCAGGGTCGTCCTCGGC
>DHSB01000158.1:2654-17341 GCA_002408385.1 Myxococcales bacterium UBA5297
GGCGCAGGGTCGTCCTCGGCCGGGGACACCCACCAACTCGGGGCGGCGCAGGGTCGTCCTCGGTTCGGGACACCCGCCAACTCGGGGCGGCGCAGGGGCGTCCTCGGCCGGGGACACCCGCCAACTCGGGGCGGCGCAGGGTCGTCCTCGGTTCGGGACACCCGCCAACTCGGGGCGGCGCAGGGTCGTCCTCGGCCCGGGACACCCACCAACTCGGGGTGGCGCAGGGTCGTCCTCGGCCCGGGACACCCATCGCCTCAACTCGGGGCACTCACCGACTCGGGTGGGCGCAGGGTGTGCCTCAGCCCGGGACAGCCGCACCCGGGGAGGCCTACCGCGCTTGCCTTCCCGCCATCGACGGGGCAGCCTTCACACCTCATTTGGGTGGGGTGGAAGGGTGCACGAGGAAAGATGGGCTGGTTCGAGGCGGCGCTGCTGGCGACGCTGCTCTACGGCTTGATGCAGACGTTCCAGAAGCTGGCCGCCGCGCGCGGGCTGTCGCCGCTGCAGATCGTCTTCTCGGCCGGGCTCACCGTCTCGCTGCTCGCCGGGAGCGCCATGCTCGCGAGCGGCGGGCCGGTCGCTTGGAGCGGGGCGACGCTGACCTACGCGGTCCTCAACTCCGTCTTCTTCACCGCCGGCTCGATCCTCCTGCTGTTCGCGTTGAAGCGGGCCTCGGCGGCGGTCGCGCTGCCGGTCAACAAGCTCGACGCGGTGCTCGTCGTCGCCATCGGGGCGCTCGCCTTCGACGAGCGGCCGACTCCTATCCAGTGGGTCGGCGCCTTGCTCGGGCTGGCAGTCATCGCGGTGCTCACCTGGCCCAGGCGCGGGGCGGAGCCGAGCGCCAAATCGCGGGCCGACCTCGCGGGGATAGGGTTGGCGGCCGCCGCCGCGGTCTGTTTCGCCGGCTCGATGACCGTCGGCCGAATCGCCTCGCGCTCTGGCCCCGTCCTCCCGTTCGTCTTCGCGACCTACGCGTGCACCGCGCTGCTCGGCCTCGGGGCCTGGCGGCTGGCGGACAGCGAGCGAAGGTGCAGCCGGCTCGACGCCTGCCGCTACGGCGCGGCGATCGGCGCGCTCAACTTCGTCGGCTACCTGCTCATCCTTCGAGCATTCGCGCAGGGGCCGATGGCGCTCATCCAGCCGCTGTTGGCGAGCTCGATGCTCATCGCGGTGGGGCTGAGCACCTGGCTGCTACGTGAGCCCATCGCCTGGCGCCACGCGGCGGCCGTCGGGCTCTCGCTCGCCGCGGCGCTCCTGATCCGCGTCGGCTGAAAGAGGCGTCGAACGAACCCTTCGGATGCCGGTCAACCCCGAGCCTGGGGAGAAGCACGGCCGCGCCGAATCGAGTCGGGGCCCTTCGACTCCGCCTGCCCCGAGCTTGGCGAGGGGCTCAGGCTGAGCGGGGTGGAGGCCGAGTCGGGGCCGCTCGACTGCATTCGCTTCCAGCGCTCGACTCTCGACTGTCTCGCCCTTCATCCTGCCTTCGCGGCGCGGTTGGAGAGCTGGAAGGCTGCCGGCTCACCGGCGCGGTCGAAGAAGCGCTGGGTCGGGTAGGCGATCTCGATGTCCGAGTGTTCGGCAAAGGCGCGCAGCGCCTCTTCCCAAAGTAGATGGGCGGTGGCGCGCCGTTTTCGCGGCTCGCACAAGTAGCGCATCGTCAGCCGCACGCCATTGGCCGCGACGGCGGTGTAGACCGCCGGCGTGAGCGCCTCGTTGGGGAGGAGAAAGCAGGTCGACGCGGTCTCGAGCTGCTTTCGCGCCAGGTCGGCCAGGCCGCCGGTGTGGCGCAGGATTATCTGCTCGAGCAGCCCCTTGGCCCGCTCCCAGTTGCTCTCGAAGGTCACCGTCACCCCGAGCTCGTCCCAGATGCACCACATGCCCTTGGTGTAGTTGGCGACCGGATGGTTGAGCACCATGCCGTTGGGAACGTGGACGATGCGGCCGGTGCTCTGGTCGGCGTCGACCCACTGGCCGATCTCGAGCAGGGTGAACTGGAAGAGGCGCACGTCGATGACGTCGCCGGAGATGGCGCCGATCTCGATGCGATCGCCCAGCTCGAAGGGCCGGCGCCAGAGGATGAAGCCCCAGCCGGCGAGGTTGGCGACGAGGTCTTTGAGCGCGATGGCGACGCCGGCCGAGACCAGGCCGAGGAAGGTCGCCAGCGACTGGATGCCCTCGAACCAGATGCGGCCGACGAGCACGAGGACGATCGGCGCGGTGGCCCAGACCGTCGACTTGTGCCAGCGGTAGCGCAACCGCGGGTCGGCGACCCGGCGCTTGACCACCGCGAGGACGAGCCTTCGCGCCAGCCAGACGAGGAAGACGGCGACCAGCGAGGCGGTGAGCTTGCCCTGTGTGTCGGGGGCGACGCCGAAGGTTGTCTGGAACCAGGTTGCGGCCTTGTCGAGCATGGTGTCCTATTCGCGCCGCCCCCGTCGTCGGGCTCAGTCGACCCGGATTGTGAAGGCGCCCGCGTCGCCTGCGGTGTAGCCGTCGACGACGATGAAGTAAGTGGTGTTCGGGGTCGGCGTGGTGATCGAGAGGGTCTCGTCCCGTCCGCCGATGTAGGAGTCGCGGCTGCCCGCGCAGGTCGCCGAGTCTCCGCAGCCGCCGGTGGTCGCGAGCACGGCGACGTCGAAGCCCGCCTCGACGTTGGTGATGGAGACGGTGAACGTGTCGGCGGTGGTTGGGACGTAGGCAAAGACCACGTCCGGGCCCGGCCAGTTGCGGCTGCAGGCCGAGCTCGCGCTGGCGCGGTTGTAGTCGTTGGCCGCGCCCGCCGTGCTCGCCTTGAGCGCGACGCCCTTTTGAAGCACGGGGATAGCGCCGTCGCAGGCGTCGTTGGCCGGGGAATCGATGGCGAGCGTGAAGCCGCCGGCCTCGGTCGGCGACCAGGCGTCGATCACGATGAAGTAGGTCTGCCCGGCGAGCCCGGCGATAAGCAGCTCCTCGGGGGCGCCCTTGCTCCCGTCGTCGTCGAGGGCCCCGCAGCGCGCGGCGGCGCCGTCGCAAGGGGCGGGCATGATCCAGAGCGCCGCGTCGAAGGTGGGCACCGGGCTCAGGCGGACGCGGAAGACCCCGTCGGACGCCGGCGTGTACGAGTAGACGACGTCCTTGCCGTCGAGGCCGTAGAAGCCGTTGGCACAGGCGGCCGAAGGCGCGCCGGACCCGAAGTCGTTGGTCGCATCGAACGTCGAGCCCGCGACCGTGGTCTCCGCGCTGATGGCGATGGCGCCCGAGCAGATGGAGTTGACGACCGTCTGGCGCACGGTGAGCGTGTACTCGCCCCAGGCGCTCCCGTAGGAGTCGACCCACAGGTAGTAGGTGCCGGGCTCGAGCGCATCGAAATGCAGTGAGGCGCTTCCGGCCGCGTCGCTGCAGCCGACCTCGGTGTCGCGGTCGTCGCACGCGCTGCGCAGGTGGACGACGGCGTGGACGCCGGCGGCCATGTCGAGGGTGATGTCGACGTTGCGCGGCTCGCTCAGCGCGAACGAATAGACGACGTCTTTGCCCGTGCCCAGGCAGTTCAGGCTGGTGCCGCTGTTGGTCGCGTAGGTCGTGTCCCCGGTCACCGAGACCGCGCCGCCGCTGAAGGAGAGCGCTATCGCGCCGCCGCAGGCGTCGTTGCCGGGGGCGGGCGGGGCGACGCAGGCGTTCTGTTCGCAGAGCTGGGGCGCGGCGCAGCTTCCGCAGCTCACGGTGCGCGAGAGGCCGCAGTTGTCGAAGCCGGTGAAGCTGCCGCACTGCTTGGAGAGCCGTGAGCAGAGCTGCTGATCGGTCTCGGCGGCGCACTCGCAGCGCTGCTGCGCGTTGCAGAGGTAGCCGGACGGGCAGGAGGTCGGCGTACACGAGCAGGTACCGGAGCCCGGATCGCACGCCTCGCCGGCCCCGCAGGTGACCCCGGCGCAAGGGGAGACGCAGTACCCGCTGACCGCGTCGCAGCGCTTGGCCGGATCGGCCGCCGCGCAGCTATCCGGCGAGGCGGTGCAGCGGCAGATGCCGGTCGCCGGTGTGCAGACCTGGCCGGCGGGGCAGCTCACTCCGGCGCACTTGGAGACACAGCGGCTGGCCGAACATCGGGTCGTCGGGTCGGTCGCCGAGCAGCTATCGGGCGAGGTGGTGCAGGCGCACCCGCCGGTCGTCGGCACGCAGGCCTCGCCGGTCGGGCAGGTGACCCCGGCGCAGCGCGGCACGCAGACGCCGGAGCTCGCGTCGCAGCGGGTCGCCGCGTCGGCGGCCGTGCAGCTATCCGGGCTCGAGGTGCAGGCGCACTCGCCGGTCACCGGCGCGCAGAGCTGGCCGGCAGGGCAACTGACGCCCTGGCACAAAGGGACGCACCGGTTGGTGCCGGTGTCGCAGCGCCGGGCCGGATCGACCGCGGTGCAGGAGTCGGGCGAAGGCCGGCAGACGCAGACTCCGAGGTTGGGCGAGCAGCTCTCGCCGTCAGGGCAGCTCACGCCGAGGCAGCGCGACACGCAGTGGCGGCTGGCGCCGTCGCACTCGAGCGTCGCGTCGGCGGCGGTGCAGCTATCCGGCGCGGTGGTGCAGGCGCACGCGCCGGTCGCCGCCTCGCACGCTTCGCCGCTCGGGCAGCCGACGCCCGCGCAGCGCGCGACGCAGATCAGGTCGACCGGGTCGCACTTGCGGGTCGGATCGGCGGCGGTGCAGGTGTCCGGGTTCGTCCTGCATTGGCAGATGCCCGTCGTGTTGTCGCAGGTCTCACCCGGCACCGTGCAGAGCGCCCCCTGACAGCGCGGAACGCAGCGGCGCGTGGCGCCGTCGCAGCGGGTGGACTGGACTGCCGCGGTGCAGGTGTCCGAGGGCGACAGGCTGCACTCGCAGTTGCCGGTCGCCGGGCTGCAGCGCTCGCCGGCGGTGGTGCAGACGACGTCCTCGCAGTTGCCGACGCAGTGGAGGGTCTCCGCGTCGCACTTGTTGCCCGGCGGGCAGGTGTTGGGCATGAGGCCACAGGCGCAGGCGCCGGTCGCCGGGACGCAGGCCTCGCCCTGAGGGCAGGTGACCGAGTCGCAGTTCGAGGCGCAGGTCATCGTCGCCTCGTCACAGTGGCGGCCCGACGGGCAGCTATCCGGCGACAGCCGGCACTCGCACCTCCCGGTCTGCGCGCCGCAGGACTCGCCCTGCCCACAGGGCACCCCGTTGCAGAGATCGACGCAGTGCTCCTCGTCGTCGCAGACGAGCGGAACGGGGCAGGTCCCGGGGCCGCAGTGGCACTCTCCGACCAGCGGATCTGCGCAGGACTCACCGGGCGGGCAGCGCTCTGGGCAGAGGTTGACGCAGCGGTTGGTCTCCTTCTCGCAGCCGCCGATGGTGCCGGTGCAGGTCTTCGGGTCGCAGAGGCACGCGCCGCTCTCGGGCTCGCAGAGCTCGCCCTGTTTGCAACCGACGCCCTCGCAGCGGGCGACGCAGCGGCGCTCGGTGCTGCAGTACTCGTCGGACGGGCAGCTCTCGTCGCTGCACTCACAGCGGCCGGTCTGCGGGTCGCACTCTTCGCCTTTGGTGCACTCGGCGCCGGCGCAGCGGTTCTCGCAGTGTCCGTCCGCGTTGCAGACAGAGGGCAGTGGGCAGGTGCCGGGCTCGCACAGGCACTCGCCGACCATCGGGTCGCACGTCTCACCGTCGAAGCAGATGACGTCCTTGCACGGATCGACCTTGGCGCCGGCGTCCTTGGGCCCGGGCGCAGGGGGCGGTTCGCCGGGGCCGCAGGCCAAGGTGAGGAGAACTGCGAGCGACAGGGGCGCACCAACGGATCGGCCGGTCGTCATGGTTTCGTCTCTCTTTCCGACCAGCGAGCGTACGGAAGGCATTTCGCCCGGGTCAAGCCGCCTCCCGGAGCGCAGATTCAGGCGAAAGGCGCTCGTCGATCGGGTCCGGACTTTGGCTTTGGGTCGGGCGGCTTGTCGATAATTCGGACCGGGCTGGAGGCCTCGCGGCGCACGCGACTCGAGGGCCGGCGCGACGGGCTTGAGTGCGCGGGCCGCTGCGAGAAGCAGTGAAGGCGCGTCGAGAAATCCCTCTCCGCTCGGCGCCTCTTCTTCACGCGGGCACGCGAGGAACGCCGAGACGGCGCTCTCCGCCTCGCGGGAGAGGCCTCCGAAGCCTCCCCGGCGCCCCTCGAGCCGGCGCGGGGGCGGACTGGCGAGCCGATGGTGCGCCCGGCCGGCCGGGCGCCGCCGTTGGCAGCGAGCCGCCCGCTGAAATAGGGTGCAACGCCATGGAAAAGCCGTTCGCGGGGGCGCGCAGGCCGCCCCACCTGCTCGTTGCGCTCGTCCCTGTCGCGTTCCTCATCGCCGCGCTCTGGTTCACCGTCGTCCCTCTTCGCGAGTTCGAGCTGACGACCCACCTCGCGCTCATCTCGGCGACAGTCGTCGCCTCCTTCGTGGCCATGCTGCTCGGGTACACGTGGAAGGAGATCGAGGAGGGGATGCTCGGCGGCATCAGCATCGCGCTCAACGCGGTGGTCATCCTCCTCGTCATCGGGTTGCTGATAGCCACCTGGATCCAGGCGGGGATCGTGCCGGCGATGATCGCCTACGGCCTCGAGCTGCTCTCTCCGTCTATCTTCCTGCCGGCAGCGACCCTCATCTGCGCTCTGGTGTCGCTGGCGACCGGCTCGTCGTGGTCTACGGCGGCGACCGTGGGCATCGCGCTCATCGGGATAGGCGAGGGCCTGGGCATGCCCAGGCCGGTCGTCGCCGGGGCGATCATCTCGGGCGCCTACTTCGGCGACAAGATGTCGCCGCTGTCCGACACCACCAACCTCGCCCCCGCCATGGCCGGCGCCGATCTGTTCGACCACGTGCGCCACATGGTCTACACGACCGGACCGAGCCTGATCATCGCGCTGGTGATCTACGGCTTCATCGGCGCAGGGAGCACCGGCATGGTGGACACCGCGCAGGTCGACTCCATCCAGAAGGCGATCCGCGGCGCCTACGCCATCCATCCGGCGCTGCTCGTCCCGCCGCTGCTCGTCGTGGCCATGGTCGTCCTGCGAATCCCGGCGCTGCCCGCGCTCATCGCCGGCTCGGCGCTCGGTGCGCTGATGGCCGGCATCGTCCAAGGGACCGCGTGGGGCGAGGTGCTGCAGGCCGGCTACTCGGGGGTGGCGTCGAAGACCGGCAACGCGGTCGTCGACTCGCTGCTGTCGCGCGGCGGTCTCACCTCGATGTTCTCGACGGTCGCCCTCATCATCTGCGCGCTCTCGTTCGGCGGAGTGCTCGAGAGGGCGCGGATGCTCGAGTCGATCGCCGGGTCCATCCTCCGGCTGGCGCGTGGGGTCGGCGGCCTGGTGAGCGCGACGCTGGTGACATGCCTGGGGATGAACGTGCTCGCCTCGGACCAGTACCTGGCCATCGTCGTGCCCGGCCGCATGTACCGCGAGGCGTACGAGAAGGCGGGGCTGGCGCCGAAGAATCTCTCCCGGGCGCTCGAGGACTCGGGGACGCTCACCTCGGTGCTCTTCCCCTGGAACACCTGCGGCGCCTTCATGATCGCCACGCTCGGCCTCGCGCCGTGGACCTACGTGCCGTACTGCTTCTTGAACCTCATCAACCCCCTCGTCTCGGCGTTCTACGGCTTCACCGGGCTGACGATGCACAAGCTCGAGGCGAAGCCGGCGACCGCGTCCGCGGCCGAGACCGTCCTGGCGCCCTAGGCCGAGAGCCCGATGTCCGCCGCCGGTTCAACTCCGCGCCGCCGCTGGCTTGCGCTCGCCCTGCGGGTCGTGGCGCTGCTGCGCGAGCCGCACGCGCGCACCGGCGAGCTGGTCACCCGCTCCTACGATCGGATAGCGGCCGGGTACGACAGCGCCTGGACCGACCACATGTCCGCGCTGTCGCTGGAGCTGGTCGAGCGGCTCGCCCCGGCGCCCGGGGCCGAGTGCCTCGATCTGACCTGTGGGACCGGCTTTCTGACCGCCGAGCTCGCGCGGCGGACCGGGCGCAGGGCGCTCGGCGTCGATCGCTCGGCCGGCATGCTCGCCGAGGCTCGCGCGCGGCGCCCGGAGTGTGACTTCGTCGAGGCCGACGTGCTCGAGCTCCTGCGCGGGCGGCCGGACCGGAGCGCCGACGTCATCACCTGCGGCTGGGGGCTCGGATACTCGCGGCCGCGTCTGATCGTCCGCGAGGCGGCGCGCGTGTTGCGGCCCGGCGGCCGGCTCGGGGTCATCGACAACAGCCTCTTCTCGCTCGCCGGCGTCCTCTGGGTCTCGGTGCTCACCTTCGCGGAACGCCCCGAGGCACTCGCGCACGCGATGCAGGTGCGCTTCCTGCCCGGCGCCTGGGCGCTCTCCTCCCTTATGCGCCTCTCGGGGCTTCGCGTCCGCGGCGCCTGGGGCGGCGCGAAGAGCTACCTCGTCGGCAGCGGCGAGGAGGCCATCGCCCGCATGACGAAGACCGGCGCGGCGGCGGGCTTCGAGTTCGCCGCCGACGCGAAGAGCAGCGAGGAGGTCTTCCGGCGTTTCGCCCAGGTGCTCGAGGAGAGGTACCGGCGGCGCGACGGGATTCCGATCACCCACCGCTACCTCGCCGCCATCGGGGAGCGGCGATGATCGGGTTGCTGCGGCTCTGCCGGCTCTACTACACGGTCCCGTTCTCGCTCGGCTACCTGCTCATCCTCTTCTATGCGCTCGGTGGACGGATGGAGGGGAGGTGGGCCGGAGCCGCGGTCTCGACGCTCGCCCTCGGGCTGGTCATCGCCGCCGGCTACGTGCTCAACGACCTCTTCGACGTGGCGGTAGACCGGGAGAACGCGCCCCGCCGGCCGCTCGTCTCCGGCGAGGTGAGCCGCCGGACGGCGATCCTCTCGGGCGCCGCGCTGCTCGCCGCCGGACTGGCGCTCGCCGCCTCGTGCCGGTGGCAATTCGCGGCCGGGCTCGGCGCCGTCGCGGGCGCGCTGGTGCTCTACGACCTCTTCTCCAAGCGACTCGGGAGGGCCAAGCAGCTCGCCGTCGCGGCGTTGATGGTCAGCCTCTATCCGCTCGCCTTCGCGCAGGCGGGCGGGGTCTCGGGACCGCGCGCCGCCTCGCTCGCGACCTTCCCGGTCTGGCTCTTCCTGACCACCTTCGGCTACGAGGTGCTCAAGGACCTGCGCGATGCGGCGGGCGATGCGCGCGTCGAGGGCTCGAACGCGCTTCACCGCAATCCGAAGCGCTGGCGCCTCGTCGCCTCGGTGGCCATCGCCGGCGCGACTCCCATCGCGCTCCTGCCCTATTGGCAGGGCTGCCACGGGGTCTACCTGGCGATCGCTGGAGTGGGGATCGCCGCAGGGATCGCCTCGGTCCTCTTCGACACGCGCCGCGCCATCGTCGCCACCTACGCCGACGTCGTCCTCGTCGCCTCCGCGGCGACCGCCGACGTCATCGTCCACGGGATGTGAGCAGGCGCCGGAAGCCTTCGGGAAGAGGCTCGTCGGGCGAGCGGGCGGGACAGAGCGACTCGCTCTCGACCCGCGACAGCGGCAGCGCCGTATCGGGGGGAATGAGCCCTGCGAGCCGCTGCATCAGGCACGCGCGGCGAGGCAGGGGAAAGTGGCGCTCCATCCGCGCCCAGATCTCCGCGAGCGGCTCTTCGACGGCGTCCCCGAAGCTGAGCGGCGTCAGGTCGCAAGGGCAGACCTCGCCCGCCGAGTCGATGAAGAGGTGGTGGTAGCCGGCGCCGCACCCGAAGAGCTCGGCGGACTCGAGGTGCGCAGAGCAGGCGATGGCCGGGCCTCCCTGCCTTCGGTTGTGCCGCACGTGAAAGCTCGACAGCGCGGCGCGCTCGGCCGCGGTGAGCATCGCCCCGGGCTTGCCGGCCAGGGCGCCGGTGGCGACCGGGGCGAGGACGCGGAGCTCTCGGGCGCTCCAGCGCTCGGCGAGATCGCGGATGCGCTCGAGCTCGCCGCTCGCGAGCCTCTCGCGAGTCCCGATGGTCGAGAGCGCGACGTAGAGCCCGGCCTCCTGGCAGGCCTCGACGGCGCGGCGTGCCTGGTCGAAGGAACCGGCCACGCGCCGGGTTGCATCGTGGATCGCGGGATCGGAGGACTCGAGGCCGACGGTGACGCAGCCGAGGCCGGCCTGCGCCAGCCGCCGGGCGCGCGCGGTGTCGAGGCGATGGCCCGTGGTGAAGAGGAGGGTCGCCATCTCGGGGCCCGCCGCGGTCACGAGCTCCTCGAGGTCGGCGCGCAGCAGCGGCTCGCCGCCCGTGAGGCCGAGAGTGCAGGTACCGAGAGCCTTGATCTGCGCGACGAGCCCGAGCGCCCCCGCGGTGTCCAGCTCGGCGCGGCGGCGGCCGCCGTGGCTGCAGTGAGAGCAGCGGCAGGGGCAGCGGGCGGTGACGGCGAAGTAGGTCGAGTAGGGCACGCGACCGCGGGCGACCACGGCGTCGCAGAAGCGATCGAAGGCGGGCGAGGGATGCGGTGGGAAGAAGCTGTTGATGCGGGTGGCGCCGGCGAAGCGATGCGGCTTCTCGTCGGCCATTCGCCGGGCCAGATAGAGGAGATGGCCCGCCGGCAGGCGTCCGGCGACGCGCAGGAACAGGCGCGAAGCGTGCAGCAGGCCAGCGAGGCTCATGGCTCGGAGGCGCGAGCGCGCAGGCGGCCGAGCAGGACGAGCCAGGCTGTCGCGGAGAGGACCCCGAGGCCGACTCCGGCAGGAGCGCCGAAGAAAAGCCCGATGACGAAGCCATGCAGCGACCCTTGACCCGCCGCGAGCTGGAGCCCCGCGTGGAGCAGCAGTGTCGCGGCGACTCCGGCCGCGACCCCGAGCCCGGTCCCCGCGCCCAGGATGCGGACAAAGGGCGTCTTGGGTAGAGCGCGCCACCGCGCCGACAGCCGCAGCATCGCGAGCCCCCAGAGCAGGCCGGCTCCGAGGCTGCTGGCGGCGCCGAGGACAGGTCCGAGCGCGAGCGGGGCGCCGGGGGCGTCGCGAGGGACGAGCGCGAAGTCTCCCGGGCTATAGAGCGCGAGCGCCAGCGCGCCGCAGAGCGCGCCCAGCGCGCTGGCGGCGACGGCGATGATCGCGACGAGGACGGCAACGGCCTTGGACCGGGGCGACTCGTTCATGGGCGCGCGAGCGTACTTCGGCCGTCCGGGCACGTCCATGGGCGCTCTCGAGCTGCCCTCGAGAGGTTCGAGCCCTTCTTCGAGCAGCGCCGCGACCTGGGCCGAAAGGGATTGCGCCAGCCGGTGTCCGATCGTAATCACTCGTCTTCCGGGGGCCGGTTCGCAACGAGGAGCAACCACGAGAGCAGCAATCGCAGCGTTGGCCGTTTTCGCCGTGACCCTCGCCGGGAGCGACGCGCTTGCCCAGGAGCGGGCAGGCAACGGCGTCGAGCTCGACATCGGAGTCGTCGACCGCACTTTCCCGTTCGCCGGTCAGCTCAACCTCACGGTGCCGGCGCGCATCGGCTTTCGCGTAGACAGGCTCGCGATCATGCTCGGCATCTACGGGATCCGCGGGAGCATCGGCGAGGCGGGCGAGAACTTCCTCGGTGAAGAGACGAGCACCACGATGAGCGGGCTCGCCCTGAACCTGGCCCCGACCGTCCGCTTCTACCTGTCCGATCTCGAGGCGGGGAAGCTCGTCCCCTACGTGCAGGGCGAATTCAACTACGTGATCACCACAACCTCGACCGAGCGTGAGCCCGCGCCGCCTACGCCTCCAGGGGAGGATTCGACCGACGAGACGGTCCTCGGCTTCGCAGTGAGCGCGGGCGGCGAGTACCTCGTCTCGAAGAACTTCGGCCTCTCCGGCGACCTGGCCCTTCGCATGCTCTACGTCGGCCTCTCCCAGGACGACTCGGAGTCCAGCGCCTCGGCCACGGTGCTGGCGCTCGGCGCCACGCTGTCGGCGAACTTCCACTTCTAGGCTGAGGCGTCAGGTGGTTCGGGGCGGAGTCGGGCAACCCGGCTCCGCCCTCTCTGCGTCTGCGAGTGCGCGAGGCCGCTGCTCGCGGTCGCAGTCGCGGGCCGTTGTCCGGACGGCCGGCTGAGCGCGGGCTCGGAGGGCCGGGCGAAGGCTGTGGGGCCCAGAAGGCAGCGCGCTGCCGGCCGGTGCGCCCCCGTGAGGCCGCCGGGCCGAAAGGATGAAACCCTGGGGCTCCCCGGTTGTGCCCCGGGTTGGCCGGCGCCGCGTGAGCGAGCAGCCGGTTTGCCCCGGAAGGCTCGAGCTTGCAGAACTACGGGGAGCCACAACGGGACGGCCGGCGACGTGGAGGCCGTCCGCCGAATGCGAACGGTGATGGCCTTGCACGGGGCGCGGGGTGGACAGGCTGGAAGGGCGTTTCCAGATCTTGCGAGCAAGTGCTCGTCAGGTCGCGTCACCCGTCTGCGCAGGCGCTGGACGAAGGGCGCCGACCGCTCTGCTCCCGTGAGGCGAACCATGCGGCGCGGCCTTCTTCTCCTCGTCCTCGGACTCTCCCTGGTGCTCCCGGCCACGGCCCTCGCGACCTCGGCGCCGCGCTTGCCGTCCGTTCTTCGGGAAGCGGACCTCCAGCCCTACTTCTCGGGCGAGCTCGCCGCTGCCAGGCGCCTGCTCGACAGCGACCCTGCCAAGACTCTCGAGATCCTAAAGGAAGCGGGCGACGCGCCGCCGGTTCGCCTCCTGCGCGCGCTCGCGCTCTCGCGAGCGGGTGAGCCTGCTCTGGCCGCGCCGAGGCTGCGCGCGCTCGCAGCCGCGATGCCGGCCATCTCCGATCGCATCCACCTCGAGGCCGGCCGCGCGGCCGCGCAGGCGCAGGCCCACGCTGCTGCGGTCCGCTCGTACACGAAGGTGCCCTCCGGCTCGCTCGTCTTCGCCGAGGCGCGCCTGGGCATGGCGACAGCGCTGCAGGCCCAGGGCAATCTTCGCGAAGCCATCCAGGCGCTCGCGCCGGTCGCCAAGCGCGCCGAGCCGGCCTTTGGCAAGGACTGGGCGGCCGCGGCGCTCTCGATGCAGGCGAGCCTTGCCGCGCGGCTCGCAGACCCGAAGGCAGAGCGGGCAGCGCTGCTCGAGCTGTGGGAGGCGCACCCGCGCTCGCCGCTCGCCGAGGAGGCCGCCGGACGGCTCGCCGACATCCCGCTCGCCGCGCGGGTCGCCCGCGCCGAGAGGCTGACCGAGGCGCACCACAACCAACCCGCCATCGCCGAGCTCGAGCCGCTGTTCGCGAAGCTGAAGCTGCCCGACGACCTCGCCTGTCGCGCAGGCTTTGCCCTCGGCGATGCGCTGCGCAAGGAGCGGCGCCACCTGCGCGCGCTCCAAGTGCTCGCGCCGGTGGTCGACAAGTGCCCGGCGATGCTCCCGCGGGCGCTCTACTCGATGGCCTCGTCGCAGTCGATCGCGCACCCGACGAGCGGCCCCGAGCTCTACGACCGGCTCGCCCGCGAGTACCCGAAGTTCCACCTCGTCGACCAGGTCCACTGGTTCGCCTCCGCGCTGGAGCTTCAGTCCGGCGAGCACCGCGCCGCGCGCAAACGGCTCGAGCTGCTCGCCAGGCGCTATCCCGGAGGCGAGTACGCGCCCGAGGCGCTGTTCAAGCTCTTCTGGCTCGACTATCGCGCCGCGCGCCACGAGGCGGCCTTGAAGTGGCTCGACGAGATCCTCGAGCGCTATGCGGGTCGCAGCTACGAGCGCCAGCGCGCCGAGTATTGGCGAGCCCGCGTCCTGGGCGACCTCGGTCGCACAGAGGAATCGCTGCAAGGTCTCGTTCGGCTGGCGAGCGAGGATCCGGCCAGTTACTACGGGGTCGCCGCGTTGCGCCGGCTCGACGAGCTCGACCCCGCGCGCGCGGCCCGGGTGCGGCGTCTCGACGTCGCCGCGGAGTCCAGGGGCCCGTGGCCTCTTTCGACGGGCGCGCTTGCGGCCGATCCGCACGCAGTGGCTGCCGTCGAGCTGCTGCGGCTCGGGTTTAGAGAGGAGGCGGCCGCAGAGCTCGCGGCCGCGGCCGGCGGACGGCCGCGCGGGGGCTCGGCCCGGCTGGTTGCCTTTCTGCTCGGTCGAGCCGGCGACCACAAGGGCGCGCACATGCTGGCTCGGGTTCACTTGCACGCCGAGCTCACAGGGCGGCCGACGCCGTGCACCCGCGCGACCTGGGAGCTGGCCTATCCCCGCGCCTGGCGGCCCGAGGTCGAGAAGCACTGCGCGGCCGCCGGCGTAGAGCCCGACTTTCTGCAGGCGCTGATGCGCGAGGAGAGCGCCCTCGATCCGAAAGCCCGCTCGTGGGCCGGGGCCATCGGCCTGACTCAGCTCCTGCCCGAGCGAGGCGAGCAGGTGGCGCGCGCCATCGGGCTGGAGGGCTTCGAGGGCGAGCAACTCCTCGATCCGGAGACGAGCATCAAGATCGGCTGCGCCCACCTCGGCGCGCTGCTCGAGGAGTTCGACGGCGAGCTCGTCTTCGCCTACGGCGCCTACAACGCCGAGCCGCGGCGCATCCATCGATGGATTGAGCGGGCTCCCGGCAAGCCCATCGACGTCTTCGTGGAGGAGATCCCCATCGCCGAGACCCGCGGCTACGTGAAGCGCCTGCTGCGGACGCTCGCGACCTACCGGTTGCTCTACGGGAGGTGAGGCACTGCTCTGCTCTGTGAACACGACCGATGGGGGCCCCGGCCTGAGGCGAGGGCATACGGACCTGTGGGTTCGGTCGGACGACCTGTTGGTTCCTGCGGACGGTCTGTGGTTCCTGCGGACGACCTGTAGGTTCCTCCGG
>DHSB01000050.1 GCA_002408385.1 Myxococcales bacterium UBA5297
CAGACTTTCCTGGCGCTACGGTCTCGCCGACCGCGACGATGCGCGGGTCCTCGGCGAGCTTGGCGCAGCGCTCCCAATCCTCCTCGGGAGCCTTGCCGGCGTCGTGGGGATGGATGGCGACGGTCGCCGAAACCTCCTGCGGCCGCTCGCGCGCCAACCCGAGCGCCGCGCCAAACTCGCCAGGCGCCCGCCATAGCCCGTTGACGACCAGGTGCACGACCCCGGCCTCGCGCGCCCGGGCGATGACCTCGTCGCGATCTTGGTAGTCGTCGAGGTGGCAGTGGGCGTCGACCAGCCTCATTCGACCCCACCCTGCCCGTCGCCCTTGGTCAGGTCGAGCTGGGCGATCGCCTCGCTGACCACCTCGCGCAGCTCCTCGTCGTCGGTGCCCCCGAGCGCCCGCTCGAGCGCGGCGCGCGCCTCGGGGCCGCCGAGGTTCATCAACCCCTCGGCCGCGTCCATGCGCACCTCGACCTCCTCGGTCGTGTCGAACAGCGCCTTCTCGATGAGCTCGCGGTGGGCCTGGTCGCCGAGCATCCCGAGCACGCGCAGGCAGGCGCCACGGAAGGGATCCTTCCGGTCGCCCAGCGCCTCGAGCAGGGCGGGGAGCGCTTCGCCGACCCCGAGCTCGCCGACGATCTCCACCGCGAGGCCGCGGTCGGCCCCCTTGCGCCTCGCCACCCTCTCGACCAGCCAGCGGCGCGCGTCGGCGTCCCCGAGCCGCGCGAGCACCCCGGCCGCGGCGATGCGCTCGTAGCCGGAGAGAAAGCGCTTCTGCAAGAGCCGGCGCGCCGGCTCGAGCGCCCGCGGATCGGCCAGCCGTTGCAGCGCCGAGAGCGCCAGGTAGCGCACGTCCGAGTGCCCGAGCGCCTCGATGAGCACCTCGGCCGCGGCCGGGTCGCCGAGCGCGACGAGCCCGCCGGCGGCCGCGAAGCGCACCTCGAAGATCGGGTCGGTCACCAAGCGGCGCAGCAGCCCGAGCGCCGGCGCGCCGATGCCGGCGAGCCCCTGCGCCAGGTCGAGCCGGGCATCGCCTTCGCGCTCGTCGAGGTGGGCCTGGAGGATGGGCAGCGCCTCCTCGCCCTGCGCCGTGGCGAGCGCCAGGTAGGCGGTGCCCCGGACCTGCGGGTTGGGGTGCGAGGTCAGCTCGGGCAAGCGGGCGACCAGCTCGTCCTTCCAGGCCGAGCCCTCGGCCATCTGCATGATGGCCTCGTGGCCCGCGGCCTGGCGGCGTCGTTTGCCGGAGGCGAGATCGTCGAGCGCGCTGTCGAGGGGCGAGGGGGCGGTCACTTGATCCTCGTTCCCGGGGGCACCTCGCCCGGCACCTCCACGAGCGTCAGGCCGGTCGCCGGCTCGCCGGCGGCGAGCAGCATCCCGTTGGACTCGATGCCGCGGATGGTGCGCTTGGCGAGGTTGGCGACGACCACGACCCTCTTGCCCATGACCTGCTCGGGAGAGAGCGCCTCGGCGATCCCCGCGGCGATGGTGCGCGGCTGCGCCTCCCCGAGCTCCACACTTAGCTTGAGCAGCTTGTCCGACTTGGGCACGCGCTCGGCGGTGAGGATCTTGCCAACTCGCAGCTCGACCTTGGCGAAGTCCTCGTAGCTGGCGACGCCCGCGGGGGCCGGCTCGGGCTTGGGCTCGGGCTTCTTCGGCTCCTTCTTCTTGGCCGGCGGTTCGGCGGGCGTGCTGACGATGAGCCCGGAGACGACCTTCTCCTCGAGCCGCCCGATGATCGGCCGGGGCGTCCCGAGGGCGTGTCCGTCGGGCAGCAGCGGCGCTCGGGCCGTCTCGAGGTCCTTGAAGGTGAGGGGCTTCGCGGCCAGCTGCGCGCAGATCTCCTCGGAGACCTTGGGCACCACCGGCGCGAGCATCGCCGCGACCAGGTAGGCCACGTCGGCGATGGTCGAAAGGTCGCGCCGCGCCTGCTCGGGCGCCGAGGCGACCTTCTCCCAAGGCTTCGAGTCCTGGACGAACTTGTTGGCCCGCTCGCCGAGCTCGACCACCGCGCGCAGGGCGTTGCGGTACTCGAGCTTGGCAAAGGCCGCGCGCACCACCGGCACCGTCGCGAGCGCGTCGTCGATGAGCGCCTGGTCGCGCTCGCCGCTCAGCTTGCCGCCGAGCTTGGTCGCCAAGATCGAAAGCGCCCGGTTGCACAGGTTGCCGAGGTTGTTGACCAGCTCGGCGTTCACCTTGAGCCGGAACTCGCTCAGCGACAGGTCGAGATCCTCGGGCGAGGGCCCGAGGTTGGCGGCGTAGAAGTAGCGCAGGTACGACGGGTCGAGCAGCTCGAGGTACTGGCGGGCGTTGATGAAGGTGCCGCGCGCCTTGGACATCTTCTCGCCGTTGACGGTGAGCATCCCGTGGACCGCGATCTTGTCGGGCCGCTTGAGGCCGGCGCCCTTGAGCACCGCGGGCCAGAACAGGGCGTGGAAGTTGAGGATGTCCTTGCCGATGAAGTGGACGATGCGTGCCTCGGCCCTCTCGTCCCAGTACGCGAGCGCGGTCTGCGAGCCGCCCTTCGCCTTCAGATAGCGCTCGGTCGAGCTGATGTAGCCGATGGGCGCGTCGAGCCAGACGTAGAAGTACTTGTTCTGCTCACCGGGGATCTCGAAGCCGAAGTAGGGCCCGTCGCGGCTGATGCACCAGTCGGCGAGCCCGGTGCCGAGCCAGCCGCCGAGCAGGTTCTTGCGAACCGCCGGGTCGAGCGTGCCCTCGCCGGCGGCCCACTCCTTGAGGAACTCGGTGAACTCGCCGAGCTTGAAGAAGTAGTGGTCCGAGTCGCGCCGCAGCGGCGCGCTGCCGCAGATGGCGCAGCGCGGGTCGACCAGCTCAGTCGGTGCGTAGGTGGCTCCGCACTTCTCGCAGACATCGCCGTACTGGTCGCCCGCGCCGCACTTCGGGCAGGTGCCGCGCACGAAGCGGTCCGGCAGGAAGCGCTTGTCCTTCTCGCAGTAGGTCAGCTCGAGGGGGCGCTTCTCGACGTAGCCGCCGGCCTTGAGCCGCTCGAAGATCATCACCGCGTATTCGCGGTTCTCCGGCGAGTTGGTCGAGTCGTAGTGGTCGAACGAGACCCCGAAGTCGGCGAAGTCCTTGCGGTGCTCCGCGCCGATGTCCTCGACGAGCCTCTCGGGCGAGATGCCCATCTGCTGCGCCTTGATCTCGATGGGCGTGCCGTGCGTGTCGTCGGCGCAGATGTAGATGACCTCCTCGCCGCACGAACGCAGGAAGCGCACGTAGATGTCGGTCTGGATGTACTCGACGAGGTGCCCGAGGTGGATGCTGCCGTTGGCGTAGGGCAGCGCGCTCGTCACGAGGGTCTTGGTCACCGTTTCCTCCGAATCCTCCGGGCCCCTGGGCGCTCGGAAGGCTGACTGTTTAGGAGAAGTCAGCCGCAGGGGCAAGCGTTCCGCACTCCGGGGCCGATCAGGCAGAACCGCCTGCAAGCGCGGCGAATTTGCGCCACGCGCGCGCCGCCACGGCCGTCGCATTCCGCTGCGCCCGGCCCCCGGGGCTCAGCGCTTGCGCAACAGCCAAGTTGCCGCGCGCACCTGCTCCTCGACGACCCGGCCCGCCTCCTCTTGGCTTCGGACGTAGCTGCGGACCAGCTCCGCGCTCTCCGGGCGCATCGCCGCCAGCTCCTCGGCCCGCTTGCGGATGAGCGCCTCGTTGCGCCGGTCGACCTCGCGCAGCTCGTCCCGCCGCGTCACCTCGACCTCGACCACGGCGAGCCCGGCGTCCGCGAGCACGGCCAGCATCTCCGACCTCGACAACACGCCCTCGACCCGAGGCTCGCCGTCCTCGACGAAGACCTCGTCGATCAGCAGGAGCCCGCCGCGGGCGAGCGGCCTGGACGCGCCTCGCAGCGTCGCGGCATAGGAACCGAAGACCGGGCCGGTCCCACCGAGAAGCACCGCGTCGAAGCCGGTCAACCGCTCGACCACCTCGCGCAGGTCGCCGGCCTCGAAGCGGCACAGAGCCTGGAGCCCTTCCCTCTCGGCGCGCGCCCGCGCCTCCTCGACGAAGGCAGGCATCCCGTCGATCCCCAACACCTCGGTGCCCAGCTCGCGGGCCAGGCGCAACGACACGGCGCCCTTGCCACAGCCGAGGTCGAGGACCCGCGCGCCAGGACCGAGTCGCTGCGAACCGAGCATCCGCGCGATGACCTCGGGCGATGAACCAAGCTCGAAGAGGTCTTGGAGCAGGTACGGCAGATGCGGCAGCAGCGCCGCGGAGTGGGCGTCGAGCGACTCGAGGACCGTGTCGGGGACCGGGGTGGCCGCGCCGTGCTCGGGCTTCTGGTTCATGTGACCTTTCGACCGGCTTCAAGGTGACGCAGTCTACCCGGGGAGTGTAAGGCTTCCGGTCCGATTTTCTCGATGCGGTCGGCCACGCGTCCTCACCCTGGAGAAGCGAACATGCCCCCAGCGCTCGCCCAGCAGCACGCCGTCTGTGCCCTTCATCCCACGCAGGCAGCCACGGGCGTCTGCAGCCGTTGCGGCGGCTTCGTCTGCCAGTGGTGCCAAGGCCGGGGCGCTTATCCGACCTGCCCCGCGTGTCGCGAGCGCACCGGCGAGGGCCAGAGCTTTGCGCTCTCGCGCGATGCGTGGACGGTCGGCGAGCTGCTGTCGCGCTCCTGGGACGCCTTTGCCGCCAACTGGCTGATGCTCAGCCTCGGGATGCTCCTCGTGACGGTCGTCGGCTGGATCATCTCCTTCGGCTCGCAGCAACTGCTCGCCTCGGTCATGGGCAAGTCGCTCGTGGCAGGGGTCGTGGGAACGCTCGGCGTCTGGCTTCTCCAGGCGGTAGTGCAGCAGCCGCTCACTCTCGGGCTCGCCAGCATGGCGCACGCGGCGCTGATGGGCCGCGGGGCCGACTTCGGCGAGCTGCTGCTGCACTTCGGCAAGATCCCCAAGATACTCGCTCTCCTGCTGCTGACCGGCCTCCTCGCCATCGCGGCCATGCTTCCGCTCATCGCCCTCCTCTTGCTCGTCCGCGACGCAGGCCCCGCGGTGATGGTCATGGTCACCTTCCTGGCGATGCTGCCGCTTGTCTGGTTGCTGCTGCCCCTCTACTTCGCGCAGTACGAAATCGCCTTCGATGACGAGGTGAGCGCGACCGACGCGGTGAAGAACGCCTTTGCCGTCGGCAAGGGCAAGCGACTGGCCCTCTGCGGGGTGTCTCTGCTCGCCGGGCTCGTCGCGCTGGTGGGTCTGCTCGCCCTGTGCGTCGGCGTGATCGCCTCGGTGGCCTTCGCGCAGGTGATCGCCGTCGCCCTCTATCTCACCCTGCGAAACGGCACGGGGCTGCCCGCGTTTCGCCGGCACCGGCAGGTCTAGCGGCCGAGCAGTCGACAAGCCGGGCACCGCCCGGAACCCCAAGCGATCGGCCGCAGATTGGTAGGGGCGCATGGCAATGCGCCCGTCGAGGAATCGGGCAAACCTGCAAGCGATCCCAGCGGGCGCCACAAAGGCCGGCCCTCCGGATCGCGCCGCGGCGCAACCGATCTCGAGGTTGGTAGTACGCGGCCTCGGCTTTCGCTTCGCGGCGGCGAGGCCGGTCAGCGGCAGTGAGCGGCGCCTACCGTGGCAGCCGCACGCTCACGCTCGTCCCCTCTTCGGCCGACGAGCGCACCTCGACCGTCCCGCCGTGCGCGCGCGCTATCTCGCGCACGATGAACAGCCCAAGCCCCAGCCCTCCGGTTGCCCCTGCCCCCTCCTCGTGGGCCTTGACGAAGGGCTCGAAGAGCTGCGCCACCTTCTCCGGCGCGATCGGCGCGCCTCGATTGTGGACCTCGAGCGCGATCTCGCCGGGGGCGCTGCCGTCGGCGAGGATGCGAATCGGCTCGGCCGGGTCGCCGAACTTGACGGCGTTGGAGACAAGGTTGCTCAAGACCTGGCTGACCCGGTCCAGGTCCCACTCGCCGCCGAGGTCGCCGAGCGACTCGAAGACGAGGACGCGGTTCGGGTTGGCGGCCTGCAGGTCTTCGACGAGGCGCCTGCTCCAGAGCTCCAGGTCCCCGTGCTTTCGCTTGACCGGGATGGCCTGCCCCGAGCGCGTGCGCGAGTAGTCGAGCAGCGTGTTGACGAGCGTGCCCATCGCGGCCACCGCGCGCGTGACCCGCTGCACGACCGCCTGCGCTTGCTCGTCGAGGCAGTCGGACTTGCGCGCCAGCACCTTCGCGCCCAGCTCGACCAGGCTCATCGGCTGGCGCAGGTCGTGCCCGAGCACCGCCATCAGGCGCTCGCGCAGCTTCGCCTCCCGCTCGGCCTCGGCCCTCAGCCTCGCCTCGGACTCGTAGAGCAGGGTGCGCTCGACCGCCTGAGCGAAGAGGCCGACCATCGCGCCGAGCAGCTCGCGCTCGCCCTCGTCGAAGCGGCGCTCGTGTGAATAGCCAAAGGCGAGGAGCCCCTGCTCTTTGGCGGGCACCACCGCCGCAGCTCGCAGCTCCGGGCAGGCGCGCGCCCACCGCGGCAGGCGTGCCTCGACCTGCGCGCGCGTCTCCAGCCAAGCTGCCTGCCCGAGCCCGAAGAGCGCCTCGGCTCCGTGCGGGACGATGTCTTGAGGCGGCCGCAGCGGTTCGCCGCCCTCGATCGCCTCGACGATCTGCCAGCCGTCCGCGCCGCGCAGCGCGGCGAAGCCAGCCACCGGGGTGGGCGCCGCACGCGGGCCCTCTTCGAGCACGACCCTCGCCGCCTGCTCGGAGGTGACCGCGCGAGAGAGCGCCTCGGTCACCGCCAAGAGCCGCGAGACCCGCTCCGCTCCCCGCTCGACCTCGGCCAGCAGGCGCTCTCGCTCCTCCTCGGCACGCCTGCGCTCGGTGATGTCCAGAAAGGCGCCGACCGCCCCGCGCAGCTCGCCCTGCGAGTCGAAAAGCGGCGTGGCGTTCCCCAGCAACGTCCGTCTCGTCCCCTCGCCGAAGATGACCTCGAGCTGGTAGTCGCGCACCGGAACTCCGCGGCGTGCAGCGAGCCGCACGGGCAGCTCGCCGTCCGGCACCTCGCATCCCTCGTGCAGCAGTCGAGCTCCGGGAGGGACGTGGGACCGGGTGCCCACGGTCCCTGGCGGGATCCGCAGCAGCTCGTGGCAGGAGCGGTTGCCCTCGACCGAGCTCGCGTCGCGGTCCCGGGTGATCAGCACCGCGGCCGGAACCGCGTCGAGCACCGCCTGCAGCTCGGCCGCCTGCGTCCGCTCGCGCTCCTCGCTCGCCTTGAGCGCTTCGAGCGTGTTGCGCCGCTCGGTCAGGTCGCGCGAGACCGCGAGCACCGAGCGCACCTCACCGTCCGGGTCCTTCTCGGGCACGATCCGAGTCTCGAAGAAGCGCCGCCCGCCGGGCACCTCGAGCTCGTACTCCATGCTTTCCGGCTGGCCGGTCTCGAAGACGCGCCGCAGGTGCGAGTCCCAGAACCCGGCGTTCTCGGGCGCGACGCCGGCCTCGAGGTTCGTCCTGCCGATGGCCTTGCTCGCCGGGATCCCGACCCAGCGCAGGGAGGTCGGGTTCTCGTAGAGGTGGCGCAGCTCCGGGTCGAAGCGCGAGATGGCGTCCGGCGAGTTGTCGGCGAGGGTGCGAAAGCGCTCCTCGCTCTCGCGCAGGGCCTCCTCGGTGCGCTTGAGCGCGGTGACGTCTTGGACGGTCGCGATGGCGTAGCCGCGGCCGCCCGCGATGCGCACCGGCCGGGCGCTGCAGAGGCCGACGAAGGACTTGCCCGTCTCGGTGCGGCGCACCGACATCTGGAAACTGCCGATCTCCTCGCCGCGGACCGCGCGCACCAGGGGCCAGTCGCTGATGGGCACAGGCATGCCGGCCGCGTCCCTCATCTCGAGCACGTCCGAGGCGCGCTCGAAAGCCACGCGCAGCGCCTCGAAGTCGTCGTAGCCGAACAGCGCCAGCGCGGCCTCGTTGGCGAAGATGAGGTGACCTGTGGGATTGGCCGCGACGAGCAGCGCCTGGCCGATGGCCCCGAAGATGGCCTCGAGCAGCGACGGTATTTCCTCGGGGCAGAAAGGCGCTGCGAGCTCGAGTAGCGGCCTGCGATGTTGGTCGTCCAAAAGTCGTTCCTCGTCCTGGTGTGCCTGTACCGACCGAGCGGCAGTCTGCCATGCAGGCGTTGCGGACGACCAGCAGTACTCTCGGTGCTACTTCGGTAGGGATGGCGAGGCAGATCCAAAAGCCCCCAAGGTCGCGCGCGGGCAGGGGAAGGGTTTGCCTTGGATGCGAGCGAAGGCACGGCTCTCGAGCGCAGTCGAGGCGCACCCGTCTTCGCTCGGCCGGCCGGTGCGTGAGCTTCCAGCGGCCGGACAGCGCGCTCTTGGCTGCGACCCAGCTCGGCCGCAAGCCGAGTCGCTCCCCATTCGACGCGCGGCGGATGCCGGTGGTAGCCTGCGCCCCCTCTTTGCCGCCACCTAGCGAGGTTCACCACGTGCAGACGTACATCCTGAAAGTCGTCCCGAGTGAGTTCCCCAACTGCGTCCGGGTCTTCGAGATCGGGGCCGAGCAATCGCTCCTTTCACTGCACGAGGCCATCGCGAGCGAGTTCAAGGTGACCGGCGAACAGCCGCACGCCTTCTTCCTGAGCGGCGACTTCCTCGACGCGGCCTCCGCTTTCGCCGGCACCCCGGCAGGCGGAGGAGTGACCGGCATCGTGCGGCTCTCCTCGCTCGACCTGACCAAGGGCATGCGGTTCGGCTACGCGTTCGACTACCAGGCCGAGGACGGCCTCTATGTCGAGGTCATCGACCTCGCCGCGGGCAAGGCGGGCGAGAGCTACCCGCGGGTCGTCAGCCGCGAAGGCGAGCTGCCCGAGCCCGAGGCCTTGATGGCTGGCGGCCACCCGTGCGGCTGCGGCTGCGGCGAAGAGAGTGAGGACGCCGACGGCGACTGCGGCTGCGGTGACGCGGGGGCCTCCGGGGAGGGCTGCGACCACGAGTGCGACCACGAATGCGCCGACTGCGGCTGCGGCGACGACGACGTGGAGATCCACCCGGACGACTGCGCCTGCGAGGAGTGCGAGGCGGTGCGCAAGGCGCGCGCCGAGTTCGACGCCGAGCCGCTCGCGCGGCTTGGAAAGGCCATCGAGGCCTCGATCACCGAGGAGAAGCCGGACGCCGAGCCGTTGCTCGCCGGCCTCGAGGCCCTCGTCGCGCTCTGCCCCACGGCCGACAGGCTCGAGCGATTGGGCATGGCGCTCAACCTGCCGATCGGCGACTGGGCCGGCTCGTTGATCTCCTTCTTGCGCAAGGAGATTGCTGCCGAGCGCCTGCTCGCGGTCAGCGAGGGGTTCCTGAAGCTCACGGGCGCCTCGTTCGAGAAGGTGACGCACGCGACGATCCTCGCCGGCGTTGGCAGGACGGCCGAAGCGCTCGAGCTCATCGAAACGGCCGAGGCGACAAACCCGTTCGAGCGCGACGTGCTGGCTGTCGAGCGCGCCCGGATCCAACGCAAGGCAGGTCGGGCGAAGGAGGCCGAGGCGGCGCTGCGCGGCCTGCTCGCCCGGCGCTGGCTGTCGTTCGAGCTGCGCGAACAGTGCATCGAGGAGCTCGAGGCGATCCTGAGCGACGGCGGCCGCGAGGACGAGCTCGAGGCGCTCATCGACGCCGAGGAGGCGCTGCTCGATAAGAACGAGGCCCTGCGCCGCGGAGTGGTCAAGAACGGCCCCAAGGTTGAGGCGAACGACAAGTGCCCGTGCGGCAGCGGGCTCAAGTACAAGAAGTGCTGCGGCCAGGCGGCCTGAAGATCCGCCGAGAGCTGCTTCTTCGACTCCGTCCGGCTCCGCTC
>DHSB01000157.1:0-1882 GCA_002408385.1 Myxococcales bacterium UBA5297
CAGGACGGCATGACCTTCATAACCCCGGACGGCGAGTGCCGTCTTACAGGCTTTTTTACCTGCGAACGGGCGTGCGAGCTGCCTGTGATGGACATTGTCATCCTTATGGTAAAGGCCACGCAGACTGACGACGTCATGGAGAGCGTCATGTCCTGCGTAGGGCCCGAAACCGTTCTTGTTTCACTACAGAACGGTCTCGGCAATGACGAAGCCCTCATGAAATATGTGCCGGCCGACAGGATTATGTATGGCAGCGGCGTTATAGGCACAGAATTGCCCGCTCCCGGCGTATGCGTCAGCAAGCCGGAGGCGGGCATCCAGATGTTTTTCGGAGCCTCCGTCAAAAGCGCAGCTACAGACGCCGCCGGGAAATATATGGAAGAATGCTTCAACGCCGGCGGATGCAACGCCAGCTTTGAAGACGACGTCCGCCCCTATATCTGGAAGAAAGCAATTATGAACAGCGGTTATAATACCGTGTCAACCGTCCTTCGCCTGAAGGTTGGCGAAGCAATGGCGGATGAACACGGCCGGGGCCTGATCACGGCGGTTTGGAAAGAAGGCTGCGCCGTGGCCAGGGCCGCCGGCATCATTGATCTTTGGCCGCTTATTGAAGCCGATACCCAGAATCTTATTGATAACCTGGGCGACTATTACCCCTCGATGGCTCAGGACTCGCTTATCCATCAGCGCCAGACTGAGATTTCCGTTCTGAACGGCGCCATCGTCAGATATGGAGAAAGGTTCGGCGTGCCCACGCCTGTAAACTTCGCCCTTACCGAGATTATTCTGGCGATTCAGGGCAATTATGGCAGACAATATAACAAGGTAAAGGCCTGAATCTTTGTAACAGCGCACAACAAATTTTATATAAACTTGTGCAAGGAGGAAAAAATAATGAAAATCGCAATGATCGGATCCGGTGCTGCCGGCAGTGTCTTCGCAGCTTATCTTCGCAAGGGCGGGGCGGACATCACCCTCGTCGACCCCTATAAGGAGCACATGGACAAGATCGCCAAAGACGGCATGAAGTTCACCATTTATCCTGACGAGGTCTATCATCTCACGGGCTTCAAGACCGCCTACACCGCCGACGATATCGGGACCATGGACATCGTCATCTTCATGACCAAGGCAAACCAGCTGGAGAGCGCCATTCAGGGCGCCAAGCCCTGCGTCGGCCCCAACACCGTTCTGGTCTCCCTGATCAACGGCCTGGGCAACGATGACAAGCTCCTGAAATACTATCCTGCCAGCCGCTGCATGATCGGTTCCGGCGTTATCGGCACCGCTCTCGACGGCCCCGGAGGCTGCATCTCCACCCCCAGCGAAGGCGTGATCATGAACTTCGGCGCTTTGGAAAACAACGACGTCACCATCGCCGCCGGAAAACACATGGAAGAATGCTACATTAATGGCGGCTGCAAAGCCGTGTTCCGTGAGGACGTTCTGCCCTTCCTTTGGAAGAAAGTTGTCGTCAACTGCACCGTCAACACCGTCTGCGCCGTCACCCGCCTGAAGATCGGCGAGGTTGAGGCGGATCCCTTCGGCCAGAAGCTGTTCCACGATGTGATCCGCGAGTGCTGCGCTATAGCCAACGCCAAGGGCGTCGCGCTGGATGCCGATGAGTTCATCCGGGTTGACCACCAGCACATTATCGACCACATCTCCGACTACTATCCTTCCATGGCTCAGGATATGCTCTGGAAGAAATACAGAACCGAGATCGACACCCTCAACGGCGCCATCTCCGATTATGGCAAGCAGTTCGGCATCCCCACCCCCACCTGCGACGTACTGTCCACCGTGGTTCGCTGCATCCAGAACAACTACGCCAACCAGTACGTAGACGGCACTCGCAAGTAAGCAAGAAGGAAGCGAA
>DHSB01000157.1:2013-21248 GCA_002408385.1 Myxococcales bacterium UBA5297
AGATATGAAAGAGGTATTCATACTGATAGGCAATTACGGCAGCGGCAAGACCGAATTGGCGCTGAACTTCGCGTTCAGAGCGGCCGAACAGGGAAAGCGTGTCGAACTCATTGACCTTGACATGGTTAATACCTATTTTCGGCTTACCGACAGGGGCAATCTGATCAAGACGAAAGAAATTCGCCTTGTTTCACCGAATTTCGCCAGAACCAATGTGGAAACCCTTTCACTTCCCGCAGAAGTTGCCTCTGCCTTTGCTTTGGAATGGGACCTGGTTATTTTCGACGTCGGTGGCGACTCCACCGGCGCGACGGCGCTCGGCCGCTATTATGAAGATTTTGCCGAACTGCCGGAGGGCAGCCTCCACGTTCTTAACGTGGTGAACACCCGCCGTCCCATGGCCGGAACTCCGGAAAGGCTTGTCTCTCTCATGCGGGACATGGAACGCCATTCGCGCCAGAAGGTAACCGGCCTGATCAACAATACAAATCTTGCCCGTCTTGCCGGCCCCGATGACCTGCGGGACGGATACGAGGTCGTGAAAGAGGCGTCCATTCTCACCGGGGTTCCGGTTGCCTACACCACCGGCCGTCCCGACCTTTTGGAAGCGTTTCTCGCCGAGGGGCATGATCCGAAATACATCGGAACGCCCATGGCGATCGACACCTTCATGCACAGGGACTGGGAAACCTTCGCGCGAGAAGGCCTTTAAGCAAGGCATAACCATGCTTATAATCTAAATTCAGCATATTAGAAATGAGGTATCGCAATGGTAAAACACACGATCAACGAAGAGCTCTGCAAGGGTTGCGGGCTCTGCGTTAGAGCATGTCCCAAGAAGATCCTCCGAATCTCCAAGGGCAAGCTCAATTCAAAGGGCTACCATCCGGCGGAAATGATGGATATAGACTCCTGCATCGCATGCGCAGCCTGCGCGCGCACTTGTCCGGACGTCGCCATCCATATTGAGAAGGAATAGGAGGAACTTTAACATGGCATTGACTCTTATGAAGGGCAGCGAGGCCATAGCGGAGGCCGCAATACGCGCAGGCTGCCGTTACTTCTTCGGATACCCGATAACCCCGCAGACCGAGATTCCCGAATACATGTCTGCCCGTATGCCCGAAATCGGCGGATGCTTCCTGCAGGCCGAGAGCGAAGTCAGCGCGATCAATATGGTATACGGTGCGGCCGGTACCGGTGAGCGCGTCCTGACCAGCTCCTCCAGCCCCGGAGTCTCCCTGAAGCAGGAAGGCATCTCCTATATCGCCTGCTCTCGGCTCCCCTGCGTCATTATCAACGTAATGCGCGGCGGCCCGGGCCTCGGCAGCATTCAGGCCAGCCAGGGCGACTATCTCCAGGCCACCAAGGGCGGCGGACACGGCGACTATAAGCTGATCGTCCTGGCCCCCGCTTCCGTACAGGAATCCGTCGATATGATGAAGCTCGCTTTTGAGCTTGGCGAAAAATATCTCAACCCCGTTATGATCGTTGCGGACGGCATGATCTGCCAGATGATGGAGCCTGTAGTTCTGCCCGAGATGGTCGACTTCAAGGTCGATTATAAAGCAAAGCCCTGGGCGGCAAACGGCAAGCATCCCAGCGCCGACCATAAGCGCGCCGTCATCAACTCCCTGTACATCACGGTTGAAGAGCTTGACGGCATCAACGAAACCCTTCAGAAAGGCTACCGTGAGATTGAGAAAAACGAGACCCGTTATGAAGCTTATAACATGGAAGGCGCTGAAATCATCGTCACTGCGTTCGGCACCGTGGCCCGCATCTGCAAATCCGCCATTGACGATCTGAAGGCAAAGGGCATCAATGTGGGCCTGCTGCGTCCCATAACCCTTTATCCGTTCCCGTATGAAGCCGTCCACAATGCAGCCGTCGCCCCCGGCGTCAAGGCCGTTCTGGATGTTGAGCTCAACGCCGGACAAATGCTCGAAGACGTTAAACTTGCCATCAACGGCGATCAGAAGGTCGAATTCTATGGACGTTACGGCAGCCATATGCCGACCAGCGAAGAAATTTACGAAAAACTGCTGAGCATGAGGGAGGGATTCTAATGGCGGTCGTATTCGAAAAGACCAAAATGCTTACCGACGCGGTATTCCATTACTGCCCGGGCTGCAATCATGGCATAGCCCATCGTCTGGTGGCGGAATCGATCGAGGGCCTCGGCCTGACCGATAATGTCATCGGCGTCGCTCCCGTCGGCTGCGCCGTATTTGCCTACAATTACTTTAACTGCGATATGTACGAGGCGGCCCATGGCCGTGCTCCCGCCGTGGCAACCGGCATCAAGCGTGTGCACCCCGACACCTGTGTATTCACCTATCAGGGCGACGGCGACCTTGCCTCCATCGGCACGGCGGAAATTGTTCACGCCGCCATGCGGGGGGAGAAGATCACCACCATTTTCATCAACAACGCCATTTACGGCATGACCGGCGGCCAGATGGCGCCGACCACGCTGCCGGGCATGAAGACCACGACCTCGCCCTACGGCCGCGACACGCTGCAGTGCGGCCATCCGGTGCGCATGTGCGAGCTGCTCAATACGCTCGTCGAGCCCCGTTTCATCGCCCGCGGCTCGCTGAGCAGCCCCAAGGAGATCAACCGCTCCAAGAAGCTGTTGCGGCAGGCCTTCGAGCTGCAGCACGAGGGGTTTACCTTCGTCGAGTTGCTCTCGACCTGTCCGACCGGCTGGGGCCTGACGCCCGAGCAGTCGCAGCAGTGGCTCGAGCGCAACATGGTTCCCTTCTTCCCCATCAACGTCTTCCGCGAACCGAACCAGATGCCCGAGGCGGCCAAGAAGTACACGCCGGACCTCAAGGTCTCGGACGACAAGCCCAAGGAGGGCTAACGAGATGGCACAGACCGACATCGTGATGGCCGGCTTCGGCGGCCAGGGTTTGATGGCGATTGGCAAGATGCTCGCGAAGGCCGCGATGGCCGAGGGCCAGCACGTCACCTGGATGCCCGCCTACGGTCCGGAGATGCGCGGCGGCACCGCCAACTGCACGGTGATCATCGACGACGAGCCGATCGGCTCGCCCATCGTCAGGCGCACCCAGGCCGCCATCGTCATGAACAAGCAGTCGATGGACAAGTTCGAGCCGACCGTGCGCGAGCAGGGCTTGATCATCGTCAACACCTCGCTCATCGACCGGAAGGTCGAGCGCGCCGACCTGAAGGCCATCTACGTGCCCGCCAACGAGATCGCCGAGAAGGAAGGCTCGGGCAAGTCGGCCAACCTGGTCATGCTGGGCGCCTACGTCGCTGCCTCCAAGGTGCTCAAGCCCGAGGCTGTCGAGAAGGCGCTCGAGAAGACCTTCGAGGGCAAGCCCGCGAAGGTGCTCGAGGCCAACCTGCGTGCCTTCCGCAAGGGGATGGAGGCGGCCGCGGAGTAAGTTGTGAGCTTTTGAGTTGTGAGTTTTGAGCTGACCGAAGACGCCGGGCACCGCAGGGTGTCCGGCGTCCGCGGTTCTGGCCGCAGGACCGAGCGCCTGCTCACCGGGCGCCTGGGGAGCGCACTCGCCCCCCCCCGGGCCACGGCGCTCCGGGGGCAAGATGCTAGCTCTGAGAACGTGACCACTCCGGCTCGCAAGAGGGCGACCTACGCCGATGTCGAGGCGCTCCCCGCCAACCGGGTGGGCCAGCTCATCGACGACGGCGAATCATCGTTTTTCCCCGGCCATCGGCCGAACACTCGCTCGCAATCTCGGCGCTCGGCAGCGATCTGGGGGCGCCCTTTGGACGGGGGCGCGGTGGCCGGGGCGGCTGGTGGATTCTCTTCGAGCTCGAGCTGCATCTCGGCGCCGACGTGCTCGTGCCCGACCTCGCCGCTTGGCGCCGCGAGAGGCTCCCGAGCCCGACCGGTCCCTTCCTCGCGGTCGCGCCCGACTGGATCTGCGAGGCGCTCTCGCCCTCGACCGCGCGCGTGGACCGGGTCGAGAAGCTCCGCATCTATGCGCGCGAGGGGGTCGAGCACGTTTGGCTGCTCGACCCTGCGGCCCGCACCCTCGAGGTGCTGGCGCGCGACGGGCAACAGTGGCGCCACCTCGGGACGTGGGCGGATGACGAGCGGGTTCGCGCGCCGCCCTTCGACGTGCTCGAGCTCGAGATCGCGGCGCTCTGGGCGCCACGTCCCCCCGAAGCGCCGAGGTAGCCCCAGGTCGAGCCGCCGGTTCTGCCCTCAGAACGCCCTGCCCTGCCCGCCGTCTACCGGCACGCACGCGCCGGTCACCCAGCTCGCCCTCGGGGAGCAGAGAAAGGCGATCACCTCGGCGACCTCCTCGGGCCGGCCGAACCGTCCCCAGGGCAGGTCTTCGCGCTCCATCTTTTCGATGAGCCCCGGGGCCTTCTGCCGGCGCCTGTCCCAGCTTCCGCCCGGGAACAGGATCGAGCCGGGCGCGACGGAGTTGACGCGGATGCGATGGCGCGCCAGGTCGACCGCCATCTCCTTGGTGAGCGCGACGACCGCGGCCTTGGCGGCGGTGTAGGGAGCGCTGGTCGCGTACTCGCGGCCGAAGATCGAGGAGAGGTTCAGGATCACCCCGCCACCGTGCTCGCGCATCCACGCGACCGCGTGCTGGCTGCACCAGACGGCCGAGAGGAGGTTGGTGTCGAGGACGCGGCCCCATTGCTCGGCGGTCGCGCGGTCGAACGAGCCGGCGCCGCCGCTGCCGCCCACGTTGTTGACCAGGATGTCGACCGCACCCCAGGCCTCGAGCGTGGCGCTAACGGCGGCCTCGGCGCCCTCGGGAGTGGAGAGGTCGGCGGCGATGCCGACGGCCTGACCGCCGCTGTGCCGAAGCTCGGCGACCGTCCGTTCGAGGTCCTCGACGCTCCGGGCACAGAGGCAGACCTTCGCGCCCTCTCGCGAGAGCGCCTGCGCCGTCGCCCGGCCGATACCGCGGCTGGCACCTGCCACCAGCGCAGCCTTCCCGCTCAACTCCAAGTCCATGTGGCCCTCGACCCCCGGCTAGTGGATGACGACGCTGAGCCCTTCGATGTGCGCCCCCTTCTCTTTGAGCGCACCGCAGGCCGACCTCAGCTCCGACCGCTTGATCCGCAGCGTACCCCGCCATAGCCCGCCCTTCTGCTGTGAGGACGCGGCGTCGAGGCGCCGCGAGCGCAGGAAGGCGACGAGCTCGCCGGGATCCTCCTGCTTCTCGGAGGCGAAGAGCTCGAGCTCGACCGTGTCGCTGGCATTGAGGGCGAGCAGCACGTCGACGAGCTGTCCGGGCAGAACCTCGATCTCCGAAAGCCCGACGAGCACCGTGTCGCCGCTCTTCTCGAGGACCCAGGCCTCGAGCCCTGGGAAGCAGGCGTAGGCGTAGCGGCCTTGGGCTACTTTGGCCCGGGTCCGAGCCTCCGAGAGCCCCACCGCGGGCAGCCGCAAGGGCAAGGGCTGGCGCGTCTCCGTGACGTTCTCCTCCAAGCGCTCGAACCGGGCGCGGGGAAGGCCGAAGGGATAGCCGACCGGGAGCTCGTCTCCGCCTCGCACGGCACGCCCGCGCCACGTCAGGGGTCGCTCCGGAGCCGAGCCGAACGGCGTCTTCACCGCAAACTCGGCGAGCAGGCGCTCCGCCGCGCGCAACCCTTCCCCAGCGTCGGCCGCCGGAGCCGGCTCGCGCCGCGCCCGGACCGCCCCCAGCAGCCGCTCGTGGGAGAGGAACGCATAGCGCACCTGTACCTGCGCAAACTGCGTCTGCTCGGTCGGCCGAACCGTCGCCTTCGTCACCAGCGTCCTCCCCGGCAGCAGCACCGGGAAGGTGACCAGCTCGTCCTCTCCGCTCCACCTCCAGCGTGCCGACGCTGGCAGGCGGGCCTGCGCGCCCGGTTGGTCGACGAGCCTCGTCCCGCTCACCCGCGCCTCTCCATCGGACAGGGTCGCCGCAAAGCGCTGCTCGAGAGCTTGCTCGAGGAAGACCTCCTCGCCGCTCGCCCCGCGCAGCCCCACGATGGCGACCGGCTCGGCGAGCCTGTTGCGCACCGAGACGACGACCGTGGCCGGGACATAGGGAACGACGCTGCGGCCCAAGACCTCGACCGAGACCTCGAGCGGCAGCGCGCCGGCCTGCGCAGCGGCGCTCCCGGCCAGGAAGAGAAGGCCCAGCGACAGCAGTCCGATTGCTTTGCCATCCATCGTCGCCCCCTTGAGCCAGCCGCTCGCGGCGATCCGAGCGCTCGGCTGCCTAGCCCCGCCTCTATGGCCGGGCCCTCTCTGTTCAGCGTTTCACGAACGGCTTCTCCGTTCGTCGTCCGCAGAGTAGTATCCGCCGCGCGGGAACGGACCGGGCGACGGCGTGTTGACGACTTGAGAAACCCCAGTCCGCTCGGCTGCTCACCCGAACGCCGTCCTCCCTCGCAGGACCGCAATGGAACTTATGAAGAGGAACAGCGGGCACCTGCCTTGAACCTGGAAACCGGCACCATGCAAACTCCCTGGTGGGGCGTCATCCCCTTCTTCACGCTTCTTGGATGCATCGCGGTCTTTCCCCTGCTGCCGCTGACTCGCCATCGGTGGGAGCAGCGAAAGTTCCAGCTCGGCGTCGCCTTGACCTTCGGACTGCCCATCGCCGCCTGGATGTGGCTGGCCGGAGATCCGACTGCGGTCGTCCACGCGCTCATCGAGTACGGCCAGTTCATCGTCCTGCTGCTGTCGCTCTTCATCATCAGCGGGGGCATCTACGTCGCCGGCGACCTCAAGGCCAGACCCGCGGTCAACGTCGTCTTCCTCGCCATCGGCGCGGTCGCCGCTTCGTTCGTCGGCACCACCGGCGCGGCGATGCTGCTCATCCGGCCGCTGCTCAAGACCAACGCCGAGCGCGAGCACAAGGTCCACACCGTCGTCTTCGCCATCCTCGTCATCGCCAACTGTGGCGGGCTGCTCACCCCGCTCGGCGACCCGCCGCTGTTCCTGGGGATGCTGCGCGGCGTGCCCTTCCTGTGGACGATGAACCTGATCCCCGAGTGGGCCTTCACCAACGGCCTGCTCATCCTCGTCTACTGGGCGCTCGACCGCCGCGCCTACGCCTCCGAGCGCCCCGAGGCGCTCGCCAGGGACGAAGCCGAGGTCGAGCCGCTGAGCATCCACGGCAAGCTGAACCTGCTCGGCTTCGCGGCCATCATCTGCTCGGTCGCGCTGCTGCCCTCCATCGACCTCGACGCGATCCACGAGGGCCACGCCCACTGGTACTCGTACCTGCCCATCCGCGAGCTGGTGATGCTCGGCGTCTCGGCGGCCTCGCTGCTCCTCGGCAGCAAGAAGACCCGCTGGGAAGACAACAAGTTCTCCTGGGGCCCGATCCAGGAAGTCGCCGCGCTCTTCATCGGCATCTTCCTCGCCATGATCCCCGCCCTGAAGTACCTGCGGCAGATCGCCCCCGAGCTGCCGCTCAACGAGATCACCCTGTTCGCCTTCACCGGCGGCCTCAGCTCGGTGCTCGACAACGCGCCGACCTACGTCACCTTCTTCGAGATGGCGCGCGAGCTGCCCTTCGCCGGCACCCGCATCGCCGGGGTTCCCGAGCTCTACCTGGTGTCGGTGAGCCTGGGCTCGGTCTTCTGCGGCGCGATCACCTACATAGGCAACGGCCCGAACTTCATGGTCAAGGCGGTCGCCGAGGGCTCGGGCGTGAAGATGCCCTCCTTCGGCGGTTACATCGCGCGCTGGACGGTGCCCTTCCTGGTGCCCATCCTCGTCGCGATGGTGATGCTCTTCATCGCCCAGGCCTGGCCGGTGCGCATCGCCGGCGCGGTCATCGGGCTGGTCATCGCCGCGATGGCCGTGCGCACCGCGCTCCACTACAAGGAGCCGAGCGTGGCCCCCGTCACCGAACGCTGAGTCGCTCGGAAGCTGCTCTCGAGTGAAGGCCGGGTGCACGAGCGCCCGGCCCTTCTTCTTTCGCCGGCTGCGATTCGCCGTGGTCCCAGCGGGCGCGGCCGCGCTCGTAGACCAGGGCTCGACTCTTCCTGCGAGCGCGACGACTCAGCCCCTTCAGATTCGGTCACATCGAGCGGGCCCCAGGGTCCGCAGTCGCGCCCGCCGTTTTCGCCGCGGCCGGCGCGTGGACCAGCGGCCGCGCCAGGGGCTACACTGCCGCCCGCTCAACAAGCGGACCCTGGCCGTCAAGGGGGGGGCGCCTCGCCTTGTCCCGAAGGGTCTGCGCCGCCGGAGAAATGCCATGCTGAAGCTCTCGCTACGGACGATGCTCGCCGCCCTCGCCGTCGTTTTGCCCGGGCTCGCCCACGCCGCCGATGTCACCGGCGAGCTGACCGGCGACACGGTCTGGTACGCCTCGGCCAGCCCCTACCGGATGATCGGCGACGTGACCATCCCGCCCGGCATCACGCTCACCATCGAGCCGGGCGTCACCGTCACCACGACGGGCTCCGACAACCAGCTCAGCTACGACACGAGCAAGGTCGAGCTCATCGTGCGCGGCACTCTCAAGGTCGGCGTGACCGCGGCCGGCCAGTCCGACCCGAGCCTGCCGGTGGTCTTCCGCGGCACCGGCTCCATCGGCTACTGGGGCGGCATCCTCTTTGAGGCCGGCTCGAGCGGGCATGTCTTCAAGAATGCCGAGGTCGCCTACGCGACCACCGGCATCAAGACCGAGGCGACCGCGGGGCTCACCCTCGAAGACGTCGTCGTCCACCGCTGCAACCGCTACGGCCTTTGGGTCGCCAGCCCCTCGGCGAGCCTGACCCTGCGCGGCAGCGTGCCGACGACCCCGGGGCCGGCGAAGGCGGCGGTCCACACCTGCACGAGCAGCGGCAGCAGCTACACCGGCATCTACAGCATCGGCGCGCTCACGCTCACCAACGTGGACGTCCACTCGAACTACTACGGGGGCATCTACTCCGCGGGCAACTCGCAGATCACCGGCTGCAACATCTACAACAACGGCAAGGGCGGCGGCTCCTATCCCTACGGCGTCGTCTGGAACGGCGCGCTCGCCAACGGCAACCAGACGCTGTCGCGCAACACCATCTGGGACAACTACTTCGGCGGGGTCTACGCCAACCAGAGCGCCAGCGGCCTGACCTACCTCATCGAGCACAACACCATCGACCGCAACGACGACTACTCGTCCTCGACCTACGGCATCTACGTCTACGCGGCGAGCACGGGCAGCAGCGTCACCATCCGCGACAACATCATCACCAACAACAAGACCTACGGCATCTACGGCCGCTCCAACGTGACGGCGCACCACAACCTGGTCTGGAACCACAGCACCGACTACTACAGCGTCTCTGCCGGTGAGGGCGCGGTCGGCTGCAACCCGCTCTTTGTCGCAGGCACCGGCTCGAACTACCGCATCACCTCCAACTCGCCCGCGCGGCTCGCCGACAGCCTCGCCCCGCAGCGCGACCTCGGCGCGCTCGTCTACATCAACGACCCGACCCCCGGCCTGCAGGGCATCCTGCGCCAGAACACCACCCTGACCGCCGCCGAGAGCCCCCACCCGATGCCCGGCGACCTCATCGTTGCGACCGGCGTCACCCTGACCGTCGAGCCCGGCGCCGTCGTCCAGCCGGCGAGCTCGGACAACATGAAGTGCGGCTACGACACCGCCCGCACCGAGCTCATCGTCGAGGGCGGCTTGAGCGCCGCGGGCACCGCGGCCTCGCCCATCACCTTCGCCCCCGCCTCGACCTCCTCGGGCGCCTGGTACGGCCTGCGCCTCGAGAACGGCTCGACCCCGGGCACGCTCTCCTACGTGGAGATCGCCCGCGGGCGCAACTGCGTCCACACCGACGCCAGCTCGCTCGTGCTCTCGCACTCCAAGGTCCACCACTGCAGCGAGACCGGGGTCACCGTCGGCCTGACGACCTCCTCGCTCACCGTCACCGGCTCGCTCGCCACCTCGAGCATCTCGGACAACGGGCGCTGGGGCATCGACAACAGCGGCGCGCTCACCCTCGTCACCTCGAGCGTGCTGCGCAACTACTACGGAGGCGTCTACTCCGACGGCAACTCGCAGCTCACCGGCAACGAGCTCGCCCACAACGGCCAGGGCAACTCGGGCTCGGGCTTCGGCGTGCACTTCTACAACGCGCTGCCCAACGGCAACCAGAGCATGAGCCGCAACCTCGTGCACCGGAACTACGCGGGCGGCCTGCGCATCGACGCGCGCACCTCGGGGATCACCGACCTCGTCGAGCACAACACCTTCGACAACAACGACCTCTACAGCTCGACGTCCTACGAGCTCTACGCCTACGTCACCAGCGGCACGGTGACCGTGCGCGACAACATCCTCACCAACAACGACTACTACGGCGTCTACCGCTACAGCTCCGGCGGCACCTTCGACATCCACCACAACAACGCCCACGGCAACCCCTCGGGCAACTTCTACGGCTGCAACAACGGCGGCATCGGCTCCTTCACCTGCAACCCGCTCTACGTGAAGACCGACGGGACGAACTACCGGCTCACGTCGAACTCACCGGCGCGCCTGGCCGACTCGGGCTCCCCGCAGCGTGACATGGGCGCGCTGCCCTACCTCGCCGACCCGACGCCGACGCTGCAGGGCGTGCTGCGCCAGAACACCACGCTCACCGCGGCCGGCTCGCCTTGGGTGATGCCGGGCGATCTCGTCGTCCCCGCGGGCATTACCCTCACCCTCGAGCCGGGCGCGACGCTGCAGCCCGCCTCCAGCAGTGACTTCATGGGCTGTGGCGAGTCGACCGACCTCGCCGAGCTCGTGGTCCAGGGCAGCCTCGTCGTCAACGCGACCCCGGCCAACCGCGCGGTCGTCAAGCCGACCTCGGCCTACGCCGGCCGCTGGGGCGGCGTGCGCTTCGAGCCGACCTCGACCAACAACTCCGTCAGCGGCCTGGAGATCGCCTACGGCAAGACCTGCGTCGACGTGCGCAACCCGAGCCTGACGCTGACCAACACCCTCGTCCACCACTGCTCGCAGGACGGCGTCAATGTGAGCTCCGCCTCGGCGCTGACGATGACCGGCGACCCCGGCAAGCACGGGGGCAACTTCCTGCTCGAGTCGAAGGTCTACGACTGCGGCGGGATGAGCTCGAGCTACTACGCCATCAACGCGCAGGGCGAGCTGAGCCTGAGCAACACCGACCTGTACGCCGGCTACGGCGGCATCGTCTACGCGCGCGAGCGCGCCACCATCGTCGGCAACCGCATCCGCGACTCGGGCTATGGCTGGGGAATCGATCTGCGCTCGCCGGCAGGCAAGGCCAGCGTCATCCAGCGCAACCTCGTCTTCGACAACTACTACGGCGGCGTGAAGGCCTACGAGGCGGGCGCCGGCGGCACCATCCTCATCGACCACAACACCATCCACAGCAACGACGGGTATTCCTCGACGACCTACGGCCTCTACGTCGAGAACCGCAACACCGACCCGAACGCGATCACCATCCGCAACAACATCGTCAGCGCCAACAAGAGCTACGGCATCTACCGCTACTACAGCGGCTACAGCATCGCGACCCCGGAGTACAACGACGTCTGGAGCCACTCGACCGACTACTACAGCGTCGGCACCCCGGCCCACTCCATCAGCACCAACCCGCTCTACAACCACCTGTCCGGCGACGACTTCCGCCTCCAGCCGCCCTCGCCCGCACGCGGGGCCGACGACTCGGCCGGTGACCTGGGCGCCCTGCCCTTCTACGTCATCCCGGTCGACAGCATCGCCGTCTCCCCGGCGACCCCGGAGGTGAAGGCGGCCGGCACCCGGGCCTTCACCGCCCAGGCCTACGAAGGCTGGAGCGGCTTCCCGATCAACGGCATCGACTACTCCTGGGCGGTCGCCAACGGCGGCGGCACCATCAACGCGGGCGGCGGCTTCACCGCCGGCTGCGCGCTGGGCAGCTACGCCGACACGGTCCAGGCGACGAGCGGCGGGGTCCACGGCACCACGGGCGCGACCATCGTCCCCGGCGACGCCGCCTCGGTCTCGATCAGCCCGGCGACCGCCACCGTCAACATCAACCAGGGCGCGGCCTTCACGGCCACCGCTCTCGACGGCTGCGGCAACGTCACCCCCGAGAGCGTCAACTGGTCGGTGACCGATCCGTCGGCCGGCGTGGTCGACTCGAACGGCGTCTTCACCGCCAACGTCTACTCGGGCACCTATCCCAACCTGATCAAGGCGACGACCCGGACGACCGGCGTCGTCGGCTTCGCCAGCGTCACCGTCAACCCGGACCCGCCGATCGCCATCGTCGTCAGCCCCAACCCCGGCAACATCAACACCAACACCAGCGGCCAGTTCACCGCCACCGGCATGGACGGTTGGGGCAACCCGACCCCGGTCAACGCGGTCTGGTCGCTCAACGGCTGCGCACTCGGCGCCATCGATCCTGCGACCGGCATCTTCGCCGCCGGCGCGACGCCGGGCACGTGCGCCAACGGCATCGCCGCCACGCAGGGCGGGGTCACCGGTTACGCCACCGTCAACGTCACCAACGCCCCGCTCGCCTCGATCATCGTGACGCCCAACCCCGGCAGCGTCGCGGTCGGCGAGACCGTCCAGTTCACCGCCACCGGCACCGACACCAACGGCAACCCGGTCGCCATCACCCCGACCTGGAGCGTCTCGGGCGGCGGCTCCATCGACGCGAGCGGCCGCTTCACCGCCACCTGCACGCTCGGCAGCTTCACCGTCACCGCCACCCAGGGCTCGGTCCGCGGCGATGCCGCGGTGCACGTCGGCGAGGGCGCCGTCGCCTCCATCGTCGTCACGCCCTCGACCGCCAGCGTCGCGGTCAACGGCACCCGGACCTTCAGCGCCGAGGGCCGGGACCTCTGCGGCAACGCCGTCGCGGTCGCTCCGGTCTGGGCGGTCGTCGCCGGCGGAGGCGCCATCAACGCCTCGAGCGGCGTCTTCACCGCCGGCAGCGCCATCGGCACCTATCCGAACACCGTCCGGGCCAGCGCCAACGGCGTCACCGGGTTCGCCAGCGTCAGCGTGACCGCCGGCCCGCTCCAGACCATCGTCGTCACGCCCAACCCCGCCACGCTCACGATCAACGGCACGGTGCAGCTCTCCGCGGCCGGCGAGGACCAGTACGGCAACGCCGTCGCCATCACCCCGACCTGGTCGGTGACCAACGGCGGCGGAACGATCAGCGCCAGCGGCCTCTTCACCGCGGGCACCACAGCCGGGACCTTCAACGGCACCATCCGCGCCTCGGCCAGCGGCGTCTCCGGCAGCGCCACCGTCGTCGTCAACCCCGGGCCGCTCGCCAGCATCGTCCTCGCGCCGCTCAACCCGACCCTGGCCATCAACGCCCAGCGGCAGTTCACCGCGAGCGGGCGCGACGCCGGCGGCAACACCGTGCCCGTCAACCCCACCTGGTCGGTGGCCAACGGCGGCGGGTCGATCAACGCCTCCGGCCTCTTCACCGCCGGGGCGACCGCGGGGACCTTCGCGAACACCATCCGCGCCGTCGACGGCGCGGTCTCCGCCGCCACCTCGGTCACCATCGAGCCTGGCCCCCTCGCCGCGATCACCATCGCGCCCTCGAGCGCCAACGTCGCGGTCGGCGGTACGCAGCAGTACACCGCGACCGGCCGCGACGCGGGCGGCAACGCCCTCGCCGTCACCCCGACCTGGTCGCTCAGCTCCTGCGCGCTCGGGACGCTGAGCGCGAGCGGCCTCTTCACCGCCGGCACCACCGCCGGAAGCTGCCCGAACGGCATCCGCGCGACGAGCGGCTCGATCACCGCGACCGCCAGCGTCGACGTCGTCCCCGGCGCGCTCGCTACCATCGAGGTCTCGCCCTCCGACGCGATGCTCAACCCCGCCGGCACACAGACCTTCACCGCCACCGGGCGCGACGCGCACGGCAACAACGTCCCGGTCACCGTCGCCTGGAGCGTGGCCAACCCGACCGCCGGCAGCATCAACGCCGCCGGCCTCTTCACCGCGGGCACGACCGCCGGCACCTACGCCGGTGCGGTCGTCGCCACCAGCGGCGCGAAGACCGGCAGCGCCTCGGTCACCATCAACCCCGGCCCGCTCGCGACCGTCACCGTCACGCCCAGTCCGGCCACCGTCCCGGCGCTCGGCACGCGCCAGTTCACTGCGACCGGCGCCGACAGCCACGGCAACCCCGTCGCCATCTCCCCGACCTGGTCGTTGACCGCGGGCGGCGGCTCGATGAACGCCTCGGGCCTGTTCACCGCCGGCCCGACCCCGGGCACCTACGCGAACACGGTTCGCGCCAGCGCCAGCGGAGTCCACGGCAGCGCGACCGTCGAGGTCACGGTGGGCGCGGTCTCGTCGATCACCATCGCGCCGAGCAGCGCCACCCTCGCCATCAGCGCCACCCGGCAGTTCACCGCCAGCGGGCGCGACGCGGCCGGCAACACCGCGACCATCACGCCCACCTGGACCGTGATCCACGGCGGCGGCAGCATCAACGCGAGCGGCCTCTTCACCGCGGGCACGACCGCCGGGACCTTCAACAGCACCGTCCAGGCGAGCGCCGACGGGGTGAGCGCGACCGCCAGCGTCGTCGTCACCCCGGGGCCGCTCGCGACCATCACCCTCGCCCCAGAAGACCCGACGCTCGCCCCCGGGGCGCAGCAGCAATTCACCGCGACCGGCGCCGACAGCGGCGGCAACGCGGTCTCCTTCACGCCGACCTGGTCGGTCGTCAACGGCGGCGGCGCCATCACCGGCGCCGGACTCTTCACCGCCGCGACCACCGCGGGCACCTACGCCGACACCATCCGCATCAGCGACTCGGCCACCGGCATCTCCGCCAACACCTCGGTCACCGTCACCGCCGGCCCGCTCGTCAGCCTGTCCATCTCGCCGGCCACGGCGTCGGTCACCGTCGGCGCGACGCAGCAGCTCACCGCAACTGGCCGCGACAGCCACGGCAACACCGTCGAGGTGACGCCGACCTGGTCGATGGCCTCCTGCGCGCTCGGCACCATCGCCCCCTCCGGCCTCTTCACCGCCGGCACGACCGCCGGGAGCTGCCCGGCGGGCATCCGCGCCGTCAGCGGAGCGGTCTCGGCCACGGCGGGCATCACCGTTCAGCCCGGTCCGCTCGCCCGCATCCGCGTGACGCCGGCCAACCCCTCGCTCACCGTCGGCGCGACGCAGGCCTTCGCCGCCTCCGGCGAGGACCAATACGGCAACGCGGTCGCCATCGCTCCGGCGTGGAGCGTCGGCACCGCCGCCGCTGGCAGCATCGACGCCGCCGGCGTCTTCACCGCGGGCACCGTCGCGGGCAGCTACCCCAACGCCGTGCGCGCGGTCGACAGCGGGGTCACCGGCACCGCCTCGGTCACCGTCACCGCCGGCGCGCTCGCGACCATCGCGCTCTCGCCCGCCGCGGCCACGCTCACGCCCAACGCCACCCAGCAGTTCACGGCGAGCGGCGAGGACCAGCACGGCAACCCCGTCGCCTTCACCCCGACCTGGTCGGTGCGCAACGGCGGCGGCAGCATCACCGCCACCGGCCTCTTCACCGCTGGCACGAGCACCGGCTCCTTCAGCGACACCGTCCAGGCGAGCAGCGGCGGCGTCAGCGCCCGCGCCTCTATCACCGTGGTCGCCGGCGCCCTCGCGCGGCTCGTCCTCAGCCCCTCGCCCGCCACCATCGAAGCCGGCGGCACGGTGCAGTTCACCGCCACCGGCGAGGACGCGGTCGGCAACCCGGTCGCGATCGCGCCGACCTGGTCGGTGATCAACGGCGGCGGCAGCATCGACCAGACCGGCCGCTTTGCCGCCTCGACGACCGCCGGCACCTACGCGAACACCGTGCGCGTCGGGCAGGACGGCGTGAGCGCCAACGCCACCGTCAACGTGACCTCCGGCGCGCTCGCCTCGCTCATCGTCAGCCCCGCGGCCATCACCGTCGGTCCGGGCGGCACGCAGCAGTTCACCGCCGTCGGCCGCGATAGCTGGGGCAACAGCGTCGCGGTGAGTCCCGTCTGGTCGATCGCCGATGCGGACGCCGGCACGATCGACGAGGACGGCCTCTTCACCGCGGGCAGCGTCGCCGGCGCCTACCCGAACGCCGTCGTCGCCAGCGACGGAGCGGTCCGCGGCAGCGCCTCGGTCACCATCCGAGCCGGCGCCCTCGCCCAGCTCGTCATCACTCCCGCGAGCGCGACCCTGGCGCCGACCGCGACCCAGCAGTTCACCGCCACCGGCCGCGACGCCGCCGGCAACGACGTGCCGGTCACCGTCACCTGGAGCATCGAGAACGGCGGCGGCTCCATCAGCGCCTCGGGCCTCTTCACCGCGAGCGGCACCGCCGGCGTCTACGCCAACACCGTGAAGGCGACCAACGGCTCGCTCACCGCCTTCGCGAGCGTCACCGTCGCCACCGGCGGCCTGGCGGCCATCACCATCACCCCGGCCGAATCGACGGTCGCCGCGGGCGGCACGGTGCAGCTCACCGCCGCGGGCCGGGACGTCTACGGCAACGTCGTCGAGATCACGCCGACCTGGAGCACCTCGACCGACGGCGCGGTCGACGAGAACGGCCTCTTCACCGCGGGCTGCACGCCGGGCGTCTTCCCCAACGCGGTGCGCGCGAGCGTCGGCAGCACCAGCGGCCAGGCCTCGGTCACCGTCACCACCGGCGCGCTCGCGTCGATAGAGCTCAGCCCGGCGGAGGTGACCCTGGCGACCGGCGGCTCGCAGCTCTTCAGCGCCATCGGCCGCGACGCCTGCGGCAACGCCGTGCCGATCACGCCGACCTGGAGCGTGACCAACGCCCAGGCCGGCAGCATCGACGCCTCGGGCCTCTTCACCGCGACGATCAACCCCGGCTCCTACCCCGACGCCGTCCGCGTCGAGCAGGGCTCGTTCTCGGCCACCGCGAGCGTGACCCTGGTCGCGGGCGCCATCGCGCGGGTCGAGGTGCTGCCGGGCGCGCCGGTGCTCTCGCCGCAGGCCGCCGTCCCCTTCAGCGCCGCGGCCTACGACCTCGAGGGCAATCCGGTCGCCACCAGCTTCACCTGGTCGGTGGTCGCCGGCGGGGGCAGCATCGACGCGCTCGGCAACTTCCTCGCCGGCACGGTCGCCGGTGCCTTCCCGAACACCGTGCGCGCGGCCGCGGGCAACGGGGTCACCGGCTTCGCCTCAGTGACCGTCACCGCCGGCCCGCTCGTCGCCATCGAGGTCGCGCCGCAGACCGCGCAGACCCCGGTGCTCGGCACGGTCACCTACTCCGCCGCTCCGAAGGACGCCTGGGGCAACCGCGTGCTCGCGCCCATCGCCTGGAGCGTCGCGTCGGGCGGCTCCATCGACCAGAGCGGCGTCTTCACCGCCGGCACGATCGCGGGCTCGTTCGCCAACGTGGTCCGCGCCACCAGCGGCAGCGTCGTCGGCCAGGCGAGCGTCCAGGTCCTGCCCGGTCCGGTCGCCGCCGTCGCCGTCGCTCCGCAGGCGGCCGACGTCACCGTCAACACGCAGCAGGCCTTCACCGCGCAGGCGAGCGACGCCTACGGCAACCGCGTGCAGACCAGCGCGACCTGGGCCGTGGTCGCCGGCGGCGGCAGCATCAACCAGGGCGGCCTCTTCACCGCCGGCACCGCCGCGGGCGCATATCCGGACACGGTGAGCGCCACCCTGGACGGCGTCGCCGGGTTCGCGACCGTCAACCTCGTGCCCGGCGCGCTCTCGCAGCTCATCGTGGCTCCCGCCTCGACGACGCTGCGCGCGCGGGCGACCCAGCAGTTCACCGTCAGCGGGACCGACGCCTACGGCAACGCCGTGCTCGTCGACCCGAGCTGGTCGGTCGCGCTGCCGAGCGCGGGCACCATCTCTCCGACCGGCCTGTTCCGCGCCGGCGCGCTCGCCGGCAACTACCCGGCGGCCGTCGTCGCCGCGGTCGGCCAGGTCACCGGCTTCGCCGACGTGGTCGTCACCGCCGGCCCGCTCGCGACCATCGCCGTCTCGCCCGCCAGCGTCGAGCTCGTGCCCGGCGACTCGCGGCAGTTCGCGGCCGCTGGCTTCGACGCCGACGGCAACCCACTGCCGATCAATCCGCATTGGAGCCTCACCGCGGCGGGCGCGGGCACCATCGACGCGAGCGGCCGGTTCGTCGCCGGCTACGCGCTGGGCGCCTACCCGAACGCCGTGCGCGCCAGCGTCGACAGCGTGAGCGGCAGCGCCTCGGTCACCGTCCTCGTCCCGCCGATCGACCACGTGGCGATCAGCCCCGAGAACCCTCTCGTCGCCATCGGCAGCCAGACCAGCTTCAGCGCGGCCGCCTTCGACGCCCACGGCCAGGAGATCACCGGGCTGCAGATCACCTGGCAGCTCGTCAACGGCGGCGGGTCGCTCAGCGCCGCGGGCCAGTTCACCGCGGGAGGCGAGCCGGGCGACTTCGCCAACACCGTGCGCGCGACCATCGCCGGAGCGAGCGCCTCGACGACGGTGTCGATCTCGAGCGACTTCGACGGGGACCAGATGGCCGACACCTGGGAGATTGCCCACGGCCTGGACCACACCGACCCGTCCGACGCCCTGGGCGATCCCGACGAGGACGGCCTCACCAACCTCGCCGAGTACCAGACCGGCACCGACCCGAACGACGCCGACAGCGACGACGACGGCGTGCTCGACGGCCACGAGGTGAGGCCGGCCGAGGACTCCGACAGGGACGGCCTGGTCAACGCGCTCGACCCGGACAGCGACAACGACGGGCTCTACGACGGGCTCGAGATGGCGGTGACCACCGCCCACGAGGACAGCGACAAGAGCAAGGGGTTCTTCCTGCCGGACGAGGACCCGGAGTCGAGCACCGACCCGACGAACCCCGACACCGACGGCGACGGCATCCCCGACGGCGTCGAGGACATCAACCAGAACGGCAAGGTCGACGAGGGCGAGACCGATCCGAACCTGCCCGACAAGACCTGCGCCTCGGACGAGGAGTGCGACGGCGGCAGGTGCGTCACCGGCCTGTGCAAGCCTGCCGACCCGGTAAAGCCGCCGTGCGATCCGGGCTGCGGCGACAGCGAGTACTGCGACGAGGAGACCGGCAAGTGCGAGCCGGTGACCGCCGAGCAGACCGGCTGCGGCTGCAACAGCGGCGCGGACGCGGTGCCGTTGGCCGGGCTGATGACCGTGGCGTTCCTCGGGCTGCGTCGGCGCCGCGAAGCGAGGTAGGGGCGCATGGCAATGCGCCGGTCGAGGAATCGAGCAGAGGCGCGGACAGGCTTCCCGAGGCGAGAGGATTCCGAAGATTGCGCCCCG
>DHSB01000215.1:0-11202 GCA_002408385.1 Myxococcales bacterium UBA5297
CCTAGCCGTGTCAAAGTCGGGCGGAAGCGGCTGCCGTGGGCGCGCCTCGGCCACCACAGCGCCGCGACGAGAAGCCCCTGCAGCGCCGCGTTGTAGAGGGTGAACCAGAGCTGCAGCGTCATCGGCGGCAGTGCCGCGCCCTGGAGCAGGTGCTTGTCGTAGAGCCCGCTGCAGGCGCCGACCAGCATGCCGGCGAAGAGCATCCAGACCCAGCGGTCGCGGCCGAAGTGGATGCCCTCGGCCTTCCCGAGCACAGAGAAGGCGAAGTAGGAGGCGACGATGGCGCCGATGCCGACCCACTGCAGCGCCGTCGGCCTCTCGCCGAAGAGCAGCACCGCACCGAGCAGCACGAAGAGCGGCGCGGTCGCCCGCACCGGTGCGGCGATGGAAAGGGGAAGCTGCTTGATGGCGAAGAAGGTGAGGCGCCACGAGGCGGTGACGATGCCCGCCTTGGCGTGCACGAGCAGGTGGGCGCGCCAGGGTAGGGGAGCTGCACCTGCGGCCGCTCTGGCGCCGCCTTTCCCAGCCTCGACGATCTCGGGGGCTGCGTGGACACGGAGGCGGTCGACAACGAGCTGCTCTTGGCCTGCCACCCGACACTCGAGGATCGTGTTCTCGACCAACTGCCGAGCCGAGACCGGACGCAGCTCGGGCTTCTGCTCGAGCTTCGCCACCGAGCTCGGCTGGCTTCCGACCGACTACGGCAGCGCCTGCAACATCTCGACGTCGGCCGCAAACATCTGCCCGGGCGGAACCATGAGCTGTTGCGGGCAACACTTTGGCGTGACCTTGCCGCGGTCATCGGCTGTAATGCGGCAAACGAAAGGGGAGCTCGGCCCTCACGCCGAGGAAATGCGATGCGCCCAACTCACTTGCTGCCACTCGCGCTGTTGCTGTTTTCCCCGCCCACCTTCGCGCGCGTGCTCGACCTCGACCGCGTCGTCGAAGAGGCCCAGAACACCGACCTGAAAAACGGGCTCGCCCGCTACGCAGACCTCGACTTCGCCGAAGGAATCAAGGGATTGGAGCAGGCGCTGGTAGACCGCGGGCTTGCTCCCGTCGAACGCGCCGCGGCCGCGCTCTATGCCGGTCTGATGGCGCACTCGCTCGACGATGTCGCCCGTGCGAAGGATTTCTTCACCCAGGCGCTCGAAGCCGTCCCCGATCTCGAGCTGCCTCCCGAAGCGGCGCCGAAGGACCGAGCGCTCTTCGAGGAGATGCGGTCGGCGCGCCGCGCTCAGGCGCCCGAGAAGAGCGACCCGGTGAAGCTCGAGCTGGACTGGGCCAACGAACCGATGCCGAGCGCGAAGGTCGAGCCGGTGCACCAAAAATGGTGGTTCTGGACCGGGATCGGCGCGGTCGTCGTATCTGGAACCGTGGCCGCTGTCCTGCTGACCCGAGGCGGCGAGACGCCCGCCTGCGGCGGTGGGGGACGTGGATGCATCGACGTGACGATTTCCGCGCTCCGTTGGAGGACTCCATGAGTCGCCGCGCGCTCTTGTTCGGCTCGCTGCTCGGGGTAGCGCTCGCCGCGTGTGGCACCGCCCACGACGAGGACGCCGGGCCGATGTTGATCCTCGAGCTCCGCGGCGCGGTTCCGGTCGCGAGCCACGACCTGCGGGTGTATGGAGCGGACGCGCGCTGCGATGCGGTGCTCGGGGAACCGGGCGCGTGGCTGACCGCGCGCAAATGCGAGCCCGAGGAGATCGACCAACTGGTGCGCTGCCACCTCGCCCATGTCGTCGTGAAGCCGGGGGCCACCAGCCGCATCGAGGGAATCACTCCCGGCAATCGCACCGTCTTCGCGGTCGGAAAGGGTGCCGCCGACGAAACGCTCTCCCGGGGTTGCGCCGAAGTGGTCGTCAGGGATGGCGAGGCTGCGGCGGTAACCCTCACGCTCGTCGACGCCCAATAGCGGCGACAGGCGCGCTCTTTCTGCGTGGGGAACCCTCGGCCGTCGGTGAGCGGCCCAGCTCTGCGCCGTCATCGAGGAAGCTCAACGCCTCAGCCGGCCAAGCCGGAACCAAAAGGGTCCGAGCGTTTGTGGTGGCCGGCAGGCTCCAGACCCCAGGCTCCAGGTCAAGCCTTCCGCAGCGACCGGATGAGGCCGTCGAGCGTCTTGCAGGTTTGAAGAGGCGAGGTCGGCGACTGGGCGGTACGGCTCTATCAAGGAAATGAAGGTCGTCCCGGCAATCGCCTCTGCGGCTGCTGCTTGAGCCCCACTTCTTTACCAGTCTGGCAAAGACTGAACTGCGAAGGGACTACAGGCCGCCGCGCAGGTCCAGCTTCACCGTGGCGTCCTTTCCCGGCTCTACGAGCAGTGTCCGGGTGATCTCCTTGCCCGTCTCCGGATTGCTGGCCTTCAGCTCGTAGATGCCTTCATAGAGCTCCAGCGGCGGCAGAGGCGTCTGCCCGAGCGCACGCTTGCCGAGGCGGATTTGCGCCCAGGGCAGCGCGAGGAAGGTGATCTGCGCCTTCCCGAAGCGGACGACCTCCTTGTGCTCCTCGCCCGAGGCAATCTCGATCGTCAGGTCGCGGTCGAGCCCCAGCTCGGGATTGGTCAGCTTGACTTGATGGCGGCCCGGGGCGAGCTGCTGCCTGAGCAGCGGCGTGGTCCCCAACCCTCTTCCGTCGACTTCGACGTTCGTCCAGGGCTGCGAGCTGATCGAGAGCACCCCTGGCTCGCTCGAGGCCGCCGCCGAGGGCTCGGCTGCGACCGGGGCGCTCGGTTCGGTCTGCTGTCCGCCCGCCGCGGCGGGTTTCTCTTCTCGTTCACCACGGTGGGCGTCCGGGCGAACTGCGACCGCGGGACGGTGCGCCTCCTTTCGTGTGCCGCCCGCCGGTGCCGAATCTGGCAGCGGCTCGGGCTCGGGGCTCGCCGGCTCCACGACCTTTGGCGTCGGCTCGGGCGGCGCCTCGGACCCGGGGTGAGCGTGCGGCTCCGCTGTGGATGGCGGCTCCGCCGGAATCGATCCGAGGTCCGCGGCGGGCGGTGCAGCTACTGGAGGCGCGGCGACCGCTAGCGGCGGCGAAGGGGCGCCGAGCAACTGCATTCCCAAGGGAGCAGCGCTCGTCGTCGACGCTTCCCCTTCCTCCGCCGAGTTGCCGAGGAGCGCCCACGCGAGCCCGCCCACCACGGCCACGAACGCCGCGAGCCCGAGAGCCCGCGCGAGGGGGCGCTTGGGCGCGAGCCCCGCCTCCTCGAAGCTCGTCTGGATCGTGTCGTCGAGCTCCCTGGTGCCGAGCGCCGCTCCCTGCGCGACACGCGGCAATCGGCTGGCCGGCGCACGGGGACGCCGGATTGCCGTCGAGGCCTCGCCTGAATCGCCGCGCGCCGGCAAAGGCCGCGGCATGTGGACCGTCGCCACGTTCCTTTGCGGGTCGAACTTCGCAGCGTCGCCACCGCCCCGAGCGCTCGCCGGCGAAGGGGAAACGGAGGGCTGCAGCTTCGTCGACTCGGAATCGATCCCGGGCGCGATTGCCTGCTGCGCCCCCGACCCGGCGGTGCTTAGGCCTTTCCCGGCCGCCACCGCCTGATCGCGAGCCGTGCGGTCGCCCGGGATGTGAAGGAGATCGCCGGAGGTGGCGCTGACCGACTCGAGAAAGCGCGCGACGTCGTGGGCAGTGGTCGGCTCGCCCATCGCCACCAGGCACCGCTCGAGGTCTGCCTCGAGTGTGGCGGCGTCGGGATAGCGCGCGGCCGGATCCTTCTTCAGCGCGCGGTCGATAACCGCACAGACCTCGGCCGGCAGCCCCTCGCGCTGTGTCTGTACCGGCGCGACTTGCGCAGCGAGGACTCGCCCGATGACCGACTGGCTCTCGCCTTCGTAGGCCTGCTTGCCGGTCACAAGCTCGTAGAGGACCAACCCCACCGCGAACAGGTCGGTACGGACGTCGATGGCTCCGCCCGCGAGCTGCTCGGGCGCCATGTAGTTGAACTTGCCCTTCACGAAGCCGCTCTCGGTGTGGTGCGACTTGCTGGCCGCGCGGGCGATACCGAAGTCCACCAGGCGCGCGTTGCCGTCGACCGCGACGAGGATGTTCTGGGGCGACACGTCGCGGTGGATGACCTGCAACAGCGCGCCCTCGGCGTCACGGGCGCCGTGCGCGAAATGAAGCGCGGAGCAGGTCTGAGCCATGATCCGAAGCGCGATTGGCACCGGCACCGATACTCCGGCGCGAGCGCAGGCGCGTAGCAAGCGACAAAGGTCCGGCCCGCGCACCAGCTCGATCGCCAAGTAGTAAGCGCCATCGACCTCACCAAAATCGATGATCTGCGCGATGTGCGGGTGCGACAACTGGGCGGCGAGCCGCGCCTCGTCGAGGAACATCTGGACGAAGTCGGGGTCGCGGGCGAGGTGCGGAAGAATGCGCTTGAGGACCAGTTGCTTGGAGTAGCCCGCCGGGCCGGGTTGGACCGCGAGCCAGATTTCTGCCATCCCGCCGACAGCGAGCTGCTCTAGAAGCTTGTACCGACCAAAGGTGCCGGGGCTCATGAGTGTCAACCTACCTTTGCCAGGGATTTTCGGGGCTCCGCCGAGATGCGGTCGACCTTGACTGCGAGACCGCTGAAGCGCGAAGGCTTCGAGCTCTCCGTTGATTCGGTGGTTCGCTGAGCTGCCGCCCGCCCCATGGTTCCGGTCAGTCATCCCATGGGCAAGCCGAGAGTCAGGGAAGCGCGCTCTAGACGACCGTCGTTCCCGCCAGAGGTTGTTGCGGCCGGGAAGGATAGGCGCGCGCCACCCCTCTCGCAAACGCCATGAGCTGTTTTGCCGGCATTGTAAATGAGCCCGAGCAGGTGTATTCCTCCCCGCAATCCGTAATCTCCGCACCGAACCAAGCATTCATCGCGGACAAGTAGTCCGCTTTCTTCGAAGACGACCGACCGTCCATCGCCTTAGTGATTCCCGACCTGGGAGAGATTCGCCATGCGTCGACCAGCCGTTGTCTCCGCGTTGCTGTGCGCGGGAGTGTTTGCGTGCACCCCCGAGCCGACCGTGGTTCCGCCGGTCACCGAGTGCATCGACGGTGACCAGGACGGCTACGACAGTTGCATCGACTGTGACGACGCCGAGGCCTCGGTGCACCCCGGCGCCGCCGAGCGTTGCAACGGCAAAGATGACAATTGCGATAAGGTCGTCGACGAGGGGTGCGCCTGTCGGGACGGTGACGAGCCCAGGCCCTGCGGGGCCGAGGGCGGCAACTGCACGCAGGCCTGTGAAGGCGGAGCGCTTGGCGAATGTCTGCCGCCGAGCGGCGAGTCGCCGGCCCTCGACAGCGACGTCCTCAACTGCGGCGAGTGCGGCCGCGTCTGTCCGACTCCGGTCCACGCCGCGCCGCGCTGCTCGCAGGGAGTCTGCGGTCGTGGCCCCTGCGAGCGGGGTTACTTCGACTTCGACGGGAGCGTCACCCCGGGCTGCGAGGTCTTTTGCGAGGGCAACTCCTGCAGCGACGAGGAAGGCCAGGACGTTCCCGTCGACGATGCCCCGGTTCCCGAGACCGGCCACAAGCACGGCGCGGTGACCAGCGGGAGCAGCTACGGCGGCGCGGTCCAGACGACCCCCGAGTACACCAACACCGGCTCACTGGGCGCGTCTGTGTCCGGAGCGCTCGTATCGACGAACGGGACCTACAAGAACTACGGCGGCTTCACGGCGGCCGAACGCAAGTAGAACGGAGAGGGACGATGCGAAGGCTCATGACTGCGATGCTCGTGCTGCTTGTCCCCGCGCTCGCCGCGGCTCAGGTTCCAGCCACGATGGGGTACCAGGGCCGGCTGATCAGAGCGGACGGCACCCCGGAGAGCGGGGTGCTGACGATCACCTTCGCCCTGTTCGACGCCGAGACCGGCGGGCAGGCACGGTGGTCCGAGGAGCTGGAGGTCGCGGTTTCGGACGGGTTCTACTCGGTCGTTCTCGGAGAGCAGAGCGCGCTGGCCGAGGCGTTCGCGAACGGCGGCGAGCGCTACCTCGAGCTGTCGATAGCGGGCACGGCCTTCTCGCCGCGGCAGAAGGTCGCCTCGGTGCCCTATGCCATCCAGTGCGACACGGCGCGTAACGTCGTCGGCGGGACGGTGGATGCCGAGAGCCTGACCGTAGGCGGCGCGCCCCTGACGGGCGCCGACGGCAAGCTCGAGTGGGAAAACTTGAGCGGATGCCCGGTGGGCGGGACCGTCCTCCATTGGAACGGCGATGCGTGGACCTGCCGAGAGCCGGCGAGTGGTGCGGTGTCCGTCGCTGCGCCGCTGGTCGGCGACGGGCTGACCACGCCCATCGGTCTTCCTGCAGCCAGCGGGAGCTCCGACGGATACCTGTCCTCGAGCGACTGGAACGCCTTTGATGCGAAGGTTTCGAGCGTCGAGGCGGCGACCGGAGGAGGGCTCCTGAGGACCGGAAGCGAGGCCGCGCCCGAGCTCGGGCTGACCAACACCTGCTCGGATGGCGCCGTCCTGCGCTGGAATGGCGCCTCGTGGGAGTGTTCGGCTGCACCCGACGGAGACGCGGGCGGATACATCCAGAACCAGGCGGCGGCGGATCAGGCCGCTTCGTTCCGGCTTTCCGAGGGCGGGTCGTTGCGCGGCAACCTCGGCGTCGGAACGGCCACGCCCGACGCTCGGTTGCAGGTGATTGGATCTGACGAACGGACTGGAACGGGCACCATCAGCGCCGCAGCAAATTCAGTGACGTTGACTGGCGCTGGAACGCTGTTCAAAGGCGAGGTCAGCCCCGGCGACCTGATTCTGGTCGTTGGCCAGACTTCCGAGACCCGTAGGGTCGCCTCAGTGAGCAGTGACACAACCTTGCGGATCGACCGGAGCTGGGGGGTGCCGCCGACGGCGTCGACGTACTCCATCTTGAAGCCCATCGCGAAGCTCGCGTCTGCGGCAAACGCAGCTCCAGCGATGATCGTCAACCAGGAGGGCTATGTCGGCATCGGGACCCCGACTCCGCAGGGGAAGCTGCACGTTGAGGGCGGGCTCGTCGTCGGTGGCGGAACGCAGATGAAGGCGATCGAGGCGCGGGAGTACTTGGCTAGGGGTTCCATCGGTGCAGTCAATTTTGAGCGGCAGTTTGCGACGGCTCCGGTCGTTATCGCTTCGGATTCTGTTTGTCGCATCGTCGTAAAAAACGTCACTGCGACCAGTTTCGTATTCGTGGCACAAGGAGAAGATTGCCTTGGTAGTGATCATCGAGTCTCCTATCTCGCTATCGAGAGGTAGTGCGGCGTGGCCGTCTGGTGGAGGCCCCGGCGCGTCCCGGGGCCTCCCGTGGCCAACGATTCTTCGCTGCGCCTGCGCCACGTGGACTCGTTCGCCTGCGCGTCCGGACTCCGCGTGGTTGCGCTCGTAGTTGCGATTGGTGATGGGCCGCCTAGGACTGCCCGGGCACGAAGCTGGCTATCCCTGTCCACGCTTGTTTGGTCATCTAGCCAGCGCGAGGGATGAACGACGTTCCTCGATGAATCGTTGCATCGGGACTTCTGCCGATACGGCGGCGCCCCCTCCCCAAGCCCAGGTTCGCGCGAGCGCGGACTCCATTCGTGCGCTTGCGTTTCAGGCGGGGAAACCAGGCGAAGACTTGCTGCATCGGGGCGGCCGCCGGGACGGCGGCGCTCCCTCCCTACGGCGACCGGGACGGCGGCGCTTCTTCCCTCTGCCCCCGGCCCACACTGCGCCCTCGACACCTCGCGCCCCGCGCCAGGCTCGGGCTCCTCGACTTGCTCGGGGTTAGCGGGGAGGCGTTCAACGCATCAGCAACAGCAACCCGACGAGCACGCCGGCGAGCGCTCCTGCCTTGCCGATTCGGTTGCGCTCGCGAAAGGCGAGGCTGCCGACGGCGAAGCTGACGACGACGTTGCTGCGCCGGACGATGGAGACGACCGAGACGAGCGCGCCGGTCTGGGCGAGGGAGCGGAAGTAGAGGTTGTCGGCGGCGAGCAGCAGCGCGCCGACGGCAACTATCGACCAGCGCCAGCGAAAGGGGCTGCCCTGGGCGCGCCTCGGCCACCAGAGCGCGGCGACGAGAAGCCCCTGCAGTGCCGCGTTGTAGAGGGTGAACCAGAACTGCAGCGTCATCGGCGGCAGCGCCGCGCCTTGGAGCAGGTGCTTGTCGTAGAGCCCGCTGCAGGCGCCGACGAGCGTGCCGGCGAAGAGCATCCAGACCCAGCGGTCGCGGCCGAAGTGGATGCCCTCGGCCTTCCCGAGCACCGAGAAGGCGAAGTACGAGGCGACGATGGCGCCGATGCCGACCCATTGCAGTGGCGTGGGCTTCTCGCCGAAGAGCAGCACCGCACCGAGCAGCACGAAGAGCGGCGCGGTCGCCCGCACCGGCGCGGCGATGGAGATGGGAAGCTGCTTGATGGCGAAGAAGGTGAGGCACCACGAGGCGGTGACGATGCCCGCCTTGGCGAGCACGAGCAGGTGGGCGCGCCAGGGCAGGGGCTCGACGAAGACCCCGACGGCCTGCGCGAGCCCGGGCGCGGCCCACGAGAGCAGCCCCGCGGGGAGCACCAGCGCCGAGCCGGCGAGGCTGCAGGCGAAGAGCACCGGCAAGACCGCGTTGGCGTTCAGCGAGGCCTTCTTGGCGACGTCGTAGAGGCCGAGGAAGAGCGCCGAGAGCAGCGCGAGCAGGAGCCAGGTGGTCATCGGTGGGGATCAGCAGGGCATGCGCCCGAACAAGCGCTTGAGACGAACGAGGAGGGCCGGTTTGCGCCGGACCTCCTAATGCTCACTGCCTGCGCACCATCGGCTGGAGGCCGTCGGCCCCGTCGTGGCCGTCAGGCTGTTGGGTAGCGCGGCTGGGCTTGCAGTGCCGGTAGCCAGAGGCGGGCCGCGAGCAGCGCGGGTAGACCCGAACGATTTCCATGGTTCAAGACCTCGCGCCGAGACCGCCGACGGCGTCGGCCGGGACGTCGAGCGCAAGAGTCCGGCGGAGATGCCGGCAGAGCGCGCGTACGGCGTGCGAAACCTACTGGAGCTCGGCAAAGGAGGCAGCCGGAGATTCGCCGGGCGGCGCTCTCGGAGCGGGCGTTCGTCCCTCAAGCGGCCGCCCGAGCGCCCGCCATCCGGAACGGCAATAGAAAGAGGAGGGCTGGCACTGCCAGCCCTCCTCGTCGCTAACGCAATCGGGCCTTCGAGATTGCGACTTCTAGCCCGACCCTACTGACAGGCGGACACGGCCGTCGCGCTGTTGCGCGGTGCGGCCGGAGCGCCTGAGAAGTCGGCGGCGTTGTCGTTGGTGTCGGTGCAGCCGCCGTTGGCGCGGAACAGCGCGTCGCTGGCGCTGTGACCCGTTGCCGGAGCCGAGCCCTCGTAGTGGTTCGCGGTGGAGCCGTAGCCGACGAAGTCGAGGACGTCAGCAGACGTGTAGTCGGTGCCTATTGCCGTCTGGTTGCTGACGAGCGCGACCTTTCCGGCCGTACCTCCCATGGCCAGGCTGCTGGTCGTCTGATCGGCGGTCACCGGCAGATCGACTCCGCCAGTGCCGGCGCCTCCGGTCCGGACGAGGAAGTAGCCGTTCGCGGGGATGCTGCCGCTCAGGTTGACCTTGTTGGTGGTGAAGCCGCCGGTAGCGGACGCGTACTGCAGCGACCACGAGGAGAGATCAATCGGCGACCCGGTGAGGTTGCGCAGCTCGATGAAGTCGTACTTGAGGGCCCCGCTGCTCGTTCCGCCACCCGGATAGAGCTGGCTGATGACGACAGGGGAGCCGACCACGGGCGCGAAACCGGTGAACTCGCCATTCCAGGCGGCCGCGAGCGGCTCGCCGAGGGTGTCGGTGATCGTCTCGATGACGATGATGTCGTAGGAGACGCCCTCGGTCTGGGCCGCAGTGGTCAGCGTGATGGTCTTGCCGCTCACCACCGCCGCGCTGATCGCGAGGTCGGCGCCGCCGGCGCCGCTCTCGGCGATCGCGAACTGCGAGAAGTCCGAAAGGACGCTCGCGGGGTCGATGTTGCGGTCGAAGGTGACGACCACTTCGGTCGCCGAGCTGGCCGCAACGCCCACGACGGCCGGAGCCGGGCAGACGATGGCCGCGAAATCGCCGATGTCGTAGGCCGAGGGCTGAGCGTTGGCGTTGTAGCGCCACATCACGCCGTAATCGAGCTCGACCATGCAGCCCTGCACCAGGTTGTAGCCGTTCACGACGGAATCCGGCAGGCGCAGCTTGAGCGCCGAGCTGGGCGTGAGGGTGTCGGTCTGGATCTGCGCCGACTGGTGGCCGCTGCCGCCAAAGGAGAAGCTCGAGCTGATGGTCGCGGTGAAGGCGATCGCTTCGCTCTCGTAGCTGTCGAGCGCGGTGACGAGATTGTCCGCCAAGTCGACGTTCTGGACGAGCGTCGTGACGTCGTAGCTGGTCGAGGCGACGCCGAAGTTGACCAGGGCGGCGACCTGCTTGAGGCCGTTGGCGGTGGCCACCTCGGTCACGTCGAACGACACCACGTCACCGACGGCGACCTGCGGGTTGAGGGTCGCGGGGTCGACGGCGACGAAGATCGCCGGGCCGGCCTGCGCGCCCTGGACGAAGAAGCCTGCCGGGTCGCTGCTGCCGCCCTGCGGCTTGAGGTAGGTGACGACGGCGTTGTCGATGGGCAGCGCGAGGCCGGTGCCGTCGGCGGTCGCGCGCACCGCGGCGATCTGCGCGCTCGGGTCGGTGACCGCGGCGGTGATGGTCGCCACGCCGGCGCCGGTGTTGTTGCCGCTTCCGTCAGTCGTCTCGCACAGCGTCCAGCTCGTGCCGGCGTCGCCGGACATCGCGTAGAGGTAGTAGTAGGTGCCCGCGGTGTCGAAGACGAGGTCGGCCTGGTACTCGTCGTTGTTGCCGCTGGCGGCGGGGTTGAAGGCGGCGTCGATGCAGGTCATCGCCGCTATGTCCGAGCTCGCGCTGACCTGAGTCGCCGAGTAGCAGAGCTTCGCGCTCACGCCCGCGAGCTGGCCCGCGGCCGCGGTGCCGTCGCCGGAGGTCGAGTAGACCTGGCCGTAGATCGTCTCGGCCTCGCCGGTCGCCTTGCTGTAGCTGGCCGGATGCTGCACGTTGCACCACTCGATGTTGACCGTCGGGACGCTGTAGACGCAGGCGTTCTCGACGAGGGAGTAGCCCTCTTCGCAGCCTTCGCAAAGGTCGCCGGCGAAGTGGTTGACGCAGGTGCAGACGGCCTCGCCGTCCACGGGCGCGCAGGTGCCGCCGTTCTGGCAGGGGTTGG
>DHSB01000215.1:11379-11579 GCA_002408385.1 Myxococcales bacterium UBA5297
CGCGCAGGGGTCGACCACGGGCTGGCAGACGAGCGGATTGGTCGAGGCTTCTTCGTAGCCCTCGGCGCACGCGTCACAGGCGGTGCCGGTGTAGCCGGTCTTGCAGTCGGCGCAAATCGTGCCGGCGAAGTTGCCAACGCAGGTGCAGACGGCCTCGCCGCCCACGGCCGCGCAGGAGCCGCCGTTCTGGCAGGGGTTGG
>DHSB01000215.1:11764-42120 GCA_002408385.1 Myxococcales bacterium UBA5297
CGCGCAGGGGTCGACCACGGGCTCGCAGACGAGCGGGTTGGTCGAGGTCTCCTCGTAGCCCTCGGCGCACGCGTCGCAGGCGGTGCCTTGGTAACCGGTCTTGCACAGGGAGCAGGTCACGCCGGCGAAGTTGCCAACGCAGGTGCAGACGGCCTCCCCGCCCTCGACCGCGCAGGTGCCGCCGTTCTGGCAGGGGTTGGTCGCGCAGGGATCGGCTTCGGGCTGGCAGACGAGCGGGTCGGTCGAGGTCTCCTCGTAGCCCTCGGCGCACGCGTCGCAGGCGGTGCCCTGGTAGCCGATCTTGCACTCGGCGCAGGTCGTGCCGGCAAAGTTGCCGACGCAGGTGCAGACGGCCTCGCCGCCCTCGTCCGCGCAAGTGCCGCCGTTCTGGCAGGGGTTGGGATCGCAGGGATCAGTCTCGGGCTGGCAGACGAGCGGCTCGGTCGAGGTCTCGACATAGCCCTCGGCGCACGCGTCGCAGGCGGTGCCCTGGTAGCCAGGCTTGCAGTCGGTGCAGGTCGTGCCGGCGAAGTTGCCAACGCAGGTGCAGACCGCCTCGGTGCCCTCGGCGGTGCACTCGCCGCCGTTCTGGCAGGGGTTGGGATCGCAGGGATCGTTTTCGAGCTCGCAGACCAGCGGCTCGGTCGAGGTGGCGACATAGCCTTCGGCGCAGTCGTCGCACTTCGCCCCGGCGTAGCCGCTCGCGCACGCGCAGACCGCCGCGCCGGTCGTGGTGTCGGCGGTGCAGGTGCCGTGGCCGCCGCAGTTCTCGGACGCGCAGGGGTCGACGATGCAGTCGTAGCCGACGAGGACGTAGCCGTCAGCGCAGGCGTTGCAGCTCACGCCGATCCAGGGCAGCTCACAGGTGCAGACCGGCGTGCCCGAGGCGTCCGAGCAGGTGCCGTGACCGCTGCAGGTGTTCGGCTTGCACGAAGTGGCCCCGGTGCAGCCGACGCCAGGGTCGCCCTCGAAACCAGGCTCGCAGGCGCAGCGGCCCGAGCTCTCTTCGCACTTGGCGTTGGCGCCGCAGGTGACGCCATCGCACTTGTTCTCTTCGCCCCCGCATCCGGCGGCCATCAGGGCCGCCGCGACCATCGCCAGTAGACCGGTACGACAGAATCTCATTGTGAGTCCTCGTTGATAGCGTGTGCTTCCGGAAGAAACCGGCCCGAAGCTAGTCGACTACGGTGCGTCGACGCAAGTCGAGGCGGTCAAAGCGGGATGCCGGACGCCTGTCTGTCCGAAAGCCAGACAGCATCGGAAGATGAGGCAACTTTCGGCCGCGGGTGTAGAGAATGAGGGCAGTCTGACACTCTCTCGCAGGAGGCACCTTTGGCCATCACCGTCCGTGCAGGCGACACCCTCTCCGGAATTGCCAAGCGCCATGGCGTCTCGCTGTCCGATCTGATCAAGGCGAACCCGCAGATCGAGAACCCGAACCTGATCCACCCGGGCCAGCAGCTCAACCTGCCGGGCTGGAACGGCCAGAACGACTACCAGGCCACCGCGGCGCCCAAGGTCCAGCTTGGCTCGGGCAGCTACACGGTGCAGCCGGGCGACACTCTGTCGGCCATCGGCGCGCGGTTTGGTATCTCGTATCAGGCGCTCGCGGCGTTCAACGGCGTCGCCGACCCCAACCGCATCAACGTTGGCCAGGTGCTGCAGATCCCCTCGGGCAGCGGCACCATCCCCGAGGCGCCGTCGGCGCCTGTGTCGGCCGCGAGCCAGTACGTCGTCCAGCCGGGCGACACCTTGTCTGCCATCGGCTCGCGGTTCGGCGTCTCCTGGAGCGACATCGCCGCGGCCAACGCCATCTCCAACCCCAACCGCATCTATCCGGGCCAGGCGCTGACCATCCCCGGCGTCGACGCGGGCAAGGTGAGCGGGCCGGCGACAGTGAGCCCAAGCTCCGGTCCCGGTCCGGTCAGCAGCGGGGTGAGCGTCGCGCAGCTTCGGGCGATCGTCCCCACCCTGTCGGCCGCCCGCGCCGAGCAGCTCTTGCCGCACTTGAACGCGGCGATGGCCGAGGCGGGCATCAACACGCCGTTGCGTCAGGCGGCGTTCATCGCGCAGCTCGCCCACGAGAGCTGCGGCCTGACGGCTTTCGAGGAGTTCGCCAGCGGCGCGGCCTACGAGGGCCGCAGGGACCTGGGCAACACGCAGCCGGGTGACGGGCGTCGCTACAAGGGTCGCGGGCCTATCCAGCTCACCGGCCGCTACAACTACCGCGCCGCGGGCGCCGCCCTCGGCATCGACCTCGAGAACAACCCGACGCGCGCTGCCGACATCGACGTCGGCTTCCGCGTGGCCGCCTGGTACTGGAACAGCCGAAGCCTCAACAGGTACGCCGACGCGCGCAACTTCGACGCCATCACCTATCGCATCAACGGCGGCTACAACGGCAAGGCGGCCCGCGACAACTACTACCGGCGGGCGCTGCAGACCCTGGGGGTGTAGCGCCGCTCATCGGGCCCTCGCGCGCAGCCGGGCCCCTTCGCTCCGATTCGATGCTTCGAGCCGGCGGGTCGAGTCTCCCGCCGGCTCTTGTTTCTTCTGGTTCGCGCGGACGCACGAAGCGCTGGCACGCCGGCGCTCAAGAGCTGTCGGGAAGTCTTGCCGAGGCGTACGCACGGCGAGGCGGCGGCCTGCGTGCACGCATGAAGACGACGGCTTTTCTGCTGCGCAGCAAAAGGGAGCCGAGGTCTCATCCTCTTGAATAGGCTCTTGGCCGGGCTGGCGCGCAGAGGAAGCGCTTCTCCCCGGAAAGCTGCCGGTTCACGGCGCCAGCAGCGCGTGGGCGTGACGACACTTCCACTTCGGTGCGCCGACGGTTTCGAGCCCCTGCAGCAGCAGCTCGTAGCGATCGCCCGGCATGCGGACGATGGGCCGCAGCAGGTGCTTGAGCAGGTCGGTGTCGTGCCCGCGTCTCTCCAGCGAGCCGAGCGCGCTCTCGACCCGCTGGTGCGGCGGCTCGGCCCGCGAAGCCCGGCTCGCCTCTTCGCAGAAGGCATCGAGGAGCTCGCCTGCGCGGGCGATGGGCAGCCAGGCGGGCATTCGGCCGGAGCGATGGAGCAAGGTGAGCGTCAGCTCGGGACTCGAGGGTTTGACGAAGACTGTCTCGCCGCGCGGCGCAAGCGACAACGCAAGGCCCGAGGCGGCCCCGGTCAGCAGGAGCACGGGAGCCTCCGGCGGGCCGCTGTGCTGCGCTCCGTACGCGGTCGGCTCGCCGTCGCGCGCGAGGAAAACGACGCGGTCCCGCCCGATCTCGACGGCCGCGACTTGATGACCACCGGCGCCGGGCTTGGCGATCGCGGCGGACCATTCTCCAAGAAGCGAAGCGGCCGGCTCGCGGAGCGCGAACGCGGGCACGACGCCGCCTTCGCCCTCGACCCAGAACCAGGCGCGCCAGCCGGCCTGTAGAAGGAAGGCGTCGGCGCTCTTCTGCGGATCCTCGAAGCGCACCAGGGGGCCTCGGGTCCCGCCGACGCGCATCAACATCGACTCCTCGCCGGCCGGAGTCGCGAGCGCGAAGCGAGCCTGTCGCGGCGCGAGCTCGAGGCGGGCCTCGCCCAGGCTCGGCAGGACGTAGCGCTTCGGCACGGCGGGCGTGCCCTCGTCGCGTGCGAGCCAGGGCGGCCTCTGCCCGGGGCGATGGAGGACGCCGAGCTCGGCGGGCGAACCCTCGCGAAAGAGGATCCAACCGCCCTCGCAGCGGTGGAGGAGGAGGCGCTCGGGGACGGCCTCCCAGCTCTGGCTGGCGACGACGAGGCGCTCGTCCTCGGAGACGACGAGGATCCGCGCGCCGAGTCGGCGCACCGAGCTCTCCTCGACGACCTCGATCGCCTGCTGCTCGAGCCTGACAGCGCGCGGTAGCTGCGAGCCGCCCAACGGCTCGACGATCCACTCGCCGAGCAGCGGCCCGGGCGAGGTGTCGAGCCGGTAGGCAAACCCGGCGAGCGGAGAGCCAACGGCCCAGAGCCAGGCGAAGTCGCGGCTCGCGTGCGCCAGCCGCAGATCGATAGCCACGCCGCCCGTCTCGCCGGTGAGGCGCCAGAAGGGCCGGTCGCGCAGGACGTGCAGGCTCACGGCCTCGCCGCCGCGCAACGTGGAGAGGGAGGCCTGGTCTCCTTCTATCGCGAGCAGGCCCGGGTTCGCGGTGGTCTCGAGGAACCAGACTGCGTCGCCGGGCTCGCCCGGGGGCAAGACGTCGGGAGCGAGGCCCGGAGCGCGCGGCGCGCCCGCGCACGCGATCATTGGGACGAAGAGGAGCAGCGCGGTGGTTCGAAGAGGGATCAGGCGGGCCTCGCAGAGCGCCCGATGCGGCGCTCGTGCCCGCACCGATATCAGCTTCGCCGGGCTCTGCGCAGGCACGCCTCGCAGCGAGCCGGAGCGCCGAGCGGCAGGAGAGCGCGCCGCGCGGCCTGCGAGCTCGAGCGACGGCGCCTGAAACAAAGTCGAAGAATCCTTCGAGCGACAACCGGTCAGCCCGAGCCCCTCGGCAGGCTCGGGAAGGCTGACGCTCAGAGGCGAGCGGGGCCCGGGCCGAGCGCCAGGGAGATTTCGCGACCGCTCTGAGAGCCCCCATCCTTCGCGGCACGGCGGCGACTCAGCGGGATGCCGGGCTGCACCACCGACGGGCCGGAGGGTTCACGCGCGTCCGCTCACCGGCCGGCCTTGCGCACGCGCGCCTCTCTGTTGCGCGCCTTGCGCCTGAGCGCGAAAGCTGCTTGATTCGCGCGCCTTTCAGAGGGCGGCCCCGGGCCTGGTTGCTCGTCATGGGGCGAGGTCGAAAACTTAAGCGTCGTGAGCAGGCGCTCGAGGCGCCCAGTTGAAATTCAGGAGGGTAGAACGCCGATGTACCGACCTGCACCTGTAGAGACCGAGCGCAAGCTCTTCGGCACCGACGGCATCCGCGGCGTGGCGAACGTCTATCCGATGACCGCCGAGATCGCCATGCAGGTCGGCCGCGCGGTCGCCTACTACGTGCGCAACGGCAGCCATCGTCACCGCATCGTCGTCGGCAAGGACACCCGGCTGTCGGGCTACATGCTCGAGACCGCGCTGGCGGCGGGCATCTGCTCGATGGGCGTCGACGTGATGATGGTCGGCCCGCTGTCGACCCCGGGCATCGCCTTCGTGACCCAGTCGATGCGCGCCGACGCCGGCGCGGTCATCAGCGCCTCGCACAACCCCTACCAGGACAACGGCATCAAGTTCTTCGCCCGCGACGGCTTCAAGCTGCCCGACGAGGTCGAGGCGAGGATCGAGGACCTCATCTTCCGCCACAAGATCGACCACCTGCGTCCGACGGCGACCAAGGTGGGCAAGGCGACCCGCATCGACGACTCTCAGGGCCGCTACATCGTCTTCCTCAAGAACACTTTCCCCAAGGACCTCTCGCTCGACGGGCTGACGGTGGTGGTCGACTGCGCCAATGGCGCGGCCTACAAGACCGCGCCGGCGGTCTTCGAGGAGCTGGGCGCCAAGGTCATTCCGCTCAACGTCCAGCCCGACGGCAAGAACATCAACGCCAAGTGTGGCGCGCTGCACCCGGAGGCCATGGCCAAGGCGGTCGTCAAGCACGGGGCGATCATCGGCATCGCCCTCGACGGCGACGCCGACCGGGTGATCGTGGTCGACGAGAAGGGCGAGACGGTCGATGGCGACGCGATCATGGCCATCTGCGCCAAGGATCTGCTCGCGCAGAAGAAGCTCGCCAAGAAGACGCTCGTCGCCACGGTGATGAGCAACATGGGGCTCGAGGTGGCGATGGCCGGCCTGGGGGCCAAGGTGGTGCGCACCAAGGTCGGCGACCGCTACGTCGTCGAGGCGATGCGCAAGAGCGGCTACACCTTCGGCGGTGAGCAGAGCGGGCACCTCATCTTCCTCGACCACGCGACCACCGGCGACGGGGTCATCGCCGCGCTCGGGCTGCTTGCGGTGATGCAGCGCAGCGGCCGGCCGCTCTCCGAGCTGAAGACGCTCTTCGACGCCTTCCCGCAGACGCAGGTGAGCGTGCCCATCCGCCTGCGCCGCGAGCTGACCGAGCTGCCGAAGGTGACCCGGGCGATTCGCGCGGCCGAGCAGGCGCTCGGCAAGGACGGCCGGGTGCTCGTGCGCTTCTCGGGAACCGAGCTGAAGGTGCGCGTTCTGGTCGAGGGGTCGGACAAGAAGGCCAACGAGGCGCACGCGCAAAGCATCGTCGCCGAGCTGAAGCGCGCGCTTGGGTAGGGCGGGGCGGTGCGGTAGGGGCGCACAGCAGTGCGCCCGTCCCCGCGGGCCCCGGAAGTCGAGAATCGACGCGACGATCGACGCGACGGTCGAGACTCGACGTTGCGGACCGCCGGCCTTTCGTGCCGGCTGCGGCGTGGTAGGCGCCGATCATGCTGTGCCCGCCCACGGAAGGGCCGCCCGGCCGACGTAGCTGTCGGCTCCCAACTCAAAACTCCCTCGGAACGTCGGCCCTGCCGAAAACACGCTCGAGATCGGCAGGCCAGGGCCGGCTGAAGCGGCCGCCAGCAGGCGCGTGATAGCATCGTCGGCCAACACGCGTGGCCGTTAGAGAAGAGCCTATGCGACGAGTTTCTTGTCTCCTGATCCTCCCCCTGGTCTTCGCATCCTGTGGCGCTGCGGATGAGCTCTTCCCGCAGGCGCCGGACGGTCAGGAGTTGGACGCCGGGTCCTCGAGCCTCGCGGACGCCTCCGCGCCGCAGCACGACGGCAGCACGGGCCTGCCGCCGGACGCAGGCCTCGTCCCCGCGCCTTGCGAGTTGAGCGCTCCGCTCGTGCATCTGGAGGCCAGCAGCGAGCCGCTCGCGATGGGCGCGTTCGCCATCGCCGACGCGCTCGCGGGCCTTGCCTGGTCGAAGGACGGGCTGCCGCGGATGCTCCTCTTCTCGACCGACGACGGCAGCCTCGTCGCTGACAACCCGGTGCACGACTTGGGAGCGCTCGTACCCGAAGCGCTCGACTTTGGCGAGGGGCTCTTCCTGCTCACCGGTTCGACGCCCGCCGGCGGCGGCTCGGCCTACTTCGACCTCGCGGGGGCCCAGGGCGCGACCTCGCCGCTGGCCGACCTTTGGCCAATGGCCGTCTCGCGCACGGTCGAGGGTGGGCTCGTCCTTGCCTATGGCCGGCGCCCGACGTCCTCGAGCGACTCGGCGGTGCTCGGCCTGTGGCTCGAACCCGACGCCTCGGTCCGCGACTCGGTCCCCTTCGGCACGCCGGCGCACCAGGAGGTGCGCTGGGATCTCGCCAGGTCGCCTTCCGGCGAGGGCATCGCCTGCGGTTCGAGCAGTGATCCGAATGGCGCGTGGCTCGCGCTCTATGCCCAGGGCGAGCAGGCGGTGACCGCGATCCCGACCGCTGAGAAGGTGGCGGTGTTGCCCGAGGGCGAGGCCTCTTTCGACTGCCGCATCGCGGTCTCCGAGAGCCTGCGCGTGGTCGCCTTCGCCGAGACGCAAGGCGCGCCGCGCGTGGTCTGGACGGCAGCCAACGGCAACGTGCTCGCAGGCCCGGTGCCGTTTCTCGCGGCCTGGCGGCCTGCCGGGCAGTTCGACGTCGCGGTGCGCGAGGCGGCGACCGCGCTCGCCTTCTTCGACAACTCCTCCGGCGCGCCTCGGGTCTCGGTGCGCCTTTTCCAGACCCCGGGCGCCGAGCCGGTCGAGCTGCGCGCCGAGCAGGGCCTGGGGCTTGGCAGCTTTGTCGCGCAGCGGGTTCGGGTCGAGCGGGCGGGCTCCGACTTCTTCGTCGCCTTCGACGCGGTTCAGCCGACGGGGGCCACCCACCTCGTCGTCCGCAAGGTCGCCTGCAGCTTCTAATCGAGGAAAGAACCGTTGAGCGTCGAGCGCTATCGCCGCGACCAGAGAGCGAAGGAGCACGCGGGTGAGCCGCTCGGCTGTGGTCTCGACGAGCGGCCGGTGCCGACCCGCGGGCGCGCCACCATCGGTGAGCTGCGGATAGTCAAGCCGGCGCAGGTCGGCGACGAGAGCGGCCTGCAGGTCGTCTTCGTCGTGCACGCCGAAGAGCTCGGCGCGGCCAAGCTCGTCGTCGAGACGACGCTGCACGAGCAGGGGCGCGGGCCGCTTCGGACCGGCGTCGCGCGGCTGGCCGACACCCAGGGCTGGCTCAACGTCTTCGAGGTGGTGACCCCGCCCGACGACGGCCATTTCTGCCGCGAGTGCTCGGCGTTCGTGCCCTTCGCGGCGCTCGAGCCCGAGCACGCCGGCACGCTGCGCTGCTTTGCTCGGGTGCGGCTGCTCGAGGCGGAGCGCGGCACGCTCGCCGAGGAGGAGGTCGCGTTCGAGCTGCAGGCCGGTTGAGCGGCGCTCAACTCCGGAAGGCCGGCTCGGGTGCCGGCCTCTGCGGCGGATCGGCCGCGCGGGGGGCGGGGAGGGCTGCCGTCGCGGCGGCCTGCGTGCGTGCACCGGCCTTCCGGAAAAATGCGCGAGGGCGGGCCGTCTTCGGAGCGGATCGGCCCTGTGAGGCCCCTGGCCGGCCCGTAGAGCGATTTGGGGTCGCCAGGCTTCCTTTAATAGGGCTGGGCTCGGACGGCCTCTCCTGGGCCATCCTGGCGCTCTATAGGTCCCTTCCCGAGGCTTCGATCGGGTGCCGCAACCTGTCGTGATTCTTGCCGATTTCGTTCACCCCATCAGGCGTTGGCCTGGGCTGGGGGGCTCTCGACGGGCCGGAGCGAGACTGCCGCGTCGAACGAGAGGCGCAAGGAGGTGCGCGCAGCTCCGGTTCGCGCCCGGTGCTCGAGAGGTGTCGGGAAGTCTGCTGCGGCACATCGCGCCAGGGGAAGCCCCGGACTGTGGCCGGCCGACAGACGCCTCGTCTGGCCTGGGGCAGAGCCACTCCGGCTTTCGGTTCGTTGCCCGGCCGTAGGCGGTCGCGTAGCATACGCGCCCTTCGATGCCAGCGGTCGCCACCAGAGCAGCAACGATCGATGTGCGCGGGTGCCGGCTCCACTACCTCGAGCGCGGCAGCGGGCCCCCGGTGTTGCTCGTCCACGGCCTCGGGGCCGCGGCGCACGTGTGGGACGCGGTCGAGCTGCCGGGTCGAGCCGTCGCGGTCGACCTGCCGGGCTGCGGCGGTTCGCAGCCGCGCCACGATCCTCAAGGGCCGGCGATGCTCGCCGGGCTGCTCGCCGATTTCGCCGACGAGATGCTGGGGGACGAGCGCTTCGCGGTCGTCGGCCACTCGCTCGGCTCGCTCGTCGCCGCCGAGCTCGCGCTGCTGAGGCCCGGGCGCGTTCGGGCCGCCGTTTTCATCGATCTCCCGCTGCGCGTGCCGGCTCTTGCGCGCCTGCCCGCCTTGCCGCTCGTCGGCGAGCTCGTCTTCGGCCTCTGGTCGCTCGGGCCGGTCAGCCGCGCCGCCATCCGGCTCTACCTCGGCTTTCTCTTCGGCGACCGGCGCAAGGTGACCGAGGCGACCGTCGAGGCCTATCTGCGCGCCGCGAGCTGCCCGGGCTACTTCCCGTCGGTGCTCGCCGGGCTGCGCGGCCTCGCCGGGTGGGACGGAGAGGAGCGCCTACGCTCGCTGCCGGTGCCCGTCGCCGTGATCTGGGGGACGAAGGATCCCATCTTCCCGCTCGCACTCGGGAGGCGGCTCGCGCAGTCGCTGCCCGGGGCGAGCTTCCATCCACTCGAAGGATGTGGTCACTCGCCTCCCGAGGAGGCGCCCGACGAGGTCTCGGCCATCGTCGGCGCCTTCCTCGAGTCCGCGTCGCGACCCGCCTGCGCCTAGAAAACCCGGAGGTTCCCCGATGACCGCTCGTCTCGGCGTCAATGTCGATCACGTCGCCACTTTGCGTCAGGCCCGCCGCGGCAAGCAGCCGGACCCGCTCTTTGCCGCTGCCCTGGCCGAGCTGGGCGGCGCGGCGCAGATAACGGTGCACCTGCGCGAGGACCGCCGGCACATCCAGGATCGCGACCTGCGGATCATGCGCGACACGGTCAAGACGCTGCTCAACCTGGAGATGGCCGCCACCCAGGAGCTCGTGAAGATCGCCTACGAGACCCGCCCCGACGTTTCGACCTTGGTGCCCGAGCGGCGCGAGGAGCTGACGACCGAGGGCGGCCTCGATGTCATCGGTCAGCGCGACAACCTGCGCAAGGTGGTGCGCACGCTGCGCGACGCGGAGATCGAGGTGGCGCTGTTCATCGACCCGGATCTCGACCAGGTGCGCGCCTCCCACAAGCTCGACGCGGACCGCATCGAGCTGCACACCGGCCGCTACGCCGAGGCCCGAACCGGCCAGGAGCGCGAGGCCGAGCTGGCCCGCATCGTCGACTGCGCCAAGGCGGCGAAGAAGCTCGGCCTGTCGGTGGCCGCCGGCCACGGCCTCGACTACCAGAACGTGCAGGCCATCGCGCGCATCGCGGAGATCGAGGAGCTGAACATCGGGCACTCGATCGTCGGCCGCGCGCTCTTCGTCGGGATGGAGCGGGCCGTGCGCGAGATGATCGAGCTGATGCGCATGGCCTGATGAGTTGGGAGTTGTGAGTTGGGAGTCGTGAGTGGGTGGCCCGAGCTCCGACCTGCTGCTCGGGACCGGCGGGCCTTGCTCCCCACTCGATACTCGGTGCAGGGAGCCCTGGCCAAGATGCGTCGACCCGCCGCAGTCCCGCTCGCCTCGAGCCCAGCTCTCGACGCCCCGGGGGCAGAGGGGGAGAGCCCCTCGACTCCGGTTTCGCGGGCTCGGCCTGCGCTCGGGATGGACCGGACTCGGGCTCTCGGTCTCGAGGAGAGTTGCGGGACTCTGCTCCCGCCCGGTCGGTCCACACTCAGGGTGACCGCTGGCGCCCTGCAAGGAGGGGATGGATGAAGCTCAGCACGCCGACGCGCATCGTCACCACCGAAGAGATGCGGCTGCTCGACCAGCTCACCGCGGCCGAGTTCGGGCTCCCCTCGCGCCTGCTCATGGAGAACGCCGGGGCGGCTGTCGCCCGCGAGGTGCGCCGCCGCCTGCGCCCGCCTCACAAGGCCGTGGTCGTCTGCGGTCCGGGCAACAACGGCGGCGACGGCCTGGTGGCGGCCCGGCACCTGGCGAACGCTGGGGGCAACGTCGAGGTGGTGCTCCTGACCGAGGCGCTCAAGGGCGACGCGTTGGCCAACCTCGAGGCCTACCGCAAGCTCGGCGGCGCGGCGCGGCTGCTCGACGAGTCCCAGGGACTGGGGACAGGCCGGGGCGACCTGGTGGTCGACGCGGTCTTCGGCATCGGCCTGTCGCGGCCGGCCGAGGGCAGGGCGCTCGCGGCGATAGAGCAGATCCGGGTCGCCCGCGAGCTCGGCGCCCGGGTGCTGGCGGTCGACCTGCCCTCGGGGCTCGACAGCGACAGCGGCCGGCCTTGCGGCCCGTGCGTCACGGCCGACTGCACCGTGACCTTCGGCTACATCAAGCGGGGCCTCGCGCTCGAGCCCGGGGCGAGCCTCGGCGGCGAATTGGTCATCGCCGACATCTCCATCCCGCGGCTCGCCGGGTCGCGCTTGCAGGGGCCGAAGGTCTTCCTGCTTCGCGAGGACGAGATCCGCGCCGTCCTCCCGCCGCGCGAGGCCTACGCGCACAAGGGCCAGTTCGGTCACGTCCTGGTGATCGCCGGCTCGCCCGGCAAGTCGGGCGCGGCGGCGATGGCCTGCGCGGCCGCGTTGCGCGGGGGCTGCGGCTTGGTGACGGTCGCGGCGCGGCCCAAGGAGACTGCCGCGGTGCAGGCCTTCATGCCGGAGATCATGGCCCACCCGCTGCCCGGGTCGGGGCCGCTCGGGCTCTCCGACCTACCGGCGCTGCTCGAGGCGAGCCAGGGCAAGAGCGTCATCGCCGCTGGCCCGGGCCTGTTGCGCGGGCCGGAGACGGGGCATCTGCTCGGACGGCTCCTCTTCGAGGCGAAGCTGCCGGCGGTGCTCGACGCCGACGCCCTCAACGCGCTCGCCGACAAGCTCGAGCTTTTGACGACGGCGACCGGCCCGCTCATCCTCACCCCGCATCCCGGCGAGATGGCGCGGCTGATCGGCAAGAGCGTCCGCGAGGTCCAGGAGGACCGAATCGGCGTCGCCCGGCGCTTCAGCGAGCAGTACCGGCTGACGGTGGTGCTCAAGGGCGCGCGCACGGTCATCGCCGACGTGGCCGGCGCGACCGCCATCAACCCGACCGGCAACCCCGGGATGGCCACCGCCGGCTCGGGCGATGTGCTCACCGGCCTGTGCGCGGCGCTGGCCGGCCAGGGGATGACGCCGGGCAGCGCGGCGTGCGCCGCGGTCTTCGTGCATGGGATGGCGGGCGATCGCGCCCGGCGCAAGCGCGGCAGTCTGGGCATCGTCGCCACCGACCTGCTCGAGGCGATGACGGAGGTGTGGGCGAAGTGGGCGCAGTGAGAGAAGAGCTGACCTTGAGGATCGATTCCCCGGAGGCGATGCGCCGGCTCGGCGAGCGGCTCGGCGAGCGGCTCGAGCCGGGCGACTTCGTCGGGCTGATAGGCGAGCTGGGCGCGGGCAAGACCGTCTTCGCCCGCGGGGTCGCCGAAGGCGCCGGGGTCGCGCCGAGCCAGGTGGCCAGCCCGAGCTTCGCCATCGTCTACACCTACCGAGGGCGCCTGCCGCTGCACCACGCGGACTTCTTCCGGCTCGGCGACGAGGAGGAGCTCTACGCGACCGGCTTCTTCGACCTGCTCGGCGGCGAGGCGGCGACCCTCGTCGAGTGGCTCGACCGCATCCCCGAGGCCGCGCCCGGGGAGCACCTGCTCGTGCACATCGCGGGGGCGGGCGAAGAGGTCCGCGAGGTGCGGCTCGAGCCGAAGGGCGAGCGCCACGGGCGGCTCGCGCGCGAGCTGGTCGCCTCATTCGCCTCCAACGGTTAGAAGGTGGGCCGCCCGCGCGACCGGGCGGTTCGGACCCTACGGGTCGCCACCGGCGCGCCCGCTCTTGGGCGAGCCCAGGGTCGACAGGGGGCTGCTCTCGCAGCCCGAAAAAGAAACGGAGCATCCGCAAGCCATGGCTGAATCGAAGGACCTGACCAAGGGAAACGGCTCGAAAATCGCGACGCGCGAGCAGCTCCTGTCCGAACGCGCCGAGCTGAAGGCCGCGCTCGCCCGCGCGCCGAACGCGCGCGCGCGGCTCGACCTGATGATCTCCGCGCCGCACGCCGAGCTGATCGTGCCGACCCTGCCGGCCGAGGAGGTCTACTTCACGGTCAAGGAGCTGGGGATGAACGACTCGCTCGAGCTCATCCACCTCGCCGGGCCCGACCAGTTCCGCAGCTTTGTCGACCTCGACGCCTGGAGGCGCGACCGCATCGACGTCCCCACCGGGCTGCTCTGGCTGCGCGCGGCGGCCACCGACCACGACGACGAGCGGTTCCAGAAGAAGCTCGCGCGCCTCGACATCGAGGTGCTCGAGCTGCTGCTCAAGACGACGATGCACATCTGGGATTTGACCGAGGATCCCGACCCCGAGCCGAGCGGGCCGACCTACCCCTCGCCCGAGGGCCAGTATCTGGTCGAGTTCCTCGTCGAGGGCGCCGAGTACATCGGGGCCAAGCGTCTGCTCGACCAGCTCTACGCGGAGGATCCCTTCAAGGCCGCGCGCATGCTCGAGGCGATCCGTTGGGAGCTGCCGACCGAGCTCGAGGAGAGCGCGTACCGCTGGCGCAACGCCCGGCTCGCCGACCTCGGGTTTCCCGACCTGGCCGAGGCCCTCTCGTTCTTCGCCTACGTCGATCCGGACGCGGCGCTGCCGCTGCTCGAGAAGGCGCCCGCGGTGCCCGAAGGCTTCTTCCTCGCCCGCATCGCGCCGGCCGAGCGCTTCTTCGACCGCGTCGTGCAGCGCCTCGACGAGGAGGAGCGCGGCGTGCTCGAGCGGCAGCTCGTGACCCTGCTCAACGCGGTGATGGTGGCCGAGTCGGTGGAGCCGGGCGAGCTCGAGGAGGTCGAGCGCACTCTCCGCGAGGCCCGCGACACGCTCTCGCTCGGCCTCGAGCACGCCTCCCAGGGCGACCCGTCGCGCGCCGAGGCGCTGCTCGCGAGCGCGCCGCTCAAGCGCGTCTTTCAAATCGGCGTCAGCCTCGCGCTGAAGCAGAAGTTTCGCGTCGACCGGTTGCTGCGCTCGGGGCGCGCCGCGCTCCCAGGCTCGAAGGACGTGCCGCTGTTCGATCCGCCGGTGGGCGAGGCGCTCGTCGCCTTGCGGCGCAGGCGTCCGCTCTACAGCGAGGCGCTCGATCGCCCCGAGGAGCCGTCGGCTCCGATGCGCCCGGCCCGGGACCTCGAAGAGCTGGCGAAGCTGAGCGACGCGGTCGCCGAGGCCGAGCGGCTGGCCGACCTGATGGAGAAGCTCGGGTTCGACGCGAAGACCGCCGAGGGGTCGCTCGCCGCCGCGCATCCGGTCGAATCGCTCGCATTCCTGCGGTTCTCCGACCTCTACCTGTCCGCCGCCGCCCGAGAGCTCGCCGGCGAGAGCTTCGCTTTCGCGCCGCTGCCCGCCTCGCGCTTGGCCGACTTCGCGCGGCGCGCGCTGCAAGTCGAAGGCGGCGAGGCGACCTTGACGGCGGAGGCGCTCGAGGCCTTGCGGGCGCCGCTCGAGCGCGAGGCGTCCGCGCTGTCGTCCGAGCATCGGCAGACGGCGGACCGCTTCGCCGCGCTCTGCGTTCGCAGGCTCACGGAAGAGGCCGGGGCGCCGTTCGCCGCTTCGGGCAAGCTCGATCCCGAGCTGGGGCTGCCGTTAGTCGTCGGTTGACGACCTCAGATCGCCGACCCGGGGGCGTCAACCTCGGATCGCCGACCTCGGACTTGCCGATCGGATCGCGACCTTCGCGTCGACGTGGCCGGATTGCGAACCTTCCTGTCCACGCGCCCGCCGCGCGTGAAAGCCCCCTCCTGCACGGCGTGCCTACGATCCGAAGTGCCCGCCGCGGAGATCTCAGCGCGCCGACGGGGAGGGGGCTTCTACCGCTTGCCTCGGCGCTTCGAGGGCTTGCCAGGAAGGCTGCGCAGCACCTCGGTCACCGCCTTCGGGTCGGAGGCGACGATGAGACGCTCGGCAACCTGCTGGAGCAGCGAGAGGTCTTCTATCTGCGAGACGCGCGCGGCTTCGGGCGGGAGCTCTTCGAGTCTTGCGCGCATCAGGGCGAGCAGGGTCTGCTGCATCGCCTGCGCGCCTCTCTTCTCGCCCTCCTTCAAGCCCTCCTCTCGGCTCACCTTTCGGATCAGCCTGTAGGTCGAGGACTCCATCACGAGCTCCTTTCGCCGCACCATCGCCCATAAATCTTCGGCTTCGATACTCTCTCCCGCCACCTCGAACCAGACGCCGAGCAGCTCGCTGCCGAGGTGCTCGGCGTCTAGCCGCTCGAGCTGGCGACAGGCCCTCTCGACGTGGGCCGATCCGGCGCCGCCGAGCCAAGCCGCCAGCGCCCAGAGCCCCGGCGCGGGCCGCGCGAGGATCTTTTCGACCGGCACCCGCCACAGGCAGACGGTTTCGCACCGGAAGCAGACCTCGGTGCCGCCGACAGCGATCCGGAAGCCGTCCTGGGGCCGCCGCCCTTCACTGCCCGGGGTCAGGTAGAAGATCACCGTCCGCAGCGGCTGTCGCAGGCGCGCCTCCGCGTAGACCCAGTGCTCGAAGCTGCGCTTCGCCGAGTCGCTGCGCGGCTGCTTTTCGTATTCGAGGTGGAACCAAGCCTTGCCGCTCGGCTCCTCCACCTCTAGGAGCCCGTCGAGCAACCGGCTCTGCCGTACCCGCTCGAGCTCCTTGTCCAGCGCGCGCACCCGGGACCGGCCGGACCCGGACCCGCCCGGCACCATCCCGAGAAGATCGAACGGGCGCAGCCGCGCCACGAGCTTCAGAAGCCGGTCCCAACGCCCCATGGCCAGGCGTTGTAGCAGACGGGGCTGACATCCGACCCGAGGGGTTGAGCCAAGCTGCCGAAATCACCGACAGAAATACTGGAGGATGGACGCGGCGCGGCCCGCCGCGCGTGGAAGCCCCCTCCTGCACGGCGTGCTGAGGGGGTTGTTGATGCCCGGCAGATGGATGCGCGCCGCCGGGCATCTGCTCGATTCCTCGACGGGCGCATTGCTAATGCGCCCCTACCAACCTGCGACCGATCGCTTAGGCTCCGGTCAGCCGACTCTCGACTCGCGGCTCTTGCCCAAAGTTGGAAAGGCCTTTCCCAACCGACCCGAAACGCGGGAGCGCGCGCCGGGCGCGCTCAACCTGCCTGCCCGTGCCAGAACCCGTGGCATGAGCGCTGCTACCTCTGGCCGCGAACCGGCACGAGAGGCGAGGGGTGGGGGCGGCGACGAGGCGATCAGTTGGACGTGACGCGGTGGCCTTCGCGGCGGTGGTCGGCTTCACCGTCTCGGTCTACGCGAGCATCGTCAACGTCTTCCCCTTCCTCGAAGTGGCGCGGCCCGCGCTGCTGAGCGCGGCGATCGGCTTCGGCGCGCTGATGCTCGGCCGGGTCTCCGGCGGCCTGCCCCTGACCATCGACGGGGTGCGCGGGGTCGCGCTGCTCGGGCTGTGCGTCTGGACCGCGCTCTCGCCGCGCTGGTCGATAAGGCCGGAGGTCTCGGCCCGCTCGGCGCTCGAGCTGGTCAAGCTCGCCGGCATCTACCTGACCATCCTCAACGTCGTCACTTCGCGAAAGCGCCTGGCCATCCTCAGCGGCGCGGCGGTCATCGCCTCGCTGGCCCCGTCGCTGGGGACCATCGACCACTGGCGCAACGAGATCGATCTCGTCGAGGGCTTCCGCGCCGCCTGGGAGGGCGTCTACGAGGACCCGAACCACCTGGCGATGAGCCTGGTCGCCATCGTCCCGGTCGCCGCGGTCTTCGCGCTGCACTCGCCCTCCATCCTCATGCGCGTGCTCGGCGCGCTGGCCGCGGGCACCGGGGTCACCGCCATCATCCTGACCCACTCGCGCGGAGGCGCGCTCGGGCTCGCGCTCGCGCTGACCCTGTGGGCCCTGAGCGGCACCAAGAAGATGCGCTCGCTCGCCGCGGCCATCGCCGTGGTCGCCGCCGTGGCGATCTACGCGCCCTCCTCCTTCTGGACCCGTACCGAGTCGATCAGCAGCTTCGAGCGCGACCTGTCGGCCCAGGGGCGCATCTGGGCCTGGGAGGTCGCCTCGGCCATCAACAAAGACCGGCCCATCGCCGGCGTCGGCGCCGGGGCCTTCCAGTTCGCCTGGGCCACCTACGCGCCGCGGGTCGCGCGCGAGATGCCGCTGGTCGCCCACAACATCTTCCTCGCGGTGCTCGGCGAGCTCGGCCTCGTCGGGTTCGGGCTGCTGATGCTCTTTGTCGGCAGCGCGCTCTCCGGAGCGGCCGCGGCCTGGAAGGACCCGGTCGCCGGCGGCCTCGCGCGCGCGCTGTCGGCGGGCCTGGCCGGGTACCTGCTGTGCGACATGCTCAGCGGCTACGTGCTGTCGGCGCACTTCTTCCTGTTGGTCGCGATGTCGGCCTCCTGCGAGCGGCTCATCGGTCAGGCCGACCAGGCCCCGAAGGCCCGGCGCGCGCAGAAAGCCTGCCGCAACGCAGGCGGGAGCCAGAGCGGATGAGACTCGAGCGCCAGATGCCCCGAGCACGGCCCAGGCCGCGGGTGATGCAGTTCGTCAACAGCCTCCACCTCGGCGGCACCGAGGGCCAGGTGGTCGAGCTGCTGCGCGGGCTCGCCGAGGGCTTCGAGATGCGGGCGGCGGTGATCCACGCCGAAGGCCCGCACCTGACGAGCGTGCGCCGGCTGGGCATCGAGCCTTTGGCCGTGCCGCTCGCCGGCAGCCTCGCGCGCCCGGAGACCCCGCGGCAGATCGCCCGGCTTGTCGGAGTGCTCAGGCGCGAGCGGGTCGAATTGGTTCACGCGCACGACTTCTACACCGCGCTGCTCGCGGTCCCGGCCGCGCGTCTCGCCGGAACCCGGGCCATCGTCGGCCGGCTCGACCTGGCCCACTGGCTCAACGTGCCCCAGCGCGTCGCGCTCGCCGCGGCGACCCGCAGTGCCCACCACGTGGTCGCCAACGCCGAGGCCATCAAGCGCGCCATCGTCGAGACCGAGCGCCTGCCGGCCGAGCGGGTCAGCGTCGTGCACAACGGCATCGACCTGGCGCGCTTCGACTCCGACCTGGGCGGGCCGCTCGCCGGCCCGCTGCCGCCGCTCGAGGGCCGGACGGTAATCGTCCACGTCGCGAACATGACGCACCCGGTGAAGGCTCAGGAGGTGCTCTTCGAGGCGCTGCGCGCGCTGCGGGCGCGCCGGCCCGAGGTCCTGCTGCTGCTCGCGGGCGACGGGCCGCGCCGCGCCGGGCTCGAGGAGCTTGCCGCGGCGATGGGCCTGGCCGGCGCGGTCTGCTTTCTTGGCCGGCGTTCGGACGTGCCGGCCATCCTCGCGCGCGGCGACATCGGCGTGCTCTGCTCGAGCGCCGAGGGGCTCTCGAACGCGATCATCGAAGGGATGGCCGCCTCGCTGCCGATGGTGGTGACCGACGCGGGCGGCAACGGCGAGCTGGTGCGCGACGAGGAGAACGGGTTCGTCGTGCCGATAGGCTCCTCGACGATGCTCGCCTCGCGGCTGGAGATGCTCGCCCGGGCGCGCCCGCTGCGCACGAAGATGGGCCAGGCGGGCCGCGCCTTCGTCGAGCACGAGCTGCGCCTGGAACGGCTGCTCGAGCGCCACGAGGCGCTCTATCGGAAGGTCCTGAGCGAAGGGTAGGGGCGGGGGTGGGAGAGCGGGTCCCGGCGCGGGTTCCTTGCGCCGGGACCTGCTTGTGTCCGCGAGGAGCGCGGGCGTCCGGGCCGAGGACCCGAGCTCGGCGCTGTCTCGACCAGCGACCGCCAGAGCGCGCGCCAGTTGGTCCCCGCCGCCCCTCGTCTTCTCGCGGGCGGCGCGCGTGAAAGTCCCCTCTCCCACGCTTGCGCGGGAAGAGGGGATTTCGGGGCGAGGGCTGCCCCGAATCAGCTCGAGCGTCGCGTGCTGTTCCTCGGTCAAACGAGCGGTTGCCGAGACGGCGAAACCTCTCCCCAAGCCGGCCGAGCTGGAACCAAAAGGAATCCGGGAGGTCGGGGGCGGCCGGCAGACCCCAGGCTTCAGATTCTTGCCAGTCTGGTCAGACTCTGCCGAGTAGGTCTCCAACCCCCCTCTTCCTACGGCGCGCTTTCGGCGCCGATTGCTCGCCGCGAGCCTCTCAGCGCGCCGGAGGAGAGGGGACCGCGTCCCGCGCGGCGCTCGCTGGTCGAGAACCACGGTCGCGCGGCCCTCGAGAAGACGGGAGCCGCGCGATGACAGCCGGGCAAAGGCTCGGTACGACGCTCAGGGTGACCGGTGGTCGAGCTCTCGCTTCTTTACGGTCGGCGCCGGCGCACGAAGGCGAGCAGGCCAAGCGCGAGCAGCGGCAGGGGCGCGCCGGCCGCGGCCGAGCAGCCGCCGGCCGACGAGCCATCGCCGAAGAAGTCGACCTTCGAGGAGCCGCCGGCGCGCTCGCCCCCGCCCAACTCGAGGATGCGCTTCGCCAGCCTCTCGCGCGCCTGCATGATCGCCTCGGGATCGTCGCCCGCGGCCGCGTAGGCGGTCGGCAGCACCTCGAGCGCGGTGCGCCGGGCCATCGCCGGGTCGCCCAGCTTCGAGACGAGCGCGAGGTACTCGTAGTCCTCGATCCCCTCGCGGATCATCTTCAGGCGGATCGAGGCGACCGGCACCCCGCTCGAGCCGCCGATCTTCGCCGGGGTCCCCGGGTAGAAGAGCGTGCCGTCGCCGTTGCCGTTGAAGTCGAACTGGCTCTTCCACGGGTCCTTGCCGTAGGCGTTGACCGTCTCGTAGTAGAGCTCGCCGGTGACGCCTTGCTTGAAGTTGGCCCACCCCATCAGCCGGTTGCGCGCGGCCGAGACGTCGATCATGTAGCTGGGCCAGTCGAAGCCCGGCTGCAGGCTGCCGAACGAGCAGCCTTGGCTCATGCAGCTCTGGTACATCCACAGCCGCTTGCCCGAGGCGACGAAGTCGTCGTACTGCGGCCGCTGGTCGCCGTCGTACGGCGCGACCGTGTTCTCCATGTGGTTGATCGCCGGGACGATGATGTCGATGTCGTCGAGCACCCCGTTCTCGGTGGCGCCGGGGAGGCTGGTGGTGACGAGCTTGGGGATCTCGGGGTCGGCCTGGCGGATCAGGTCGGCGCGGGTGGGGATGTCGCTCCAGGGGTTGCCCCAGCCCGGCTCGTCGGCGGTGTAGTCGTAGAGCCGGTCGAACCAGCCGCGGTCGCGGAAGTGGTCGGCGAGCTTGCGGTAGTTGTCGACGGTGCGCGGCCAGTTGAACTGCGCGCTCGTCAGGCGCGCGCCCGGCAGCCGGGTTTGAGCCGTGCCGTCGAGCAGCGGCCCGAAGACCTCGTCGAACTGCGACCAGTCGTCGCCGTCGGGACGCAGCACCCAGAGGTTGGGCAGGCTGATGCGGTGGTCGAGCGCGAGCTGCGCGTACTTGGTGGCGAGCTTGGCGCGTTCGAGGTTGTTGCCGCATTCGGTCGAGCCGGTGTGCGCGAGGCACATGTTGCCGGCGTAGATGAGGAACGCGGTCTCCAGCGTCGGGGTCGAGGGCAGCTCGAAGTTCCAGACCTCGAGCTCGACCGGGACCTCGGCGCGGAAACCGTCGGCTTCGACCGCGACCTTGCCGCGGTAGACCCCGGGGGTGGCGTCGCGGGGCACGAGCAGGTCGATCCAGATCGCGCGCGACTCGTTGGCCGGGACGGTGAAGGGGAAGGCCTTGCGCTGCTCGCCGTCGACCTCGTCGACCGCGGGCACCAGCGCGTCGGGCCAGCGGCCGGTCTCTCCAATGGTGCCCGAGGGTTGGGTGATGTCGATGAGCTCGGCGCGGTAGAGCGAGACGGCGCTCGCGGGGATGGTCGAGCGGGCGGGGCCGTCGAAATCGCTCACGCTGGCGCGCACGCCGCTGAGCGAGCCGCTGTCGGCGCGCACGACGACCTGGAAGGCTTCCCACTCGTTGCGCGCCGCGGCGATGCGGGCGACGGCGCTGTTCTTCGGCCGGGCGCCCGGCTTGACCTTGACCATCGCCGACTCGGCGTAGACGGTCGGCTCGGCGCGGGCGGCCGCGGGGAGCGCAGCGGCGGCGGCGAGCGCCATCCCGAGCTTGCTCAGGGACCGGAGCATCGACCGCCGGCTGCGTGAGGGTTCGTGTCTCATGGCCCGAGCAAACCGGCGGGTGCGGCAATTCTTCCGGCGAGAGTCGAGAGTCGATCGGTCGCGGATTGGTGGGGACGCATAGCCATGCGCCCGGCGAGGAATCGGGCAGATGCGCGGCCGATGCCGGCGGCCGGCAGCGCAGGCCGGCCCTCCCGAAATCGGCGACCCCGGCGCCCGGCACGAAGGCTCACCAAGGCCGGCTTTCCGGTCGCGCCGACGAGCAGCGCTTCCTCGCGTTTGACAGCGTCCGAGCGGTGTTTAGAGAGATCGGTCGTCGGGCATAGGTTCCGGGGCCGCGACGTTGATCGACTCGGGGAAAAGGTCGAGGAGCAGGAGTCGAAACCCCGGAAGACGGTCCGTCACCAAAGAGCAAGGAGGCTGAAGATGACCTGGAAGTGCGTTGCTTGTGGCAACCGGGTCTCGCGGCGCCATGTCCCCGCCGCGTGCCCTCGCTGTGGAGTGGAGCTGCTGGTCTCGTCCGGCGACCGCCGGCGCGGCGCCGGCCCGAACTCAGAGAGCCTCTTCGATTCGTGGCTCAAGCTCGGGCTCGACTGGGCCGATCGCTCGGCTGGTTAGGCCGACTCTCCACGACCTCGCCCCGAAGGAAGGGCCGCGCCCGGCTGCGAGCCCGGGCGCTGGCCCGTCGATCGCTTTCAGGAGGTGCATCCATGAAGCTCGTCCATGTCGCCCCCGCGCTCACCTCGAGCCGGCGGTTGGTCTCGTCCTTGAGCGCGGCCGCTCTGCTCGCCGCCGTCCCGGCAATGCCCGCCCCATCGCTCGCCGCCTCTGGCCAGCCTTGGCAGGAGCGGGCCCCGAGCGCGCCGCTGCTGCCGCGCGGCTACAGTCCGCTGCCTTCGCTCGCGGGCCTGGTCAAGGAGCTCAACCCCGCGGTCGTCAACATCTACACGACGCAGATCACCAAGCAGGCGGCCCGGCCCGAGCTGGGAGATCCGTTCTCCGACTTCTTCGGCCGCGGCTCGCCCTTCGGCCGCGACAACCCCTTCGAGCGCTTCTTCAGCGGGCCGCGCGGCGAGCTGCGCCAGAGCGCCCTCGGGTCGGGCTTCTTCATCAGCCCCGATGGCTACCTGCTGACCAACCACCACGTCGTCGCCAAGGCGAGCGAGATCAAGGTGAAGCTCGCCGACGAGCGCACCTTCGAGGCGAAGCTGGTCGGCAGCGACGAGAAGACCGACATCGCGCTGCTCAAGGTCGAGGCGCCCGAGACGCTGCCGTTCGCCTACCTCGGCGACTCGGACAAGCTCGAGGTCGGCGACTGGGTCATCGCCATCGGCAACCCCTTCGGCCTGGGCCACACGGTCACCGCGGGCATCATCAGCGGCAAGGACCGCCAGATAGGCCAGGGGCCGTACGACGACTTCTTGCAGACCGACGCCTCCATCAACCCGGGCAACTCCGGTGGCCCGCTGTTCGACTCGGCCGGCGACGTGGTGGGGATCAACACCGCCATCGTCGCCGGCGGCAGCGGCGTCGGCTTCGCCGTGCCCGTCAACCTGGTCAAGAGCCTGGTCACGCAGCTTCGCGACAGCGGCAAGGTGACCCGCGGCTGGCTCGGGGTGGGGATCCAGGAGCTGACCGAGGAGCTCGCCAAGGGCATCGGGGTCGAGCCGCGCAGCGGGGTGCTCGTCGGGCAGGTCTTCCCCGGCAGCCCGGCCGAGAAGGCCGGCGTCGAGGCCGGCGACGTCGTCGTCTCCATCGACGGCAAGCCGGTCCGCGACACCCGAAAGCTGACGACGCTCGTCGCCGGCATCGGGCCGGGCAGCGAGGCGCGCGTCGAGGTGCTGCGCAACGGCTCGCGCAAGAGCCTGAAGGTCAAGCTCGCCGAGCGCGAGAGCGGCGAGCAGAGCGCGCTTGGAGGGCCGAAGGGCAGGGCGGGCGAGGCCGAGCTCGGGTTGAGCCTCACGCCGGTCACCCCGGAGTCCGCGCGACAGCTCGGGCTTGGGCAGGGCGCCAAGGGGCTCGTCGTCGAGCAGGTCGCGCCCTCGAGCCCGGCGGCCGGAGTCCTGCGGCCCGGCGACGTGATCCTCGAGGTCAACCGGAAGCGCGTCGCGAGTCTCTCGGACTTCTCGCGCGCTCTCTCCGCCGGCGAGGCCGAGCGCGTGCTGCTGCGGGTCCAACGCGGCCAGGTGCAGGTCTTCGTCGTCGTGCGCCGATAGCGCTTTGGGGTCGAGAGGTCGAAGGCCTCTCGATGAGCGCTGAAGAGGTGTCGACGAATCAGCCGGAGCGCCAGCCTTCGTGCTGGCGGCCCGGCGTCTCGTGGTACCGGATAGAAGGGGCCCGCGATCGGTTGCACCCCTGAATCCCCTCTTCCCGCGCGAGCGCGGGAAGAGGGGACTTTCACTTGCTCGCGCGCGGTGGTTCTACGGCAATCGGCTGTTCGTTCGTGGGATGCAGCCGTCCAAAGGACCGGTAACGAGCTCGGGCCCGACTTCGCCTCCCTCGTTCCTCGGGAGGCTACGCTCGGGGTGAGCCGGTGGCCCCGCAAGCTGCGGTCTGCCGCGAGGCCCGAACCCAGCCGCGAGCCTTCCTCGCAGGCAAGGCCGTGAGGCGGGCGCGAAGGGGCGATCCCTCCGCGCCCGCCTCTGGTAGTTTCTGCGCGCCCGGGCCCTCAGGTCCGGCGGACGATTCGAGGAACCGACGCGATGAATCGAGACGAGGCCCTTCAGCTCCTGCGCAGCCGGCTCGGCGACTCGGCGACGACCGCCCACTGTCTTGCCTGCGAGGCCTGCATGCGAAAGCTTGCCGGCCGCTTGGGCGGCGATCCGGACGAGTGGGGGCTCGCGGGCTTGGTGCACGACCTCGACCTCGATGTCTGCGCCAACGACATGGAGCGCCACACGCTGGTCGCCGCGCAGGTGCTCGAGGAGAAGGGCGCGCCGGCGAGCATCATCCGCGCGGTGCTCGGGCACAACGACAAGGCCGAGCGCACGGCACCGATGGAGAAGGCGCTCTGGGTCGTCGATCCGACCACCGGCTTCATCACCGCTGCGGCGCTCATCCGGCCGTCGAAGAGCACCAGCGATTTGGAGGTCGGCAGCATCAAGAAGCGCATGAAGGACAAGCGCTTCGCGGCGGCGGTCAACCGCGACCAGATCAAGGCCTGTCAGGCCGAGCTGGGCATCGAGCTCGAGGAGTTCCTCGGCATCTGCCTGCAGGCGATGGACGAGATCCGGGGCGAGCTCGGGCTCGCGGGCGCGTAGACCGGGCGGCGGGCGGCCAGGCGACGAAAGAACCTCGAGAGGTGTCGAGAAAGCTCCCGCCCGTTCGCCCCGAGCGTAGGCCGAGCTTGCGAGGCCGCAAGAGGGACCTTCGACTCCGCTCCCGCCGCTCGCGCGTCGGGGGTGAGCGGAAGCGGACGGAGTCGAAGACGGATTTCTCGACGGCTCTTCAGGGCACTCGCCGGAGAACGCCGTTTTCGGCCATGACTCGGTCGATCGCGTGGGCGGCGTGGCGAGGAAGCGTCGGGGAATCGATGGCTCCGGACGCGATCAGGCGAGTCGCGGCCGAAAGTCGCGTTCCCCCGCGGTGCGGACGCGATTCTTCTTCGAAACCCTCGTTCCCCCGTCGCGCGGACGCGAGTTTTGACAAACAGTCGCACTCCCGCCGATTGAACGTTTCGTTCAAGGACCGGCCGAGGTCCGGCAGCGATAGGCGTAGCGCAGCTTGCCGGTGTAGTCCGGGCCGCTCATCGGGCCCTGCTCGTAGTAGGAGACGTGCAGGCCGTCCGGCTCGGCGAGCAGCGCGGTCTCGTAGCCCCCGTTGCCGCTGCGGTCGATGACCGTCACCTCCCAGCCTCCAGCCTCCTTCCGGAAGGCGTGGTTGAGCCACCCGGTGCCGTTGTCCTGGAACAGCAGGTGGACGCCTCCCTCCGCGTCGATCGAAAGGGCCTCGGCGCCCGCGACCACCGCCGTCTCGCCGGGCGAAGGCGGGATGGTTTCGACGGTCCAGGCTCCGCCCCCGGCCGGCAGGAAGCCGTAGCGCAGGTCGCTCGACGAGGAATCGAGCCAGCTCCAGAAGGCGATGTGGACCCCGCGCGCGTCGGCCTCCATGACCGCGCTCATGCCCATCGCCTGCAGCAGGCCTTCGCCGGGCACGGCGATGAGCTCTTCGTGGACCGTCCAGTCGCCCTGCGGCGGGCGGGTCGCGTAGTGCAGCTCTCCGCCGCGGTAGTACTCGAAGGCCGCGTGCAGCGTGCCGTCCGGGCCGACCGCGAAGGCCGGGACGCCCGCGGTGACGCGGGTGCTGCCGCCGAGCCGGTCGCCGGCGAAGACCGGGTAGATGTCCCAGGTCTCGGGCCCGAGCCTGGCGGCGTGACGGTAGTCGGCCCCGTCGTAGTACCAGTAGGTGAAGAAGACGTGGACCCCGCCCGAAGGGTCGAGCCGCAGGACCGCGCCGCCGCCGTTGACGTAGCAGGGTTCGCCCGCGTCGATGACGAGCTCGCGGCTCCACTCGCCGCCTGCCGGCTTCTGCGCGTACCAGAGGTCGGTTTCCCAGAGCGTGCCGCTGATATGGACCCACCGGTAGTAGGCGACGTGGAGCGTCCCGGAGGCGTCGATGGCGATGGTCGAGTCGGTCGCGTCGGCGTCGGCGTCGATGTGCTCGAGCGAGGTGGCGAAGGTCTCGCCGCGCGGAATCACCGCGTGCTTGAGCCCGAGGTTGGCGTCGGCGTAGACGACGTGGAGCGCGCCCTGCGGGTCCCTCGCCATCGAGCTGTGCCGGCCCACGTTGGCGCCGCGATCGACGTACTTGAGAGCCCACTTCTCGTCGGCGCAGCCGCAGGCATTTGCCCCACTCACCCCGCAGGTGTGGGCGAAGTCGCAGGCGCAGGAGACGACCCCGTCGCACCCGTCGGGCAGCTCGCCGCAGGCCCCCGGCGCAAGCTCGCAGGTCAGGGGCACGCAGGCGTCGATGCCCGCGTCCTCTCCGGCGTCGGCGAGCGAGGCGTCCGGCAGCCCGGCGTCTGCTGTGCCCGCGTCGAGCGCGCCGGCGTCCGGCGTGCCCGCGTCGAGCTCTTCCCCGGCATCGCTCTTGGCCTCGGGCCCCGCGTCGGAGCCCTTGTCGATGAACTGAGGGCATCCCAACAGGCAGAGGGCGACGGGGACCATCGCCAAGGAAAGCGCGGAGAGAGGGTCGGGGCGCCTGTGCACGGTGGGCTCCTCCGCGAGCGGCCCACGCTGTCGCGCGGCCGTTCGTCAGGGTGTGGCCTGCCCGAAGGTTGCGGTGGCCAGGCCGCCCGCGAGTATAGCGTCCGGGACGATTGAGGCTTGCCAGTCGGCGCGCGGGAAAGGAAAGTGGCCGCCTGCAAGTCGCTCAAGCGAGGGGTCGAGCTCATGGCGAAGATCATCGATGGCAAGGCAGTCGCCGCTCAGGTACGGGCCGAAGTGGCCGAGGGCGTCCGGAAGCTGCAACGGGAGAAGGGAATCACGCCCGGGCTCGCGGTCGTGCGGGTCGGGGAGGACGCGGCCTCGCAGGTCTACGTGAAGAACAAGATCAAGGGCTGCGCCGAGGTCGGCATCCACTCCGTGGAGCGCCACCTGCCAGTCGACTCGACGCAGGCCGAGGTCATCGCCCAGATCGAGGCGCTCAACCGCGACCCGGCGGTGCACGGCATCCTCGTGCAGCTTCCGCTGCCCAAGCACCTCAACGCCGACGAGGTGGTCCTCGCGGTCGATCCGGCCAAGGACGCCGACGGCTTGCACCCGATGAACTCGGGAAACCTGCTGCTCGGCCGCCCGGCGCCGCGCGCCTGCACCCCGCACGGCGTGATGCGCCTGCTCGACGAGGCGGGCTTCGAGCTGCGCGGCAAGCGCGCCGTGGTGGTCGGGCGCTCGAACATCGTCGGCAAACCGATGGCGCTGATGCTGCTGGCCCGGGACGCGACCGTCACCCTCTGCCACTCGAAGACGCCCGATCTGCCCGGCGTGGTGCGGCAGGCCGACCTCGTGGTCGCCGCGGTGGGGCGCGCCGAGCTGGTCAAGGGCGACTGGATCAAGGAGGGCGCCGTCGTCATCGACGTGGGGACGAACCGCTCGGAGCAGGGCACGCTGGTCGGCGACGTCGAGTTCGCCGAGGCCGAGAAGCGCGCCTCGGCGATCACCCCGGTGCCCGGCGGCGTCGGCCCGATGACGGTGGCGATGCTGCTGGCGAACACGCTGGAGGCGGCACGGCGGCTGGCGGGTTGAGGCGAGCCGGCCGAGCGTGCCTCTGGCCCGCTCGGCGCTGCGGCGGGCGGGCGCGGTTCTCTTGGCCGTCGGCGCGCTCGCCCCTTACTATCCGGCGCGTGGCCCGCCGACCAAAACGCTCCCGGCTCCGAATCTTGCTGCGCTTGGTGGCGCTCGGCTGTGCGCCGCTGTGCGCCGTCAACCTCGCCGTCGCCGCCTGCGGGCGCACCGCGGTCTTCCCGCTCTCGCCCTACTTCCTCGAACAGAAGCTCGAGGCGCTGGGGGCCTTCGCGCGCCACCTGCCCAAGTGCCTGCTGAAGGGGCACGAAGAGCTCGAGCCGCTCATCGCCGCGGCCGAGAAGCGCCACCAGCTCCCCGAAGGCCTGCTCGCCGCGCTGGTCGAGGTCGAGTCGGGCACCCGCGTCCACCGCATTTCGCGCGCGGGGGCGATGGGGCCGGGGCAGTTGCTGCCGGGGACCGCCGCGCAGCTCGGCGTCTCCGATCCGTTCGAGCCGGCGAGCGCCATCGACGCGAGCGCGCGCTACCTCGCCCGGCAGCTTGCGCGCTTCAAGGACGTCGAGCTCGCGCTGGCCGCCTACAACGCCGGGCCGGGAAACGTGAAGGGGAGGGTGCCGCGCAACGGCGAGACCGAGTTCTACGTCCCCAAGGTCCTCGCCGAGCTCGAGCGGCGCGCGCCCAAGCCCGCCGCGCCCAAGCCCGGCGACAAGCCTACAGCTCGAGCCGGTAGCCGAGCGCTCCCGACAGACCGCCGAGCTGGCCCTTCACGTTGATGCGCGGGTCCTGGTGGTCGAGCTTGATGTGGGTCATGCGCAGCTCGAGCACCGCGGCCCCGGGGCCGAGCGGCAGGCCCGCACCGGCGTACAGGCCGAGGTCGAGCAGCTTCTCGGAGAAGCTCTCGGTCACGCCGGCCGCGTCGACCTCGGCGCTCACCAGCGCGAGGCCGGCCATGCCGCCGGCCGAGACGTCGATGGGGCCGAGGACCCAATTCATGCCGGCGCGCGCGACGATAGGGATGATGGTGAACGAGAAGCTCGCTTGGCGGCTGCCGGCCAACTCGGTGACCTGCTCGGCGCCGGCCGGGCTGAAGCCGCCGAGGACGCCGAGGCGCAGGTTGGAGAGCGCGTAGGCGAGCGCCAGCTCGAACTGCGGGCTCGCCACCGCGCCGAAGTTGGTCAGCCCGCCGGCGAAGGCCGAGAGGTCGAGGCCGAGCCGCTCACCGCGGCCCGACAGGCCGCTGCCCTTGACGATGACGAGCCCCTCGCCGTCGAGCGGCCTGCCGCGCGCCTCGGCGCGCACCCGCACCTCGCCGCTGTGGTCGGCGTCGGGCAGGTAGCGCACGAGGTAGCCGCCGAGGATCTCCTCGGGCTCGGAGAGCGTGCCGCCGTCGGCCTTCAGCTCGACCCCCGAGAGCGGCATCGGCTGGTCGTCGCTGTCGAGGACGCGGAACTTGAGCAGCGCGGTCTGCCCGGCGCGCACCTCGACCTGCTCCTTGAAGAAGACGCGCGCGGGCCGCGCCTCGGGCCGGTCCCCGCCCGCGGGGGCGACCAGCGAGACGATCGGCGTCGGGGCCGAGCCCGCGAAGCCGATGGTGAGCTCGCCGATGACCGGCTTGGGGCCTTCGCGCACCTCGGCGCGGATCTTGGCCGACCCTCCGGGCTCGGCATTGGAAGGCGCAGCGTAGGTCGCAAGGTACTGGCCCGGGTTCATCGCCACCGGCGCGGTGATGGTGCCGCGGTCGGCCGTCAGCTTGAAGCGGGCCGAATAGGGCTGGCTGAGCTGGTCGAGGATCTTGACGTGGATGGTCGTGCTCTCGCCCGGCTTGAGCGGCACGACCGGGCCGCGCAGGGCGACTTGGGTCGCTTGGGGCTTCTCGCGCGGGAGCTCGACCGCCGGCTTCTTCTTCTTCTTGGGTTTCTGGGCCCGCTTGCCGGGCGTCTTGGCCTCTTCCGGCTTCTTCGGCTCGGGCTTGGCAGGGACGAGCGGGACGATGATCTGGGCGAGGGCGGGCTGTGCCACGAAGGCGAGGCAGAGGGCCGCCAGGATTGGGAGCTTTGCGGTCTTCACAGCCGCAGACTTTACCACACCGGCTTGCTGGGCAACCCTTTGTGCCCTTGTCGAGGCGCGAGATGAAGCCGCGGTGGGCATTCGTCGTCTGCTAGACTGCCGAGCCGTTTCGCGAACCGGAGACCACCATGCTCATCAAGCTCGCTCTTGTCGGCCTCGTCGGCCTGACCGCCACGGCCGAAGGGTCCAAGTGGGAAGAGGCGGCCCGAACCGCCGGGGTCACCGTCTACGCTCGCGACCGGGCGAGCTCCGAGGTCAAGGAGATCAAGGCGGTCGGGGAGATCGCGGCACCGCCGCCGGTCGTGCTTCGGGTGCTCGCCGACTACGAGCGCTACAAGGAGATCATGCCGTACACCGACGTGAGCACGGTCGTCGCCACCGAGAAGGACGGCAAGGTGGTGCACTTCTACACCGTGGTCAACGCGCCGCTGGTCTCCAAGCGCGACTACACGCTGCACATCGAGGAGGTGAGCGACTGGCGTGAGGGCAAGGGCTACCTCAAGACGCAATGGCGCCCCTCGGAGAAGGGCCCGGGGCCCAAGGACGGCTACGTCCGGGTCGAGATCAACGAGGGCTCCTGGACGCTCGAGCCGATGGACGGAGGGGCGAGGACCCGCGCGACCTACCTGCTCTACACCAACCCCGGCGGCTCGCTGCCGACCTGGGTCATCAACAAGGCCAACCGCTCGGCCATCCCGGACATCTTCGAGGCGCTGCGCAAGTACTCGAAAGAGCCGAAGTACGCCGACAAGAAGTAGGCGGCCCCGTCGATGAGCGACCGCGAGCCGACCCCGGCGGCCCTCAGCTTGCGCTCGGGCGCAGCGCTGGCCCTCGCCGCCCTGGCCGGCGGTGCGATAGCGGCGGGCGCGATAGCAGCGTGGCGGCGGGCCGGACCATCGGCCGTCGGGCCGCCTCCCGCGGCGAGGGC
>DHSB01000244.1:0-30587 GCA_002408385.1 Myxococcales bacterium UBA5297
CGACGGGACAGTTCCCTCGCTCGCAACGACAGTTCCCTCGCCCGACGGGACGGTTACCTCGCTCGCAAAAACCCTGGCCTGGCTCGAAGAGACACTCACCCCACCCGCCAAGACCCTGGCCTCGCTCGCAAGCTCTCTGCCCTCCTCCGCAGGCAGTCTCTCCTCGCCCACCACTCCTCTGCCCTCGTCAGCGGCCAGTCTCTGCTCACCAGCCAACACTCGCGCGGCAACCCCGCGGGTTTTCACGTCATTCACCCGGTCGTCACGCCCCTGGGACGAGCCTTCGCCGACCGTCGCAGATACCGTGTGGTTGCAGCTTTCCAGTCCGATTGAATCTGTCGCACTTTCTTCGCTTCCCGGTTTGCATTGACCCCCGGTAGTCGTGGTAATGGCTTATCCGCAACTCACTGCTGTTCTATCCCAAACCGAAACCATCGGGGGCAACAAATGAAGAAACCGACGTGGAACCTTGAGGAAGTGATCCGCAGCGGCACGAGACTCGGCGAGCTGAGCATCACCCACCGAGTGCGGCTCGAGCCGCGACTCGAGGCGGGGGCCATCGACGGCTTCATCGCCGACCACGCGGGCCTGCGCGACGCGGTGACCGGAGCCTCGAAGAGCCAGACCATCAAGATCGCCAAGACCCAGACCCAGGACCAGCTCGCGGCCGAAGGCTCCAGCCTGGTGATGACCCACCGCGACGCGCTCAAGGCGGTCTATCCGGCCGGCTCGGACACCCTGATCCTCTTCGGAGTCGGCAAGAAGGTGCTGCCCGCCAAGGTCAGCACGGTCGTGACCGGGCTCGAGACCATGGCCGACGCCGCGGAGAAGAACCCGGAGCTGGCGCGCGCCGCCGGCATCCTCCCCGAGGACGTGGTCGAGATGAGGTCGGTCAGGGACGCGCTGGTCGGCACCGACACGGACCAGGAGAAGCTCAAGGGCACCGCCAAGGAGTCGACCGCCACCCGCAACGCGCGCCACCTGAGGGTCGAGTCGGCGATGCGCAAGATCGTCGGGATCGCGGGCATCGTCTTCCGCAAGGAGCCGCAGATCGCTCAGGCCTTCCGCGACTGCCTGCCCACCACCCCCGCCCGCGCCAAGAAGAAGGCGCCCGCGGCGACCGCGGCCTGATCGGCTTCCAGCTCCCCTCCGCCCACGCCGGCCGCTCCTGCTTCCGCAGGGGCGGCCGGTTGTGTTCTCTCGGTCGGATCCGATCACCTGCCGGGGCGCGGACGTTAGCCCGGCCTATCTCGGCCCCTTCTCCTTGTCGCGCAGGTCCCGCTCGAGCTCAGCGAGCCGCGCCTCCGCCTTCGCGAGCGCTGCTTCGGCTGCCATCCGTCCTGCACGCTCGGACTCCTTCGCAGCTTGCTCGGCTTTCCCCGCGGCGTGCTCGGCCTCCTCGGCCTCCGTGGCGGTGAGGACGATCCCCGTACTCGCCTCGTGCTCCGAGAGCCGCAGCAGCGACTCGTCGCCCTCGCCCACGACCACCAGCGCGACGCCGAGCTCCTCGGAGAACACCGGTCCAGGTCCCTGATACGAGACGACGAATGCGCCTTCTTCCGTGCGCCGGTAGACCGTCAGCGGCGCCTGGTCGGTGCCATCGATGCGTCCCGCCGCGTCGGGCCGAAAGACGACCAGCTCGCGGGTGCCGAGCATTTCGTACTTGGCCGGGTCCGGGTCGTAGTTCTTCTGCCAGTCCTCGAAGACGATCTCGAGCGCCCAGCGCGGCGGCCGGATGCCGGGAAGCCAGGCTCTCCAGTGGTCGCTGATGCCCCGCGGCGGGTCGTCGAGGAGATAGACGTCCGGTGAGACCCGCACCAGCGGCCGCTCGCGGATCCAGGCGAAGTAGTTGTTCGACCCGACCCGGACGCTCTTCCAGCCCCGCTGCCGGGCGAGTCGCTCCAACGAGGACCTGAGCACGCCGATGATCTCGCTCTGCCCCAGAGACTGCCCAACGTGCTCGTCGGGGACCTCCCACGCCGAAAGGTCCGCGGGCGTTTCTCGGCGGTCGCTCTTCGGGTCCTCGCCCATGAGGAGAAGATAGGCCTCCGGCGCTGGGCTCATGGCCGAAGGGCAATTGAGCGGCCATGCTCTCGCCACCGACCATCGCGCGGTCGATGTGAAGCCCCTCGCCAGACGGCCGACACGAAGGTCGGCCCTCCGAACGTCGCGCGGCCGGTGCCAAGCTCTCCGCAAGCCAGCCGACTTGCCGATCGCCGAGCCGCCCCTTCGCGGCGTCAGCGCCGCCCAACCCCGGCCGCTCCTGTTCCGCAGGGGCGGCCGGTGGTGTTCTCTCGGTCGGGCCGATTTACCTGCCGGGGCGCGGAGCACGTCGAAGCCTGGCTGCTGCAGAACACGGTCGACGCCGCCCGTATCTGCAGCGAGGAACACGGCGAGCCGGCACACCTCGATGCCTTCGAGCGCTTTCGCGCCGACCGCGCGCTCCTCGACGAAATCGTGAAGCCGAAGGAGGCGACCTGCCTCGGCTCGAAGCACAACCGCGCGCTCACCGACCAGGGCTTCCCCGCCCGCGAGGTCGAGGCGGTCGGCAAGTCGTTCCATGCGTCCGTGGAGGCCCTGCGCGGCTGCTCTGACCTGGTCGCTGCGCTCGGGGCGACGCATCCGTAGCCACGACTTCGCTCGACACTCCTCGGCACCATCGCGGCACGCCAACAACAGACCAGAGGGCCGGCTTCTCGGCCTACAAGGCCGGGCCCATTGCATCCCTGCGCCGCCGGCTAGATGCCGATATCCAGTCTCAACCCCGATCCAGTGGTGTCAGGTTTCGTGCGCTAGTATGCGAGCCACATTCCAGGCCCTTCTCCCTCGATGAGTCACACCAGGCTTTCCGCCGTCGCCGCGGGGCCGCGACAAGGCGTCCGAACGGTGATCTCCAGGCTTCAGCCCCAGCTCCTCTCGGCGGCGCTCCGTCACCTTCGCGACTCAGAGCATCTCGCCTCCGAGGCGGGAGGCTTCTCGCTCGATCAGGCCTACCACCTCGCCGGGTTCGCGCCCGAATGCGCGCGCAAGGCGACGATTCCGCGCAGCACCTTCCATCGGGCCATCGGTCACGGGGTTGGTGCCTCCTCCGAGATTGCGCTCGAGGCCACCCTCGCCCTGGACCCGGTCGCGCGCCGGTATCGACTCACTGGCTGGGCCTCTGACTTCCCGACTCTCGCCGGCTGGTCCGAGCAGGCGCGCTACGAACCGACTGGCACGCGCAAGCCAGAAGAGGTCGCGTCCCTGCTCGACGAGTCCCGGCGAATCGTCGATCGCATCGCCGCGACACTCTGGGCCGACGGGATGATCCCCGGAGACTTCACATGGTGACCTTTGACGACGTGCTCTCGACCCTGGTGCGCACGTGTGAGGAAGCGCCGGGCTTTGGCGCGGTCAAGCGAGCCTGCTGCGTTCGCGATCTCGAGGGACGGGTGCGTCTGCTCCTGGAGGCGGACGAGGCTATCGACCTGCCGGCTCTCGAAGAGAGACTCGACTCGGCCCTCGGCCGCTGGTTTGCCGCGCCCATCCTCGGCGCCGGGGCGCTCGCACGGCCTCCCCGCGAGCCCACCCGACTGGCGAGCACCCTGTCGAGCTTGGAGGAGCCTTGGCCCGAGGCCGGCTGGACCGATCAGGCGACCGGAACACGGCGGACAGCACCAGCCGGCCGATGGCGCAAGGTCGAGCGGCGCCTGTCGAAAAGAGCGTGGCTGGCGCGCACCTCGGCACAGCCGCCCTGGCCCCTGACCTCGAACGTGCCGGCCATCGTCACCTTCTTCTCTTTCAAGGGCGGAGTGGGCCGCACGACTCTGCTTGCCGCGACCGCCTGGCAGCTCGCCGCCAAGGGCAAGCGCGTCGTCTGCGTCGACCTCGACCTCGAGGCCCCGGGTCTCGGCACGCTGCTCGGAGCCGAGAGCCGGCGCGGGGTGATCGATCTCCTCGTCGATCATCTGGCGCTGGGCCAAGCAGACCTCACCGACGCGCTCGCCCCGGCGAGTGGCCTGGGCGACGAGGCTTCCCAGGTCGACGTCGTCCCCGCAGGGCGGCTCGACGAGGGGTACTTCGAGAAGCTCGGCCGGCTCGACTTCGTGGGCTCGGGGTTGCTCGAGGAGAGCGCCGAATCCCCGATTCAACGGGCGCTGAGCGCTCTGCTGTTCAAGCTCCGGGCTCGCCGACCCGACTACATCCTGCTGGACTCGCGCGCTGGCCTGCACGATCTGGCCGGTCTCTCGCTGCACGACCTGGCGCACGTCGACGTCCTGCTCGCTCGCGATTCGCAGCAGGGCTATGACGGCCTCGAGCTGACCGTCGCCGCGCTCGGTGAGCGTCATTTGGCCCGCCAGCTTCGCTGCGTGGTCGTCCAGGCGCTCGCTCCCACTGACCAGGGCTCGCCCGAATACGAGCGGTCGACTGCCGAGTTCCGGCACCGGAGCTGGGACGCTTTCGCGCGGCACCTCTATCCGAAGGCCGAAGCGGCGGGTACGGAAGCCGCGCCGGGAGACCTGCGCGAGCTCGAGGAGGAGAGCGCGCCGGCCGAGGGCAGCGAGACCGCGGCCCATTCGCCGCGGGTCGTCCGCTATGACGAGCGCCTGGTGCGTTTCTCCTCGCTCTCTGCGATCCGCGAACAGCTCTTCTCCGAGGACGTGCGCCGCCTGGTCGGCCGCATCGAGGAGCTGACCGCGCCCGAGGGCGAGGACGAAGGGGACGAGGAGGCTTCCGCTTGAATCTCGAGACGCGAACCCGGCTGCTTCAGCACCTCTCCGAGCTGGCGACCGACGCCGGCGCCGCCGGGGACATCAAGGTGTTCTTGCCGCTGGCACGCCATCGGCTGGCGCTGCGCCCGGAGGTAGTGGTCGTCCAAGGTGAACGCGGCGCGGGCAAGACCGCGATGTTCAACCTCGTCCAGAGGCACGGCTCGGAGCTGCGAAGGCTGTTCGACGAGCCGGGCATCCCCGACGCGACCTGGCTCGACGCCTTCAGCGAGTCCAGGGCGCACCCCGCCGCGCTGGTGCTCGACGACCTTTCGGCCAAGCACCCGCAAGACACGGCGCTGCGCGCCTTCTGGATGGCGCACCTGCTCGGCCGCCTCGTCGACGAAGGAGTTCAGGGCGCAGCCCTTCCCGCGCCGTTCGCGGAGCTGCGCGCGCTGGCGCCGACGGATCCCGGCAAGTGGCTGGCCTGGGCCGAGCAGAACCCCGGAGCCCTGATGGAGAGGCTCGACGCGGTTGACCAGCAGCTCGCGCACACCGGGCAGATGGTCTTCGCGACCTACGATTCGCTCGATCGAATCGGCGACCTCGACCGCTCCCACCGCCAGCGCCTGATTCGCGCGCTGCTCTCCCTTTGGCTCTCACTCGCCGCGCGATACGGGAACCTGCGCGCCAAGGTCTTCCTGCGCCACGATCTCTTCGAGGATGCGGAGCGCAGCTTTGCCGATGCGAGCAAGCTGCGGCCGCGCTCGGTGTCGCTGAGCTGGGACGTCGAATCCCTCTTCCGGCTCGTCGTCCGGCATCTGGCCAACCGCGGACCGGCGATCGAAGAGGCGGTCGAGTGGCTCGAGGCCATCCGCGGTCTCTCGCTGCGACCTTCCAAGGACTTGGGGTTGATGCCGGGTGAGCTGCCCGAACCCGCCCGCCGCGCCTTCGCCACTGCCGTCGCCGGGGAAATCATGGGCGCCGGGGTCAAGAAGGGCTACACGCACCGTTGGATCCCCGACCGCCTGCAGGATGCGGACGGGCGGATCGTCCCGCGCTCTATCCTTCGATTGCTCGGCGAGGCGGCCAGGCACGCGCTGCTGGCGCCGATGGGGAAGGGCCGGCCACTGCTCAAGCCGATCGATCTCGCCGCCGCGCTCATCGAGACCTCCAGGCAGCGCAGCAATGAGCTCGCCGAGGAGTACCTCGTCGTTCAACGCCTCGAGAACCTGCGCGGCGCCACGATGCTGCTCGAGCGCAAGGACGTCGCGCGGCGCCTCGCGCGCCCGGTGGGCGCTCAGGACAGGCTGCCCGAAGACGGAGAACTCGTTCTCGAGGAGCTGCGTAGGATCGGCGTTCTCGAGGAGCGCCGCGACGGGCGGATCGACGTGCCGGACATCTACCGGTACGGCTACGACATCAAACGCAAGGGCGGGGTTCGCAGGCCGAGGTGAGCGGACGAATCTTGGGGCCGACCTAGAGGTCGACGAGTCCGGCGCTCAGGCAAGGACGGCCGCGAATCCCAGCGGATGCTGCTCTGAAGACATGTCGAAGAACCCTTTCGATTCTTCGCTCGATAGCCCGTCAGCCCGAGCGTGGACCGAGCTTGCGAGGTTGAAGGGCACCTCGACTTCGGGGCGACCGGGGCTCGGGCTCCCAAACCTCCCAGACAGTTGCTCGACACCGCTTCCCTCGTTCCTCGGGAACCACGCGCGCGCTCACCAGGCTGCGCCCACGTTGCTCGGACACGGGCGAAATGTGCGCCGTTGCTCGCGCAAGCTCACAAGCCGCGCGCTGCCGCCGGTCGCCCCGGGCCACTTCTGCCAGAAGAGCGGGAACCCTGGGATCTCCGACTTGCTGCTACCCGTCCGAGCGCTCCGAGCTCGTCGCACAGCATCCAGCCCCGAACGACACGCCCCGTTCACAGAGCGCCGCCGACCGGCGCGAGCCGGAGGAGCCATGAGACTCCCTTGCCGTGTCCTCGGGCTGGCTCCGGTCGTCCTTGCCGACGCTTGCCGTAGGTCGGTGAGCGCTCGCGCCCGGGTTCCCGACTGCACGGCGCGCGGGCGCGCTTGACGGCGCGCATCCCGCGAGCACCTCGACAGGCGCTGGTACCGAGCGCGCGCCACCTCACAAGACCAGGATTCGCGACAGCAGCCCCCGACCGGCTGCCGGCCCGGCTCTACGAGCGAGAAGGGCGCTTCCCGAAGGCGGCGCGCGCCGCGTCTCGTGCGACCTTCCGATCGTCGAAGGGCACGGTCACCGGACCGAGCTGCTGCCCGGTCTCGTGTCCCTTGCCCGCGACGAGCACCACGTCCCCGGGGCCGGCCTCGCCGAGCGCGCGGCCGATGGCCTCGGCGCGCTCGCCGACAACGGCTTCCCCGCCCGCGAGGTCGAGGCGGTCGGCAAGTCGTTCCATGCGGCCTTGGAGGCGCTGCGCGGCTGCTCTGACCTGGTCGCTGCGCTCGGGGCGACGCATCCATAGCCGCGCTGCGCCAGCATCTGCCTTCCTCGCGGCCAACTCGGCACGCTTCCTCATCCGGTCTGCTCCTGCTCGGGGTCGGCGCGCTGCTCCTCAGGCGACGGCCACGCGGGAGCGCGCAACTCGGCGGCGTAGGCCGGGGCGCGGAACTGGCGTCAGGCCTGTCTCGGCCGCTTCTCCTCGCCGCGCTCCCGCTCGAGATCGGCCTTCCGCGCCTCCGCCTTCGCGAGCGCCCTTTCGGCCGCCATCGTGGCGGCGCCCTCGGCTTCCTTCGACGCGTACTTGGCCTCCTCGACTTCGGCCGCGCGTCCTTTGTGGCAGAGCCACTGGGGCTCCGGCCGCACTCCATGGCAGGATTCCCCGCCATGACCAAACCCTCGAAGCCCTTGCGGTCCTCAAATACCGAAGCAAAACCAATCGCCGGCCGGCCCTCAGCCAAGAAGGGCGCCCGGGGCACCACAACCGCTGCGCAAGCGAATCAGGCCGCCGCGCCCCCCTTCGGCGCGCTGAGCTCGAAGAAGGTGGCCTCGCTGGTCTCCAAGCTCGCCCAAGCGCAGCCGTATCAGGCCGACCGTCTCTTCGAGAAGGCCGGCGTCGCCCTGGAGCAGGTCCCCGCCCTACGCTGGCACCTCGCGCGCCATTCCCTGCTTGAGCCGAGGCACCCGACGCTGCTCTTCGACCTGGGCAAGAGCGCGCGCATCGCCGATGCCGAGGATGTCTTCGCTGTGCTGCCACGGCTGGCGGCCGCGAAGCCGGGCGACCCGGGGGTCACTCTCGACCTGATGCCCGGCTGGCCTCTGGCCGCCGATCAGATTGCACTCCGCGCGCTGGAGCTCGATCCGACGCGGCTGGGAGCGATGCTTCCGGGAGCGGCCCAGCCTCTGCGCGCCGGTATTCAGCTCGTCTTGGGACGCCACGGGCATCCGCTCGGCGAGGACGACCGCGCTCTTGTCGTCAAGCTGCTTGCGCAGCGCGAGGCCACTGGCTCGGGGCTGCCGGCGCAAGGTCCCGGCAACAACCCTCGAGCCCGCCTGCAGGTCGAGCAGCTCGCCGAGAACGGCGGACGCTCGCAACCGTATTCCGACGCCGTCGACCTGGTCCGGGCGCTCGGCGCGACCGAGGAGATGTGGCGACAGGCTTTGGGAGAGGCAGCCAAAGAGGGGCGTTTCGGCGGCCTGAAGCAGGTGCTCCCGGGGCTGGCGGTGCTGCCGGTCGCCGAGGCTGTCCAGGCGCTCGCTCGTGCGTCTCTTACGCGTGCGGACATCGAACGGGAAATCGCAGCGCTGGTGGCGCTGGGCGGCGACGATCCGCTCCAATTCGCCCAGGCCGCCCTCGCCCTCCCGCGCACCGGCAAGGGTGCGGACCTTCGCGAGGCGATCCTGATGCTCGCCCTGGCCGGCCTGCGCGAGCGGGGCATTGCCGTTCCGGAAGGGCTCGAGCGCGAGCCACAGTGGAGCCTGCTCGCGTCGCACCTGCCGCCGTGGCGGGGCTCGAGCGAGATGAGGGCAGCGTGCCGAAAGGCCCTCGAGGCGATCCCGCGCGAGCGCGTGCTCGCCCTCATCCCGCCCATCCTGGCACGCGGCTCCTGCCAGGACGTGGCCGCGGGGATGCTCTCGGTCCACTTCGACGAGGAGATCGCCCGCGAGATCGTGGCCGGCGACTGGGCGCATAGAGATCCCGGCGCACTTGGCCTGCTGGGAGCGCCAGGGCTACCACTGCTGGTCGCGGCGCTCGAGTCGCAGGCCGAGAGCGACGAAAAGCGCCGCGGTGCGCTCGTCAAGGGCATACAGGTCGCGCTTGCTTTCGTCGGCGCCACCGGCGGCAGCTTCGAGGAGCAGTTCGACAGCTTCGTGTCGTGCTCGACCGCAGAGCGCTACTGGCCTGAAGAGAGCCGGGCGCTCTTCGCTCAAGCGCTGCTCGCAATGCCCCAGCCGCGCCGCATCTCCACGCTTCAGCGACTCTTTTCGGAGACCCAGCAGGTCGAGCGCCCCTTCCTCGGGGTCGGCACCGTCGAGGAGCCGCGCTTCCGCGAGAGCGCGGCGCGGCTGCTCGTCGAGCGAAGCGGGCAGATCCAGGACTGCACTGTGCTGCAGTCGGGGCTCCTGGCCATGGGAGAAGGTGGCCTCGACTCGTTCCAGTCCGCGCTCTCGGAGGCGCAGCCGAATGCTCTGCTCAAGCGCGAGCTGGAAAACGTCTTTGGCGAAGCTGCCGTGGAGGCGCTCGGCGTGGTCGAGGAGGAGCCGCGCGCACGGCTGTTCCGCCTGGCCGGCGAGCATCTCGCCAAGAGTCCGGCCAGCCAGCGAGCGCGGATCTACCTGCTGGAGCGGCGCGACCTGGACGAAAGGGTGCCTGAGCGCCGGTCCGGAAGCTTCTCCTCAAGCCGCGGCGCGGGGCCCGCGGGCTTCGACCCGGGGCTTGCCGAAGGCGAGGAGCACGTGCTCACGCTCGATCTGGAGGAGGTTCCCGAGCTGGCCGGGCGCTTCCCTGGTGCGCGCGCGGTGGCGCTCTTCGCGCCCGATCCCGACCTCGGCGAAGGCTGGGAGCGTGCCCGGCTGGTGCCAGTGCCGCCCAACGCCACCCCGGCCTCTGATGGCACGCCGATCACCGTGACGATGCTCGAGGTGCCCTCGAGCATCTTCGAACCCGACGGACTCGAGCGCCAACCGGAGCTTCGGGCGCTCCGCGGCTTGGTCTCAAGCCGCCCGGGCTACCTCTTCGGCGAACCGATCTACGTCCGCGACGACGAGGATGAGCAGGTGTCCGATCGACAGCTTCTGATGCAGCTCTCCGAGCAGATTGGGGATCTGGATCTCGGCGAGGGCGCCCTCTACCTCTTCGACGGCCTCACGCTGCTGCAGCCACGCCGCGGCTTCTCGGTCGTCGGAAGCAGCTAAAGCGACCACCTTCCAGTAAACCTCGCGCAGCAGCCGCTCCTCGACGGCGGGGAGCCGGCTGCATTGCCGGAGCGCCAGAGCTCATTCCGGCCCTGTCCAAACAACTTGCGCCGAACCCGGTCATCCCGAGCGTAGAGCGACCGAAGGGAGCCGCGGAGTCGAGGGATTCGCGGATTCGCCTCCCACATCTGATTCGGACGAAGTGCCGAAACGCCTCGCCAGCGAATTCGATCACTTGGAGGTTCCCGCGGATTGCGCGGAATGAGCTCTGGAGCGCGTTGCCGGCGGGATGCCGGCACTCCGGTCCTCCTGCACGCTCCCGATGCCGCGCGGGCCCCAGACTTCCTGCGAGTCTCTTCGAGCGATTTGGGCCAGGCCGCCGCCACCGGTCATGCCGAGCGCAGAGGCGACCAGCGGGAGCCTTTGGAGTCGAGGCACGCGCGGGTGAGGCCATCTCGGTAAGTTGCCGCAGATCCCAAGTCGGCCGCGAATCGAGGCTTGGCTGCAACCGCTTCGATTTCGCGTGGTTGCCAACTCCTGACCTGGACCTTGCACGAACTCTGGGGCCCGGCGCCTTCGACCCGAGACGCCGGCCCCGTCATCTGCGCGCGCAGACCTGGGGGACGCCGGCGGTCCCAATCTCTCGCGCGGGCGGCGCCTCTGCTGGCCTGACGCCGGCGCGCCCGTCTCTCAACCGGCTCAGGCGACCCGGCGGTTCTTCGCGCTCTCGACCGCGCCGTTGACCAGGAACTTGAGCCGGTTGGCCACGTTGACCTCGCTCATGCCCGCGTCCATGTCGAGGTAGAGGATGTTCAGCTCGGGGTGCAGGTCCTTGAGCCGCTTCTCGACGCCCTTGGCGATGACGTGGTTGGCGATGCAGCCGAACGGCTGCAGGCAGACCACGTCGTGGATGCCCTCGTCGGCGAACTGCGAGATCTCCGAAGGCAGCAGCCACGCCTCGCCGAACTGGTTGACCAGGCTGAGCACCCGCTCGGCCCGCTCGGCGACGAAGCGGATGGTGTGGAAGGGCCGGTAGACCCGGAAGCCCTTCATGATGCGATTGACCCGCCAGATCAGGCTCTCGACGATCTTCTCCATCGCCTTCATCCCCGGCAGGTAGAGCGCGTTCTTCGCCATCAGGTGGTTCTTGACGTTGAACTCGTCGTTGACGAACCGCTTGAGGAAGAAGTCGAGGATGGGCGGCACCACCACCTCGATGCCCTGGTCCATCAGCCAGTCGGCGACGAAGCCGTTCCCGAAGCCGTTGTACTTCACGTAGATCTCGCCCACGAGCCCGACGCGCGGGTAGTCGCCCTCGTGGATCTCGATCTCGTTGAAGGCCGCCACCGCCTCCTCGAGCAGCCTCATCAGCTCGGGCGCCTTGGTCACCGAGGCGAGCTCGACCGCGCGGTCGAGGTAGTGCTGCGCCAGGCTCCAGCTCTCGCCCTTGTGCTTCTCCCGCACCGCGGTGAAGTAGTGCATCTTCGCGATGGCGTCCGAGAAGATGAGGCAGAGCACGCCGGCGGTCTTCAGGTGGAAGGAGCTGGGCTGGAAGCCGGGCTGCTCGTGCCCGGTGCTCGAGCTGCTGGTGCTCGTGGAGAGCGCGATGATCGGCACCTGCTCGAAGCCCGCGCGCACCAGCGCCTTCTTGAGCAGCGAGACGTAGCTCGAGGCCCGGCACTGCCCGCCGGTCTGCGTCAGCCCCACCGCGGTCTGCGCCGGGTCGTACTTGCCCGACTGCAGCGCCTTGACGATGTCCCCGATGACGATGGTCGCCGGGTAGCAGATGTCGTTGTTGGTGTACTTGAGCCCGGTCTCGACCGAGGCGCGGTCGGGCATCGGCAGGATCTCGAGCTCGTAGCCGAGCCGCTGGAACACCGAGATGAAGAACGGGGTGAAGAAGGGCGAGAAGAGCGGCCCGATGATCTTGCGGTGCTTGTCCTCGAGGCCGAACACCTTGACCTTGGGCTTGGGCGTGCGCGGCCGCTCGCCGTCGCCGCGCATGCGCACCGACTCGATGAGCGAGCGGATGCGCAGCCGCACCGACCCGGGGCTGGTGATCTCGTCGATGCGGATCAGGGTGTGCGTCTTGCCGTACTCGCCGAGGATCGCCTTGACCTCGTCCACGCTCACCGCGTCGGGGCCGCAGCCGAAGGAGTTGAGCTGCACCACCTCGACGTTGCGCCGCTCGCCCGCCCAGATCGCCGCGTCGTACATACGGTTCGGGTAGGCCCACTGCGTCAGGATGCCGGTCTTCGACAGGTCCGAGCGCTGCTCGAGCGGCAGGCAGTCCTCGGTGATCACCGAGACGCCCAGGTCGGCGATCATCTCGGTGATCTTGTGGTTGATGAGCGGATCGACGTGGTAGGGCCGGCCGATGAGCAGGATGAGCAGCTCGCCGCTCTTCTCGCAGCGCTCGACGATCTTCGCCCCCTCGGCGCGCAGCCGCTCCTTCCAGGCGCGCTGCTCGGCGACCGCGCGCGCGAAGGCGCGCTCGAAGACCGGGCGCTTGACCCCCATCGTCTTCAGGTAGGCCCACGACGACCCGGCGAGCAGCTCGTCGTCGGTGAAGGAGATCTCCGGCTTGTCGTAGGGGACCCCGTGGCGCAGCGCCGGATCGACCGCGCTGCGGATGACGTCCGGGTACCCGGTGACGACCGGGCAGTTGTAGTAGTTGACCGCCTCGGGGTGCTCGTCCTGCTCGTAGCGCACCATCGGGAAGAGGATGCGGTCGACCCGCTTGCCTATCAGGTCGAGGACGTGCCCGTTGGTCAGCTTCGCCGGGAAGCAGATGTTCTCGGACATCACGGTGCCCGCGCCCTTCTCAGCCAGCTTCACGCTCGAGGGCGAGGAGAGCACGACCTCGAAGCCGCACTCGGTGAGCAGCGTGTTCCAGTAGGGGAAGTTCTCGAACTGGTTGAGGGCGCGCGGGATGCCGATCTTCATCGGCCGCTCGCGCCCGCCGATCGCCGCGCCGCTGCGCTCGAAGAGCAGCGCGCGCTTGGTCTCGTGGAGGTTGAGCCCCTTCTTGCGGTCGGCGCCCTGGTTCGAGAAGACCCGCTCGCACTTGTTGCCGGTGAAGAAGACCCGGTCGCCCTCGAAGGTGAGGCGACTGATGGTGCAGGTGTTCTCACACCCCTTGCACATCAGCGTCTTGCGCTCGTAGTGCCGGGCGCGTTCGAGGTCGTCGAGGCCGATGAAGGTGCTGGCCGCCGGGACGGCGGCGCGCAGGGCCTGGGCGTAGCGGTCGCTCGCGTGGAGCGCGGCGCCGTAGGCGCCCATCAGCTCGGCGATGTCCGGGCGCACGACCTCGCGGCCGATCACCCGCTCGAGCGCGCGCAGCACCGCGGGGTTGCGGAAGGTGCCGCCCTGGACGACGACGTGGGCGCCGAGCAGGTCGGGGTTGGAGATCTTGAGCACCTTGTTGAAGCAGTTCTTCACCACCGAGTAGGCGAGGCCCGCCGAGATGTCGCCGATGGTGGCCCCCTCGCGCAGCGACTGCTTGACCTTCGAGTTCATGAAGACCGTGCAGCGGGTGCCGAGGTCGCAGGGGTGCTGCGACGCGCAGGCGAGCCGCGCGAACTCGGTGACCTCGTAGCCGAGCGAGCGCGCGAAGGTCTGGATGAACGAGCCGGCGCCGGAGGAGCAGGCCTCGTTGATCTCCAGGTCATTGATCACCCCGTCGCGCACGAAGATGGCCTTCATGTCCTGACCGCCGATGTCGAGGATGAAGGAGACCTCGGGGTCGAAGAACTTGGCGGCGCGGTAGTGGGCGATGGTCTCGACCAGCCCCTCGTCGATGCGCAGCGCCGAGCGGATCAGGTCCTCGCCGTAGCCGGTGACCGCGGTGCGGGCGATGCGCGGGGCGACGCCCGCCTCGGCGAGCCGCGCGCGAACCCTCTCGAGCCCGCTGAGCACGGCCTCGATGGGGTTGCCGTCGTTGGTCGCGTAGTGGGTCAGCCCGAGCCGGCCCTCGGCGTCGGTGAGGACGACCTTGGTGGTCGTCGAGCCCGAGTCGATGCCGAGGAAGCAGTCCTGGCCGTCGAGCTCCTCGAGCGCCACCCGCCCGACCTGGTGCCGGTCCTTGAGGGCCGACCACGACTGCAGCTCGGCCTCGTCGGCGAAGAGCGCCTCGGGGCCGCTGGCCGCCGCGGTCCGCGCCCCGCCGTTGCCGGCGCGCAGGCGCTCGAGCAGCCCGGCGAGGGTGAGGTCGGTGCGCTCGACGCCGTCGCTGAGCGCGGCGCCGATGGCGGTGACCAGCTCGGGCCGCTCCGGCACGAAGGTCTGCGCGTCGCTGAGCTGCAGCACCTCGCGGAAGGCCTGCCGCAGCATCGGCAGGAAGGTGAGCGGCCCGCCGGAGAAGAGGACCTTCGGGGTGATCTTGAAGCCGCGCGAGAGCGCGTTGACCGACTGGAGCGCGACGGCCCGGAAGATGGAGGCGGCGATCTCCTCGCGCGGGACGTCGCGGCTGATGAGGTTCTGGACGTCGGTCTTGGCGAAGACGCCGCAGCGCGAGGCGATGGGATAGACGCTGGTGTGCCGCGCGGCGAGCCTGTCGAGGTCCTCGACCGAGACGTTGAGCAGCGTCGCCATCTGATCGATGAAGGCCCCGGTGCCGCCGGCGCAGGCGCCGTTCATCCGGATGTCGGGCTTCATCCGCTCGTTGAAGAAGATGATCTTGGCGTCCTCGCCGCCCAGGTCGATCAGCGTGCGCACCTCGGGATAGAGCGCCCTCACCACGTTGGCCGAGGAGACGACCTCCTGGATGAAGTGGATGCCGGTCTTCTCGGAGACGCCCATCCCCGCGGTGCCGGTGATCGCCACGCTCAGGGTCTGGTCGCCGAAGCGCTCGAGGGCGCGCTCGAGCATCCCCACCAGCGTCGTGAAGACCTCGGCGTTGTGCCGCAGGTATTCGGCGAAGAGCAGCCGATGCGCCTGGTCGAGCACGACGAGCTTGGCGGTCGTCGAGCCGACGTCGATGCCGAGCCGGCACGGGCGCGCCGAGGGGTCCGGGTTCGTGGTGGAAGCTGTCGTGGATGTGGTCATGCCGATTCCGGGTGAGCTGAACGGCGAGGCATTGCCGCCGCGAAACGAAGGGCGCCTCTCATACCTCAAGCCAGAGCGCGAGGCGTATCAATCTGGTCTCGGCAACACAGCCGCACCGGCCCCTCGTCCGCAGCGAATTCGCGAGGGGTTCGCGATCGAGCGCCGAAATCTCCGAGGCTCCGCCGAGGCGCCGGCGCTCCAGAGCCTCATCGAGATCGCGCGCTGGCGGTGAGCGTTGGCCGGCTGGCGCCGAGAGACCTGTCCGTCCCACCCGCCAAGCTCTGGAGGGAGGAGACGCTCATGAAGACGCGCTCAGGCGACGCGGGCTGGACGCCACAGACTTCAGAGGACCCGAACCTCCACCTGCTCGATGACGATGACTCGCAGGCCTCGTCTGCGGTGCGGGCGCTCTTTCGACTGCGCCCACGCCGCTCCGCGAAGAGCTGGCGGGCGCGCTACGAGGCGCTCTCGCCCGACTTGCGGCGGGTAGTCGACCTTTTTCTGGCGGCCGAGGACGCGCGGCTTCTGCTCGAGCAGCTTGGCTTCAGCCGGATGGATGGAGGCGAGAGCGGCGCGCGGACCTATCGCGAGCTGGTCCGCTCGCTCCAGGCATTTCTGGGGCCGATCGGCGGCGCCGGCAATGACTGAAGGGGTCCGGAGCGGCGTGGCGCGAGAGTCTCGACTCTGCGCCAGGGACTCGACTTCGCTCGGGCCCTCGAACCCGGCCGGCGTTGACCGACGGGGCGAGAGATTTGGTCGGCATGGCTAGCGGAAAAGGGGACGCCCGCGCACCGGGGTCCGGACTTCCGCCCTCAACGCTCGCCGGACTTCAGGCGCTCGAAGACCATCGCCGCGCTGACGAACTCGAGCCAGAGGGTGCCCAACTTGATGGTGTCGCCAAAGGCGAGCTTGACCCGCTCACCCTTGGCGACATTGCGTCCGTTGAGCTTGGTGCCGTTGCGCGAGTCGGCGTCGAACAGCCAGTACTCCCTGGTCGCGAGCGCGCACTCGATGGAAGCATGCAGGCGCGAGATGCGGTCGTCGGGGATCGACACGTCGCACTGCTCGCCCCGGCCTATCGAGACCAGCCTCGGGAAGAAGCTGCCGGGCCGCGGCCGCACCTCGAAGACCAGGAGGTCCAAAAGCTCGCTCGGCGGCGGTGGGGCGGTCATCGGCGCCATCGGGGCCCACATCGTCGCCATGCGCGGCATACCCTTGCGCAGCTCCTCGCCCGACTTGCGCATCATCAGGAAGGGATGGGGGTGCGCCGCTTCGAACGCGGCGAGCCCCAGCTTCAGTTGCTCGCGGTAGGTCTCGATCGTGTCCATCGTCGTCTGCGCGGGGGCTCGAAGAAGGCGTCGTCCACTCAGCCCCGCGCTTGCCCCTGTTTGCCGGGTTTCACGCCTGCGCCACTACAGGCTGGCCGTCGAAGGAGCCGACCGCGCCAGCATGCTCGCGTTATACGCGATGAGCGGCTCCCCGGTCGCCCCCGACCAAGCGAGAGGTCGCTAGGACTGACCGGAAGGTTCGAAGGTTTGCGGGTCGTAGGTCAGCCCCCGACTCCCCGCCTGTCGGAGCGACCGTCGGCGAACCGCCCGTCACAATCCCAAGCCGTCTCGCCGACTTGCACCCGTCGCGCCTTCCACTCGCCGCCCTGTCGCTGTATCGAGCTGACGTGTATCGTGCGCGCCACCGCGCACCCGGCAGCCGCGAGACGCGTTGTTGCGTCCGCCCGCGCCGAAAAGCATTCGGAGTAACAATGAAAGCGTTGCCTTGGCCCCTGAGCTTCCGGAGCCTTCTGGCTGCAAGCATGGCGTCCCTGTTCCTGGTGGCATGCACCGAAAAGACGCCGCCGCCTCCGGCACCGACCGGACTTACCGCGACGGCGGCGCCCGGCAAGATCGCGCTGTCCTGGGAGCAGGTCGCGACCGCCACCGGGTACTCGGTCAAGCGTGGGGTGACCAAGGGCGGGCCCTACAAGACGGTCGCCGGGACCATGGCGACGCAGGCGGAGGACCACGGGATCGCGTCCGGCGAGACCTACTACTACGTCGTGGTGGCGGTGCACCCGGTGGGTGGAGAGAGCGCCAATTCCGACGAGGTGAGCATCACCGCGATGGGCGACGCCAAGCCCGCTGCGCCGACGAACCTGACGGCAAAGGGCGGAACGAAGCAGGTCAGCCTGAGCTGGGATCCGGCCGACCGCGCGACCGCGTACCAGGTGTTCCGCGGCCTCGACTCCGGCGGCCCCTACGATCCGATAGGCGAGCCGATCGCTGCGACCAAGCTGGACGACACCGAGCTGGAGGACGCGACGGAGTACTTCTACGTCGTCCAGGCCGAGAACGACGCCGGTGAGAGCGCCAATTCTGAGGAGGCGAGCGCCGTGACCACCCCGCCGGCGCCGCTCGGAGTGACCGCCGAGGGCAAGGTCGGCCGAGTCGAGCTGAGCTGGGACGTCGTGCCGGGCGCATCCTCGTACCGCGTGTTCCGCTCCACCACGCCCGGCGCCGACTACCAGGAGGCCAATACCAAGCCCCTGTCGGAGACCACGTTCACCGACTACCCCGCTGCGGACGGACAGCTCGTCTTCTACGTCGTGCGCGCGGTGAACGACGCGGGTGACAGCCCCGACTCGCAAGAGGTCTCGGCGCGCTCGTTGTCCGGCCGCGAGCTGCTGGTCTCCGACTCCGCGACGTCCACCGTTTCGGTCTTCGACCCGGCGCAGCAGGACGCAGGGCCTCCGCTTCGGCAGCTCGGCGGGGTCACGGGCCTGCAGTCGGCGACGGCTCTCGGCGTGAGCGCGGCGGGCGATCTGTTCGTGGCGAGCGTCGATCGGACGACGCAGGAGTCGTCGGTCGTCGTCTTCGCCGCCGGTTCCCAGGGGGACACCCCGCCGTCGCGCCGACTCGCGGGCCCCGAGACGAAGCTCGCCGGTCCGGCCGCGGTTGTGGTCGATGGCAGCGAGCTGTTCGTGGCGAACGAGGCCGACGACTCGGTCGCCGTCTACGCGACCTCGGCGTCGGGAAACGCCGAGCCCATGCGGCATCTTCAGGGCGAGACGACTCGGCTCGTCGGGCCGCGCGCGATCGCGGTCGACGGCGAGGAGCTTTTCGTACTCAACGCGTCGAGCATTACGGTCTACGCCCGCGGCGCCGCGGGCGAGGTCGCCCCGGTGCGGGTCGTGGAAGGCAGCGCCACTGCGCTGGTGAACCCGCGGGCGATCGCCGTCGACGCAGCCGCCGACGAGCTCTGGGTGGCGGTGCAGGAGCCCGACGCCCTGCTCGTGTTCCAGGCTTCGGCGGAGGGCGACTTGGCGCCGACGCGCGTCATCTCCGGCTTGGCGACGCAGCTCAGCTCGCCGACCGGGCTCGTCATCGACGGCGCTCACGACGAGGTGCTGGTGGCCAACGGCACGGGCGGCGCGGTCACGGTGTTCGAGCGCAACGCGAACCGGAACAGCCCCCCGAAGCGCATCCTGAATGCTGGCGGCGCGACATCGAGCCTGCGAGGCATCGTGCTCGAGCCGACCAGCGGCGAGGTCATCGTCCTCGACCCCGGCGCGCCGGCCATCGGCGTCTGGCCGCGCGACGCGGAGGGTGGCGCCGCTCCCACCCGCGAGATCTCGGATGCGCTCCGCACGTTCCACGCGCCGCGCGGGCTCGCCGTGGACGCGATCGCAGGCGCCCTCTTCATCGCCGACGAGGGCAGCTTCTCTACTGTGACCGAGCCCGGCGCCATCGCGGTGTTCGAGCGCGACGCGCAGGGCACCGAGGTGAAGTCGCGCCGTTTCTCGTCGAGCGCGGTCTCCGCGCCGCGCGGCCTCGCTCTCCATGCCGGTCGACGGGAGCTCTTCGTCACCGACCCGACCGCGGACCTGGTCGCGGCCTTCCCGCTCGCGGCCTCCGACGCCGTCACCCCACTGCGCCAGATCACCGGCGCGAGCTCGGGGCTCGACGGGCCGGTCGCCGTCGCCGTCGATGCCGTGGACGGCGAGCTGTTCGTGGCGAACGAGACGGGCGGAACCGTCACGGTTCACGCGGTCACCGGCGACGGGGACGTCGCGCCGCTGAGGCGACTGACCGACCTCTCGCGCCCGACCGGCGTCGCGTTCGACGAGGTGACGAAGCAGCTTCTCGTCGCCAGTGCAGGCACCAGGAGCGTGACGGTCTACCGGCGGTCCGAAGCCGGGGCGCTCACGCTCGAGCAGACGCTCCCGCTGCCTGCCGACGCCGCCTCCCCGGGGCTCGCCATCGCCGTCGATCCCGACTACCGCGAGCTGTTCGTCGCCTCGGGCGGGATCGTGTTGGTCTTCGGCCGCGACCAGGCCGGAACCTACGGCGAGAGCCTGATCCGCACGCTCTCCGCCTCGGCGCCGGCGCTCCAGAGCCTCATCGGAATCACGCTCTGGCGGTGAGCTTCGGCCGGCTGGCGCCGAAAGAGTGAGCCGCCCAGGCTACTGGGCGGCGCGCTGGCGCCTGCCGCTTCGCTTCAGGTCTCCTCACCTCGGCCCGCGCCCCACTTGCCCCGAGCGTTGCTTCCGAGGAACGAGAGAGGCGGAGTCGAGCAACTGCCTCTGACGGCAAGAGTCTGAGCCCCGGTCACCCCTCGGCCTCGCAAGCTCGGCTTATGCTCGGGCTGACCGGTTGTCGCTCGAAGGATTCTTCGACAAGTCTTCAGCGCGCGAACGGCCAGAGCAGGCCGAGCTCGACCTCGACGACAACGAAGGGCTCGGCTTTGGCCCGGTCGTCGCCCGACCAGACGCCGAGGAGGCGCCAGGTCGCGCCGTCGCGTTCCAAGACCCCGAGAGCTCGCACGGCGGGATCGACGAGCCAGACGTGGCCGACGCCCTCGCGCGCCTAGATACGCAGCTTCGTGCCGCGGTCGATGCGCACGGTCGACGGTGAGAGGACTTCGCAGGCCCAGTCGGGCGCGACCGTCTGGAACGGGCCTTTCGGAACAGAGAGGCGTGACGCCCGCCAGCCGGCCAGATCGGGGACGAGGACGTCCTCGGCGAGGTGGATCTCCGGCTCGTCGAGCGCTGAGAGGTCTTCCGGAGGTCCGGCCTTCGTGCCGGCCGCCGAGACCGCCCGCGCTGCTTCCCGATTCCTCGCGGGCGCTGCCATGCGTCCCGACCAACCAGGGGCCGATCACTTGGGTTCCGGGCGATGCCCGGGCTGTCACACGTGACAGCGCCTCATCGGCGGCCCAACCGCACGCCGGCCGTGCCCCGAGGCCTGGCCGTTGGCATCGAGATCGAAGCTCGTCCGTACGCTCCCGAGCAACCACGCCCGCTGGGCGCTCGACTATCCGACGGCGCTTCGCTGAGCCGCAGCTCGAATCGGCAGGCCGAAGGCCGTGCCCGCCATCCCTTCATCCACGACCATTCGACCGAGCTTGAGGCAAGCGCTAGGCTTGCCGCGCCTGTTTCACTGAAACGAGGTCCTTCATGTCCCTCCGCCCGTCGAGATCGAGCTTCTTCCGCTGCGCCGCGATGGCCTCGCTCCTCTTTCTGGGCCTCGCCTGCCACCCGCGGGCTGACGCAGTCCTCACCCATCCCTTGGCCACCGGCGCCGTCTCGCCCAACCGCGCGGTGCGCACCACCGCTATCGGCAAGGAGGGCAAGAGCCTGCCGGCCAGCGCCTTCGATCAGACTGGCAGCCTCACCTCGCTCGACGCCGACAAGGCCTGCTTCACGGTCGTCACCCGCCTGCTCGACAACGTGCCCGTCCTCCCGGCGAATCTGAACGCGCGCCTGCAGGTGGGCGACGCCGAGCTCACCTCGCTCGGGTCGATGCAGGGCGAGCCGAGCTTCTTCGAGGTCGACGGCGCCGAGATCCGGCCGATCCAGGACGGCGAAACCATCACCTGCGCGGCGAAGGATTCGTCGACCGGCCTGTGCATGCGCTGGGTGAGGCAGGCGCACTTCGTCGAGGGCGAGGTCCCCGCGACCTTCCTGGTCGTCGAGCGGCCGGTGCAGTTCTGCTTCGACACCCAGGGCGTAGTTACCGAGTCGACCGATTCGCTGACGCTGACCGTGCAGCTCGGACGCAGCCGGCTCACGACGATGCGCTGGGCGCTCCAGGCAGCAGCGGCGCCGGTGGCCAAGTAGCGCTTCGCTCAGCGGCCGGGGCGCCGGCCTTGCCTCTGGCCCTCCATCGCATCCCGCCGCCCCATGACGCGCCGAACGGCAATGGACGCCGCGGGCTCTCCGCTCACCGGGCTACCCGGTGAGGCAGGAATCCACAGGCGCCAAATGACAACCCGTCACCCCGTCGCCGGCACCGTCGGCGCGGGTCGAGGTACGTCTTGAGCGAACGCTCCTTTCAGTTCTTCCTGCAGTTCCACCACGGCCTGCCGCGCCAGGGCCCCGGCTCCACCGAGTCCACGGCCAAGGCGTTTCGCATCATCGAGCCGTTGCTGCCGCCCGAGCCCGCCATCCTCGACGTCGGCTGCGGGGGCGGCGCCCCGACGATGGCGCTCGCGGGCCTGACCCGCGGGACCATCCTCGGGGTCGACCGCTACCCGGTCTTCATCGACGAGCTGCGCCGGAAGATCGCCGAGCGCGGCCTCGGCGACCGCGTCACGACGCTGGTGGCCGACGCGCGGGCGCTCGAGCTTTCGCCCGAGAGCTTCGACCTGATCTGGTCCGAGGGCGCGCTCGGCAGCATCGGCTTCGAGCAGGGCCTCCGGACCCTGCGGCCGCTGCTGCGCGGCCCGGGCGTCCTCGCCGCGACCGAGCCGGCCTGGCTGCGCCCGATGGACGAGGTGCCCGACGAGGTCCGCCAGTTCTGGGCGGACAACTACCCGGCGATCGCCAGCGTGGACGAGAAGTTCGAGCAGGCCCGCCAGGCCGGCTACACGCCGCTCGGCCACTTCACGCTGCCCGACGAGGACTGGGCCGCGTACGTCGGCCCGCTCGAACGCCACATGAACGAGGTGCTCGCCGAGCACCCGGGTGATCCCAACGCCGAGGAAGCGGCGCGCGCCGAGCGCCGGGAGTTCGAGATGTTCCGCAACCACCTGCGCGACTTCGGGTACGTGTTCTTCCTGATGCAGCGCAGCTGACGCCCGGGACGCCCGCGGAAGACCGGAACGTCCGCAGAAGGCCGGTCAGAGAGCCGGCATCAATTCCGCCTCCTTCCTCGCTGGAGCGAGGCGAAGAGTGCACCCGATGCAAAGACCAGGGTGCTGCGAGTGCGTTCTCGCCGATCAACCGATCCCGCGGGTCGAGCGCCAGGCACTCACCAAGGCCTGCGCCGCCTTGTCGATCTGCTCGCGCGTGGTGAAGCGCCCGAGCGACAGGCGCACGGCGCCGAGCGCGGTAGCCGCGTCGATCCCCATCGCGGTCAGCACCGCCGAGGGCGTCTCTGCGCCCCCGTGACAAGCCGATCCGGTGGATGCCGCGACCTCGGGTGCCGCTGCGAGCAGCGCGCTCCCGCGAACGCCGGGGAAGGAGAGGTTGAGCGTGTTCGGCAGGCGGTCGGGATGCGGTTGTCGATCCTCGACTCCCGACGCTCGACCGTCGCCGTTGAGATGCAGGCCGGGGATCGCCGCGCTCAGCGAGTCCCACAGCACGTCCCGAAGAGCGCGCTGCCGATTCGCCTCCGCTTCGAGGTCGGCGGCCGCGAGCTCGCAGGCCGCGCCGAGGCCGGCGATGGAGGCCACGTTCTCGGTGCCCGGCCGCAAACCGCGCTCGTGGCCCGCGCCCACCAGCACCGGCGCGAGCCGCACGCCACGGCGCACGAAGAGCGCCCCCACGCCCTTGGGCGCGTAGAGCTTGTGGCCGGCAATCGACAACAGATCGACGCCGAGCTCATCGACGCGCGTCCGGATCTTGCCGACGGCCTGCGCCGCGTCGGTGTGGATGAGGGTGCCGCGCTCATGGGCGACGCCGGCAAGCGCCGCGACAGGCATCAGCGAGCCGGTCTCGTTCTGGGCGAGCATGACCGTGGCGAGGGCCGTGTCGCCGCGGACGAAGGCCTGGGCGGTCGCGGCCTCGACGCGTCCGTCGCTGCCGACCGGCAGCCGGGTCACCTCGACGCCTCCGCGCTCGAGCAGCTCGCAGGGCCGCACGGTCGCCGGGTGCTCCACGGCGGAGGTCACGATGTGCCGGCGCCCGGACGACAGCTCGAGCACGCCGCGGATGGCGAGGTTGTTCGCCTCGGTGCCGCCCGAGGTGAAGAGGATTTCGTCGGGCTGACAACCGAGCAACGCGGCGACCTGCTCGCGCGCCCGCTCGACCGCGGCCTTGGCGCGCTGGCCGTAGACGTGTCCGCTCGACGGGTTGCCGAAGTGCTCGCGCAGGTACGGCAGCATCGCGTCGACCACCGTCGGGTGGAGGGGCGTCGTCGCGTTGTAGTCCAGGTAGATGGGAAGGCCAGAGTCGGTCATGTCGAGCTCCGTCGAAGCACCTGGACCTTGTCGGCCCCGGCAGTCGGCCGCGTCAAGGACTCTCGGCGGTCGCCGGAGGGTCGGCCTTCGGGAACAGGTGCCGGCCGGCTCCCGGTCGCTTCGCCGGCACGAAGGCGCCTTCGTGCCGGCCGCGGCAGCGTGGCGATCGACGGACCGAACGGCACGTACGGTTCGCAGGAAGGGGCGGGCAACCGCCCCTATCCCTATCGGGTCTTCGTATCGCGGCGACGTGGCAATCGAGCCGGCCGGAGGGTCGGCCTATCGGCTCATGGCTGTTGCGCCCCGTCCGGCACGAGATCCACCGACTCGCCGGCATACTCGACCCGTTGTCCGGGTCGCAGCTTGGCTCTCTTTCGCGTCTCGACCTGGCCGTCGACCTGGACCTCCCCCGCCTCGACGACGTGGTGGGCCATGCCGCCGGTGTCGCAAAGCCCAGTGGCCTTCAAGAGCTGATCGAGCTGGATGTATTCGCCGCGGACGCCGAATCGGATGGCCATCGCGCTTTCCTTGAGGGGATTGGGAACCTACCCGGCAGAGTCTGACCAGATTGGAAAGAATCTGAAGCCTGAAGTCTGACGACTGGGGCCTGCCGGCCGCCCGACCTCCCGGGGGCCGGCTTGGTTTCGACTCGGCCGGCTTTGGGGGCCGCTGGATTACGGCACGGCGGCGAGGACCTGGAGTGCGTCGGGGATGCCGCTGCGCCCGGCGAGCTCCATCGCAACCGAGGGATCGACGGCGGCCGGGTCGGAGAAGGCGAAGAGCGCGAGCAGGTCGAGCCGGTCGGCCTCGGGGCCGGTTCTGGACTTCTCGAGCAGCGCCTGCCGGTGGCCCGCAAAGCTCGCGAGCGCCAACTGCCTCACCCTTTCGGCCGCCTGATAGCGCAGGTCCGCGACGAGGTTGCCGCGCGGCGGCAGCTCGAGCGGATCAGCGGCGACGCCGGCGATAGGCTGCTCGGCGTGCTCCTCGTCGAGGACTTGGACGCTGAGGTTCTCGGCAACTTGGAGCGGGGCGCGGCCGTCGGCGTGGGCGACCGTCGCCTGCAGAAGCGCCGAGCCCTGCAGCGAGTGGACGGTCACGGTGTAGTAGAGCTCGGAGAAGACCGGCTCCTCGTTGTATTGGGGCTCGCGCCTCAGCTCCTCGCGCGCGTGCTGGAGTTGGGAGCGCTGGTCGATGACCCGGCCGCGGGCCGACTCGAGCCGGTTGCGGGCGTTGTAGAGGTTCTGTTCGGCGCCGGTCGAGACGTTCGGGGTCGGGCCTTCGCGGTGGACCGCGGCCTGGTAGTGCGTCACGTCGCTCTCGAGGCGGGTCACCTCGTTCTCGTACTCGACCAGCCGGCGCTCCTCCTCGGTGACGCGAGACTCGCGCTGTCGATAGAACGGGTTTTCCACCGAGCGGACGCCCGACTGATACGTGGCCCTCTCCTGGCGCCGCGTGGCGCCGGTCGCAAACTTGGGCGCCGCCAGCGCGAGGCGAAGGGTCGCGCCTGGGAGAGCCGACTTTTCGCCGTGGGCGAGCAGGTGCAGGCCGACGGGCACCTGCGAGGAGAGAACGCTGGCGAGCACCGCACGCTCGGCCTCGCCGAGCACGCCCTCGGGCTGCAGCGCGAAGCGGCGGCTCTCGAGCAGCGCGGACCGCGCCGCGTCGCGGCGCTTCGCGTACGGCTCGCTCGAGAGCTGCGCGGCCTTCGCCAGCAGCAGGTAGGCCTCGGCCGAGCGGCCGGCCTTTTCGGCACTGTCGGCCTGCTCGCCGAGTCGGGCCGACCAGCGCCCGCGCACCTCGGCGGCCTTCGGCTCGACCGCGTCTCTCTCCGGAGGCAGGAGCCGGGCGATGGACTCGAGCAGCGACAGGGCCGAGGCGAGGTTGCCCTCGTCGGCGAGCTGCATCGCCATCTGCTGCGAGCGGTCCGAGACCTCGCGCACCGCGGCTCGGGTCGGCTCGGCCTCGGGCCGCAGTGTCAGGGCCTTGGAGGTCGCGTCGAGGGCGCCCAGATAGTCGCCCTGGGCGAGCCGAGCGCGGGTCGTGGCGCAGGCTTCGGCGACGAGCTTCTCCTTGGTCTGCGAGACCTTGGCCGCGGCCTCTTCCGACTCGGGCTTGAGCTTCAGGGCCGCCTGGTACTCGACGAGCGCGGCGTCGTACTGGCCCTTGGCGAAGGCCTCGTCGCCCCGGTCGATGTGCTTGCCGAAGGCGCAGCCAGCGGAAAAGAGCGCCAGCGCGGTGAGGAGCGCCAGGCGACGAGGCGAGCGGGACATGGATCGTTCTCCAGGTGGTTGCGGAAGCCATTTGGCTCGCACGCCGATTTTCGAAGCGTGGCGAGGCCCGCGGTGGTTTTCGTTTCGGAAGGCGCCTGGTGCGGACGCGAGCGCGAAGAGTATGCCGAGCGCGCGAGCCTGGAGGCAATCGGTGTTCGGGATGCTGCAGAGCCGGCCGCTGGCCAGCGCGTTGGGAACGGCCCTTCGTCCGCCCCCCGGCACGCATGGCCGGGCGCCAGGCGCTGCCTCGAGCCCTCCGGCAAGCTCCTCGAGCCGTTTGTGGCCTCCAGAGAGGCGATCGGTCCAAGAAAGCCTGGCGGATCGGGATGCGCGCTGTTGCCGGACGGCCGGGCTTGCCTTGCGCCGGGAGTGTTGGGCCTACAGTCGTTCGTACTAGCAGCATCGGACCCGCTGCAGGGGGCTGCGCCAGGAACGTGTCGGGATGAAGGCATTTTCCACCTGGGGCCGCAGCGTGGCCTCCAGGGCACGAGCGGGCTCCAGGCTTGCTTTAATAGCCTCGAGCCCTCCGGCGAGCTCCCAGGTGTCGTTGTGGCCTCCAGGGAGGCGATCGACCCGAAAAACGAAGGCCGAAGGAGGGCGCATCGCGGCAGGCCGACTTCCAGCGCAAGGACCGCCCGTACCTCGAACACCGGACCGTGAGCAGGAACAGATGAACAGCGAACCGACCGAATCTCGCACCTTCGATTACGTCTCCGCCGGCGTTCGCCTGCGCCTGAAAGCGATCCAGGCGACCCGTCCGGACGGTCTGGCCCTCGAGCCGGCGGCGGGGCACGCTTCGCCGCCCACGCTGGTGTTCCTGCACGATTCGCTGGGCAGCATCGAAACCTGGCGCGACTTTCCCGACCGCATGGCGGAGGCCGTCGGCCTCGACGGGCTCATCTACGACCGGCGGGGCCACGGCGAATCGGACCCGTTCGCGCCGGGGCCACGCAGCGCGTGCTACCTGCATGACGAGGCCGCCGTGCTCGCGCGGCTGCTCGAAGCCCAAGGCGTGGGGGAGGCTGTCCTCTTCGGCCACAGCGACGGCGCGACCATCGCGCTGCTGGCTGCCGCCTTGTTCGCGCGCGGCCTGCGCGCGGTGATCGTCGAGGGAGGCCATGTCTTCGTGGAGGAGCCGACGCTCGCCGGACTTCGCGAGGCAGCGGCGGCGCTCCACGCGACCGACCTCCTCGCGCGGCTTGCGCGCTACCACGGCGACAAGGCCGAGGCGCTGGCCTCGGCGTGGCTGGAGACCTGGCTGTCGCCGCAGTTTCGCGACTGGAACATCGAGTCGGAGCTGCGCAGCATCCACTGCCCTGTCCTCGTGTTGCAGGGCGAGCGCGACGAATACGGCACCGAAGCTCAGGTGCGCGCGATCACCGCCGGGGTCGCCGGGCCGGCTTGCGCGCAGCTTTTCCCAGGCGTGGGGCATGTTCCGCATCGCGACGTTGCGGACGGGGTCATCCGAGTTTGCGCCGAGTTCCTGCATGAATACGCAGCGGGCGGCTGAGCGCTCGAATTGCTCGTGCTCTTGCGACCCGGGGCGGGTGCTTGGCCTCGCTTCACAAACTCAGGTAATGCATCCAGGACACGCCACGTCGGCAGTCCGAGCCGCCGGAGGATCGAATGATTGAGTTTTCCGCGTCGGTGGTATTGCAGTCGCGCCACGAGCTCGAGGAGACGATGACCGAGGCCCGCCGTCAGCTCGCGGCGGACAAGCCGGTCGATGCCTTGATGTCCCTGCGGTGGATTGGCGAGACCCTCACCGGCAAACCGGTCGGCGACAGCCTCTGGCCCGGGGCCACCTTCGGCAAGCTTCTCACCACGCTTCTGCGCGCCGTGCAGGAAGAGGCGCCACGAGGCGGCGAGGCGATTGTGCGGCTGCGCGATTCCTTCTTGAGCTTCAAGGAGCTCGAGGAGCACAGGGCGCGGCGTCGCGACCGTATGCTGAGCGCGCCCGCCCACGAGATCAAGGCGCTCATCTCGCTCGTCGAAGCCCACGCCGTCTATCTGATCGATGAGTACGCGTACCTGATGCGAAGTCGAGAGCAGTCGAGCTCGCAGAACGCGAGCCTGACCGCGTAGGCCTTCGGGCCTGCTGCGCGGGGGTACGTTTTCGGAGGGCCAGCCTTCGTGCCGGCCGCGGGGAACTCTCATACCGACCGCACCTCTGCTCGATTCCTGGACGGGCGCATGGCCATGCGCCTCTACCAACCTGCCGACCGATCGCTTGGGCTCCGGGCGATGCCCGGGCTGCCGGCTCTCGACTGTCGAAAGCCATGCCGCTCGCCCCGCGGCGTGCTAAACCAGCGGTGTCCGCTTGCTTCGATTAGCAGGAGGACACGAGGTCACCTGATTCACGGGAGCCATTCCGGTGGAGAAGAGACTCGCGGTCGTCTCAATCATCGTCGAGCACGAGGTCGCCGACGTCGGCAAGGTCAATGAGCTGATCACTCAGTTCGGAGACTGCGTCGCCGGGCGTCTGGGGCTGCCCTACCCGCACCGCGGCGTGAACATCATCACGCTCGTGCTCGACACCACCGTCGAACGGCTGAGCGCCCTCTCCGGCAAGCTCGGAAAGCTCCCGGGAATCCAGGTCAAGTCGCTGATGGCCAAGGTTTCCCGAACGGACGGAGGCAAAGCCTCGTCCTGAATGCAGGAGCTCGCAGATGATCAAGCCCGACAGCCAGGGGCTCGCCGATTTCATTCCGGCCGGCCGGATAGAAGAGCTACTCAACCGCACCCCCGCCGATGCAGCCGAGGTGCGCTCGGTGCTCGCCAAGTCGATGGCCAAACAGCGCCTGAGCCTCGAGGAGATGGCGGCGCTGCTGTCGGTCGAGGGGCCCGAGCTGCGCGAAGAGATCTTCGACGCGGCCCGCACGCTCAAGCGCACCATCTACGGCAATCGCATCGTGCTCTTCGCGCCGCTCTACGTCGGCAACAAGTGCGTCAACAGTTGCCGGTACTGCGGGTTCCGTTGCGACAACAAAGACGGTTCGGTCCGCCGGACCTTGACCCTCGACGACCTCGCCGCCGACCTGACGGCGCTCGAAAACAAGGGGCACAAGCGCCTCATCCTGGTCTTCGGCGAGCATCCCGCCTACTCGCCGGAATTCATCGCCGACTGCGTGCGCACCTGCTACGCGCACAAGGTCGGCCACGGCGAGATCCGCCGGGTGAACATCAACGCCGCGCCCCTCGACGTCGCCGGCTACCGCACGCTCAAGCAGGTCGGCATCGGCACCTATCAGATCTTCCAGGAGACCTATCACCGGCCCACCTACGCGGCGATGCACCCGCGGGGGCCGAAGTCGGACTTCCTCTGGAGGCTCCACGGCCTCGACCGCGCCCAGGAAGGCGGCTGCGACGACGTCGGCATCGGCGCGCTCTTCGGCCTCTACGACTGGCGCTTCGAGGCGATGGGGCTGCTCGCCCACACCATCCACCTCGAGGAGCGCTTCAACGTCGGTCCCCACACCATCTCGTTCCCCCGGCTCAAGGTCGCCAGCCACGTGGATCTCGAGCGGCGCTGGGAGCTCGGCGACGAGGACTTCAAGCGCCTGATAGCCATCCTGCGGCTGTCGGTCCCCTACACCGGGATGATCCTCACCGCGCGCGAGCCCGCCGAGCTGCGACGAGAGCTGCTGCAGTTCGGCTGCTCGCAGATCGACGCGGGCACGCGCATCGAGCTGGGCGGCTATGCCGAGGGCGATTCGGAGGTCCAGGACCTGCGGCGCGAGCAGTTCCAGATCGGCGACAGCCGGCCGCTCGACGACGTGGTCGGCGAGCTCATCGACCAGAACGAGATCCCTTCGTACTGCACGGCTTGCTATCGCAAGGGCCGCACGGGCGAGCACTTCATGGAGTTCGCCATCCCGGGCTTCATCAAGCGCTTCTGTACGCCGAACGCGCTGCTCACGCTCAAGGAGTACCTGACCGACTACGCCTCGCCCGAGGTGAAGGCGAAGGGCGAGCACCTCCTGGCGGCCGAGCTGGCGAAGATCGAGGACGGTCCGATGAAGAGCCAGCTCGTCGAGCGGCTCGCGCAGATTGAGGCGGGAACGCGCGACCTGTTCTTCTGAGCCGGAGCCAGTCGGGCGGCTTTCGTTGATTGGGCAGAAAGCCACCCGTGAAGCCAGCGAAGCCCTGGGGCGCTTCGGTCAACCCTGCACAAGGCGCTGGCTCCTCCTACCTAGCGCCGCAGGCCACAGCTCGCATAGGAGGGAGTGCAGATGCGCGTCTTTGCTTTCAGGCTCGCCGGCCTGGCGGCCGTGGCCCTGCCAACCATCGGCTGCGGTCACACCCATCGCTTCAATCAAGATCCGCCCGTCACCGCGATGCAGGCACATCCGCTCGCAGGCCAGGTCTGACCATCGAGGTCTCAGGAGTGGCGGAATCGTAATCGCGGCAGCGCCCAGGCACCGCTTCGCTCTCCTCGCATTCGCAGCCGTTCCATAGAGGTGCTGCGTCGGGCTGTCGCGAACGGGACCCTCGTTGCCGATCCTGCCCTTGGGGTGGCTCGTCACGTCGTCGAGCGCACAGCGAGAATGTCCCTGCGGAAGGCAGCCCGGGCGAAATCCGACCAAGAAAAAGGCGTGCTTGCCTGATTCGGATAGACCGCAATGAATGCCCGCGGCTCCTGGCATCCGCGGTGGCGGGCGCGACGAAGCGGGCGTCGGATCGTATTGACGCATCTGTTCGCGCCCCGGCGCGAACGAGCCCCTGAGTTCGTGCGAGTCTCTTCGAGTGATTTGGGGCGAGGCCGCCGCGCACGGTCATGCCGAGCGTAGAGGCGACCAGCGGGAGCCTC
>DHSB01000244.1:30716-31552 GCA_002408385.1 Myxococcales bacterium UBA5297
TAGAGGCGACCGGCGGGAGCCTCGGAGTCGAGGCCCCGCGGAAGGCCATCTCGGTGTCTGACTCGAGGATTCCCCAAACCGACTAGGGCAGGGGGCGCCTGACTCTCCTAGAGATTTCGGTAGAGATGCGTGACCACGCTACGGCCGCCGCACGAGCTCTGGAGCTCGCACTCGTTGCCGACAAGGAGCAGGTCCTCTTTGAGCACCGGCCTAGGAAACGAGCGCATTCACCAGCGAGATTCTCGAGAGCACCTCCATTTCCGCCTCTGGCTGATGGTCCAAGTCCTGCAAGGGCTCCGACGTTTCTTTTCGTGGAGTGGCTCGGTGCGCAACGGGCGACCGAAGCTTGGGCTACTCTGCCACTTTGGTAGGAGCTCGAAGCGGTGACATCTCGAGCACTTGCAGTGCGTGCACGAATTGCGGGCCTGCGCGACCGGTACCGACAACACGGCCGCCGTCGCGGAGGTGCGTACTCATCGTGCCACGCTGCGAAGCGAGCTGCGCATTTTACCTCAATCGCCCCGCGAATCGGGCCGCCGTCCAAGCTTTATCGAGGCCCCAAACGACTTCCGAGGCCTTTCGTCTGCCCAAGACCGCCGCCCGAGGTTTTCGACTTGCTCAAGCGATATCGAATGTGGATTGCTGTCTTTCCAGGCGCCTCGGCCATCAAGTCCTTAAGGACGAAGCAAGGAGCCCTCGAATGTTCTCTCGCACATTCTTTCCTCTCCTCACGGCAACAATCTGGCTGCTCGCATGCGGCCCTACCACGATGCCGCTGGGCGGAGATTTCGAGGGACGGCCCGATGCCGGCGCCGCAGAGCCGGACGACGCCGGCG
>DHSB01000244.1:31733-40486 GCA_002408385.1 Myxococcales bacterium UBA5297
GCAGAGCCGGACGACGCCGGCGCTGAAGAGCTGAACGACGCTGGCGCAGAGCCGGACGACGCTGGCGAGACCGACGCCGGAGATCTGCCAGGGCCACAGGTGGCCTGGCTACAGCCATCCCAAGGTGCCACGGTCTCAGGCGTTCTTGAGGACCAAGCGTGCACAGTAGAGGCCACAGGCGCCGCCGGGATCGCCCAAGTCATGTTCCTTCTCGACGGCTCCGCCCTCGGCACGGACACCGCCGCCCCCTTCACCTGCCGATGGGACACCACGAGCGCATCACTCGGCGCTCATGAGCTGACGGCTGTGGCCTACGACGAGCTCGGGCGAACGGCCACCACCTCGGTCATCGTGGTGGTCGAGCGAGCTGATCTCGAGGTGATTTGGCGTACCCCCGTCGAAGGACAGACCGTCTCCGGCTTGCTCAATGAGCCCAACGCCAACTGCGAGGCGCTCGTGACCGCGAGCGCCGGTGTGGACCGGGTCGAGTTTCGTCTCGACGGCGCACTGCTGAATACGGAAAGGAGCGCCCCATACTCCTGCCTCTGGGATACCACCCAGTCTGCGAACGGAACCTACGTCCTCGAGGCGAAAGCTTTCGATCTCGATGGTCGATCTGCCTCGGTCGCGATCAACGTCGGGGTGGCCAACGCCCAAGTGATCGGCACCGAATATTACGTGAGCTCCTCGACCGGTAACGACCAGAACGACGGATTAGCGCTCGGTCGTGCCTGGAAGACGATGGCCAAAGTCAACTCCATCACCTTCAGCCCCGGCGATGTAGTGCACTTCTCGGGAACCATCGATGACCAACCCATTGGCAACCCGGGCCGTGGCACGAGCGCAGCGCCCATTGTCTTCGTTGGCGACGGGCCCTTCGATGGCCGCGCGCGAATCAGAGGCATCGCTCTGACCAACGCCGAGCACTTGGTATTTCGCAACTTCGAGGCGAGCGGGACCGCACAATACCCGAACGTGGTGACCGCCCGCAGCACCTCGGCGGGTCGGGTCCAATTCGTCAGGTTCGAGCGGCTTTACATCCATGACGCCACCGAAGGCGTCGTCGCCTACACCCCCAGGGATAGCGATCTTACCTTCGTAGACAGCGACATCCGCGGCATGGACCAGAATGGAGTGCTCCTGGGAGACGAAGCAGGCGACCGCTTCACATTTATCCGCGGCTCGATCAAAGACACCGGCAGAAGGAACCCCGGCTACGGGGTGCACGGGGTCTATCCTTCTGGAGGCCACGGGCACCTGTTCGACGGCGTGGAGTTCGGCGACAACGCCAACGGCTGGTCTCTGAGCATCCGGCGGGGCAACATCACAGTCCGCAATTGCCGCTTCAGAAACCAGAAGATGATCAATAACTGCAACGAAGACGAGGGGACTACCAATCCATATACTGGCTCGCCCTCTCACCACCTTACGTATTGGATCTACCGCAATCTATTCGTGGGAACCGTGGCAGGTAGCACGAGCATCTACCAAAGCAACAACAACGACCACGGGGTGGACGACCCTCAGAACACGTGGTTGATCTTCAACAACACCTTTGTCGACAGCGTCCTCAACTTCGGAAGCGCGAGGCCCTCGAGCCCGGCGATACCCGGACAGCTCACCACCGGCTACTTCGCCGACACCTATGACATCTACCTGCGCAACAACCTCTTCGTCGGCGGCCGGGTATCGGTATCGCCGATTCGCGGCTCGCACGTACACGCCTTGTCCCACAATGGCTGGTGGAGCTTGGCTCCCCAGGGCTCGCACAGCGTGACGAGCGATCCTCAGCTCGATGCGGCCAACACGGTTACCTCCCCCGCATACCGCGACGCAGGCACCGCGGTCATTTCGCCTTTGGCGACGATGGTCCCGGACTTTTCCGATCCGATGGGCTATCGCGGTGCCGCCCCGGACATCGGGCATTCCGAACGCTGACCGTCTCTCGCGGCGCTTCAGGAGCGTCTCGAACCGAAGCCGCGAAACGCTGTTATCACCCAGGCTGACCATGTTTCTTCCCAAGGCTCTTGGGCCGAAGCGAGAGAGCTTCAGCGCGTCGGTCGGCACAAATTCCCTTACCAGAAGCTGCTGTCGCTGAAGGCAAAGATCTTCGTTCCGTGAACGTGGACCTGCCGTCAAGCCCGCACAACTTTTATCCTCTACGCACCTCCCTGAAACGCCACCCGGCATTGGTGGGCTTCAGAGTTCATGCGGCGGCCGTAGGGTGGTAACGCATCTCTGCGAAATCTCTAGGAAACAGATCGCCCCCCTGCCCCAGTCGGTTCTAAGAATCGGACACCGAGATGGCCTTCCGCCCTCGTGGACGAAGTCCGCGAAGAAGCGCATGGCGCCGAGGGGCGGGACGAAGTGCTCCTTTCGAGACGCGCCAGCTTTGCCTTCTCGCCGGTGGTGAGCGTCCCTCGCTCGCTCTTCCCCGCGCCTACTCGACCCACTGGCTGAAGGCCGAGGGCGTCAGGTCCAGGGCTCCAGACTTCGTACGAGCCATAGCCGCGTCGAGGCGACCAGCGTGAGAGCTCAGGGTAGTTAGCGACAGCAAGAGTGCGCGCTGAATTGGGGAATGCGGGCTGCTTTTGGCTTGATTGGTTGCGCCTCGCTCCGGGCGCAAGCTGGGCGCTCCACCACGACGGTCTCGCTCGTTGCCTGCCGGCGCCGCTGCCGATGGTCGCGCCTCGCTGAGCGAGGAGGACGCTCGTGCCGGGTCTCCGGCCGCTTCGCCAGCGCCGCGAGCCCGCCTTTCGCCGCGTGGCAAGGCTTCTGGGCGGGTCTGAACGCAGCCGAGAGGAGGGGTTGGAGCTCACCACGCACCCGGTAAACGAGGTGAGTGCCAACCGGGCCCGCCCGCGCGCGTGTGTTAGCTTTCCCGCCATGCAGGCTTTGCCGCTGACCGAACAGCAGGGGCCGGTCGTGCCGATCAGCCGCGACGACGAGGCCGTCTCTCGACGCCTCGCAGGGGTCTCCGGCGTTGCTGTCGCCATGCTCGCGTACGCGCTCTCGGGGCCGGCGCTCATGCTGGGGATCGACTACGACAACGCCTTGCATCTGCCGGGCTTGGCCCAGGGATGCGGAGCGGCAGGCAGCCTGGCGACTTGCGGCTATACCGCCCACCTGGCGCTGGTGCCCTTCTACGCCGTCTTCGCGGCTGTCCTCTCGGTCTTCGGGGCCTCGCCTCTGGAGGCGGTGCGAGTCTGTCATGCGCTTTGCCTCGGAGCGGGTGCCTTCGCGGCCGCCCTCCTCTTCCAAACCCTGCGGGCGAGCCGGGTTTCGGCGGGGCTCGCGCTCGCGATTTGGATAGTCAGCCCGGCCAGCCTCTTCCTGATCCGGACGCTCGAGGACGACTGCCTGTCGGCGGCGGCCATCCCGGTGCTGTTCTACCTGCTGCTCGACACGGGGCGTTCGAGCGCGCGGCGTGCCGCGCTCCTCGGAGCCTGCCTGGGCAGCGTCTTTCTGCTCAATTACTCGTTCGTCGTCTGGGCGCCCGTCGTGGTCTTCGGGGTTGCCGTCACTGCCGGAGCCCCGCGCGCCCGGGCCGGTCGGCTCGCGGCACTGCTGGCCGGATGTGTGGTCCCGGTGGCCCTCTGGGGCGCCTGGGTGGTGGCGTCCGACCCGGGCGAGAGCCTCGACTGGGTCCAGCTCGTGTTGACGGGCGCACCCCATTCCCTCGCCAAGCGCTCCGGCAGCCTCTACGGGATGCTGCGCTACCTGGCCGCACATCCTCTTTCGGCGGTCGCTTCGGGATGGCCCGCCGGCGCGCTCGAGACCAGTCCGCTGCGCTGGGCGCCGGTAATCGCAACCTTGCTGCTGGGCGCCGCTTTCGCCGCGCGGGCCGTGGTCCGCAGCGCCGCCGGTTCCTCGCCGGCTGCACGCATGGGCGGGCTGGCGGGTCTCGCCCTGGTCCTGTGCGGTCTCCCTGCGGCCTGGAAGAACGACTGGACGTACTTCGAGCGCATGGTGCACGTGCCCTTCTGCGTCGCGCTGTTGTTCGTGGCCGCCGGGGCGCGGCTGACCCGCAGCGCCGCTCGGTGCCGGGTCGCGCGCGGGCTGCTTGCGGCCGGCGCGGTCGCGCTGGTGGCGACCAACGCGTGGCTGTCGCTGGCCGGCTCGGTCAGGACCTCGGGCCTGGCCCGCTTCGCCGACCTGAAGGCGAGGCACCCCGAGGCCTCGCTCTTCGTCTTCACCGGCCAGGAGACTCCGCCGGGGGACTTCGGATTGCAGCAGCAACTGCGGCTCGCCCTGCCCAACCACCTCGTGCTTACCGATGGCTGTCCGGCCGATCGAGCCAGCGAATGGCCGCAGTTTGTGCTGGTGCACCGCGCCCTCGCTCGAGAGGCGAAGCCCGGCGCCGCGCCCGGAGTGTGGCTGTCGCCCAAGGCGCAAAGCCTTCTCGCTACCGCCGGAAAATAGCGGCCGGGCTCCGCAGCCACCGCTTGCGGGGCCGCCCGTTACCTGAAGCGCTCACCCCGTGGACCGCACGGAGGTTGGGGCAACACCTCTGGCCCTACGAGTGCAATGGCTGCAGCTACGGCTGCATCTACAACCTGCGGACCGCTTCTTCCTCCGACGTCGGCCGACGCCGGGCCGCTTTGCTCGAGGGTGCAGACGGAGACGGGATTGCCGATGCTCAGGACAACTGTCCTGCGCGCGCGAACCCCGACCAGGCCGACCTCGACGCCGCCGGGCAGGCGACGCCTGCGATGCGGACGACGACGGGGACGGCGTCCCCGACCTGCAGGACAACTGCCCTGCGGTGGCCAATCCGGACCAGGCGGACGCCGACGGCGATGGGGAAGGGGACGCCTGCGATTCGACCCCGAGGCCGGATACCGGGTCGCCGGCTGTGGATGGTGCCGGCGGGCCCGATAGCGGGCAGGGGCTCGATGCGGGCGCGCGGGATGGCGCAACGCCCGCCGCGGCCCCCGCCGTCGCCGAGGCGCACGGTGGATGCGGCTGCTCCACGACGGAGGCGGCGGGCGCTTCTCCTGGTCTTAGGATGGGCGCTGCTGGCCTTGCGACGGAGAGGGAGACCTTCGGGCGGCTGAGCCCGCCAAGCCGGGTTTGCCTTCCAAGGTCGCGATTCACGACCGGCCGACAACCTTCCGAGCGGCCCAACGGTCGAGCGGCTGGCTGCCAGCCGAAGTGGATCGGCCGGGTTAGGGTAGCCTTTCGCGCTGCCCTTTTTGTTGCCTCGCCTCATACGGCCAGTCGACCGATGCCGCGGTGCAGCAATTGGTGGAACGGAAAAATCATGCGCTTACGCTCGCTCAGAGCCGCTTGCGGGCCTCAAGATGGACAGGCCGCCGTCGAGACCGCCTTGGTCGTGCCTGGGCTCGTCTTTGCGCTGCTTGGCGTGCTCCAGATCGCCATCGCCTACCAAGCGCGCATCGTCGCCGAGTATGCGGCCTTCAAGACCGCCCGTGCCGCCAGCGTCTATCGGCTCGACTGTGGCCGAATGAGGAACGCCGCGCTGGTTGCCCTGGCCCCGACGATTCCGTCCGGAAGCACCAGCGGCAGCGTCGAGGAGGCCTACATCTCCACGCTGCATCAGGTCCTCAAGCGCCGGCCCAATCAGAACCGGGTCGGCAATCCGCACCTGAAGATCGACTACGTGCTCGAAAACCCCGTAAAGCCCTTCGACACTCCGCTCGAGCCGGGCGAGGACCCGATGAGGGTGCGCGTCCGGTTGACCTACTTCTACGAGCTGCGCATCCCGTTCGTGAACTACTTCATCAGCCAGGCCTGGCTGGCTCAAAACTTCGCGGGGCATTCGACTCGGGTCCAGGATCCCGCGGTCCTCGGCCGCACCTATAACGTCGAGAGGGTCGGCATCAACCCGCATGGCAGGCTTGTCGCCAGCAGCGCCGACCGTGGCCTGTTTTCGCTTCCGGTTGTTACTTCGTGGACCCTGCGAATGATGAGCGATCCGCTCCCCGGCACCAGGAGCTCTGGCTCATGTCTCTAAAGTCGCTCCAAAGAGACCGGCGGCGGCGCAAACCGCGCGGCCAGGCGCTGGTCATCACCGCGCTGATGGCGCTGGTCATCACCCTCGTGGTGATGGTCACCTTCGCCACCGGCTACCGCACCCGCGAGAAGGTCAAGCTGCAGGCGACCGCCGACGCGGCAGCCTACTCGCTCGCCGTCGCCGAGGCGCGGGCGATGAACTTCTACGCATGGAGCAACCGGGCGCTTATCAGCCACTACGTGAGCATCCTGTCGATCCATTCGCATCAGAGCTACCTGAGCTGGCTGATGCACGCGGTCAAGGACACCTCCGAGCACTACGACAGGATCGCCGTGAGCCTCGCCGCCAAGTGCGCGCGGCCGTGGAACCGGTGCCACGATGCCTGTGGCGCGGTCGGGCCCGCGCACAGGGTTGCCCGTCTCTATAAGGATGAGTTCGACCGGATGGCCGACGCCTTTATGCCGCCCGGGACCCGCAACTGGTGGAGGCTGCTCGTCTGGCGGCACTCCAACGAGATCTCGAACATCGACGACGCGATGGCGAAGGCGAGCCGTACACACCTCAAGATCGCCTCGACCATCCGCAATCAGCAGCACGTGATCCACCGCGATCTTGTCGAGGACAAGATCCAGGGGCAGAAGCTTGCGGTCGCCCTCGCCCAACTCACCGATCCCCAGATCCAAGCCTTCGGCCCCGAGCGCGTGGGCCAGCGCAACGAGTCGGCGCTGATGGCCGGCAAGGGGAAAAGCGGCCCGGTCAACCGATGGCCGACGTATGAGGACTTCGCCGAGGTGCTCGCCGGGACGCGCTATCCGACCTGGCTGCACGAGCGGGGCTTCTACCGAAGCGCGAACATCCGGCGGCTCGAGCAGCAGGCGCGCGAGATCGCCTCCTCGGTCGGCGATTCGACCTCCAGCTCGTTCTTCAACGAGGGCAACTCCCTGACGATCACCGAGCTCAACTACGGCGTCGGCTTCGGTGACCTGCGGATGCTGCGCAACGAGATCAACCTGCCGGGGACGCGAAATGATCGCCGCGCCCTCGACCACAACCGTTTCGGCGGCTTCATGGGCGCCGGCGCCAAGGACCAGGGCCGCACCAGCGCGAGTTGGCAATGTACCGGATGCTCGGCCAGCGCGAGTGCGAGCGGGCAGGAGAACGGCATCTACTCCGATCCGAACAACCCCGAGTTCAACCACACCGGCTTTCGCCTCAACCTCGGCACCATCCAGGTCTACCTGCCCTGGTATGCCAACCATCACGGCTTCCACAGCTACGCCGGCAAGGTCCTCCACGAGGACATGCCCGAGAGCCACACCACCTCGGTACAGGAGGCGCTCTCAGGCAAGGCCGGTGCGAAGGTCTACGTCTTCCCGACCTGGGACGACGGCGACAATGGCTCCGGGCACTCGCTGGGCGGCTGCGACCTGCTGCCGGAGAGCGAGTGGACCGTTTGGAAGGACCCGGGCGAGCGCGTCTACAACGGCCTCTGGCCCATCTGGAACTGCGGCATCGCGCTCGGTTTCATGCGCTACGACCCGACCTCGGTGAACGCCGAGGCCAACCTGTTCATGCAGCCGCACGTCATCGCCGCGCTCAGCAAGGACGTCAACCGACGCCAGGTCTGGGACTTCGATTTCGAGGCGAGCCTGCCGCTGCCGGTACGCTTCTCGACCCTCTCGCAGACCGAGCCGATGGTCGCCATCGGCGGCGCGCTGGTCTACTACCACCGGCCCGACAACGGCTCGGGCGAGAACTGGCGGGAGCCGCCGACGCTCTGGAATCCGTTCTGGAGGGCCAAGGCTCATCCGATTCGCTTTTCGGACGCGCAGGCCGCGCTCGAAGGGCACTCTTCGGCTCGCGTCCTTCGGCAGGTCGGCGAAGCGGTGCTCAACTACTGATTCCCAGGGTTGCTCGATGACCAAGCGGAAGCACAAAGGCGAAGAGGGCGCGGCGGTTGCCGAGTATGCGCTCTCGACGCTGCTGCTGGTGCCCATCGCGCTCTATTCGATGTACGCCGGCGAGGCGTTCATGATGGCCATCAAGGCTCAGGAGGCCGAGATCGCTGCCGCCTGGGACACGACCGCCTATCGACTTCACTCCTTTCCGAGCGGCGGGCACCGGTCGCTGTACGCCCAGGCGATGAGCCGGTCGGAGGCCAGCGCGCGGGCGGCGCTGGCCGACTTCGACAGCTTCAGCCCACGCGGCGGGCGCGGCTGGAAGGGGCCGATCACCAGTGCCGAGCTCCAGCAGCTCGACTGTGAGCTGGCGCCCGAGGCGCCCGAGGCGCTCGTCACCATCTCCTATGACGCCGGTGGCGGCGGGGGCGACAGGAGCGGATACATCGGCCCGCTGCACAACGACGGGCTGGTGCGCTGTCGGGCACGCATCTCGCTAGTCAACCACTTCATCCCCGAGCGTGCGCACCAGGAGTTCATCGAGAATAGTCTCTTCCCGCGCTCGATCCGCAACCTGCAGATCTGCGGGCTGGGGCCGAACATCAGCGGCTGCGGCAGCGGAGACGACCGCGGCCTTGCTCTGCTGACCGACGACTGGGCGCTCGGCGACAGTCGCGCCAATCCGGTCGGCACGAGCCGCAACCAGGCCTACTACCGCATTGGCGAGTTGATGTTCCGGCAGCAGACCGATCACGGAAACGACTACCAGGCTGGCGCCCGCGCGGTGAAGGAGGCGATGGAGGTGATGACCGGCTCAGGAGTCGATCTCGGGCAGACCGACCAGTTCAAGATGGGCTACCTCGACCGCGTCAACTCCG
>DHSB01000007.1:0-2384 GCA_002408385.1 Myxococcales bacterium UBA5297
TCGAGGTGCGTGCCGACGTGGTTGGAGTGCGTCAGGAGCTGACCGTTGGCGCCGTTGGGAGCGAGGCGCTTGAAGTACTTCATCTGCAGCGGCTCGTAGGTGGGCCAGGCCGGGGTGCCGACGCCGAGGGGAATGGACAGGTCGATGGGCTTCATCTGCTGCTCTCCTTGCTTGATAGTTGCTTCGATCGATGACACGCCGCGCCGGCCCCGCTCTCAAACCAGCGGGGCCGCGCGCGCGGGTTCGCCTTACTGATTCCTGCAGTGCTCGACGAAGGCCTCGAGGGCGCCGTGGAAGCACTCCCACGGCGGGTTGACCAAGCCCGCGCCCACCTGCCCGATGCCGGCGTCCTTGTGCGCGACTCCGGTGTTGATGGTCGGCAGCAGGTTGAGCTCCACCACCTTGCGCAGGTCGATACCGGTCGGAGCGCCGAGGAAGTCGAGCGCGGGGATGGTGAAGATGGGGTTGCGGCCCAAGGTGATGCGCGCCATCTCGCGGCTGGTGGTCAGCGCGAGGTCGACCGAGCCACCGACGAACTGCACGATGGCCGGCGCCGCGGCCATGCAGAAGGCGCCGATTCCCGAGGTCTCGGTGATCGCCGAGTCGCCGATGTCCGGGTTGGCGTGTGACTCGTCGTAGCCCGGGAAGTAGAGGCCGCGGACGATCTGCGCGGGGCCGGTGAACCACTTGCCCGGCATGCTCGCCACCTGGATGCCGAACTCGGTGCCGTTGCGCGCCATGACGCTGAGCATCGAGGCGTAAGGCACACCCTCGGCCGCCATCAGCATGCACTTGGCCATCGGCATCGTGAGGTTGAGGATGAAGTGGTCGTTGCTGTTGATGAAGGTGAGGACCTTGGCGACCTTCTCCGAATCGCCGACCGCCTTGACCATCGCCGGGGCGAGCTCGCGGAACAGCAGCGAGGTGCCGGCGCGGTTGCGGTTGTGGCCCTCGTCGCCCATCTGCAGCGCCTGCGCCATCAGCAGCTTCAGGTCGATCGGACCGCGCACCTCGAGCGCCTTGGCGAGCATCGGCGCGAGCGTGTCGGCCATGAAGCGCAGCCGGACGATCACCTCTTCGCTGAAGGCGCCGTAGCGCAGCACCTTGCCCAGGCCTTCGTTGAGCGTGCAGAAGGTGCGGTTGCCAGCGTTCTTGCCACCCTTGTCCTCGACGATCCAGACCGGCATCGACGGGGTCATCACCCCGGCCATCGGGCCGACCGCGTGGTGGTGGTGGCAGGGCTCGAGCCGCACGCCGCCGCTCGCAGCGAGCTTCTCGGCCTCCTCGGGCGTCTTGGCGAGCCCTTCGAGCAGGATGCCGCCGATGATCGCCCCGCGCATCGGGCCGGAGGCCTTCTCCCAGGTCAGCGGCGGGCCGGCGTGCAGGAAGAGGCCGTCGGTCATCCCGGGGACGACCTCGCGGGCGATGCCCACGCCGACCAGGTTCGGCTGGCTGCCGAAGAAGCGTGAGAGCGCCTCCTGGTTGGCCTTGTCGATCTTCGAGGCGAGCGGCTCGGCGTGCAGCTCATCGAGGAAGCCGATGCGCTTCGGGTCGCCGCCGGCGGGCGGCTTGAACGGAACGTCGAGGACGGTCGAGCCGGCCGCCTTGGCGCCCTCGACGATGTTGTCGAGGCCCAGCCCCACGACGTTGAGCGGGCCCTTGAGCAGTTCCTTGGCCTTTTCGAGTTTCATGGCGCGCTCCTTTCAGAGGGTCTTGAGCAGGGCCGCGGCGAGCGACGCAGCGCTCGCGGCCGTGGGCTGCACCGCGATCCCGGCCGCTTCGAGCGCCGCGCGCTGGCGCGAGGCGTTCTGCGGGTCGACATCGGTGCCGGTGATCGAGGCGAGGACGACGAGCGGCTTGTCACCGCGGGCCTTGCGGGCCTCGGCGACCGCCGCCGCCAGCTCGGGCGCGGGGTCCGCGTGCGAGCCGTCGCCGAGGACCAGGTCGAGGACGAGCAGACCGACCGACAGGTCCGCGCCCGCCTTGCGGATCAGCTCGCAGCGCACGGTCTGGTCGACCATCGGGTGCGGCTTGCCGACGGTGTAGAAGTCCTCACCCGTGTCGATGACCAGGTGGCCGAGGAACTCGACCGGGCCGCTCGCCTTCATCGGGGTCTCGGGCTCGTGCGTCGCTATCCCCGCCTTCTGCAGGATGAGGCCCGCCTCGCCGGCGAGCGAGCCGCCGCTGAAGAGGCCGACCAAGCGGCCCTCGAGCTTCTTGCCGCCGAGCAGCTCCTTCGCCTTGCCGTCTGGATCGACCGCGATCGCGTCGGCCTGCGGCGACTGGCCGCGGGCGAGCGCGACCGAGGCGTAGGCGGCCTCGTCGAGCGTCGAGGCGTAGAAGACGCCGTCGGCGTGGGGCCGCGCGGGCTTGCCGAGCCAGCG
>DHSB01000007.1:2516-10167 GCA_002408385.1 Myxococcales bacterium UBA5297
GGGCTTGCCGAGCCAGCGCACGACCGCGGGCTTGCCCAGGCTCTTGAGCACGCCGTGGATGCGGTCGGCGACCTCGTCGGCCGGGTGCTTGGCGAGCAGGCAGATGACCTTGGTGTCGGGATCGTCGGCGAGCAGCCGCGCGCCGAACTCGGTCATCGCCCCGTCGAGCTCCTTGGAGAGGTCGCGGCCGCCGGTGCCGATGGCGTGGGAGATGCCCTCGCCGCAGTGGGCGATGGTGCAGCTCACGTCCTGCATGCCGGTGCCCGAGGCGCCGACGATGCCGATGCGGCCGCGGGGCACGCGGTTGGCGAACCCGAGCCCGACGCCGGCGATGATCGCGGTGCCGCAGTCCGGGCCCATCACCAGCAGGCCGAGCTCGCGCGCGCGCTTCTTGAAGACGATCTCCTCCTCGAGCGGCACGTTGTTCGAGAAGAGGAAGACGTGCTTGCCCGCGTCGAGCGCGCGGCGGGTGACAAACCCCGCGTAGGCGCCCGGGACCGAGACCGAGACGAGGTTCGCCTCGGGCCAGCCGGCGAGCGCGCCGGCGAGGTCGCGCGGACCCTTGTCGGCCGCACGGCCGCTCTTGCCACCGCCCTCGAGCAGCTTGGCGAGCGCCTTCTCTGCGTCGGCGATGGCCTCGGCGCTGTCGGCGCGGATGGCGATCACCATGTCCATCGGAGTCACGCCCTGGAGCTCGGGGCCCTTGAAGCCCGCGTCCGCGAGCAGCTCCTGGTTCATCTCGGTTCCCATCAAGACGACCGCGTCCTGGATGGCGGGCAGGCCCTTCAACTCCCGGGTCACCCGCATCAGGAAGGCGGAGTCGTGATAGGTGCCTTTCCGCACCACGATCTTTTCGGTCACGACAACCCTCCGTGGTTGCTCGAGGCTCGCCGGGCCAGCTTCAAGACCCCTGCGAGCATGTCGGTTCCGGTCTGCGCGCCCAGCTCGGCCAAGGCATCGGCCGCTCTCTGCAGCGCTTCCGGTTTTGTTTGCTCGTTTCCGAGCCGAGTTACGAATTCGACGAGGACCTCCGGGAAGGCTCCATCGGCTGCGTGCCGGAGCATCTCGGCGGCGGTGGCGGTAGTCCTACCATGCGGCAAGGTTTTCAGGGCTGCGAGGAAGGCCTCCGAGGAGGTTTTCGGCAGGACAAAGGCCGGTCCAAGACGAAGCAGGCAAGCGGCCAGGCCGGTGAGCAGGTCGTCGCCGGTCGGCGTCGAGCCGGGGCCGAGGCCGACGAGGGCGGCGATGAGTGGCGGGAGGAGCAGCGCGCCTGGAGGGCGGAGCTCCAGCTCCGCCGGGTAGGAAGGGCCCGGCTCCAGCTCCGCCGAGCTGACGTCGAGATGACCAAGCGGGAGCTTCATCCTTCCTTCGCGCGGTGCTCGCCGCTCGCTCGCACCCGCCCCGCTCTCGCGAGCCCCCGCGCCAACGGTCAGGGCGTCGATGAGGGCGTCGAGCCGCTTCGCTGCGGTTCGGACGATCAGATCGTCTGAACCGGCGCCGAGCAGCTCGCGCGTCCGCGGCCGCAGTCGCAGCGCTTCGAGCTGCGTGCGCAGCGAGGCCCACGAAACGGGCGAAGGCCGAACCATCAGGTCCAAGCCTTCGCCCTCGAGCTCGACGAGGCGATCCTCGCCGAGGCACAGGGTGCGCTCGGCGAGGATCAGGGTGTCGTTGGTGGAGAGACGGGCCTCGCCCCAGTCGACGACGACACCGAAGGGGACGAGGCCTCGCGAGGGATGCAGGAGGGTCAGCAGCCTGCCCTCTTCGCTACTTCGCGCGACCGCGGCGTGCGCGAACACCGCCTGGACGCTCACGGCCAGCTTCACGCCGGGTTGCACGAGCCGGCGGTCGAACCTTCGCGACCGAAGCCGCAGCGGGCTGGACATCCTCGCCTTCCTTCTCCCTCCGCTGCTTCTCCTTGAGCGCCTTGAGCACCTTCTCGGCGGTGATCGGCATCGAGTCGATGCGGATGCCGCAGGCGTCGTAGAGCGCGTTGGCGATGGCCGCCGGGGTCGGGATCATCGTGTGCTCGCCGATGCCCCGCGCCCCCAGCGGACCGTCGAGCTGCGGGGTCTCGACGTAGAACGCCTCCATCTTGTCGGGGATGTCGAGCGCGGTCGGGATCTTGTAATCCATCAGCGAGGCGTTGCGCGGCCGGCCATCCTTGCCGTCGATGACCAGCTCCTCCATGACCCCGGTGCCCACGCCCTGCACGATGCCGCCGAAGGTCTGGCCCTTGATGAGGCCGGGGTTGACGACCTTGCCGACGTCATAGCAGGCGACCAACCGCTCGATGCGCAAGTTGCCAGTCTCCGGATCGACGGTCAGCTCCACACCCTGCGCGCCGAAGGTCCACTTGGCCACCGGCTTCGAGCATTGGCTCGTCTCCGGGTGCAAGAAGAGCAGGCCGTCGGGCACGTGATGCGCCGAGGTCGCCACCGGGCCGCCGATGGTGTGGCCGTCGGGGAACTGGTAGCCCACCACGATGGCGGCGAGAGGCACCGACTTCTTGGTCTTCTTGTCGATGACCTTCCGGTCCTTCAGCTCCAGCCGCGAGACCGGCGCGCCGAGCGCCTGCGCGCCCACCTCGAAGAGCTGGCGCTTGAGATCCTCGCACCCGCGCAAGACCGCGTTGCCGGTCGCCCAGGTCTGGCGCGAGGCGACGGTCTGCCAGTCGTAGGGCGAGAAGTCGGTGCGCGGGCGCATCCGCACTCGGATCCTCTCCATCGGCAGGTCGAGCGCCTCAGCCGCGTACTGCGCTGCGACGGTCGCCAGGCCCTGACCGATGTCGATGCCCGAGATCAGGATCTCGAGCATCTCGTCCTCGGCGAACTTCATGATGACCGACGAGGCCGCGTTGTTCGGCATGGCCGGCGCCTTGACCGCGCAGGCGATCCCCTTGCCGTGGAACGGCTTCTTCTTGCCCCTCGCGCGCAGCTTCAGGACCTCGTCGACCTTCTCGATGCACTTGTCGACCCGGCCCGAGCTCTTCTCGAGGAGCTGCCCGGTGACGGTCGTCTTCTTCGGGCCCAGGCAGTTCAACAGGCGGAATTCGACCGGGTCGATGCGCAGCTCGTGGGCGACCCTGTCCATCTGCTGCTCGAGGGCCCAGTGGATCTCCTGCATGCCGAAGCCGCGGTAGGCGCTGCCGACCGGCTTGTTGGTGTAGACGCCGATGCTGTCGCCCCAGACGTTGGGGAAGTGGTAGGCGCCGCCGCAGGTGTAGCCGGCCGCGCGCACCACGTTGACGCCGTAGCCGCCGTAGCCGCCGCAGTCCCACAGGTAGTACATCTTCTGCGCTTGGACCTTGTTCTTCTTGTCGACCCCGGTCACCAGCGTCGCGGTCAGCCCCTGGCGCACCACCGTCGCGTAGAACTCCTCGGCCCGCGTGGCCGCCACCCGCACCGGCCGGCCCGGGGCCTTCATCGCCAGCGCCACGGCGATGGGCTCGAGGTTGATGCCGGCCTTGCCGCCGAAGCCCCCGCCCACGGTGGGCACGACCACCTCGACGTCGCCGTGCGGCAGGTTGAAGCAGTGGCACAGCAGGTGGCGCACCGTGAACGGGCTCTGCGCCGAGGTGTGGACCTCGACCTTGCCCGACAGGTCGACGCGCGCCACCGAGATGTGCGGCTCCATCGGCACGTGCTGGACCTGGGGCACGGTGAAGGTGTTCTCGAAGACGTGCGCGCACTTGGCGAGCGCGCCCTCGTAGTCGCCCTTTCGCACCTTGAGGTGGTTGCAGATGTTGGTGCCGGGCTTGGGCGTGATGAAGGACTCGACGTAGTACTTGCCGAGGTCCGGGTGGACCAGCGGCGCGCCCGGCTTGATTCCCTCGACGACATCCAGAATGGCCGGCAGCGGCTCGTAGTCGACCTCGACGAGTTGCGCGGCCTCGTGGGCGGCCTCCGGGGTCTCGGCGGCGAGCGCCGCGACCGGATCGCCGACGAAGCGGACGCGGTCGATGGCGAAGATGGTCTGGTCCCGCATGTAGATGCCGGTGTGGAACGGAAAGTCCCGGCCGGTGGCGACGGCGCGCACGCCGGGCACCTTGAGGGCCTTGTCCACGCGCACCGCGAGCACCTTGGCGTGCGCGTGAGGCGAGCGCACCACCTCGGCGTAGAGCATGCGCGGGAACTTCAGGTCGCCCGTGTAGAGCGCGGCCCCGGTCACCTTCTCGAGGCCGTCGACGCGTGGGACCGAGGTCCCGACGATCTTGGTCTGGCTCATGCCGTCCTCCTCTTCGACTGCGCGCGCATCGTCTTCGCCGCGTCCTGGATCGCGTCGAGGATCTGGCGGTAGCCCGTGCACCGGCACAGGTTGCCGGCCAGGGCGGTCTTGAGCTGCAGCTCGGTCGGCTTCGGGTTCTCCTGCAGCAGGGCGAGGGAGGTCATCACCACCCCCGGGGTGCAGAAGCCGCATTGGACCGCGTGGTGCTTGAGGAAGGCGCTCTGCAACGGGTGCAGCGCGCCGGCCTGCCCGAGGCCTTCGATGGTGGCGACCTCGTGGCCGTCGAGCTCGGCGGCCAGGGTGAGGCAGCCGTTGACCGCCTTGCCGTCGAGCAGGACCATGCACGAGCCGCATTCGCCCTCGTTGCATCCCTGCTTGGCCCCGGTGAGGTTGAGCGTGTCGCGCAGGAACGAGAGCAGGGTCTGGTTGGCGTCGACCTCGTGCCGCTCTTCGACGCCGTTGACGCGTACGGTGATGGTGTGGCGCATGGTCCCTCCTTACGCGAGCGCCGCGAGGCCGCGGGCGGTCAGGACGCCCACCATCTCGCGCCGGTATTCGGCGCTCGCGCGGGCATCGGTAATCGGGCTGCAGGCGAGCCTGGCCGCTTCGGCCGCGCGCGCGATCGCGCTCGGCCCCTCCCTCTCCATCAGCTCCTCGGCCGCGCGCACCCGCAGCGGGGTCGGGGCGACCGAGACCAGGCCGACGCGGTAGCGCGGGGCGCCCTCGCCGCCCTTGGCGACGAGCACGGCGACCGAGGCGAGGTCCATTCCCCGCCGGCGCGACTGACGGTGGTAGCTGCCCTGGAAGCCCGCCGACCTGGCCGGCAGGACGATCTCGGTGACAAGCTCGCCCTCCTCGAGCGCGCTCTTGCCCGGCCCGAGGAAGAACTCCTCGACCGGGATTACGCGCGAGCGGTCCATGTTGGTCGCGACCACCTTCGCCTCGAGCGCAAGCAGCGCGACCGCGGTGTCGGCCGCGGGCGAGGCGTTGCAGAGGTTGCCGGCAAGAGTCGCGCGGTTGCGCAGCGCATAGGCGCCCACCTGGCAGGCGCACTCGACGAGCGCCGGGTAGCGCTCGCGCACCCGCGGGTGCTCGCAGAGCGCCGAGAGCGCGACCGCGGCGCCGATGGCCACCCCGCCGTCCTCGCTCTCGCGGATCTGGTTCAGCTCGGGGATTTGCTTGATGTCGACGACCCGCGACACCTTGCGGCGAGTGCGCATCTGCGCGATGAGGTCGGTCCCGCCCGCCATGAATCTGGCGCCGGGCTGCTCGGCCCACAGCGTCAGCGCCTCACCGACGGTGCGCGCCGCGCGATACTCGAAGCGTGGCAGCAACATGTACGCTCCAGCGTGAAAGTTGGACTGAAATGAACGGCTATCGACGGGCCGGACGGACGCGCCCTGCGCCGGTCCTCTAAAACGGGGAGTGATTGTCGTCAGAAAGAGTGTTGGTGGCAACACGGCTCAGCTATCGGACAGTCGAGCGCGAAGGACGGCCGCCAGGGGCGTGCCCGGCCGCCATCGAGCGGCCGAGCCGGAGCCAGCCAAGGTCGCCGAGGCTGCAGACTTCAATGGGTTCGACCGCCGCCTCAACGCTTCAGACGTCCGCGCCGGTCCGCCAAGCGGGTCGGGGTCGCGGCCCTCTCGACTCCGCGCCAGCGGCGCTCACGCTTTGAGGCGCGCGGGCGCCCTGGGGCTCCAAGCTCCAGCTCGGGAGGACCGGTGGCGCGGCCCTTCAGTCCGCCTGCCCGCTCGAGCGCCGCTCCTCGCGCGCCCTCTTGACCCGATGGACGAACGCCTCGAGCCGGTTGCGTACGTGGGTCGTCCCCAGCCCGTCGAAGACAAGCGACATCATCGGCACCTCGCCAATCTGCGCCTTGAGCGCCGCGTGGATCGCCGTGGTCGCCGTTCCGACCATGCAGTTGAGGCAATAGACGTTGAGGATGCCGTCGACGTCCTTCTTGGCGAAGTCTACGTGCTTGGCGAGGTTGAGCCTCAGCAGCGTATCGGAGGGCTGCAGGAGCACCTCCCGGGTCGAGGCGGCGACCTCCCCGGCATCCGGTTCGAGCAGATTGCGCAGCAGCCCCTTGAAGTGACGCTGCACCTGCCACAGCTCCATGTTCTTGAGGGCGTTTGCCGCCCACGAGTACGTGTTCTCCCAGAGCTCGCGGTGCCGTGGCAGCCGGCCAGGGACCGGGTCGCTGGAACGGGTGCCGGCGACGTCGATGATCGTCGGCGCGAGCCAAACCTCGCAGCCGATCTCCTCGAGCAGCTCGAAGAGATCGCCGTTGGCCGCCGGGTTGACGCGGGTGTACACGTCGCCGGCGATGCCGATGACCGGCCGCGTGCCGCGGGCCCGGGTCTCGACCCTCTGAAGGAGCCAGACCGCCTCCATCAGACCGTCCTGGGCGCGGCCGGCCGCCTGGGCATCGACGAACAGCTCGAGCGCGCGCGCGTAGGCCGCGTCGATCTCGCCCTTGCGGACCTCGTAGGGCCGCAGCTCGTGGCGCAGCCGAAGCAGGTACTCGATGGCCGTCACCCCTCGGCCAATGTTGAGCAGGAAGCCCTTGCCGAACCGGTCGCTCAGATCGGCCGACCCGGCGCCCATCACCCTCACGTCGGCGCGCCCGATGGTGTCGAGGTAGCGCTGCACCGTCGGCACGTACTGGCTGATGAGGCACGAGCCGTCGGAGGTCGGGAAGAGGTAGATCGCCCCGGTCGGCAGCACACCCTTGCGCTCGAGGAGGATGACGTCGCCCGCGATCATCTGGAACGGATGGCACTGCTTGCCACCCGAGAACTCAATCGCAGCCTCGGCAACCGACCGGTCGGGCCGAGGAAGCACGCGCACTGAAACGCCCTCGGCGCGCAGCGCGCCGGCGAAGGCGTGGGCGTGGTCCGAGAACCAGGGAAGGATGTACTCGCGGCGCAAGGCATCGCTCTTCGGCCGCGGGGGCGCACGCCAGGGCTCGGTGTCGACCGTGCGCTCGCGGCGCCGCTGCTCAAGCCACCCCAACGCGCGCTGCGCGAAGGCCTCGACGCGCGTGTCGAGCCCCGCATCGGCGCGGTGCTCGTCGAGCTCCAGGAACAGAGAGGGCCTGTCGCCCAACTCGTCCTCGACGAGCGGCAGGGTGAACGAGTCGGGCCCACAGCCGAAGTTGCCGATGACGACGGGGAAGAGGTTCTCGCGCCCGCGCATGGCCATCGCGGCGCGAAGCTCCCGCCGGCAGAACGACCAGGTGATGCTGTCGTACTCCTCGGGCAGCGCGCCGACCTCCAGATCGAAGAGCTGGTCGGCGTGCGCGACGTCGAAGCCGGCGCGGGCGAGCTTGGCGGGAAGCGCGAGGTTGATGAACCTGTCGCCGGAGTTGTAGGGCTTGCCGAGGATCACGGCGACCGGGCGCTGCGGCTCGGGGACGACCGCGAGC
>DHSB01000007.1:10315-29806 GCA_002408385.1 Myxococcales bacterium UBA5297
GGCCCCCCGCCGCGGGAGCCGATACGACTCCTCCGCCTCTTCGTAGGCAGCCGCGATCTCGGTGGCGCGCCGGCCCAGGGCCTTGGCGATCTCCTCGACGAGCGCATCGCGCTCGCGCGCCCCAAGCCCGGGGAGTAGCCCGTAGGTGACGAGCGGCAGGTCCGGAAAGACCGAGCGGATCATCGACGCGGCGTGCTGGATGTAGGGGCACGCGAGGCCATCGCCGACGCGATCTAGCGCCGGAATGAAGATGCGGCTGGCGCCCGTCCCTGCCAGCTCGGCGACGTGCCCGAAGAGCAGCTTGACCGGCAGACACGTCTCGGCAGGCAGCCGCGCGAGCCCGGCGTTGAGCTTGCTGGTCGAGCTCGGCCCGGAGGTGACGACCTTGAAGCCGAGGGCGCCGAAGAAGGCGAACCAGAAAGGGAACATCTCCCGGAACAGGAGCGCCTCAGGGATGCCGAGGACCTCACCGCCCTGCGCCGAGCGCACCAGCCCCCGCAACATCGTCTCCTTCAGCTCGGTGTGGTCGGTGCCCGTCTTCTCGCCCGTAGAGGCCTCGGCATAGCGGCCACACAGGTCGCCAAAGTAGAAGCGGCCCGAGGGGGTTTCGAAGACGTTGACCTCGCAGGTGTTCTCACAGAGCCGGCAGCGAAGGCTGCCCGGCTTGATTTCGGAGTCGACGACAAAGCCGCGAAACGCGCTCGAGAACCTCTGGGCCCCAGCGCGATCGGCCGCTAGGAGCGCGGCGCCGATGGCCCCCGACAGCCCCGGCGCCGGATGGACCGCGACATCGGCGGGCGCCAACCTTCTGCGGAAGGCGTCGACGACCGCGGCGTTCCTGGCCACACCGCCCTGGAGCACGACTCTCGAGCCGGGCCGGCGGCCCCGCGCGACGCGATCGAGGTAGTTGTCGACTACAGCCTCGGCTATCGCTCGAAGCAGCGCCGGCAGCGGCGAGCCGCGCTGGACGTGGTGGACGAGATCCGACTCCATGAAGACGGTGCACCGGCTGGCGAGCGGCACTCCTTCGCCTGCCGCCGCGGCCAGACGCGCGAAGTCGGAGCGCAGATCCACGTCCAGGCGCGCGGCCTGCTCCTGGATGAACGACCCGGTCCCCGCCGAGCAGGCGCGGTTCATCTCGAAGTCACGCACGAGCCCACGCTCGTCGACGCGGATGAACTTGGCGTCCTGGCCGCCGATTTCGATGACGGTGTCGGCCTCCGGCACACAGGCCCGGGCGCCGCGGGCCTGCGCGGTGATCTCGTCGACGATGAGGTCGGCACCGACGAAGTGGCCGGCGAGCCGACGGCCCGAGCCGGTCGTGCCGACGGCGCGGACGCGGCTCGGGTCGCAGCGTTCGCCAAGGAAGGCGAGGGCCCGCCGCACGGCGTCGACGGGCTTGCCGGCGGTGAAGGTGTAGACGTGCGCCACCACGCGTCCGGCGGCGGTCACCAGCGCCGCGTCGGTGCTCACCGAGCCGATGTCGAGGCCGAGGAAGAGCTCGGCCTCTTTCGGAAAGTCTGGGTCGACGACGTACTCCTCGAGCGCGCCGCGTTGCCGCTCGTTCGCCTGGTCGAGCTTCCAGCCGCAGAGCGAGATGCCCTGCGCCCGACCCGACTCCGGGCTTGCGGCGAGCTTGGCGAGCCTGTCGAGGCCGATGGCCCGGCTGCCTCCTCGCGCCAGCAGCGCCGCGCCGAGCGCGCCCATCAGGTGCGGCTGCTCGGGCCGGATGACCTCGGCGTCGGAGAGCCCGAGCAGCTCGCGAAACGCGCGCACCACCCCGTCGTTGAGGGCAACGCCGCCCTGGAAGACGACCGGACGAAGGATGGTGCGGCCTCGGACGAGCGTGGCGAGGAAGTTCCGGGCGAGCGCGTAGCAGAGCCCGGCGACAATCTCGTCAACCGGTGTACCGCGTTGCTGGAGGTGGATGATGTCCGTCTTTGCGAAGACCGAGCAGCGGCCGGCGACAGCGGGAACCCGCGCGGCGCCGGCAGCAAGGCGCGAGAGGTCCTCTATCGAAAGAGAGAGCCTTTCGGCCTGCACGTCGAGGAAGGCTCCGGTGCCGGCCGCGCAGAGCTCGTTCATCGCGTAGTCGAACGGTCCGTGCTCGTCGACGAGGATGAACTTCGAGTCCTGCCCGCCAATCTCGATGACCGAGGCCCGGCCGCCGGCAAGCTGGGCGGCGGCAGTGCCGTGGGCGACGATCTCGTTGATGCTCCCCACGCCGAGCAGCTCGGAGACGATCTCTTTGCCGCTGCCGGCCGCCAGCGCACCGGCGAGGCGGGTCACACCGCGCGGCCGCAAGAAGCCGTCGAGCAGGTCCCTGCAGAGGAGCGCAACGGCCTCTCGCGAACGCCCGTATACCCGGCGATAGCTCGACCAGAGAAGCTTGCCCTCGGCGTCGATGACGGCGGCATCCAGGCTGATCGAGCCGAGGTCGACCCCTACGAAGATGTTCTCCATCGCATACCCTTCCCTCGCACGAGCGCGCGCGGGCGAACGCGTCGGCTACTTACCATTCGCAGGCATTCACACGCTGCTGGCAGACAGGCCTGCCGCGCCAGGCCCGCCTCGGCTCAGAGCCGCCCGACCGCAAGCAGGCTCATCCCCCAGCGCGGGCGCAGTCGATTCTCGACCGAGGCGACCAGCGGCGCGAAGAGGTCGTATGCCCGCAACTGCAGCGGCGGCACGGCCCGCCGGCGCAGGAGGCGCCCGTTGAAGAACCACCCGGGGGCGCCGAGCACGTTCATCGCCTCGAGCGACTCGACGGCAAAGCCACAGCCCTCGAGCAGCCCGCGCAGCGCTCTCTTCGTGTAGCGCCGGTAGTGCCCGACCGCCTCGTCCATGCTGCCAAACAGCGAGGGCAAGGCAGGCACGAGGATGACGAGCCGCCCGCCGGGCCCGAGGACGCTCTTGAAGCTGAGGACCGCCTCGCGGTCATCGACGATGTGCTCGAGCACGTTCGAGAGCAGTACCGAGTCGAACCGATAGTCCTTGAGCCTTTCCCAGTCGGCCTTCTCGACACCCGAGAGGTAAGGCAGGACCTGCGGCATGTGCGCGAACAGGTTCTTGAGCCGGTCGTAGTAGAAGCGGTCCATCTCCAGCGCGACCACCAGGTCGCGTCCGGGGGCGATCTGCCGGGTGATGGTGCCGATCCCCGCGCCGACCTCCAGTACCCGCTGCCCGAGATGGCGCGACAGCTTGCGCCCGAGCCAGGCGTTGTAGCGCGGCGCCCCCTCCTCCATGCGCAAGAGCGTGTTGTAGCCCTCATGGCGGTTGTCGGCGTCGTTGATCCTCGTGGCGTAGCGCGCCAGGGCGGCTGCCCGCTGCATCCGGCGCGAGAGCCGCTCGGGCTCAGGGCTGCCGGCGACGGTGATCGGCACCTCGTGGATGCGAAAAAGCTGGGCGGCGAGCTTGACGGCGATCTCTGCGTCGATGCCGCCGTTGACCGAGCTGAGGGGCATGCCCTTGAGCAACTCGGCCCGGAAGGCTTTGAGGCCCGTACCCGAGTCGACGAGCGACAGGTCGGTCACCGCGCCGGTGAACAGCGACAGCGCCAGGTCGGCGACGTGGCCGTAGAAGCTGCCGACCGGGCGGGCCGCGCCGTCGCCGAGCAGCCCGAAGCGCACGCCATAGACCGCATCGGCCCGGCGCTCGATGAGCGGCTCGAGCAGGCGCGGATAGTCGGAGGGCCGATAGGCGGGATCCGGGTCCTGCAGGACCACGTTCTCTCCGCGGCTCTCGCCGAGCGCAGCCTTGATGGCCGCGCCGCGGCCGCCGAAGACCGCGAGGGTGCGCACGCCCAAGGCGGCGAGATCGATCCGATCGGACTCGGCGAGCCTGCCGGCGGCGATCACCTCGCGGACGCCCTCGAGCAAGAGCGCCTCCTCGAGCAGGCCGCGCAGGCCCGCGACCGAGGCGCGGTTCTCGACAGGCACGATCACCGTTGCGAGTGTCATGGTGGCGAGTGCTCTAGCACGCACGAGGTTGGCTGGACAACGCTGCTGCCCGGCACTACGGAGCGAGCGCGACCCCGAGCCCTGTCGCAATCCCAAGGGAGCCGCGCCCGTCGGAGCGCTCCTCCTCGATGCGGTAGAGCTGGCCGCCCGAGGCCCAGAGGTAGAGGTAGGAACCGAGCCGATATCGCCCCTCGGCAAGCAGGTAGAGCTTCTCGGGGTTGTGGCCCCACTCGAAGCCGCGCAGCGCGACGAAGGCGGCGAGGTCGAAAGCCCCCGCCCCGAGGTTGACGACGAGCGCCGCGTCGTACCTCGAGTGTCCTCGGCCCGAGAGCGACGCGGCCATCGCGAGCGGGCCGACGACGAGCCGCGCCTCCCCGCGCCAAGAGTTCGAGGTGCCGGGCGCAGCGTCGGCCTTCGGCTCGACGGGACCGCCCGCAAAATAGAGGTGGCGCTCTATCGGATAGGCGATGTCGAAGTACTCGGGTAGATAGGGGCTCTTCGCCCGGCGCCATTCGGCCTTGAGCGAGAGATCGGCCTTTCCGAGGGCGAGATCGGCCAGCAGGCCCGCGTGCAGGCCAAATCCCGAGCCACGCCCGTTCGCGTCGAGGTACGGCGCAAGGCGCATCTGCCTGCCTCGGAGCACGGCGAGATCTACGCCAAGGCCATAGACGAGCGCCCGCGCCGAGTCGCCCCGGGCCGGCGCGCGCGGATCGGCGAAGAACGACCCGCTGACGTGCAGCCGGTCGTTCTGCTCTCCCCACAGCGAAAGCGGCTCCAGCGTCGCCGCTGCGCCGACAGCCCCGGGGGCGAACAGGTCGGCCCCCAGCAACTCGAGGGCAAGGGGGCCGAGCACGAGCCGGGCCTTCGCCCCGAGCGGCAGGCTGTCCGGATCGAGTGAGCTGCCCAAACCGTTGACGATGGTGCCATGCCCGCTCGCCTCGTGAGCGAGCGCGCCGAGCCGCAGGGTGAAGGTGCGCTCGGCGATCGATAGCTCGACCCTGCGCACGAGTCGGCCTGCGTCCGACAGGCTGTCCCAGTCCTCGCGGCGCAGCATGCCGTCGCGGGAGGCGAGGTGCTCGTTGAGCCGCAAGCGGACCGGGAGCCCCAGCCGCCCCTCGAGCAGACGAGACTCGAAAGAGACTCCCGGCTCGAGCGTGGCGAACCCCTGACCGTCCAGCAACTCGGGCCCGGCTTCGAGGTAGACCACGGTTTCGGCGCGCAAAGGAGCCGCGGCGAAGCAGGCCACAACCGCGGTGAGCGCCGTGAGAAGCGTTCGCTTGGCTGTCCTGAGGGACGGCAAAGAGCCCCCGGACGAAAGGCGTGAAAAGTCAGCGGCGGATGATCAGGAAGAGCTTCCCGTCGGGAATCGTGCCGACCTGCTGGATAAACTCGCCGCCGGGCGTCATGTCGAAGGTCGGGGCGTTGTTCGGCGCGTCGAGCTTGAGGGTGACCGTGCCGCCTTCGCCTGCCTTCACCAAGGTCACCTTCGCCTCGCCCTCCCCGAGCGGAATCGAGGCGGACTTGCCCGGCGACAGGCTGAGGTTGGCCGAATGCTTCAGCTTGTAGCTCGTGTACGCCAGGCCGTTGCGTTTGAAGCTCTGCGCCAGCGAGGCGAGGGCAGCGTCGACCTGGGTGCCGTCGTTCGAGACGGCCGCGACCACGACCTCGAGCCGAGTCGGCTGGGCGAGGGCGGCGGCGGGCAGGAGGAGCGCGACGATGCCAAGCAGCGCGGCGAGAGAGCGGACGTTCATTCTTTTGGTTCTCACAGATCGCCTCCGGTCGGTGGAGTCGCCTTCAATACGGGCGGCGTCGCCGCTCCTGCGCCTGGAGCCGGCTGGTCGACAAACATGATGAGCGTCTTGCCGTCGCCCATGTCCATGACGACAGGCTGGATGTTGGGGTTTTCGAGCTGCATCTGGCGGAGCACGACCTGCGGGACCTGGCCGGCGGCGCTGCGCGTGGCGAGCTGCCAGATCAGCGGGGCGGCAATGGCCAGGGTGACCGCGGCGGTCGCGACCGAGGAGATGACCGCGGTGCGGTGATACGCCATCACCTCGGCCCAGCAGATGCGCATCCGCTCGACCAGCCCGGGCTCGTCCGGCCCGATGCGCTTGAGGACGTCGTCGGCAAAGCTCGAGAAGTCGACCTCGTCGACCTGGGCCCGTAGGTGTGCCGACACGGTCGCCGCGAGGGCCTTCAAGTCCTCGACGCGCGCCCTGCAGTCGCCGCAGCTCGAGAGGTGAAGCTCGACCTGCGCACGCTCGCGCGGGCTCGCCTCGCCGTCCGAGTAGGCCGAGAGCAGCATCTGGTAGCTGTGGCAGGCGCTCTCCATGATGACCTCCGCCTACTCCTCTCCCAATCCTTCGACCATCTGAGCTTCGCCCACGTAGTCGGCCAACAGCCTCTGCATCTTCGCCCGCGCGTGAAACAGCCGGCTCATCACCGTGCCCTTGGGGATCTTGAGAATCCGGGCGAGGTCCTCGTAGCTCATCCCCTCGAGCTCGCGCAGCAGCAAGATCTCGCGGTGCTTCTCGGGGATCTGAGCGAGCGCCTCTTCCATCTTCTTCGCCAACTCTCCGCGCAGCGCCGACTTCTGCGGGTTTGTCCCGAGCCGGGTCGAGAGGATTCCCGCCCCGGCCATCTCGTCGCGGCCTATCGCGTCGTCGTACTCCTGCGAAGTGGGCGAGCGCGAGGTCGTCTTGCGCAGCCTGTCGACGCAGAGGTTGGCGACGATGCGGTAGAGCCAAGTGTAGAAGCTCGAATCGCCCTTGAAGTGCCCCAGGTACTTGTAGACCTTGACGAACGCCTCCTGGGCGATGTCCATCGCCTCGTCCTTGTCCTTCACCATCCCGAGCGCCTGGGCGAACACCTTGCGCTGATAGCGCTCGACCAGGAGCCGGAAGGCTTCCTTGTCTCCGTCCCGACACCTCTTCACGAGGGTCAGGTCATCGGGCTGTACCTTGCGAAGTTCCACGGTCAGGACGGGGGCGAGGCGGGGTTGATTCAAGGGGAGAGAATAGGGCGATGAATGCTACGCGACCGCGAGCCCCGGCAGCAAGGATTTTCCCAGACAGATCAAGGGCGTAGAGCGCCGGCCCGCCTCCAAGCGAGCTTGCGGGCAAGCGAACCGTCCGTAGGCCGAAGCGCGCCGCTGGCCCGGCATCACGAGCGCTCTTCGGTGAAGCGACCCGCCCACCCGCAAAGAGAGCGCAAAGCTAGCCTGCCCGACGCAGGCCTCGCGCATCAGCTCTCGAAAGCCCCCGCGAGCCCCGGCCAGCTATCGAGCGGCTCGGTCGAGCGCACGAGGTGGACCCCGGCCGCGGCAAACCGCTCGAACGCCTTCTCGGTCCTCCCGGTGAAGTCGACCGCGAAGCCGCCCCTGGGGTCGGGGACCGCGACGCAGGACATGCAGTCGGTGAGCAGATAGAGCTTCTCGGCGAGCCGAAGCTGGCGCGCCGAGGCCTCGCCGAGCAGATCCTCGATGGTGAACCGCACGCAATGGCTCGCCGCCTGGCCAGCAATCAGGACCGCGTCCGCCTCGAGCAGACGCCCGAGAAACCGGGTGTTCTTCTCGGCCAGGACACCGCCGTCGTGCCGGGTGAGGACCTCGGGCCGCAGCACCGAGTAGTTCTCGGTCAGCGGGTTGTTGCCCTTGACCTCGGTCCACGACTGGCTCTGGCGCACGTAGTCGTGGAAGAGCCTGGCTTCGTGGACGAGCCCGACGAGCGCGTGGCCCTCGCTGCCGATGATGCAGTGAGGCGGCCACAGGTAGAGCGTGTACTTGCCCTCCCGCTCGAGCTCTTCGCAGTAGTAGCGCACTTGGCGCCTGAGCCACTCGTAGTCGCCGTCGCAGAGCCATGGCGCCACCGCGGGGTTCGGGCGGAAGCGCCCCGCATCGAGATCCGCGACGTTGATCTCCTGGTGCGGACTCGGGTGCCGGCCGTTGGCGTCGAGCCAGAAGGAGGGCGAGAAGACCTGGTAGGCGAGGTGGCTGTCGAGCGTCGTGGTGATGTGCGTGATGCGGCTGAGCTCCCGGTAGATGAACTCGGCGGTGCGGCGCGAATCCTCGAGCGCACCGCGCCCGCTGTGGCCGGCGACGTAGAGGCTGCCCTCGGGCAGGCAGAAGTCTTTCTGCATGTCGACCAGCAGCAGGTGTAGGACGAAGCGGTCTGCACCGCAGGGGGCGATCGTGTAGCGACGCCGCCAGTGCGCGGCCTCGACGAGCATCTGCTGCTGGTCAGGCCAGTAGTCGGCGCGAGCGACGTTGCCCGCCTCGTAGAACGGCGGGTTCGGAAGACGACCGCTCATGGGCGCCTCCATGGCTGCTGGGGAACGGCCCGTAAAGTCGATCGCCCGCCCGCCAAGGGCGGCTGCACACTTGGGTGCAGGGACCTGCCGCGAGCGAAGGCCCGCGCGCAGCGCAGGCGCTCTGGAAGACTTGTCGAAGAAGCCTTCGAGCGAAGACCGATCAGCCCGCGCGTAGGCAAGCGCTCGCGAGGCCGATGTCGAGGGCTCGGCCCCGCCTCCCTCGTTCCTCGGGAGGCTGACGCTCAGGATGCGCGGGATGCGGGGCCGAGGGAGGCTCCGCGACGTCTCCTGCAGACCCAAAAGAGAAAGGGGCCTTTGCAGGCCCCTTCTCGCAACCTCAGGACAGCACGGGTCCTGCTAGCCGTTCGCCTTCGCGAAGCTCTCCATGAAGGAGACGAGCGTCTTGACGTTCTCGACGCTCACCGCGTTGTAGGTCGAGGCGCGGATGCCACCGACGCTGCGGTGCCCCTTGAGGCCGACCATGCCGTTTTTCTTCGCCTCGGAGATGAACTTCTCCTCGAGCTCTCCGCTGGGCAGGCGGAAGACGACGTTCATGTACGAGCGGCTGTCCTTCTCGACCGGCGAGCGGTAGAAGTCGCTCATCTTCTCGAGAGCGCCGTAGAGCAGCGCGCCCTTCTCCTCGTTGTTCTTGGCGACCTGGTCGAGCCCCCCGATGCTCTTCATCCACGCGAGCACGTTGCGGACCATGTAGATCGCGAAGGTCGGCGGCGTGTTGAACAGCGAGTTGGCCTTGATATAGGTCGAGTACTTGAGCGTCTTCGGGAGATCCTTGCGCTCGTTCTTCTCTACGAACTCCTTGTTGACGAGCACGACGACGACGCCCGACGGGCCGATGTTCTTCTGCGCGCCGGCGTAGGTGAGCGCGTGCTTGGAGACGTCGAACTTCTTCCACAGGAAATCCGAGCTCATGTCGGCGACGAGCGGCACGTTGCCGACCTCGGGCGTGTAGTGCCACTGGGTCCCGAAGATGGTGTTGTTGGACGTGTAGTGCGCGTAGGCCGCCTGCGGGTCGACCTTGATCTCGTCCTGCTTCGGGATACGGGTGAAGCGCTCCTCGTGCTCGGTCGTCACCGCGACGCGCGGGGTGCTGAGCGCCTTCGCCTCGCCCAGCGCGACCTTCGCCCAGTGCCCGGTGATCAGGTAGTCGGGGTTTTTGCCCGCGTGCGCAAAGTTCATCGGCAGCAGGCAGAACTGCAGGTGCGCGCCGCCCTGCATGAACACCACCTCGTGCGTCTCCGGGACGCTGAGCAGCTCGCGCAGCAACGAGATGGCCTCGTTGTGGACCGCGTCGTAGTCCTTGCCGCGGTGGCTGTGCTCCATGATCGACATGCCGGTGCTTCCAAACTCGATGAACTCGTCGCGGGCACGCTCGAGCGCGGGGAGAGGAAGACCAGCGGGACCGGCGTTGAAGTTGATGACTCGCATGGGGAATCTCCTCAAAGACGGGCCGACCGAAGCGGGCGGCCTCGCGGCCTGAGAAAAGCGCTGAGAACTCTTGCTCGAAAGCTGCCGGAACTGCAAGCGCCTTCTGGCCCGTCGGCCACCCGGGCTGCTAGCGGCATCCTTGACGGCCGCGTTTTTCGCGCCGTTCGCGCAGGCGCGCTTAGAATCCGAGCCCATGGAAAGCTCCGGTGACAAGCTCTTCAAGTTCGGCGTGCTCCTCGTCTTCGGCCTGGTCGCCTTCGCCGCCGTCCTCATCGTCCTCAACAAAGAGGAGACGGCCGCCGAGCAGGCCGTCGTCCAGGGCACCGACGTCGCCGAGGAGCTGGCCCGCCTGCACCAGCGCGCGGCGCGGGGCGCGTTCGACGGCTCGGACAAGCTCGAGATGCGCCTTATCCAGGCCGGGTTTCCGCCCAGGCGTCCCCTCCCCTCGCTCGAGCCGCGAGCCCGCCTCAAGGGCGGCGGGACCGCCACGCTCGACGGGCACCTGGTCTCGGTCGCCCACTACGCGACCGAGGACTCACGCCTGACGCTGTTCCTGCTGCCGCTCTTCGCCGAGGCCATCCCCTCGACCGCCGCCACCATCGTGCGCCACCGCGCCCAGCTCTCGATGGCCCGCCGCGGCCCGGTCACCGTCGTCTTCTGGAAGCGCGGCCACTGGGTCACTGCGGTTGCGACCGAGGGCAACGACGCTCTGGTCAACGCCTTCGTCGATCTCGTCTGGTTCGCCGAGCGGCGTCTCTAAGCTAGCCCGTCAGGCCGCCCGCCGGGCGCGCATGGGGACCTTGCCCAGCAGCAGGCCCAGGTTCTCGCGCTCCCAGGCGAGCGCGCGCTCGTAGTCAGGGTAGTCGCGCTCACGCGCGCGAAACTCGGGGCCGTGGTGCTGGCGACGCCCTCCGCGCTGCTTCGCGGGGACCGCCTGGTGCAGCATCTCGTGAAAGACGATGTAGGCGACGAAAAAGCCCGGCACCTCGGGGCGATCGAGCCCCGGGTGGATTCGAATCGTGCGTCCGAGATGGTCGTAGACGCCCATGCGGATCGTGCGCCGCCGCCTTCCTGTCGACGCGCGCCCCCAGCCGATGCGCGCGTCGATTCGGCCCTCGAAGCAGACCGCGTTGAGCCGGTCGAAGATCTCCTGCAGGTCCCAAATCTTGCCCTTGGCGACCAGCGGGGGCGCGGCGCGGCCTCCGCCCGCGTCGCGACGAATCTGCCCGCTGTTCGCACGGACGAACTGGTCGATGATCCGGCCAGCCTCCTTGCGCCCGCGCCCCGCGTAGTCGGCGACCGCGCGCACGACGCTCTCCGGCGCGGCGAGAAACATGTGGTGGACCCGCACCGACAGGACCTGCTGACTGCGCCGGTACGAGAGCATCGTCGAGCGGTTGTCGGTCACGCACAGGCGGACCGGCCTGTCGAGCTGCTCCGAGATGGCGCTCGCCATCTCGCGCGCCCGTTCGAGCACCTGCGCCTTGGACGAAGGAGCCCGCGGGCGACCTTGAGGCTCGTCGGCAATCTCGAAGGGACAAGCCTCCGGTCCCACCTCGATCTGGAGCTCGGCCATCGGGTCGGCGACATCGACTGACGGCCTCTCGGGCCGGGCCAGGGGCAGCTCAAGCTGGGCACGCACGGGGCGGATCATACGTCGGCTCGCCAACATTTCCAGGATCCGGCGCCTGCCCAGTCGGGCAGCGCTCAAGTATGCGGCGGGCCGCGCGGCGCGCGGCTTGCCCGGCCCTCGCGCCAAGCGCACTCTGCCGAGCGCCGGGGCCGCGGCGAGCGGGAAAGCCCGCTACGTCGTCGACTGTTCGAGGTAGGCGAGGCGGCTTTGTTGCAAAAGTAGCATCGGCGGCGCGGGCACCCTACTATTGCCCGATAACCTTTTGGCTAGTTTTGCAGCCTGATCGACGAGGAGTTGCGATGTCCCAGAACGAGCACGAGCAGCAGGCGATACCCTCTACTGCCCGACGCGCGACGATTGCCCCGCCGCCAGCGATGGAGGTCACCGAGGAGCTGTTGCGGGCGCTGCCCAAGGCCGACCTGCACTGCCACCTGGACGGCTCGATGCGGCTCAAGACCATTCTCGAGCTCGCCGAACGCCAGAAGGTCAAGCTGCCGGCCGAGAACGAGGAACAGCTCGCCCGGGCCATCCACATGGGGCAAGTCTGCAACAGCCTCGAGGAGTACCTGGTCGCGTTCGACGTGACGCTCTCGGTCCTGCAAACCGAGGAGGCGCTCTACCGCTCGGCATACGAGCTGGCCCTCGACGCGGCCGCCGAGAACGTGCGCTACCTCGAGGTGCGCTACTCGCCCGCCCTGCATCAGCAGCGCGGCTTGAAGATGACCCAGATCCTCGAGTCAGTCCTCGAAGGCCTGCGCGACGCGAAGCACGAGGTGGGCATCAAGAGCGGGGTCATCATCTGCGGAATCCGCCACATCAACCCGCAATCCTCGATGCGCCAGGCCGAGCTCGCGGTCGCTTACAAGAACAAGGGCGTCAAGGGCTTCGACCTCGCCGGTGCCGAATACGACTTCCCGGCCAAGGACCACAAGTCGGCCTTCCAGCTCATCCTCAACAACAACGTCAACTGCACTTGCCACGCCGGCGAGGCCTACGGGCCCGAGTCGATCGCCCAGGCGCTACACCTGGTCGGCGCCCACCGTATCGGACACGGCGTGCGGCTGCGCGAGGATGGCGATCTGCTCAACTACGTCAACGACCACCGCATCCCCATCGAGGTCTGTCCCAGCTCCAACGTACAGACCGGCGCGGTCTCTGACCTCGCCAACCATCCCATCCGCTTCTACTTCGACTATGGCCTCCGGGTAACGGTCAACACCGACAACCGCCTGATCACCGACACCACGATGACCAAGGAGCTGTGGCTGCTGCACAAGCATCTTGGCTTTACGCTCGAGGACTTGGTGACCATGCTCGTCTTCTCCTTCAAGAGCGCCTTCCTGCCGTATCGAGAGAAGGCCGACCTGATCGCCGCGGTCAACACCGAGATCGAGGAGACGCTGCGCCGCCAGCAGAAGGGGCGGGTCCAGGCGGTTCCGGCCGCGGGTTGAGCCCTGCGCCCCCCTTTTCGCCTTTCAGGCCGCCTCGGGCAGCACGCCCGGGCGGCCTTCGTCTTTCGGTGGCTTTTCGGCCCCACGGCGCGTCTCTATCGTCTGAGTGGAGTCCAAGCCGACGCCTGAGCGCAGCCCGCGCGGCCTTGGCAATCGGACTGCCAGGAGAGCAGGCCATGGCGCGATTCCACGACGGACCAATCATCGAGAAGGTCGAAGCGTCGGCCTATGCGATCGCCACCGACAGCCCGGAGTCAGACGGCACCCTGGCGTGGGAGAAGACCACTCTCGTGCTCGTCGAAGTGCTGGCCGACGGCACGGCCGGCATCGGCTACACCTACGCCGACGCTGCGGTCGCCCGCCTTGTCAACGCTCGGCTCAACCAGGTGGTCGAGGGTCGCGACCCGATGGCCGTCGAGGAGGTTTGGCTCGCCATGCGGCGCGAGGTGCGCAACCACGGCTACTGTGGCCTGAGCGCCATGGGCATCTCGGCCGTCGACCTCGCGCTCTGGGACCTCAAGGCCCGCCTGCTCGATGTGTCGGTCGCCACCCTGCTAGGCCGGGTTCGCCCGCGCGTCTCCGTCTACGGGAGCGGAGGCTTTACCTCCTACTCCATCCCCGAGCTCGAGGGCCAACTCGCCGGCTGGGTCGCCCAAGGCATCTCGCGCGTGAAGATGAAGGTCGGCAGGGCCCCGGAGGAGGATCCCGACCGCGTCGCCGCGGCGCGCAGCGCCATCGGCCCGAGCTGCGAGCTCTTCGTCGACGCCAACGGCGCCTACGGTCGAAAGGAGGCGCTCGCCATGGCCTCGCTATTCGCCGACGTCGGCGTGAGCTGGTTCGAGGAACCGGTCAGCTCGGACGATCTCGAGGGCCTGCGGCTCGTGCGCGACCGCTCGCCGGCCGGCATGGACATCGCCGCGGGCGAGTACGGGTTCCACTCCAACTACTTTCGAAGGATGCTCGCAGCCGGCGCGGTCGACGTGCTCCAAGCCGACGTGACCCGCTGCGGAGGCTTCACCGGCTTTGCCAAGGTCGCCGCGCTTTGCGAGGCGTTCGGGTTGCCGCTTTCGACTCATTGCGCGCCGGCGCTCTCGCTCTTCGCCGCCTGCTCGGCGCAACCGGTGCGGCACCTCGAGTGGTTCCACGATCACGCGCGAATCGAGCAGATGCTCTTCGACGGCACGCCCCAGCCCTTCGGCGGCGCCCTCGAGCCCAACCTCGCGCGGGCTGGCCTCGGGCTCGTCTTCAAGCGGCAGGACGCGGCGCGCTTCGCCCTCTGACGACCTTCGATAGGCTACCGGGCGACCTGGGGGGCGCCGGCCCGCCCGGCCCCATGGCTTGCCTCCGAGCAAGCCCGTTTCCGCGAGTGATAGCGCCCTCACATGAAGGCGAGCGCTTCTGTCTGGGCTCTCGACGGGTTTGTTTGCCATCGGCGGTCGAGGCTGCGTCCCGGGCCCGGGCGCCCGCAAGCCCGGCAAGCTCAGCGCCCTGCCAAAGCTGTCGCCTGAAAGCGAGGTCTTCGACCCTCCCGAGCCGAGGCAGAAAACCCCGAGGACAAGCCCGCTTAGGCGGCCCCGCGCTTCGCAGCCCATCGGCCCTCTTTCGCGCTTGCACAAACAGTGCGAAGTAGTGCACGCACTTTTCTTTGCAATCAGCAGGGCGGGGCGAGAGGATGGTCCGATGATCGCGCCAAAGCAGAAGACAGCGGCAGTCAGCATCTGGTGGTTTGCTTTCGGCTACTTCGCGGCCTACGTCCCCTACAGCGCCCTGACGAAGCACCTCTCGAAGTCCAAGGGCATTGCGGGCTTCGAGCTGCTGCCGATCACCGCCATCGCCTCGTTCGTGGCGATGATCATCTTCTTGAGCGCGATGGGCTGGTGGAAGCACGCCGGCCGCCGCAAGATCCTCGGCATCAGCGTCCCGTGGCCCGGCAAGTGGACCTTCCTGTCCGGTGTCTGCTCGGCTGCAATCATCCCGACCACCACCCTTGCCTATACCTTCGGCGGCATCTCGATCGTCTTCATGATGCTGCTTTTGCGGGGAGGCGTGCTCGCCCTCGCCCCGATCGTCGACGCCATCAGCGGGCGGCGGGTGCGCTGGTTCTCGTGGATCGCGCTGGCGCTGACGGGCGGCTCGCTCTTCGTCAGCTTCTTCTTCGGCCAGGGCAGCTACAAGATGACCGTGGCCGCCGGCATCGACCTCGCGGTTTACTTGCTCGCGTACTTCGTTCGCCTGCGTTTCATGAGCCGGCTCGCCAAGTCGGATGACGCGGCGGCGACCACGCGCTACTTCGTCGAAGAGCACATGTCGGCGACGCCGGTGCTGCTGCTCGTCCTCGGCACCTTCGCCATTTTCGGCCAAGGCGCGGGAGCCGAGGCCGTCAGCCGCGGCTTCACCGAGTTCTTCGATCACGGCGCCGCCGTGGTGGCCATCGCGCTCCTCATCGGCGTGCTGTCGGAGGGCACCGGGATCTTCGGCGGCCTCGTGCTGCTCGGCAAACAGGAGAACACCTACTGCGTGCCGGTCAATCGCGCCTCGAGCCTGCTCGCCGGCGTGACCGCCAGCTTCGCCCTGGCCATCTTCGGTGGCGGTCGGTGGCCTGGGGCTCCCGAGCTCGTCGGCGCCGGCATGATCATCTTCGCGATCGTCGTGCTCTCGGTTGGCCCGGCCCTCGAAAAGAGGCGCAAGGCGGCTGTCCCGGTGCCGGCCTCCGAGGCCGCGCCCGCGCAGGCCCAGACCGCGCCCGACGGTGCGAGCGAGACCACAGAGCCGATGCGAAAGTCCGGCTAGCCGCGCCCGCGAAGCAGGCTCTCGTTATCCGAGCGGGGCGGCGGCCGACGCCGCCCCGTTTGTTCTCGAGAAGCGACGCCTCACCTCCTCATCCCTCTCAATGGTGGCGCCCTTCCCCCTCCCCCCCGAGCACCCTGAGGAGCGCGCCTCCGCGCCCTGAAGCCGCCCGCCAGAGTCGACAAGGCCCTCGGCGCCGGGAGGGCGACGAGGGCCTGTCTTCACTTGGGGCTCTCGAACCTGAGGACTAGCCAGCAGCCCTCGCCTTGGCGACGCGCTGGAAGGCCGCGGCGAGCCCGTCGTGCAGCGCCTTGACGTCCTCGGGCTTCCACTCGCTCGGATCGGCGCGGACGAAGGTGGTCTTGTCCTCGCGGTTGTCGAAGCGGGCGACCGGCAGGAAGAACTCCTTGCCGCGCGTCTCTACCTTGACCGAGTCGGCCTTGCCCGAGGTCTCGAGCAGGTAGGCCATGTCGTCGCAGCCGTACTCGTTCATCATCACCGCCATCGGCACGCCGTGATTGAGCGAGAGGAAGGTCGAGGCGGCCTTCTGCGGCTTGGCCCGCTCGATGTTCTTGCGCCGCGACTCCTCCGGCGTCACCCACACGTAGCAGATGGCCGACCGCGAGAGGATGTCGTCGCTGAGCAGCGACAGCGAGTGCTGGTAGCCGTAGGGCGCTGCGAGCGGCATCGAGGAGCCGTCTTTGCCGCCGCGGGCGAACTCGATGACGATCGTCTTGCCCGCGGTCTCCTGGATGGTCGCGTTCTTGTCGCGCAGCAGGTCCGAGGACTCCTTTTCGATCGCGTCGACGAGCTGCTTGCGGATCTCCGCGGGCATCGGCTTGAACGCCGCGGGCGCGCCGACCTTCGCGCGCGCGTTGTCAAAGCGCTCGAGCATCCACTCGCCGGCCGACTTCGGCTCGGCCTTCGTCTTCTTCATCAGGTCGTCGAAGTCCTCGTTGACCAGCTCGATGAGCGTGCCCCAATCCTTGGGCTCCTTCATCGGCAGCTCGTCCGAGTCGAAGAAGAGGCCGTCCTGGTCGCGCTTGCGCAGCTCCTGGCTGATCGTGCGCATCAGGTGGACGTACGGGTAATCGTCGAGCTGAACCGTCGGGCCCATCAGGAAGTCCTCGCGGCACTTCTCGGGGGACAACTTGGCGAGGTACTTGCGGACCTCCGACTTGCCGGAGGCAGGCAGGGCGAGCAGCAGCAGGACGTCGATGAGTTCGGACATAGGAGCCCCGTCGTGTGAAGGGTTGATGGAAAGGATGCGGCGCGTCCCGGCGCTCCTGAGCGCTCGGGCGCAAAGCAAACGCCGGGGACTATAGACGAGGTGTCGAAGGCCGGGCAACGAGTCGAGGCTGAAAAGGCTCGTGGACGGCGCGGGCGGGCGACGCGAGGAGCTCAAACGAAACTGCTCGCCCGGCCCTCGGTCACGCCTGGCTCGGTCGCCGGCGTGCTCGTCCAGGTCCTCGTCTCCTGGCTGCTCTCGCTCTACGCCAACCGCACGCCTCGCTACGAAGTCAGCTCCCGCGGCGCTCGGCAGCCCCATCATCCTGCTCACCTGCGGCTGTGGATAGCGATGATCCTCCTGCTCGGTGGCGCCAAGCTCGAACGCGCTCCTCAGACCTCCCGCCCACGCTCCGCGTCGCCCCCAGCCTCTTGGCCTCCTGCCCGCCTTCGCGCTGGGCCTGATCGCGGGCCGCAGACGCGTCCCCTGACCCTTCGGACCGAGGCAGACTGCGCCCCCCGCCTGTCCCGAGGCCGAGAGGCAGGCGCTCCGGCGCCCGACCGACCGCACCTGCTGTTCTGGACTCCACAGAGCCTTCATGGCAGTCTGCGCGCGTTTCTCGGGCCCGGACTCTCCTCTGTGGGAAGCACCCGCCGGCTGGGCCGGCGCCAAGCATCCGGCACCGAGCTGGCCTGGAGGCGCGCGTCGGCCGCGGGGCGGCGCGACACGCGGACCCGAAAGATGGACTCAAGCGCGCGGGCTGCGGCCCGCCTGCTCGTTTGGCGCGAATCCGAAGCCGTGCGCCTGCTCGCACCCCCTCAATCTTGCGAGCCGACCCCGTGCTGGCTCCCAGGAGCTTGCCGGAGGATTGAGGGCTCCCTCGGAATCCCGGCACCTGCATGCCGGTTAGGTCTCTTGCTATCGGGGCTTCCGAGCTCACGTCACACGAGCTCCTCCCACTTCGTCCCCATCCCCTGCAAACAGCCATGTCGATAGGTCTGGTCCTCCTCCTCGTCGCGCTCGCACTTCTGCTCGCGAGCGCGCTCGCCGCCCTGCTTCTCTTCCGCCGCGACAGCGCCGCGCTCGCCGCCGGTTCGTTCGGCGCTCTTGCCGCCTGCGCGGTCGGGCTCGCGGGCGCTGGGCTCGCGCTGTCTAGGGAAAGCGCCCGCGGCGCGTCCGGTCTGCGGCTCGCGTGGAGCCTGCCGGTCGGAGGCTTCCACCTCGGAGTGGATGCGCTGAGCGCCTTCTTCCTGCTCTGCGTCTTCCTCGTCGCCGGGCTCGCCGCGGTCTACGGCCGCGGCTATCTGGCCGGCTACGCGGGCCAGCGCCGGCTCGCGGTGCCCGCGGCGCTCTTCAACCTGCTCGTCGCCTCGATGGCCGCAGTCGTGCTCGCCCGCGACGGCGTCCTCTTCCTCATGGCCTGGGAGGTGATGTCGCTGAGCGCCTTCTTCCTCGTCACCTTCGAGGACGAGCGCGACGAGGTGCGCCGCGCGGGCATCACCTACCTCATCGCCTCCCACGTCGGCGTCGCCTTCCTCTTCGCGCTCTTCGCGATGCTCGCCCAGCACGCGGGCAGCTTCGACTTCGACGCGATCGCCGCCGCGGGCGCGGCCCCGGGCGCGGGCGCCATCTTCCTCGTCGCCCTGGTCGGCTTCGGCACCAAGGCCGGCTTCTGGCCCCTGCACGTCTGGCTGCCCGACGCGCACCCGGCGGCCCCGAGCCATGTCTCGGCGCTGATGAGCGGGGCGATGATCGAGCTCGGCCTCTACGGCCTGCTGCGCACCTTGGGCTTCCTCGGCCTGCCACAGGCCTGGTGGGGCGGCCTGCTCATCGCCATCGGCCTCGTCTCGGCGATGACCGGGGTGATGCACGCCCTCGGCGGGCAGGACCTCAAGCGCCTGCTCGCCTATTCGAGCGTCGAGAACGTCGGCCTCGCCACGCTCGGCATCGGGCTCGGCCTGCTCGGCCAGGCCCACGGCCAGCCCGCGCTCGCCTCACTCGGCTACGCCGGCGCGCTGCTGCACGTGCTCAACCACGGCCTGTTCAAGGGCCTGCTGTTCCAGGCCGCCGGCGCGATCCTCCACGCCACCGGCACCCGTCAGCTCGACGCGCTCGGTGGCCTGCGCCGCCGCATGCCCCAGACCGCCCTCGCCTTCCTCTTCGGCGCCGTGGCCATCAGCGGCCTGCCGCCCTTCAACGGCTTTGTCGGCGAGTGGCTCATCTACCTCGGCGCCTTCCGCGGCGGCGCCTCGCTGCCCGGCAGCGGCGCGGTCTTCGGCATCGCCACCATCGCCGGCCTCGCGCTGGTCGGCGGCATGGCCGCCGCCACCTTCGTGCGCGCCTATGGCGTCGTCTTCCTCGGCGAGCCTCGGACGAACATCGCCGAGCACGCCCACGAGCCGGGTGCCTCGATGCGCGTGCCGATGTTCGTCGCCGCCGCGCTCTGCCTGCTGCTCGGGGTCTTCCCGATGGCCGGGCTCGCCCTGGTCACCCCGGCCGCCGTCGCGATCGCCGGGCTGCCCTCGGGCGCCGCCATCGACGCGGGCGCCCTGCTGCCGCTCACCCGCGCCGCGCTCGTCCTGCTCGCCCTGGTCGGCGCCCTCGCGCTGCTGCGCCGCTGGCTGTTGCGCGGCCGCCCGGTCGAGCAGGCGGCCACCTGGGGCTGCGCCTACGCCGAGC
>DHSB01000007.1:29932-34501 GCA_002408385.1 Myxococcales bacterium UBA5297
GGGGCTGCGCCTACGCCGAGCCCACGGCGCGGATGCAGTACACGGCCGCCAGCTTCTCGCAGCCGCTACTCGCCCCCTTCGCCGCGCTCCTGCCGCGCCACGGACGGCTCGATGCGCCTCGCGGCTTCTTCCCCGAAAGCGCGCGCGTCGAGGAGCGCATGGGCGATCTCGCCGGGGAGCAGTTGCTCGTCCCGGCCGCCCGCCGGCTGATCGACATGCTCGGCCGCGTGCGCTTCCTCCAACACGGCAAGCTGCACCTCTACCTCGTCTACATCCTCGTCACCCTCGTCGCCCTGCTCGCCTGGCAGCTTGCGCAATGACGGGCATCCGGCCATCCGCCAGGGGAACCGCCGCATGATCGAGACACTGCTCCACGTCGCTCTGCTGCTCGCTTTGCCGCCGCTGAGCCTCGGTGTCATCAACAAGGTCAAGGCCTTCTTCGCCGGCCGCAACGGCCCGCCGCTGCTGCAGGTCTACTTCGACCTCTGGAAGCTGCTGCGCAAGGGGGCGGTCTACAGCCGCACGACGAGCTGGGTCTTTCGCGCCGGCCCGATCATCGGCCTCGCGACCACGCTCGCGGCCGGGCTGCTCGTGCCGTTGACCGGCGCGGCCGCCCCGCTCGCCTTCGGCGGCGACGTCATCGCCTTTGCCTACCTGCTTGGCCTGGGCCGCTTCTTCACCATGGCCGCGGCCCTGGACACCGGGTCGAGCTTCGAGGGCATGGGCGCCAGCCGCGAGGCGACCTTCTCCTCGCTCGCCGAGCCGGCGCTCTTCCTCGCCCTGGCCATCGTCTGTATCCCCGCCGGCGCGTTCTCGCTCACCGAGGCGCTGCGCGCGCTGCCGTGGGCCGACTGGGGCGCGGCGCGCCCGGTCTACTTCATCGCCGCCGCCACGCTCTTCGTGGTGCTGCTCGCCGAGTGCTCGCGCATCCCGGTCGACGACCCGAACACCCACCTCGAGCTGACGATGGTCCACGAGGTGATGGTGCTCGATCACTCCGGGCCCGACCTCGCCTTCATCGTCTACGGCGGCGCGGTCAAGCTCTTCGTATTCGGGGCGCTGCTCGTACAGCTCCTCGTGCCCGTCTCCACCCTCGACCTGCTCCCGGGCGCCGCGGCGATGGTCGGCGGCCAGCTCGCCCTGGCCGCGCTCGTCGGCGGCGTCGAGTCGGTGATGGCGCGCCTGCGGCTGGTGCGCGTGCCTCAGTTCCTCATCGGCGCCTCGGTCATCGCCACCATCGGCGTCGCCATCCTCCTCTACCGGGGTCATGCATGACGGCCTATGCAGACTTGATCCTGCTCGCGGTGCTCCTGCTCGGCGTCTATGTCCTGGCGACAAGCCGGCTCGGCGCCGCCATCCGCGCGGTCGCGGTGCAGGGCGGCCTCCTCGCGCTGCTGCCGATAACCCTCGCGGCCCGCACGAGCTGGGACGCGCTGCTGCACGTCGGCCTGCTCAGCTTGGGCACCCTGCTGCTCAAGGCGGTAATCATCCCCGGGCTGCTCTTGCGCACGATGCGCACCGCCAACGTGCGCCGTGAGGTCGAGCCCTTCATCAGCCTGCACACCTCGGTGCTCATCGGCGCGGTGATGGTCGGGGTCGCCTTCTGGATGGGCAGCGTGCTCACCCTGCCGCGGCCCGCGCCGGCGACGCTGCTCGTACCGGTGGCGCTGGCGACGCTGCTGCTCGGCTTCCTGGTCATCGTCTCCCGCCGCAAGGCGATAACCCAGGTGCTCGGCTACCTGATGCTCGAAAACGGGATCTACGTCTTTGGCCAGTGCCTGGCCCGCGACATGCCCTTCGTCGTCGAGCTGGGCATCCTGCTCGACGTGCTGGTCGGCGTCTTCGTGATGGGGATCGCCATCCATCACATCAGCCGCGAGTTCGACAACATCGACACCGACGAGCTGAGCACGCTCAGGGACTAGTCGGCGGTTTCCGAGTTCCGAGTTCTCCAGTTTTCAGTTGTTGCCTCGTTGCCTCTGCGGACGACCATGCTGCTCGCTCTCGTCATCTTTCTCCCCGCCCTGCTCGGCGCCCTCGCCTGGCTGATGCGCGACCTTCGCCAGCAGCTCTGGCTGCTGGTCGGCACGGCCTCGGCGCACCTCGCGCTCACCGCCTCGTTCTGGCTCTTCCGGCCCTCGAGCGTGGGGTTCTTCCTCTCCCTCGACGCGCTCGGCCTGCTGTTCCTCTCGCTGATGAGCGCCTTGTTCCTCGCGGCTTCGATCTACTCGGTCTCCTACCTGCGCGCGCACGCGGAGGACGATGTGGCGATCGATCGCTACGTGCCCTTCCTGCTCTGGTTTCTGGCCGCGATGACCTTGGTGACGGTCACCCAGCACCTCGCGCTGATGTGGGCCGCGGTCGAGGCGACCACGCTCGCGAGCGCCCCGCTCATCTACTTCCACCGCCGCCGCGCCGCGCTCGAGGCGGCCTGGAAGTACCTGCTCATCTGCTCGGTCGGCATCGCCCTCGCGCTGCTCGGCACCTTCTTCCTCGGCATCGCCGCTTCGGCCGTCGAGCCGACCCCGCCGCTGGTGCTCGGCGCGCTCGCCGCCAGCGGCAAGAGCCTGGCGCTGCCCTGGCTCAAGGCCGCCTTCGTCCTCGCCATCGTGGGCTACGGCACGAAGATGGGCCTCGCCCCGCTGCACACCTGGCTGCCGGATGCCCACAGCCAGGCCCCCTCGCCGGTCTCGGCGCTGCTGTCGGGCGCGCTGCTCAACTGCGCGCTGCTCGGCATCCTGCGCTTCTACCAGGTGTGCACCGCCGCCGGCGCCGACGCCTTCGCGCGCACGCTGCTGCTCACCCTGGGCTTCGTCTCGCTCGGCGTCGCCGCCGCCCTCATCGTCGGTCAACGCGACTACAAGCGCCTGCTCGCCTATTCGAGCGTCGAGAACATGGGCATCATCGCCGCGGGCATCGGCGTGGGCGGGGCGGCGACCTTCGGGGCGATGCTCCACGCGGTCAACCACTCGCTCACCAAGGCCGGCCTCTTCTTCCTCGCCGGCAACCTGCTGCAGACCTACGGCACCACCCGCGCCGCCGAGGTGCGGGGCGCGGCGCGGAGGCTGCCGATGACCGGCGCGCTGCTCGTCCTGGCGATGCTCGCCATCGGGGGCTCGCCGCCGTTTGGCCCGTTCGTCAGCGAGTACCTGATCTTCGTCAAGGCCTTCGAGGCCAACGGCTGGCTCGGCGGCCTGTTTGCCGCGCTGCTCGCCATCGCCTTCCTCGGCATGGCCGGCGTGCTGCTGCCGATGGCTCAGGGCAAGCCGGCCGACGACGGCCAGAAGCCCGAGCGCGAGCCCCTGAGCTCGATCGCGCCGTCGCTCGCGTTGCTGGCCGCGGTGCTCGTCCTCGGCGTGTGGATTCCGCCCTTCCTCTCCGACCTGCTCAAGCAGGCCGCTGGCCTGCTCGGAGGCTAATGGTGACCCCCCTGGCCCAAGCTGCCCCCTCGCTCGCCGGCCCTTCGGCTCTCACCAAGAACGGCGTCGCCCTCGCCCTCGACGAGGTGCCGCGGCTCGAGCCCGACGCCTTCCGCGGCCACTGCCTGGGCGCGATGGATTCGGGCGCCCGCCTCAGCGCGCTCTTCGTCGCCACCGTCGAGGAGGAGCCCGAGCTGTTCGCCGTGCTCACCGACGACACGGTCGGCCAGCTCGCGGTGATGCGCGGGCGCATCCAGTCCGGGGGCTACACCGCGCTCAGCGCCGAGGCGCCGCAGGCCCAGGCCTTCGAGCGCGAGATCTTCGAGCTCCACGGCATCCGGCCCGAGGGCCACCCCTGGCTCAAGCCGCTGCGCCGCCACCTTGCGCTCGAGAAGGGCTCGCCGAGCCCGCCGCCGGCTCACCCCTTCTTCCGGGTCGAAGGCCCGGGCATCCACGAGGTCGCGGTCGGCCCGGTGCACGCAGGGGTCATCGAGCCCGGGCACTTTCGCTTCCAATGCTGCGGCGAGGAGGTCGTCACCCTCGAGATCCACCTCGGCTACCAGCACCGCGGCGCCGAGGCCCTGCTGCTCGGCGCCTCGCCCGCGCGCCGGCTCGTCATCGCCGAGACCCTCGCCGGGGACACCAGCGTCGGGCACGCCACCGCCTACGCGATGGCGCTCGAGGCGCTCGCGGAGCTCGAGGTCCCGGCGCGCGGCCACTTCGTCCGCGCGATAGGCCTCGAGCTCGAGCGGCTCGCCAACCACGCGGGGGACATGGGCGCGCTCGCCGGTGACGTGGGCTACCTGCCGGCGGCCTCGTACTTCGGGCGCCTGCGCGGCGAGTTCCTCAACCTCTCGCTCGAGCTGTGTGGCAACCGCTTCGGCCGCAGCCTGGTGCAGGTGGGCGGCGTCCGGTTCGATCTCGAGCCGCGCCAGATCGAGGGCTTCCTCGGGCGGCTGTCGAAGGCCGCCGAGCACGTCGACGAGACCGCCGCGATGATGTTCGACACCCCGTCGGTGCTCTCGCGCTTCGAGCGCACCGGGGTCGTCAGCCGCGAGGTCGCCGACCGGCTCGGCCTGGTCGGCCCCGCCGCGCGCGCCGCCGGCTGCCCGCGCGACGTTCGCAAGGACCACCCGGTGGGCGCCTGGCC
>DHSB01000007.1:34655-36988 GCA_002408385.1 Myxococcales bacterium UBA5297
CCTGGAGCGAGGTGAGCGCCGAGACGGCCACCTTCGAGACCGGCGACGTCCTCGCGCGCGGGCGCGTGCGCTGGCTCGAGTGCCAGTCCTCGGTCGAGGCCATCAAGCGGCTCGTCCACGGCCTGCCCGCCGGCCCGGTCTCGGTTCGGGCCGAGAAGCTGCAGCCCCGGCGCATCGCCGTCGCGCTGACCGAGGGCTGGCGCGGCGAGGTCGCCCACGTCGCCCTGACCAACGCCGAGGGCGGGCTCGCCGCCTACAAGATCATCGACCCCTCGTTCCACAACTGGTTCGGCCTCGCGTTCGCCATGCGCGGCAACCAGATCTCGGACTTCCCGCTCTGCAACAAGAGCTTCAACCTCTCCTACTGCGGCCACGACCTGTAGAACCGACGCCATGCTCGAAATCCTGAAGAACCGGCTCAAGCAGGGCCACCGGACCCTCAAGTTCCCGAAGGAGACGCCCAAGCTCGCCGAGCGCTACCGCGGCCGCCCCATCATCGACGCGGCCAAGTGCGCCGCCGACTGTTCGGCCTGCGCCGAGAGCTGCCCGACCGGCGCGCTGCAGATGCACCCGCCGCGCATCGACCTGGGCGCCTGCCTGTTTTGCCCGGCCTGCAGCAGCGCCTGCGAGAGCGGCGCGCTGCGCTTCGGCCAGGATCACCGGCTGGCGACCCGCACCCGCGAGGAGCTGCTGGTCGACGGCGGTGAAGCCAAGCTCGCGGCCGCGCTCGACGAGAAGCTGCGCAAGCTGTTCGGGCGTTCGCTCAAGCTGCGACAGGTCTCGGCCGGCGGCTGCAACGCCTGCGAGGCCGACCTCAACGTGCTCGGCATCAACGTCTTCGACCTCTTCCGCTTCGGCATCCAGTTCGTCGCCTCGCCGCGGCACGCCGACGGCGTCGTCATCACCGGCCCGGTGAGCGCCAACATGCGCCAGGCCCTGATCGACACCGTGCAGGCGACCCCGCAGCCGCGGGTGGTGATTGCGGTCGGCGCCTGCGCCATCAGCGGCGGCCCCTACGCCGGCTCGCCCGAGGTGCTGGGGATCCCGCCGGAGATCAAGGTCGACCTCTTCCTCCCCGGTTGCCCGCCGCATCCGCTCACGCTGCTCGACGGACTCTTACGGCTGCTCGGACGGATTGAGGACGAAGGGCGGATCTCCAGCTCCAGCACCTGATCTGCGCGAGCGCGATTGGATCGAGGGCGGGATAGATGGACGGCGGAGACCCAGCTCCGCCACGTGGGCGCGAACACGAGGGAGCGAGGCGTCGCGTCCGCCTGGTCGCTCAGCTACTCGCAGTTGACTGCGTAGTACGCGCCCCCCCCGCTGGTGCGGCATGCGGTGAGGCATTCCCTGTAGTGATAAGGATCCATGCAGCGCACGCTCGAGAGACTGCACTGAGCGCACACGCCTGCCAGGCAGTCCTCTCCGTCATCACAGGAGCTGCCTATCGACGCCTTGCACGCGTAGTCGGCGCAGTGGCGATCAAGGCAGTCGCCGTCTTCGAGGCAGAAGTCGCCGCCCTCCCCGTCGCCGACGGACTTACAGGTCGAATTGCCCGAGACATTGCAGCCATAGCGCTGTCCCGACGGGTCGTCGGCACACCCTGTCGCCGCGGTGCACTTCGTGCCCGGCAGGCTCCTGCAGGCCTGCGCCGTAGTGTTGCAAGACCCGCTCACGCACTGCAGGTCGGCGGTGCAGGTCGCCTGATCGACCCGGGAGCGCTCGGGATAGCAGGTCGGCTGCGTGCGCCCGTCGAACGCCGCGCAGAAGAGGTTCGCCCCGCAGGCATCGACGCCATGCTCGAGGCAACACGGCTCGGAGAGGCCCTGGCTCATCGGATGCGTGCAGACCTCGCCGCCGGCGTCGCGCTGCTCGACCTCGCCGGCGTCGGAAGCGTCAACGTCCTCGGGATCTGCGGCGTCGCCACAGGCGAGCATGAACAGGCAGAGGGCGGTCGGGGCGAGAATTCTGCTGGTCTTCATCGGTGGCTCCTGCGTCAGGGCGGCCGAGAATAGCCGGGATGCGGACTCTCAAGGCAGGCCCGTTGGCAGGAGACGGGCTTTCCCCGCTTCTTCGCCCAGGCGAAGGCGAAGCTTCATCCTCCATTCTTCCGGCGTTCTCCTCGCGGACCCGACGGACGGAGGGCGCAGCTCCACTCCGTCCACCTCACGGAACGAGCCGCGACGGATAGAGGGCGGAGCTCGTCATTGATCGGCACGAGCGTGACGGCCGGAGGGCGGGGCTCCAGCTTCGCCACGCGCACGGATCGAGGGCGGAGCTCCGTCTTTGATCGGCACGAGCGTGACGGCTGGAGGGCGGGGCTCCAGCTTCGC
>DHSB01000007.1:37279-38374 GCA_002408385.1 Myxococcales bacterium UBA5297
CGCTGGTCGCCTCTACGCTCGGCATAACCGGTGCCCGACCCCAAGTCCGGCGCTCACGCGATGGTCAAGGACGCGCGGCGCCGCCGGGGCGCTTCCGGTCAATCGACGTCCGAAGGCTCGGGCGTCGGCTCGTCGTCGTCGTCGCGGCGCGCGCGGCGCGAAGGGAGCGTCGGGAAGATGAGATCCCAACGCTTCCGGTCCCTGGGGTAGAGGGCCCGGACCTCGCCCATCAGCTTGTCGATGGCGGCCTCGTGATCGTCACGGGCGACCTCCTCGGCGGTGAAGGCGACGGCGCGCGCGGCCGCGAGCCTGTCGCGCTCGTCGAGCGCCAGCTTCAGGTCCCCGCTCGCCTTCTCGATGCGCGGCAGGTGCTCCCCGAGCACCTTCTCGGCGCCGGAGGTGGTGCAGGCCTTGGCCCGGTTGATGAGCTGCACCGAGGCCGCGTGCTGCGAGGGCCCGGAGGGAATGACCACCGTGTTGAGACCGTCGGGGAAGAGCGCCCGCGTGATCTTGCCGGTCTTGCCTCCGTCGGCGGTCTGTGCGGCGCGGAAGGCCGCCCGCGCCTCCTGGTCGAACTTCCAGTCGGCAAAGCGCACCTGGACCCGAGCCTGGAGCTGTGCGCGCTCGGCATCCTTTCGCGCGGTGAAGGTGGTCTGGAGCCGCGCGTTGACCGGCTCGAAAGACGCCGCCAGCGGCGCGGTCTCGTCGAACTGACGCAGGCCGACGATCGTCTCGGTGCCGTAAGCGATCCTCGTCTCCGACCCTGCATTGCTGTTGTAGATGCGCATCGGCTCGCTCCTTCCAGCGAAATGGGGTGTCGACGGAGGCGATTGAGGCCCTTCGGCCGTGCGCTCATGAGCTGCTTGACGTGGTGGACCGCCCCCGGGGGGTCAACCCATACGGCGAATCGTGCGCGGCCCACTACGGCCCTCTTGGGGGAGGTGCGCCTCGCTCACCAACCAAAGGGGTCCTTGACTGTCGGGGGGAGCACTTCGGTAGCGGTCGATCGCGTCCCTGATCCGGATCAGGAGCTCTGCACAGAATTCTCTCGCGTCCCTGATCCGGATCGGGGGCTCTGCACAGAATTCTCTCGCG
>DHSB01000007.1:38607-51189 GCA_002408385.1 Myxococcales bacterium UBA5297
TCCGGATCAGGAGCTCTGCACAGGATTCTCTCGCGTCCCTGATCCGGATCAGGGGCTCTGCACAGAATTCGCTCGAGCTCCTGGTCCGCAAACCGCGCCCGAGCAACGCTCCGCTCTCGCGAAATGGCCAGCCCTCCGCGCGCCCCCGCTTCTTTGGCGCTCCAGCTCCGCCAAGTCCCGGCGACCCTGCTCAGGCCCTCGCGGCGCTCAGCCCTTCGCCTCTTCGAGCGCCGCGAGCTTCGCCTCGAGCTCCGCGATCCGGGCCTCCAGGCTGCTCACCCTGCGCACCGTCTCTCTGCCCTGGGCGTAGACCGCGTGGGCGCGCAGCGAAACACGCTTCTCGAGGGCCGGAGTACCGAGATACTCCCCGGGCGCCTCGATGTCGGCCATCACCCCGCACTGGGCGCCGAGGCGCGTGCGGTCGGCGATCTTCAGGTGATTGCCGATACCCGCCTGGCCGCCGCAGACGACCCCGGCTCCCAGCGTGCTCGACCCGGCGATCCCCACCTGGCCACAGAGGATGCACAGCGGACCGACCTGGACGTTGTGGCCGACCTGGACGAGGTTGTCGAGCTTGCTACCCGAGCCGATACGCGTCGCGCCCAGCGTCGCCCGGTCGACGGCCGAGTTGGCGCCGATTTCCACCTCGTCGCCGACCTCGACGGTGCCGGCCTGCGGAATCTTGAAATGCCGGGGACCGCTGCTGTCGAAGGCGAAGCCGAAGCCATCGGCGCCGATGACCGCGCCCGGGTGCAGGATCGCTCGGTCGCCCACGCTGCAGCGCTCGCGAACGACCACGTTGGGATAGAGGATGCTCTCGGCGCCCACGGCGCTCGACTCACCGACGAAGCAGCCGGGGAAGAGCACCGCCCGCGGGCCGATTCGCGCCCCGCGGCCGACGAAGGCGAAGGCCATCACCGTCGCCGTCGGGTCGACCTCGGCCCCCGCCTCGACGAGAGCGCGCGCGTCGATCCCCGGGGCGAAGGTCGGCCGCGGGTGAAAGACGGCCGAGACCCGGGCGAAGGCGAGGTAGGGGTCGTCGACGACCAGCGCGGCCGGACCGGCCAGCAGCTCGAGCGATTCGTCGCGCAGCAAGACGGCCGAGGCGCGCGTGGCCCGCAGCGTCTCGCGGTAGCGCGGGTTGTTGAAGAAGGCGAGCTGGCCCGGGCCCGCTTCGGCGAGACCGTTGACCCCGTTCAACCGCGTCTCCGGGTCGCCATGCACGACACCCCCGACGATGCTCGCAAGCTCGCCGAGGGTGCGGATCTGCTGCTCGGGCTGTGGGGTCACGGCTACTTCTTCTTCGGGGCGTCGGACTTCTTGGGCGCGTCGGACTTCTTCGGCGCATCCGAGCCCTTGACCGGGTATTTGGCGTTGTACTTGCGCACCAGCTCGTTGGTGATGTCGAGCTCGTCGGGCGCGTAGGCGAGCACGGCGCGGTCGAAGACGAAGGTGAAGCCCTCGGACTGGGCGATGCCCTGGACGATGCCGGACATCTTGACGAAGAGCTGCTGGGTGAGCTCACGCTCCTGCCCGGCGAGCTGCTTCTGCGACTCCTGCCAGTACTGAGTCACTTCCTTGAGCCGGCGCTCGAGATCGGCTTCCTTCTCGCGCAGCTTGTCGTCCTTGAGCACGCCCTCGCGCGCCAGGTTGGTCAGGCTCGCGTATTCGCGCTTGAGCTCCTCTTGCCGCTTGTCGAGCTCGGACTGCTTCTTCTCGAAGTCGCCCTTGAGGCGGTTCTTGATGGCCTTGCCCTCCTCGATCTGATCGAGGGCGCGCTGCATGTCGACATAGGCGAACTTGCTTTGGGCGAGCGCTCCGGCGGCGGGCAGCAGCATGAGCGCGGCGACGGCTATGGAAAGGATGCGAAGCTTCATTTTGTGAGACTCCGGGGCTGCCAGCGACCGGGGCAGCGGGCTTGGTCACGCCGGCACAACAGGCGGAAGCCCCTGAAAAATCCAGCGAAAACGCGGCGGACCTTAATCGGCGGCCCGCTGGGGTGTCAAGGATGCCAGCGCGCCTCTTCGAGCGCGGCCGGCCCCCGGGCGCCCGAGCGCTTCCCAAGGCCCTGGAACCGCGGCGGTTGACCCCGCGGCCGGGGCCGGCTCAGAGTCTTTTTCTCCCGGCCCGTTGCAAGCCAGCTCCTCTTCTCCACCTCAAGGGACCAATGGAGAGCGCGATGTCCGCACCCGCAACCCCCTCCTCGAAGATCACCCGCGAAGAGGCGCTCGAGTACCACTCGAGAGCCCGGCGCGGAAAGATCGAGGTCGTCCCGAGCAAGCCCTGCGCAACCCAGCGCGATCTGTCGCTCGCCTACACCCCCGGCGTCGCCGAGCCCTGCCTCGAGATTCAGCGCGACCCCGAGCTCGCCTACCGCTACACCGCGCGCGGCAACCTCGTCGCGGTCGTCTCCAACGGGACCGCGGTGCTCGGCCTGGGCGACCTCGGCGCGCTCGCCGGCAAGCCGGTGATGGAGGGCAAGGGCGTGCTCTTCAAGCGCTTTGCCGACATCGACGTCTTCGACCTCGAGCTGGACACCAGGGACCCGGACGAGCTGTGCCGGGTGGTGCGCGCCCTCGAGCCGACCTTCGGCGGCATCAACCTCGAGGACATCAAGGCGCCCGAGTGCTTCGAGATAGAGGAGCGGCTCAAGCGCGAGATGGGCATCCCGGTCTTCCACGACGACCAGCATGGCACCGCGATCATCAGCGGCGCGGCGCTGCTCAACGCGGTCGAGCTCGCGGGCAAGAGCCTCTCGCAGGTGCGCGTGGTCGTCTCGGGGGCGGGAGCCTCTGCGCTCGCCTGCGCGAGCTTCTACGTGCTGCTCGGGGTTTCGCGCGAGAACCTGATGCTCGTCGACACCAAGGGCGTGGTCTTCGCCGGCCGCACCGCGGGGATGAACGAGCACAAGGCCAGGGTCGCGGCCAAGACGAGCCGGCGCACCCTCGCCGAGGCGATGGAGGGGGCCGACGTCTTGCTCGGCTGCTCGGCCAAAGGGCTCGTCTCACCGGAGATGGTGCGGTCGATGGCCGAGAAGCCTGTCGTCTTCGCCCTGGCCAATCCCGACCCGGAGATCACCTACCCCGAGGCGATCGCCGCGCGCGACGACCTCATCATGGCGACCGGGCGCTCGGACTATCCGAACCAGGTCAACAACGTGCTCGGCTTCCCCTTCATCTTCCGCGGCGCGCTCGACGTACGCGCCCGCGCCATCAATGAGGAGATGAAGCTCGCCGCCGCTCGCGCCCTCGCCCATCTGGCACACGAGCCGGTCCCAGGATCGGTCTCGAAGGCCTACGGCGGCGAGAGCTTCTCCTTCGGGCCCGGCTACATCATCCCCAAGCCATTCGATCCGCGCGTCGTGCTCAGCGTTGCGCCGGCAGTGGCCGAGGCGGCGATGGAGACGGGCGTCGCGGGCACGAAGATCGACCTCGACGCCTACCGCTCCCAGCTCGAGCAACGTTTTGGAGTTTCGGAGTTGTGAGTCCTGAGTCTTGAGTGTCCGCGCGGCGAGTCGCCTGGCCTGCGTGTAGAGGCGGTTCTAAGGGGCGCATGGCACGCGGCCGCCGGGACGGCGGCGGTCTCTACTCGTCATCCGCTGGCACGCTGTGACTCGGCCCCAACTCGGCGCACTCGGGGCTTCCCGCCCGGGAGCCATTCTTCGGGCCCCTCGCCTTTCTGCTAACCTGCTGGCGACACAGCCGATTCCAAGTCCGGGGGCGCCTATGCGCTACGAGTCCCGTCTCACCCTGCTTCCGCTCGCCTTCTGCTGCTCGCTCCTCGTCGCGTGCTCGAGCGAGGTTCCCGCGGAGATCCCGGCCCTCCTCAAAGAAGGCGAGCCGTGCGCCGCCGACGACCAATGCGAGACCAGGATGTGCGCCCCGCTGCCGGGCGAGACCGACTCGACCTGCCGGCGCGCCTGTGAGGCGGGATGCAAGAGCGAGGAGGTCTGCACCACCCTGAGCGTCGGCGCGCTGGGCAAGCTGCGCGCGGCCTGCGTCCCCGAGCGCGCCGGTCTGTGCGTCACCTGCGAGTACGACGGCGACTGCCCCTACCCCGCCGACGCCTGCGTCAAGCTGGGCGATCGCTTCGCCTGCGGGCGCGACTGCGCCTTCGACCAGACCTGCCCCGAGGGTTATCGCTGCATCGAGGCCGAGTCGTCCGCGGGCGACAAGGTCGCCTTCCAGTGCGTCCCCGCGAGCGGGAGCTGTGCCTGCATGCCCGCCACCGTCGGCCAGAAGCGGCCCTGCGAGCGCTCCAACGAACACGGCACCTGCACCGGAGTCGAGGAGTGCTCCGAGGAGCTCGTCTTCACCGGGTGCGATGCGCGCGAGCCCGCGCCCGAGGTCTGCAACCTCATCGACGACGACTGCGACGGCGAGACGGACGAGCAGCTCGCCGAGCAGAGCTGCGGCCAGGGCGAGTGCCAGGTCACCGTCCCCGGCTGCGTCGACGGCGAGGTGCCGGCCTGCGTCGCCAAGGCCCCGAGCGCCGAGACGTGCAACGGCAAGGACGACGACTGCGACGGCTACGTCGACAACGGCTTCGACCTGCAGACCGATGCCCGCAACTGCGGCACCTGCGGCAACGTCTGCAGCGCCGACCACGCCACCGCGCTCTGCCAGGGCGGCCGATGCGCGGTGGGCGCCTGCGAGCCGGGCTGGGGCAACTGCGACAACAACCCGGGCAACGGGTGCGAGACCGACACGACCAGCTCGCTGCTGCACTGCGGCCAGTGCAACCGGACCTGCGACTGGCGCCCGAACACGACGGCGACCTGCGAGTCGGCCTGCGTCTACGCCTGCGTCGAGGGCTGGAACGACTGCAACGGGCAGGCTTCGGACGGCTGTGAGTCGAACCGCATGGTCGACCTGAACAACTGCGGCGCCTGCGGGAACAAGTGCCCCGACAGACCGAACGCGACGACGCTGTGCAGCCAAGGCCTGTGCACCTACGCCTGCGTCGGCACCTGGCACGACTGCGACGGGCTGCCGGAGAACGGCTGCGAGGCCGACCTGCAGAACGACCCCGACAACTGCGGGAGCTGCAACCACGCCTGCACCTCGCCCGCGCACGCCTCGGCGACCTGCTCGAACGCCACCTGCCGCTTCGACTGCACGCTGCCCTACCAGGACTGCAACGGACAGCCAGGCGACGGCTGCGAGGTAGACGTGCGCAGCGACCTGAACAACTGCGGAAGCTGCGGCGCGGTCTGCGCGAGCGGACCGAACTCGACGAGTGGCTGCTCGGGCTCGGCCTGCACCCTGACCTGCGACCGCGGCTGGGGCGACTGCGACGGCGCGGCTGGGAACGGCTGTGAGAAGAACCTCAACGCCTACAGCGCCCCTGGCTCCTGCAACCCGAGCGACATCCAAGACCTCGGCGAGATCGACGGCGACATGGCGCCTTCGCAGCAGGTCGTGCGCAGCGGCTCCGGCGAAGCGTTCTTCAAGATCCGCATCGACGAGGACAACACCAACAGCGTCTACGTGAGCGCCATCGTGCTGCTCGAGTCACCCACGGGCTTCGACTACGACCTGCGCGTCTACAGGGATAGCTGCGGGGCGAACGTCTCGACTTCCAGCAGCGCCGGTCCACTCGACCTCGTCGAGACCTGTGCGCCCGACCGCCTCATATTCGAGGACGGCTATGACCTGTGGATCGAGATCACCTTCTACAGCGGCCGAGGCTGCGCCCCCTGGACCTTGACCGTCGTCGGCAACACGCTGGTCGAGGCCTGCGAAGGGTAGGCCCCACGGCATGCCGCCGAGCTCTCGGCGCGTGCCCCTCCCCGACTCGCCATTCTTGGAAGCACGCCCGCTCGCGCCTGCTGCAGCAGTGGCTGCGCACTGCCGGTCGCTCCGGGCGCCCCGCTTGCCGCCCCCCTGCGCTTTTGTTATCCGAGCTCGGCCTGATCATTGAGGGAATTGCCGCCGATGCCCGACGACACCAAGCCCCGCCAGCCTCCAGAGCCGCAGCCTCGGTCGGTCCCGCCGCGCCCCCGCGTCAAGCTCACCATCGACGACCGCGAGGTCGAGGTCGACGCCGGCACCAACCTGCTCGAGGCCGCGCGCGCGATAGGCGTTCAGATTCCGCACTACTGCTACCACCCGCGCCTGAGCATCACGGCGAGCTGCCGCATGTGCCTGGTCGAGGCCTCCAACTCGCCCAAGCCGGTCCCGGCCTGCCAGATGCCGGCGACCGAGTGCTTGGTCGTCCAGACGCGCTCCGCGCTCGTCAAGGAGGCGCAGCGCGCCACCCTCGAATTCCTGCTGCTCAACCACCCGGTCGACTGCGCGGTCTGCGACCAGGCGGGCGAGTGCAAATTGCAGGACTACTACCAGGAACACGACGCTCAGCCCTCGCGCCTGGCCGGCCCCAAGATCCAGAAGGAGAAGCGCCGGGTCCTCGGGCCGCTCGTCACCCTCGATCAGGAGCGCTGCATCCTGTGCACCCGCTGCGTGCGCTTCATGTGCGAGGTGGCCGGCGAGCCGCAGCTCGGGGTCTTCGGTCGCGGTAGCCACGAGGCCATCGACACCTTCCCGGACAAGCCGCTCGACTCGAACTACGCGGGCAACACCGTCGACCTGTGCCCGGTCGGCGCGCTGACCAACAGCGACTTTCGCTTCACGGCCCGCGCCTTCTTCCTGACCGCGACCCCGTCGGTCTGCACCGGCTGCGCGCGCGGCTGCTCGGTCTGGCTCGACCACTTCAACGGCGAGACCTACCGCTATCGGCCGCGCGAGAACGTCGCGGTGAACGGGCCGTGGATGTGCGACGTCGGGCGCCTCTCGTACAAGCCGCTCGTACACGACCGGGCGCTCGAGGTGAAGATCGGCCGCGCCGGCGAGGGCCGCACCGCCGAGGGGCGCGAGGCCGCGCGCTTCGCGATCGAGAAGCTCAAGCCGCTCGCCGGCAGTGAGCGCCTCGCCTTCGTCGCCAGCCCCACCGCCTCGGTCGAGGACCTGCTCGCCACCTTCCGCCTCGCCTCCGAGGGCCTGAAGCTGAAGCGCGTCTTCGTCTCCGGCCGCGCAGCCGACAAGGGCGACAGGCTGCTGCTGCGCGAGGATCGCAACCCGAACCGCCTCGGGCTCGACTGGGTCGCCCAGGCCTTCGGGCTGAAGGTCGAGCCGTTCGAGCGGCTCGTCGAGGAGATCGACGCCGAGCGCGTCAAGGGCGTGCTCGCCGTCGGGGAGGACGTACCCACCGATCCGAAGCTCGTCGCTTCGCTGCTGCTCAACCTCGATCCGGTGATCGTCCTGGCCACCAACCTCGGCCCGGTCGCGGGCATGGGCCACGTGCTGCTGCCCTCCTGCCCGTGCTCGGAGGACGACGGCACTTTCGTCAACTTCGAGGGCCACGCGCAGCGCTTCGTCGCCGCCTACCGCACGCGCGGTCAGAGCCGGCCGCACTGGACCTGGGCGGCGACGCTGCTCGAGGAGCTCGGCGTGGAGGTCGGCTGGCGCAGCGCCCGCGACGTCTTCGCCGAGCTCGCGCCGCGCGTCGCGCAGCTCGCGGGCTTCGACTGGGCCTCGGCGCCCGGCTACCTGACCCATCCGCGCGGCCTGCGCACCCTGCCCGCCGCCGCCGACGCGCGCCACGGCATCCACCGCGAGAGGAGCTGAGAGGTGAGACTGCGCTGGGGAATGATCCTGCTGGTCTTCGTCGGCCTGCCCGCGCTGCTCTTCGGGTTGAGCGCGGGCTTCTACGCGCTGGCCGCGCTGGCCGAGGGCCTGTTCACCGGCGGCGCCGGGGTCGTCAACGTCTTCACCCTGCTCTTGGTGATGGTGATGGTCTTCTCCGCGCTGCTGACGCTCGCCGAGCGCAAGTGGAGCGCGGCGATGCAGGACCGCATCGGCCCCAACCGCGCCAACCTCGGCCCCTTGCGGCTCGGCGGCCTTTTCCACTTCGTCGCCGACGCGCTGAAAATGCTCTTCAAGGAGGACTTCACCCCCGCCGGCGCCGACAAGTGGCTCTTCCGGCTCGCGCCCGCGCTCGCCTTCATCCCGGTCTTCTGCCTCTTCGCGGTCGTCCCGGTCGCCCCGCCGGTCGAGCTGTTCGGCGAGACGGTCTCGCTGCAGATAGCCAACCCCGACTTCGGCGTCCTCTACGTCTTCGCCTTCGCCTCGCTGGCGGTCTTCGGCACCGCGCTCGCCGGCTGGGCCTCGAACAACAAGCTCGCCCTGCTCGGCGGCGTGCGCGCGACGAGCCAGATGATCAGCTACGAGGTCGCGCTCGGCCTGTCGCTCGTCGGCGCCATCGCCGCCTTCTCCGCGCTCACGCCCGCGGGCGGCTCCAGCCTGCGACTCGAGCAGATGGTCGAATCGCAGTCGACCTGGCTGTGGGGCGGCGGCGGCGGATTCGACTTCGGCGTGCCGGCCTGGGGCATCCTGCTGCAGCCGCTCGGCTTCGTGCTCTTCTTCGCCGCGGCGTTCGCCGAGACCAAGCGCGCCCCCTTCGACATGCCCGAGGGCGAGAGCGAGATCGTCGGCTACTTCGTCGAGTACTCGGGGATGCGCTTCGGCCTGTTCATGATCTCGGAGTTCGTGGAGATCGTCGTGCTCTCCGGGGTCATCGCCTCGGTCTTCTTCGGCGGCTACCACCTACCCTTCGGCGAGGCCTGGCTGCAGGGACACCTGGGCGACTTCTGGTTCGCCGCGCTGCAGGGCTCGGTCTTCTGGCTCAAGGTCATCGTGCTCGCCTGGCTGCAGCTCGCCATCCGCTGGACCTTCCCGCGCTTCCGCTACGACCAGGTCCAGAAGCTCGGTTGGCGCATCCTGCTGCCCGCCGGCCTGTTCAACGTCTTCGCCACCGCGGCGCTGGTGCTGCTGGATCCGAGCCTGCGCCTGCTCGCGCTCTTCGGCCTCGCGCAGATCGCCCTGCTCGTCTACCTCGTCGGCTCCGGCGGCAAGCCCGCGCCGGCCGCGCCGGACGAGCGCCCCGTGGCCGTCTCCGACCACGACGGCGTGAGCGCGTAGAGAGGACCCGCCCGTGCCCTACAAGGTCTCCAACGAGAAGCTGACGCTGCGCGAGCAGGCCTACCTGCCGGAGATGATCCGAGGGCTCGGGGTCACCGCGCGCCACTTCCTGCGCAACCTCTTCACCCGGCGCGACCCGGCGCCCGAGATCCTCGACCGCGAGGGGCCCTGCCAGATCACCACGGTGCAGTACCCCGAGGAGAAGGTCGAGTATCCGCCCGGCTATCGCGGCCTGCACCGGCTCGTGCCGCGCGAGGACGGCAGCCCGCGCTGCGTCGCCTGCTACATGTGCGCGACGGTCTGCCCGGCCCAGTGCATCTACATCGAGGCCGGCGAGTACCCGGCTGACGACCCCAGCGCGCCGAACCGGGTCATCGAGCGCTACCCGACGAAGTTCGTGATCGACGAGCTGCGCTGCATCGTCTGCGGCTTCTGCGTCGAGGCCTGCCCGAAGGACGCCATCCGCATGGACACCGGCCTGCACGCGGTCTCGAGCGAGGAGCGCCGCGCGTTCATGCTCGAGCGCGAGGCGCTGCTGCGCGGGCCGGCGGTCGAGCATCCTTCCGATCCCTGGCGCAAGCGCGAGGACTCGAGCGCGCCCGAGCACGGCGAGAAGGAGGCGCATCGGCGCATCTCGCCTCGCAAGAATGGAGGATGAAGCTCCGGCCTTGTCCTCCATTCGCTCGGGCTCGTGCTTCGTCTTCGATCAGCTTCGAGGAGCTGTGCTCCCGTGGCGGTCAGCGCGAGGACGAATATGGACGACCTGCTCCAGAAGCCGACGTCGAGTTCGCTGGCAAAACAGCGCTCGATCTCGATCAGCCGCCTCATCTACTGGGGCGTCGCCATTACGACCGGACTGCTCTCCTTCTTCGTGCCCTGGGTGCCAGGACCGCTCAGTTCCTTCGCCGTCGCGTACGGTCTCGATGGAGCCGTCGGGGGTCGGATCCGCATGACCAGCGAGCGCGAACTGCGAGGCAGAAGGGCCAGGAGGCTCGGCACGGCCTTCATCGCTCTGGGAATCGCCCACTTCGCGCTTGCCGTCTTCGAGCGTAGTCATGCCAGGCCATTCGCCGACTTGTCCGGCATGGCGGGCCTCGCGCTGCTGGCCGCGCTCTATGGACCGTTCCTGACCCTATGGATCCTTGGCCTGGTCTGGTCGCGTCCTCATCACGAGTCGCCGGCAGGCACCTCGAAATAGCGCTCGCCGCAGTTGGCTCACGCCTCTCTCGCGACTCCCCCCTGAACCGCTGCCTCAGTCCTACGTCGGCGCCCCCTCCCGCTCCTGCAAAAAGTCGCTCGACAGGCTCGCCTGCCGCATCAGCCCCGCGGCCGGCGACCTTCGCGACACGCCGGTGATCAGCCGCGCCCCGCGCTCGTAGGTGAAGTACGAGTAGGCCCAGTCGAGCAACACGAGCAGCCGGTTGCGGAACCCGACCAGATAGACGAGGTGGACCGCCAGCCAGGCGAGCCACGCGACCTGCCCGGAGAGCTGCACGCGGCCTATCTGCCCGACCGCCGCCTTGCGGCCGATGGTCGCCAGCGTTCCGCGGTCGCGGTAGCGGAACGGCGCCCGCCCCGCGTCGCGCAGCGAGGCGAGGATGTTGAGCGCGGCGTGCTTGCCCTCCTGAATCGCCGCCTGGGCCACTCCGGGCACGAGCCCGCCGTCCCGCTTCACGTGCGCGAGGTCGCCGACGACCATCACCTCGGGATGGCCCGGCACCGACAGGTCGGACGCCACCTCGACGCGGCCCGCCTTGTCGAGCTGCGTTTCCAGCGTGCGCGCGAGCGGCGAGGCGGCGACGCCCGCACCCCACAGCACGGTGCGCGCCGCGATGCGCTGACCACCGGCGACCACGCCTTCGGCGTCTATCGCGCTCACCATCGCGTTGGTGCGCACCTCGACCCCAAGCTTGACGAGCTGCTGGCGTGCCTTCTCCGAGAGCTTCTCGGGGAACGGGGGCAGCACCCGCGGCAGCGCTTCGATGAGGATGACCCGGGCGCACTCGGGGTGGATGTGCCGGAAGTCGCGCGCCAGGGTGCGCTGGACGATCTCGGCGAGCGTCCCGGCGAGCTCGACGCCGGTCGGCCCGCCGCCGATGACCGCGAAGGTCATCCAGCGCTCCTGCTCCTCGGGGTCGAGCTCGCGCTCGGCCCGCTCGAAGGCCAGCAGCACGCGACGCCGGATCTCGAGCGCGTCGTCGAGCGTCTTGAGCCCGGGGGCGAAGCGCGCCCACTCGTCGTGTCCGAAGTAGGAGTGCGCGGCCCCGGTGCCGAGGATCAGGTAGTCGTACTCGAGCGACCCGTCGCTCAGCTCGATGACGCGGCGTCCGAGGTCGATCGCGGTCGCCTCGGCGAGCAGCACCTCGGCGTTCTCCTGACGCCGCAGGATGCGGCGGATGGGCCGGGCGATCTCGCTCGGATCGAGGCCGCCGGTGGCCACCTGGTAGAGCAGCGGCTGGAACAGGTGGTGGTTCTGCCGATCGACCACCGTCACCCGCACCGGCGCCCAGCGCAGCCGCCGGGCCGCGCTCAGGCCGGCAAAACCGCCGCCGAGGATGACGACACGAGGCCTGCTCCCATCAAACGTCGCCGCCATAGAGCCATCCGTGCCGCAGTTCGCGGCCACGCCGGCACGCCTCCCGCGCGCCGGCCCACACCTGTTCGACGAATCTTCAGTGCATCGTCGCGGCACGAACCCGCTCGATGGGCCGGTTGGCATAGACCCGGGCGAGGTCCTTGATGACGACGCGCGCCACCGGTCGCGCCTTGACGGGCAGCCGCTTGAGCACCTTGCGGCGGGCGCCGAGGGCCCAGAACGAGGCGCCGACCGCGTCCCAGAACTGCCGGCGCATCGTCTCGTACGACGAGGCGGTCCCCGCGCCGTAGGCAAAGTGGGCCGCGAGCGCGTAGGCGTGCGTCTTGAGCGGATACTTCTGCGGCAGGGCGCCGAGCCGGAAGATGGGCAACAGCACGTTGTCGGCGAGCATCCAGACCGCGGCGCTGTAGGCCGCCACGCCCAGCGGGTGGCGGGCCGCCGGCAGCGTCTCGCGCGTCAGGCCGTAGAGCCCGCCCCACATCGCGCCGAAGGCGTAGTGCACGATCTTGGCGCCGCGCCTCTTCTGCGCGTCGGTGAGCGGGCCGCGCTTCATCATCCCTTCGGCCAGGCGCCGGGCGGTCGTCTCGAGGCCTATCTCGCTCTTCTGCTCCTCCTCGGGCGGGGTGAACGCGCCTTCCGGCGTGGGCGGCGCGAGCTTTGCCGTGTGCTTGAAGAAGACGTTCTGCGCATACGCTCCGATCGCTCCCGCGACCATGCCTTTGAACAGCGCGCCCAGTGGAGTCACGAAATGCATGGCATCCCTCCCCTGCACTCTCCAAGGTCTCTCGGGGGATCTTCTGCTTTGCGAGCCTTGCGGCAATCCCGCTTTGGAAGACTCGGGCGACAGGAGCGGCGCTCGGCCGCCCGCGGGCCGACCCGCGGTCCGGCTGAAGGCGTATCGAAGAATCCTTCGAGCGATGACCGGTCAGCCCTGAAGAGGCGTCGAGAAACCCTATTTCGAACCGCCGGGTTCCGCTCACCCTGGGCGTAGCTCCCGACGCGCGAGCG
>DHSB01000007.1:51375-57380 GCA_002408385.1 Myxococcales bacterium UBA5297
TCCTCGGGAGGCTACGCTCGAGGTGACCGGAGGGCCGCCGGGCCGAGTTGAAAGAGATCTATCGGCACCTCTTGGTGCTGCGTTTGCCACCGCGAGGCACGCCGGGGGCTACTTCGGGGCGCCGAAGACCCCGACCTGGAGCCCGAGCGCCGAGACGCGCTCGGCGATGCGCGACAGCTCTTCGTCGCTCACGGCCTCGACCCCGGGCACGGCCGTCGTCCGGGCGATCGTGTAGAGCTGCACCCTGTCGATCTGCGCGCCCGCGTCGCGCAGCTCCCGCAGCCGCTCCAGATAGGCCGCGATTTCCTCCTCGGCAGGCGGGCCGTCGGGCAGCCGCATGAACAGCGACTGGATGATGAGCGGGCGCACCCGCCCCGACTCCCGCAGATTCGCGAGGACGCGCGCGAACGGAACCTTCGAGCGGTTGACGCGCTGGTAGTGCGCCTCGGTGCCGGCGTCGAGCTTCGCCCAGACCTCGCCGCGCGGGCCGAGAGAGGCGAGCGCCTCGATCACCTGCGGGCGGTCGAGCAGCGTGGCGTTGGTGATGACCACGACCTTCGCCTCGAGCGCACGCCGCTCGAGCGCCTCCGCGGCGAGGCGGCAGGCCTCGGCGAACGCGGGCGAGGCGGTCGGCTCGCCGTCGCCGCTGAAGGCGAGATCGTTGAGCCGGCGCAAAGGCTCGGGCGTGCGGGTAAAGGGCTCCTGCTCGAAGAGCGCGCCGCTGGCGACCAGGGCGAGCATCTGGTCGAGCTCGGCGGCCAGCCGCTCGAGCTCGATGCCGCCGGCACGCCCGGGGACCGTGCGGTCGACCATGCAGTAGACGCAGTCGAAGGTGCAGGCCTTGTTCGGGTTCAGGTTGACGCCAATCGACAGCCCGCGCGAACGCCGGCTGATGACCGGGTAGACGTACTGGTTGGTGCGCCACTCGCGGCTGTGTTGTCGGAAGAGAGGGGTGCTGACATCCATGGGGTCTCTCGCAGGGCTGAAGGGCCGGGATTCTAGCGAAGCTTCGCGAAAACCGACGCGGCGGGTGATCGGTCTCGAGCGTAGGCCGAGCTTACGAGGCCGAAGTCGAGGTGGGGTGATTTCCCGACACCTCTTGCGGGTTTCACTGTCGGCCCGTAGCTGCGGCGCCTCTGTCGCGCCTCATTCCAGAACAGCCGGGCGCGACCGGCGAGTCCGCGACGAGCCGACGAGCGGTACGAAAGGCCGTCTCGCGAGCGGTTGAACGAGACGTGCCTCGCCGCAGGGCCGCTCTCGGAGCCGAGAATCGGACGCGCGGCGACTCCATGAGCGCTCCAGACCTCCTCGCCTGCCGGGTCCGTCGGGTGGCGCCCGCGCAACGGCCGGGCCGAAGCCTCGAGCGGCGAGGGCCGCGGCGCCGGCCTGCGGCGATGGGCTTCGTTGCTCGAAGTCCAGGGCACGGCGCGTTCGGTGGACGCTTTTGAACCACCGTGATTGGAGACCGAGGCCTCGGCCCGGACGCAGTGAGGGCAAGAGTCGGGGTCAGTCGGGTCCCCTTCCTCCTCTTCTCTGACCGCCAACATAGTTAGAATGCCGACTGCCGCGGGCGCCTGCGCCCCCGAGGAGCACCATGGCCGACGAGAGCCTCTTCCCAGACCGACTGCCTCACGATCACGCCGCGGAGCGCGCCGTGCTCGGCGGCGTGCTCGCCGACCCCAAGGTCTTCTCGGAGATCGCTACCCTCCTGCAGCCCGAGGACTTCCACCACGAGGGTCACGCGGCGGTCTACGAGGCCTTCGTCCACCTCGAGACCACCTCGCAGCCCATAGACGTGCTCACCGTGGGCGCGACGCTCAAGGCGATGGGCAAGCTCGGCCTGGCCGGCGGGCCCGCCTACCTCGCCGAGCTCGAGGTTTCGGTCCCCACGACCGCAAACTCCAAGTCCTACGCCGTCCTCGTCCAGCAGAAGTCGATCAAGCGGCGGATGGTCGCCATCTCGCGCGAGCTGGGCCACCTGGCCATCGAGCCGGCGACCCCGGTCGAGGCCCTGCTCGAGGAGGCCGAGCGACGCATCCTGGCCGTCTCCGAGCGCAGCCTCGCCGGCGACCTGCGCCCGTTCTCCGCGGTGCTCGACAAGACGCTGGAGACCATCGACAAGCTGCGCACCTCCGGCGGCGGCGGGGTGACCGGACTGCCGACCGGGTTCCACGACCTCGACCACATGCTGACCGGCCTGCACCCGGGCGAGCTGATCATCCTCGCGGCCCGCCCAGGCTGCGGCAAGACGAGCCTCGCCCTCAACATCGCGGCCCACGCCGCCTTGCGCGCGAAGAAGGCCGTCGCGGTCTTCAGCCTCGAGATGCCCGAGGACCAGCTCGCGATGCGCCTGCTGTCGGCCGAGACCCGGGTGGAGATGAAGCGCATCCGCGAAGGCAGGCTCGGCCAGGCGCACATGGAGAAGATCGCCGCCGCGGCCAACCAGCTCTGGGAGGCGCCGCTCTACATCGACGACTCGGGCTCGCTCTCCTCGTTCGAGCTGCGCACCAAGCTGCGGCGCCTCAAGTCGCGCATCGAGAAGCTCGAGCCCAAGCAGGAGCTCGGTCTGGTGATGATCGACTACCTGCAGTTGATGCGGCAGCACGGCCGCGTCGAGAGCCGCCAGCAGGAGGTCCAGGAGATAAGCCGCAGCCTCAAGTCGCTCTCCAAGGACCTCGGGGTGCCCGTCCTCGCGCTCTCCCAGCTCAACCGAAAGGTCGAGGAGCGCCGGGGCACCAAGAGCAAGCCGATGCTCTCGGACCTTCGCGAATCGGGCGCCATCGAGCAGGACGCCGACGTGGTGCTCTTCATCCACCGAGAGCAGGACGACGACGAGGGCGCCGTTCAGGTCGCGGGTCAGGGAGCCGAGGTCGAGATCGTCATCGCCAAGCAGCGCAACGGTCCGACCGGCGGCGTCCCGCTGCTGCTGTTCCCGGAGTACACGCGCTTCGAGAACCCACTCAAGGAAGGCACAACCCACTAGCGGGGGCTCACCATGAGCGAAAGGCGGCAAGCCCGCATCCTGGTCGCGGACGACGACCTTCACACCCGCAACCTCGTGTGCGAGGTCTGCGAAGCGCTCGGCCACGCCACGCTGGTCGCCGAGGACGGCGAGCAGGCGCTCGCCCGCGCCCTCGAAACGACGCCCGACCTGCTGCTGCTCGACCTGATGATGCCGCGGCTCGACGGGTTCGAGATCCTCCGCCGCCTGCGGGCGACCCCGGGCAACCGCGACATCGCGGTGATCATCCTGACGGCGGTCGGCGACATCGACGGGAAGCTCAGAGGCATCGAGCTGGGGGCCGACGACTATGTGACCAAGCCCTTCCGCGTCGCCGATCTGCAGCGGCGCATCGATCTCGTGCTCGACAAGCGGCGCTACCGGCGCGAGCTGCGCTCGGCGCAGCTTCGGCCACAGGACCCGCTCATGGGCGCCGGCGCGTTTCCCGAGCTGAAGGCAGACCTCGAGCGCAGTGTCGCCGAGGCGCGCGAGGCCGGCAGGCCGCTCGCGGCGTTGTTCATTTCGGTCGACGACTTCGCCGTCGCCGGCGCCGGGCTCGGGCCGCGGGCGAGCGGCGAGCTGCTGCGCGAGGTGGCAGCGCGCATCGAGCGGACGCTGCGGGAGCCCGACCGCGTCTTTCGCATCGACCTGGAGACCTTCGTCGTGCTCATGCCCGACACCACCTGCGAAGCGGCCCACCACGTCGCCGAGCGCCTGTTCAAAACGGTTTGCCAGGCGCCAGCAGTTCAGTCGGTGGACCTCAACGCCCTCACCATCTCGGTGGGGATCGCGGGGTTTCCGCGATACGGCGCAGACCGCTCCTTCGACCTGATCCACGCCGCCAGCCTCGCGCTCGCCAACGCCAAGCGCGGCGGCGCCGGCTCAATCTGCATCGCCTGAACGGCCGACGAGCCTGCCTAAAAAGCAGGCTGCAGACTCCAGACCCGAGGCTTCAGGTCAAGCCCTCGAGCAGCGCCCGGAGGAGGCCTGCGCTCGCGGGCTGCCCGCTGACTCGCTCGCCCGGTCTCTTCGACGCTTCAGAAGCTGCCCGCCAGTCCGATGCCCTGGGGCGAGAGCCCGAGCAGGACCGGCGGCGGCCGGCTCAGATCGAGCGTCAGCAGCGCGGCGCCGAGCAGGATCGTCGCCCCCGCCCCCACCGCCGCGCCCGCCCCGGCCGCGCTGTAGACGGCCGCGCGCGACTGGGCTCGAGGATCGGTCGCCCGGCTGTTGGCGGTCTCGTTGGCCAACAGGAACATGCCGGCCGAACCCGCGCCGAGCACCAGACCGCTCGCGAGGGCGACCCAGGTGCGCGACTGAACGCCGGCCGAGGGGCGCAGCGCGTCGGGGTGTGCGTACAACGCCGCGAGCGCCTCGTCGCCGAGCTCCTCGGGCAGCACCGGCTTGCCGGGGTTCTGCGGGACCGGCAGGCGCAGCAGCGAGCAGTAGGCCCGGTAGAACGAGTAGTCGAACGGCCGCGAGAACAAGGCCCGTCGGTACTCCTCGTCGATCGCCCCGCGCGTCGCGCGCCGCGGCTCGGCGAAGGACATGGTGTTCGACGCGATGACCGTCTTCTTCGAGAAGTCGAGGACGCTCTCGCCCTCGCGGCCGCTCAGGTAGTAGCGGCCCGAGCCCCACACCGCGAAGACCGAGGGGATGCCCTTGGGCTTGTGCAGGTCGAGCAACCGCTCGCCGTCTTCGGATTCGACCTCGTAGTGGCCCTCGAAGCGCGCGTCGAGCATCACGAGCTGGCGGGGGCGGAAGCCGTTGCGGTCGGAGAGCGAAGCCTCGGCGCGCGCAGGGGGCGGAGTGACGGTCACCTCGAGCCGGGCCCGCGGGTCCTTGACCGCGCCCGAGGCCGCGGCGATGAACGCGCCAAGCTCGGGGTAGGTCACCCGCCCGTCGAGATCGATGTCCGCCGCGCCCGACAGTCCCGAGCGCACCAGGTGCGAGAAGACCCCGCCGCGGTAGGCCGACCACTCGTGGACCTTCACATCGCCGCTGGTGGCGAGCACGAACCCGACGTTCGGATAGCTCTCGGGCGCCGAGGCGGCCCCGAACAGCTCGCCCATTCGACCCGAGTAGTCCTCCTCGGCCGGGGTCAGGCCCGCGCCCCGGTCGTGGACGACGAAGTAGGCCGAGCAGGCGTCGATGATCACGTGCATCGCATCCGGCCGCTCGAGCGGGTCTTCGGGCGCGCTGAGCACGAGCCGGTGCAGCTCGGTGCGGGTGAGCTTGTCGCCGACGAGGTTGACGTAGCCCTCGCCGTCCTTTCCGCGGGCGCCGTGGCCGATGTAGACGAAATAGACCTCGGCCTGCTCGCCCGCCTCGTGGACCGCGCGCACCTTCGCCCGAAGGCCGGCGAGCGCCCGCTCGAGCTGGTGCTTGTCTGGGATGCGCGCGCGGCGCGCGAGATCGTCGTAGACGAGCCGGCTCTCGGTGTCGAAGACCGTCAAGAGCGTCGTCTCGGCGGCCAGCCTGTCGAAGAGCCGGACGTACTTGGCGGCGTCGTCGTCGGCGTACTTGAGGGTGGCGACGCCGGGGTCCACCGAGGTGTTGACGCCGAGCACCACGGCGAGGGTGCGGGGCTCGGCGCGCGCGCGCGCGGGCACGGCCCACAGCCCAAGGGAGAGCGCAACGAGGCCAGCGAGAAGAAGCTTCATCGAGGGCCTCCTTCTCATCGATTCTCGAGCCGGTAGCCAAGCCGCATGACGACGCCGTCGTCGCCGGCGGCGCGGCGCAGGTCCTCGCCGGCCGACAGCGCGGCCTGCAGACGAGCCGCGTCGACCTTGGGGCCGAAGACCGCGACGAGCGAGACCTCGCCCGCCGGCGCGTCGGGCTCGATGGCGAAGCTGCCGCGCAGAGGGCTGGCTCCAGCCCCCGGCTCGAGCGCCAAGCCTCCCTGCCCGGAGGCGGGGACGAGCGGGCTGGGCGCGCCGTCGCGGACGGCGAGGACCACCAGCCTGTCGCCCGGGCGCGCGCGGCGGTAGGCGAGCGCCAGGCGGCC
>DHSB01000007.1:57519-67717 GCA_002408385.1 Myxococcales bacterium UBA5297
GCGCCAGGCGGCCTCCGCGAGGGCAGGAGGGGAACGGCGCGCTCGCGGCGAGGTTGCGCGTCGCCTCGGGCCCCTTGCCGTGGTCCATGAAGCAAGCCGCGAGCAGCTCCGGCTGCTCGGAGAGCGGCGCGCTCGGCCCGCCCCGCGCCGCGAACCGGTCCTCGGGCGCGGACCGGGGCACCATGACCATCAGCGCGAGCGCGGCGGCCGCGCCGGCGATGACGGTGGGGAACGGCCAGGTGAAGGCGAACCCGCCGGCAAACAGCGGCTTGCGCTCGCGCGCCTCGAGCTTCTCGAACAGCTCGACCCCGATGCGCTCGACCTCGGCCTTGCCGCCGTCGGCGGCCTGCTCGAAGGCCATCAGCCGATCGTAATAGGCGCGGCACCCCTCGCAGGCTGACAGGTGCTCCTGGAGCTTGCGCCGCTTGCGCGGGGACAGCGACTCGACGAAGTGCTGGTCGATGAGCGCTCTGGCCTTCCGCTCGTTCATCTCACGCTCCGCGGCGCCGTGGCGGGAAAGCCCAGGCGTCGAACCGAGGTTTCGTCGGTAGGTTCCGGAGCGGGGGCGAAGGTGGGAAGGAAAACGGCGAGGAGGATCACGGCGGCCGCCGCCCGCTGCAGCTCGGCCCCGGCGACCTCCAGGTAGCCGACCCGCTTCATATGGGCGATCGCCTTCTCTCGCAGCTTCTTCTCGAGATAGCGGACCTGGTCCTCGCTCATGCCGAACCGCTCGGCGGTCACTCGGCGCGCGGGCCGGGTCACCATGTGCGCGTCGAAGAAGGAGCGCTCGCGCTCACTCAGCCCGGCAAGGAAGCCTTCGAGCACCTTGCGAGCAGCCTCTTCGTCGAGCTTACGATCGACCTCCGGGGGCTCGGCGGGCAGGTCCGAGGCGATTCGATCGTTGCCCGCCTGGCGGATCCGCTCGGAGCGAAAGCGGTGCAGCAGCAGGTTCTTGGCGATGCCGAAAAGAAAGCCCTGGAAGGACGACATCCCGGAGAAGCGCAGGCGCGTCTCCTCCTTGAACGCGGTGAGGAAGACCTCCTGCACCAGGTCCCGCGCGTCGGCCGCGCCGTGCAGCCGGTCGCGGCAGAACCGATAGACCCCCTCGCCGTAGGCGACGTAGACCTCGCGCAGGATCTGGCGCTCGCCCTTGCGAAACCCTCTGAGCAGCTCTGGCTTGCCGTCGAAAAACATCGGCTCGTCGCGTCCCTAGGCGCCGGCCGCGAGAACCAGCGGAATCTCGACGTCGAAGGCCTCTCCCTCGAACGACGGGAAGACGATGCGCTTGGCCTTCTGCTTGAGGCAGCCCCCGAGGTCCGAACGGTCGATGTCGGCCTTGTCGATGCCGGCGCTGGTGACGACCCCCGAGCTGCCGATGGTGAGCGTGATCTTGATCTTGCCGCCCGCGAAGCTCGGATTACGCCGCAGCTCGTTCTCGGTGCAAATCTGGAAGGCCTTCAGGTTCTTGCTGACGACCTCGCTGACAACCTTCGGCTCGAGCCCGGCGGCCCCGTCGACCGCCTGGGGCCGGTTGAGCATCTTGGGGTCGACCACCGGCATGGCCAGGTCCCTGTCGCGGTTCTTCAAGTGGCTCGCGAGCCGCTCGCGCTCCTCGGGGCTGGTGTTGAAGTCGATCTTCGGCCTGACGACGACCGGTCCCTCGCCGTCATCCGGCCCTCTCGCCGGTTCGGCGACCTTGCCGGGCTGCTTGCCTGGCTTCTTCTGACCGCCAGGACGGGGCTTGGGCTTTTCCGAATCGCCGAGCAGCAGGTTGCGCAGCCCCGAAAGACCCTCGGAGCTGAAGACCGAGGTCTTGACCTCCTGGCCGGTCGACTCGTCGACCCGGGTCAACTCGAGCTGCACGATGCGCAGGTGCGACAGCGCGTAGAGGGCCGCGACGGGCACCGCGACGAAGAGGCCTGCGGCGATGGCGATCTTCCACCAGGGGTTGCGCTTGGTGACGCCGGCCTTTGCCATGAAGAAGCGGGTCTGCTCGCCGATCTCCCCGGGCTTGGAGATGCTCGGATTGTCGGGGACCGAGGCAAACGGATCGACCGGGGGACCCGCCTCGGCGCCCGCTGCCGGAGCGCTGCCTCCCGCCTCGCTCTCGAGGTCTCGAGCGACGAGGGCCGCGACGTCGATGGGCCGGTTGGTCTGGGTGGGCACGCCCACGTCGTCGTCGTCGAACAGCAGGCTGTCAAGCTGCTCGGGCGCACTCTGCGCAGCGACCGGCGGCGCGGCCGCAGCGGGCTGCTGCGCCGCGGGCTCGGGCACGGGCGGTGGGAGTGCTGGAGCGGGCGGCGGGGCCACAAGCAGCGTCTCGAACTCGCCCACCTCCTCTGCCTTCTTCCAGTCGATCTCCCCGTCCCGCCAGACGTAGGTCTGCGCAACGAGGCGCCCGGCCTTGAGCAGGCGCAGCGTCTCGGCTGGAGGCAGCGGGCCGAGCTGTTCGGCGTCGATGATCGCGTACCAGCCGTCCGACACCGTCGGGCCGGCGGGAGCGGGGGGCTCGACGGGAGCTGCCACAGGCGGAGGCGCGGCTGGCGCGGGCTGGGGCGAGGCCTGCGGCGCGGCGGCGGGCGCCGGGGACGAGGGGCTGTTGGCGCGAAGTGCCTCCTCCAGGTCGGAGAGCGAAGCGACGCGGGTCGCCTCCTCTTCCTCCTGGGGCTCCTCGACCTCCAGCGCCTTGCCGTTGACGGTGATCCGGTTGCCGCACTTGCTGCACTTGACGGCCACGACCTTTCCCCGGACTTTCTCGTCCGCGATGGTGTACTTGGCCGCACATTTGTCACAGGAGAAGCGCACAGGAACCGAACCTTACCGTCGGCAGCGCCAGCCCTCGGTCACTCCGTGCGACAGCGGCGGTTGCCGCCAACGCACGCGCCTGCGAGGAGGACCTTTTGTCTGGTCGCACCGTGTTTGAACACGACTTTGTCGATGACGGGCTCTGGCGCATTGAGGTGCGCGAGAGGTTCGCAAGGCTGACGAATCTTAGATTCCACCCGGGATCGGGTCAACGCGGTTGACCGTCGCTCGGCGAGGGGCTCGCGTCAGCGCAATGCAGGCGGCCGTGGGGGCGCTTGACAACTCGCAAGCCCCTGGCTAATCAGGCGCGCCAAATCTGGCTCGACTTTCCACGCGCCGAAGAAGACGAGGTGTCCGAGGATGGCTGCGAAGGACATGGGGACCAAGTACACCTGCTTCAAGTGTGGCACCCGGTTCTATGACCTCAAGCGACCCGAGCCCTTGTGCCCGAAGTGCGGGGCCGATCAGCGCGAGGCCGCTTCAATCAAGCCTCCGGAGAAGACCGAGCGCCGCCGCGCGGCCCGCGCCCCGGTCGAAGAGGTCGAAGAGGTCGAGCAAGAGCTCGTCGAGGAAGAGGAGATGGCCGCCGACGAGGACTTCGGCGAAGAGCCCGACGAGGACTATTAGCGAGGCGACGGTCGAGAGTCGACAGCCGGAGCCCTGGCCAGCACGGGGCCTGCTCTGCCCGGCGCACTTGGCTCGACTGCAACGGCTTTCGGGCTTCACCGGCCTCTCGCATCGCTCGCTCGCTGCCGAACCGCCGATGAGCTCGACTGGCAGCGGTCGCCACTCGAGAAGACCTCTGCAGTCGTGCCCGCCGGTCGAGACTGGCCTTTGCCTCTAGTCGGCTTCGCAAGAGCTGGCAGCCTGCCACTTCGCTTGGCGCTGCATCGCGTCGAGCTCGCGGACCGCGCGCTCGATCCGCCTCCAGAGCCGTTCATCGATCGCCTGCATGCCTGCCGGCCTTCGCTGCGCCACCCGGCGCCTGCGCGCGGCCGGCGCTTCGCTTCTCGTCACGGCGCCTCCTGTTCCCTGTCCGTCCATCGCGCGGGAGCAATTTGCAGGTGCCATGCCGCAGGGCGCTCGGGCCTCTAAGTCCGCGCAATCTCTCTTCGCGAGGCCGCTCGCACCGCGCCATTTCCCGCCAAGACCCGGGGCCCCAGGCCCGGGCGCTGCGGCATTCTTGACATGCCTCGGGCCGCCCGCCGCTCCGCTGGCGGCGCAAGCGGGCTCTTCCGCGGCGCGGTCGTCGAGACCCGCTCGAGCGCGCCCTCGCGCACGAAGGTCGACCGCATGCCCGCCGGCCGGCACGCCCAGCCTTGCCTTCCGGGCTGCGCGCTACGGCACGCGCTCTTGCCGGCCCAGCCCCGGGCAGCCGCGCAGCTTCCAGTGCAGCAGGGCGCTGGCGACCAAGGCGTGCGTGATGCGGCCCTCGAGCAGCAACGCGTCTACCGCCTCGATCGGCTCGATGACCACCTCCAGCTCCTCGGTGGCATCGAGCTTCGGCTCAGCGGTTCGCCGGCATCCGGTCGCGAGGAAGGTGTGGGTCGTATTCGCTTGCAGGGCGGGGTTGGCGTGGATGGTGCCGAGCAGACGCACCTCGCGCGCCTCGTACCCGGTCTCTTCGTACAGCTCGCGCACCGCCGCCTCGCGCGGGCTCTCGCCGGCATCGACCATGCCGCCGGGGATCTCCAACGAGAGCTGGTCGATGCCGAATCGGTGCTGCCCGACGAGCAGGATCCCGCCCTCGTCGGTGAGGGCCACGAGGTTGACCCAGTCCGGGGAGTCGATGACGAAGAACTCGTGCGTCTCGCCGGTCCGAGGCGAGCAGAAGCGGTCGGCGCGGACCTTGAAAACTCGGCAGTCGCAGACCTCGCGGCCGCCGAGCCGGGCCCATGGCTCGAGGCTCATGAGCGCGCGCGTGCCTTGCCCTTCGAACGCTCGGCGCTCGCCTTTCGGGCAGCGGGCTTCTTGGCACCGGCCGGCTTCTTCGTCGCAGCGGGCTTCTTGGCGCGGGCAGGCTTCTTCGCCGCAGCCGGCTTCTTCGCGCGGGCAGGCTTTCGGGCCGCGGGCCTCCTGGCGGCCGGCGTCTTTTCGCTGCGACGAGGCTGGCTACTCGCCTTCTTGCGGCCGTCGAGGGCCTTGATGACCGCCCTGCCGACTCTCATGGTCAGGGTCTTGTTCGCGGCGCTGGAGACAATGATCCCGACGAGCGGAACCGCGCGGGCGAGACCCTTGCCGGCGTACAGCAGGGCGAGCTTGACGAAGAGCGCGCCGACTATCTTGCCAAGCTGACGAGGCGTGTAGTTCCAGATGGCGTCGGCCTGGACCTTGAGCACATCGGCGAGGGGATTGGTGCCGCTGCTCGCCTCGTAGGTGTGCGCCGCGGCCAGCAGATAGGCGAGCTGGCGTTCGCGCGGATCCTCGATGGAGTAGCCGCGCGCCGCCGCCAGGGCGAGCACCATCTCGACCTCGAACTTCAGGCACAGCGTCATGTCGAGGAGGCTGCCGCCGAGGATCGCGGTCAGGCTGCCGAGGCCGGGGATGAGCGCGGGGAGCGCCGAAGCGCCACCGGCCATCGCGGTCTTGTTCGAGTAGGCCGACAGCAGCTTGGCCTCGACCGCCTTGCGCACCTGTTCCTCGCTCGCGTCGTTCGGAAGGCCGTCCCGGGTCTGCTCGGTAACCTCGGCGACGTGCCCGCGAATCTTCTCCGGCGCGTCCACGATGCGCTCGACCGCCGTCAAGAGAGCCTGCCCCTGCTTCGCGCTCTCGTCGCCTCGCTTGCTGCCTCTCGCCTGCGGCATGGAGCCTCCGGTTCGGTTTGGTTGCCGAAGGATAGCCCCAACCAGGGTGCTCGCCCAAGCGCCGGCGGGCCGGCTGCCGCCTCGAGCGGTGTTCACATGTCAGACCCGTCTGCTAGGTTGGCGCGCACTCGGCGACCACACGTCCGAGGCCGCCTCGAGCCGAGGCGGGGGAAAATTGAAAGGAGCGGCAGATGGCGAGCGTGAACAAGGCGATCATCGTAGGCAACCTCGGCAAGGACCCCGAGGTGCGCTACACGCAGAGCGGCCAGTCGGTGGCCACCTTCACCGTGGCGACCAACGACCGCTGGACCGACAAGAACACGGGCCAGCCTCAGGAGCGCACCGAGTGGCACCGCATCGTCGTCTGGGGCAAGCAGGCTGAAAACTGCGGCCAGTACCTGAAGAAGGGCCGCTCGGTCTACATCGAGGGGCGCATCCAGACGCGCGAGTGGACCGACAAGGAAGGCCAGAAGCGCTACACGACCGAGATCGTCGCCAACCAGGTCCAGTTCCTCGGCGGCCGCGACGGCGCCGGCCCGCGCGACGACTTCGGCCCCCCGCCTCCCGAGTTCGAGATGGGCCCCTCGGGCGGCGCAGGCGCAGGCCCAGGCGCAGGCGGCGAGGAAGACATCCCCTTCTAGCCGCCCTCCGCTTTTCCTACGACCTTGCCCTCCCCCGTCCGCCCGCGCCGCTCCGTCCGCCGCGGGCGGCTCTCGCTGCGCGCGGCCTCTCGGCAAACCTCGGGCAGCCGGCGCCGACGCCGGGTGTTATCGACAGGTTCGGCGCTCGCCTTTCGGACGACGCGAGAGCTTTGGCGGTTAGGGACTGCCCGCTCAGACCGGCGCCCAGGCAGACCGCCGCCCGAGGAGCCCCTGCACCATGGCCGACCAGCTCGTCAGACTGCACCTGAAGGAGCCCGACCTACTTGTCGTCGGCGTCCTCTGCACCGAAACGGCCCGCGCCGCGCGCGAGCTCCACCGCTGCCTGCCGACCTCGGCGGCCTTCTTCGCCGAGGCGCTGGCCGCTGGCTTCGGCATCGCCGGGCTGCTCGGCGACAACGCGCGCATCAACCTGCAGCTCACCTGCGACGGCCCGCTCAAGGGCCTCTTCGTCGACGCCGACGCCCAGGGGCGGACCCGCGGCTATGTACGCAACCCCTCGGTCAACTTCCTCGACTCTGCTCCGTCCGCCGCCCTGGGACGCGACGGAGCGCTCTCCGTGCTGCGCGACCTGCAGAACGGCGAGATCTATCGGGGAGCGATCGGCCTCGAGCACCTCGAGCTCTCCCGCGACCTCGAGCGCTACTACCGCGAGTCGGACCAGCTCGAGACGCTGGTACGCGTCGAGGTGACAGCGGCGGCCGAGGAGCCGCTTGGCCGGGTCGCCGCCCTGTTCGTCCAGCGGATGCCGAGCGCCGAGGAGGCTGCGGTCGAAAGGGTCCGAGCCGCGCTCGCGGACCAGCCACTCGAGGCCGCCGGGCCGCGCGGTCCGGCCCGGGCCTTCGACCTCACGCAGCCGGTCGCCAGGCTGTTCTCGGGCGATTGGGAGCTGCACGCCGAGTATCCGCTCGTCTACGACTGCGGCTGCTCGGCCGAGCGCGTCCTCCGCGCGGTGACGGCGATGGGGCGCCCAGAGATCGAGGACATGCTCGTGCGCGAAGGGCGTGCGGTGGCAACTTGCGCGTTCTGCAACAAGACCTATGAGGTCTCCGCCGACGAGCTCAGGCGCCTGCTCGCCAAGCTTGGGGCCGGGCCGGCGCAGTAGCGCTCGCCCTCGAGAGGTGTCGCGAAATCTCCCTGACCTCCGCCCGCTCACCCGCGGGCGTGGCCTCCCGAGGCACGAGTGAGGCGGGGGCGAGCGCTCCTTCGACTTCGGCCTCGCGAGCCCGGCCTACGCTGAGGTCGAACCGCTCTTCGACACCTCTTCAGTACGACCAGCCGCGGTAGGCCGGGGTCTTCTCTGCGGTCGGCTTGCCGTCGGCGAACGGCTTGTCGCTCAGCCACAGCACGAGGTTTCGGCTCTTCTCCGGCTTTCCCATCGGACCGCTCGGCGGAAGCGTGGCGTGCTCGGTATGCACCAGCGCGTGGTAGGTCTTCCCGACCTCCAGACAGTACTCGGCCACATAGGCGACCTCGTTGCCCTCGGCGAGGTACTCCTTGACGACCTCGGGCGCGGTCTGGTCGCCCGGCCGGTATTCGCGCTCGACCGAGGGCGCGAGGTAGGTGCGCACGCGACGAGGCGCGACGCGAGCCTCCTTGCCCGCGGCCACCAGCGTGATCGGCTCACTCGAGTGGTAGGCCACCGTGAAGCTCGACAGGACCCCGTCCCGCCGCTCCCCGTAGATCCACTCGAAATAGCCGCACCGGTTTCGGCCAAGGTAGCTCTCGGCCCCCTTGCCCTCGACGCGCACCTGGAACGGCGTCCCCGGGGGAACCTCGCGCAGGAACTCCTCTTCTCCAACCTTCATGGTGCTGGTGCTCATGGCTTCGCTCACTGAGGGCTGCGCCTCGCCGGCAGGTCTATGCGACCGGAGGGGCTGGGTTTGGGGACCACAGGCGAGCGCCAGCAAGACGGGGAGGAGAGGAGCAGGGGCTGGCGTTCGCATGGGCGCGAAGTATCGCACGAGGCCCGAGAGCCGGAAGCGCTCTCGCCCGCCCCAAGCGCTCCTCGCAGGCGTTACTCGCTGCGGTCGACCTTCATGCCCTTGGGGATGACGACTATCCCCGAGTCGGTCACGTGGAAGCGCCGCCGGTCCTCCTCGGCGTCGTAGCCGATGGTCGTGTTCGGCGGCACCTCGACGTTCTTGTCGATGATGGCGCGGCGGATCTTGCAGCGGCGACCGATGTTGACGTTCTCAAAGAGAATGGATTCCTCGACGTAGGCAAAGGAGTTCACGCGCGCCCGCGGCGACAGGATGCACTTCTGCACGTGGCCCCCCGAGATGATGCAGCCTTCGCTGACGAGCGAATCGGTGGCGTGGCCGACGCGCTTCTGGGCCTCGTCGCTGAAGACGAACTTGGCGGGCGGGTGCGGAAGCTGCGTCGTGTAGACCGGCCAGCGCTCGTTATAGAGGTTGAAGACCGGGTCGACCTGGATGAGGTCGAGGTTGGACATGAAGTAGGCGTCGATGGTCCCGACGTCGCGCCAGTAGCCGCGCTCCTTCTCGCTCTGGCCGGGGACCCGGTTGGCCGCGAAGTCGTACACGTAGACCTTCGCGCGCTTGAACATCTCGCCGATGATCGACGGGCCGAGGTCGTGCGCGCTCTCTGGCTGGTCGGCGTCGCGCACGACCTCTCTGACGAGGGCGTCGGCGCTGAAGAGGTAGTTGCCCATCGAGGCGAGACAGCGGCTCGGATCACCGGGCATCGGCTTGGCCTCCGAGGGCGGCGGCTTCTCGACGAAGCCAGTCATCCGGCCCTGTGCGTCTACCTCGATGACGCCGAAGCTCGCCGACTGCTCGATGGGGACAGGGAGGGCCGCCACCGTGCAGTCCGCCTCCGTCTCCTGGTGCCACTCGAGCATGGGCCGCAGGTCCATGCGGTAGACGTTGTCGGCGCCGAAGACGAAGACGAAGTCCGGCCCCTCGTCGGTGATGACGTTCAGGTTCTGGTAGATGGCGTCGGCCGAACCCTTGAACCACTCGGGCCCGGTGCGCATCTGCGCCGGAATCGCCTCGACATAGTGGCCGAGCATGTTCGAGAGGCGCCAGGCGCGGCTCAGGTGCTTGTTGAGCGAGTCGCTCTTGTACTGGGTGAGCACCTTGATCTTCAGGACGCCCGAGTTGGCGAAGTTGGAGAGCACGAAGTCGATGATGCGATAGCGCCCGCCGAACGGGACCGCCGGTTTGGCGCGGTCTCGGGTCAGCGGGTCGAGGCGCTCGCCGCGCCCGCCAGCGAGGATCATCGCAAGCAGTCTTGCCATGAGGGCCCGAAGCTCCGAATCAGAATGGGGATGCCGTCCAGGCTAGACCTTCGCGAGAGTCACCGGCAACCGACTCGACCGCCTGCCGTTCACCCGGCCGCGCGGACTGCGCTGGCGGGTGCGCGACAAGGGCCTCGACGGCGCCGTCGGCAATCGGGGCGCGGCTCGTGCTCGCGCCCGAGGATCGAGCCGAGACCAACGAGTCGAACGACTCTGCGGATGACCGCTTCGACCGACCTCGGGTTCGTAGATGGGGAGCGGCGCCCGCGAGGGCGGCCATCGTTTCCCGGAGGTTCGTGGCCGCGGCTCGACGGGCTCGCGGCTCCGCTCGTCGCGCCAAAAAGCGGTCAAGCCAGGTTGTCCGATGGTTCGGTGACGTCGGCGGCGATTCAGGTCCGAGCGAAGCAAGGGCTCGACGCGCCGGAGGGCTTGCTCGACGCGTCGGAGGGCTTGCTCGACGCGTCGGAGGGCTTGCTCGACGTGTCAGAGGGCTTGCTCGACGTGTCCGAGGGCTTGCTCGACGTGTCCGAGGGCTTGCTCGACGTGTCCGAGGGCTTGCTCGACGCGTCGGAGGGCTTACTCGACGTGTCGGGGGCTTGCTCGACGCGTCGGAGGGCGTGCTCGACGCGTCGGAGGGCTTGCTCGACGTGTCGGAGGGCTTGCTCGAC
>DHSB01000007.1:68053-70413 GCA_002408385.1 Myxococcales bacterium UBA5297
GCTTGCTCGACGCGTCGGAGGGCGTGCTCGACGCGTCGAAGGGCGTGCTCGACGCGGCAGAACCGCCACTCGCGATGTCCGAATCAATTCCCGACGCGCCGCGCTCGCTGCGCCGCGCGGACACCTCGGCGCCTGGTCCGACAGCGGAGCAGCGGCGCACACCCCAATCCCAGCGCGTCACTCAAACCCCTCGGAGCGTGAGCCCTCCTTCCCATCGTGGCCCGACGGGCGGCCAGGCGTGAGCTCGGCGCGGGCTTCGACTTGCTCCCCTGGGGACGCGGCACGTTTCGAAGCGGCTTCGGGACCCTTGGCCGCCGATCGGCCCTCGTCCAACAGGTCGCCGGGCCGGATGGCTACCTTGACAGGAAAAGGAGGCTTTCCCGTGCGCACGCTGTGGTGGACGACCCTTCTGCTTGCCTTGGCCCTCAGCTGCAACGGCAACGGCGGAGGCGGCGGCGCCGAGCCCGCCAACGCCAACGTCACCGGTACGGCAGCCGGTCTCGACTTCACCTTCGTTCCCGCTCAGGCGGGCGCGCTCTTCGAAGCGACCCGTCCCGGAGCCGGAGAGCTCAACGTCTTCCTGTGCGAGACCGGCTGTCCGGCGCTCGGCGCGGCCGCGCCTGCCGACGAGACCAGGTCGCTCATCCTCTCGGTCGAAGGCACGACCGCCGAGCTGAGAGGCGGAGGCGTCTTCCCGATTGGCGACGGGGGCTACGGGCGCGCGGAGTTGCAGCGCGACGGCCAGGTCGTCGCCGACGAGGCGCTCTCCGGCGAGATCGTCATCGAGTCCTCCGACCTTCGAGACGGAGGCCTGACCGTCGGCACCTTCCAGCTCGAAACCGTCTCCGGAGGCTCGCTCAGCGGCTTCTTCGAGGCCCCAATCGAAGGGCTCTCGGGCCCGATCGTCCTGCTCGAGAGCCTCCAATCCGTCGATCGATAGGCTCCGGCGAACAAGCGACCGGGGGCGGGCGATCCGTGATGGGCGGTCGAAGCGCCGCCCGCTTGCTCGCAGGGCGCTGAGGGCCGGCCTCTGCGCATGCAGGCAAGGATTCGTGGCGCTGAACCCTTGTCACCGAGCGCGCCTCTCACACGGGCAGAGTCTCTCGCCCCACGTGTTGCAGTCCGTGGCGCTTTCCCTGCGGCGTTCGCCCGCCTGCCCGATTCAATGAAATGGAGGACCACCGTGATTCGGATTTCCGAGAAAGCCAAGGAGCGGCTGCTCGCCGCGCTCGAGCAAGGCAAGGCCAGCTCCATCCGCATCCGCGTCAGACGCGGGTGAGGGGGCTGGAGCTTCCACCTGTCTCTGGATGAGACGGCAAAAGAAGGCGATGCGGTGTTCGAGGCCGAGGGGATCACCTTCCTCTCCGACGGTCACAACCAGCGCTACCTCGAAGGCCTCGAGATCGACGTCCGAGACTTCTACGGGCGCGAGGGCCTGGTCGCGCACAATCCCGCGCTCGGAGGCGGCGGCTGCTAGAGCCGTCGCGCCGCTCAGCGCACCTCGTCCGCCAATAGAGGAACCGGCACGCGGCGCGCCCGGAGGAAGGGCGCGCCGTAGAAGTGCTCGTAGGCGCTCAGCGCGCGCGCTTCGAGCTCGGCTTCCGGGAGCGCGCAGAGCCGGGTGAGCGCCGCGTCGACAGAGAGCTCTTCGCCCTCGCCGCGGTCGAGCCCCTCGAGGAGCGCAGCTCCCGCGAAGTGGTGCGGGGTCAGGCGGGCGCGCCTCCCGGCGACCCCGCGGCCGATGGCGAGCAGCGAGGTGCAGCGCGGGGCGGGCCCGTGGAGAAGCTCTCCGAAGAAGGCGCGCAGCTCGCGCTCGGACGCGTTGGCGAACTCCAGGTCGTCCTCGCCGACGAGCTCGAGAAGCCGCGGCGGCACCGGCAGCGCGCGAGGATCGAGGGCATGCCTCGCCTCGTGGGCCTCGATTCGCAGCAGCTCCTGCTCGAGCACCCTGTCGAGCGCTGCCCTGCCCTCGCCCTCGCGGAGCGCCACGTCGGCACGGCGAAGCTCTCGCAGGTCGCTCGCGAGGATGAGCGGGCCGCCGCGCCGACTGCGATCGGCGTAGGGCTCGAGCCTCGTGAAGAAGGCGTCGCCCCACGCGAAGCCCGCCGGAGGATCGAGTCGAAGGCGCCCGTCGTTGAGGCGGTTCATGAGCGCGCGCAGCAAGCTGTCGCGCCGCTGGAGCCTGTGGACCGCCTTGCTCAGCTCGGCGCCTCCGGCGAGCGACTCTGCCTCTGCCCGCCATCGCGAGCGGGCGAGCCGGTCGACGGCGTTTCCCTGTGGCTCGGAGGCGAACGCGGCGTCCAGCTCGCCCATCACGCTCTCCTCGACTCGGTCGACCAGCACGACCGGCAGGTCGCCGC
>DHSB01000007.1:70550-91885 GCA_002408385.1 Myxococcales bacterium UBA5297
GGGCCCCCCCCCGCGTGTCCGCCGAGCCCCATCTCGATGTTGAGGTTGTCGAGCCGCTCGACCCTCAGGACCTCGACCGCCGCGTCTCCGGAGAGCCATCGGGCTCGACCGAGGATCCGATAGGTCATCAGGATGGGCTGCTTTCGGACGACCTGGACGTCGACCCAATAGGCAAGCCCGGACTCGCGCGCCGTCCCGTTCAGCCCCGCGGTCGCGGTCTTGACCGGCGCCACCTCGGGCCACACCGCGTCGATCGCCTCGAGCCTCTGGCGCAGCTTCGGCCACCGCTCAGCCTTCGCGAACAGCTCGGCCGTGGCCTTGTCGACCTCGATGGAGTCGCGGGCCCGCTCGACAATCCAGCCGGGCAGCGCGACACGAAAGAGCTCCTCGGCGGGATCGGGTTCAGCTCGGGATTGCCGGTGCCAGTAGTAGGCCCCGCCCGCGATGGCGACGGCGAGCAGGCTGACGACTATCGCTCTTCGCATGGGGTCCGTTGGTCCCAGGGCCGAGGGTGGGTGACGCGGTCGGCCTACTTGGCCTCGAGCTCAGAGTGCCCGGCATCGGGCTTGGGCGCCTCGGCGGTCTCGGTGCGATCGTCGAGCAGAATCCGCCCCGGCGTCGCGCGATAGACGATCTTGAGCAGCTCGAGCTTGCGGGCGGTGGTCATCGTGCCCTTGATGCTCAGGGTCGGGCCCAGGTACGCGAGCTGGCAGTCGCCGTCGAGGCCCGCCTCTTTCACCGCGGCGTGAATCTCTCCGTACTGCTCGCGGATGACCTCTTCCGAGAAGATGAGCGAGACGCGGTCGGCCTGGAAGTCGTCCGAGTCGAAGAGCTCGAGCAGCGCCTTGCGGCACGCGGAGGTGGGCACGTTGGCGCTGAGGGTCTTGCCCTCGCCCGCCTTCTCGATCTCCACGTTCTGACAGGCCTTGCGCACCGCCTGTTCGCGCCGCTCGGACGACGGGGCCTCGGGCGGCCGTCCTCCGGCCTCGCGCACTCGCACCCGGACCGCGTCGAAGCTGCCGGGGCCCATCAGGTACACGAGCGCGCGCCCGGGCGCTTTGGGCGTCAGGAGCAACTCGTTCGACGGGAGAGTCTCGGCGCCGACGACCTCGGGCGCGTCAGCGAAGGCCTGGACGCCCACGCCTATCCGGAAGAACTGCTCGTTCCCCACCTTGAGGTCGAGCGTGCGCATGGGCGGTCGGGCCGAAGAGCGCGTCGGCGCCAGGGCGACGAGCAGTGAAAAGGCCAAAAGGACGATGAAGTCGCGAGCTCTCACAGCAGGTCCTCGGTGATTGCCTTCGGTTCGGTCTGCGGGCGCCGGCTCCAGCGCGCGGAGACGACGTGCCTGCGTTTTCATGGCACATCACGGCCGCGTTGGCGACCCGGGCTTGGAGCAGGTCGAGAAAAAAGGCAGGCAGCCGAGCGCTCGCACGGCACCGGGCCCAAGGCACTCGGGGAAGGTGCGCGCGAGCCTCAACGCTTCGCGCGGCGACTCGGCTTCGCGCGGGCCCCGCGCACGGGGACCAGCGAGAAGTGGACCCGGTTGCGCTCGGCCTTGATGGCCTTGCGGTCGACCTTGTGGTCGTCGAGCCAGTACGCCATCTCGTCTGACTCCCAGGAATACGGCCCGCCGTTCATCCGCACCCTGCCCTGGACGAAGGCGAGCGTGGCCTCGCGCAGCGGAACCCGCGCAAAGTCGCGGAGGATGGCCTCGAAGCGCCCCTGTCTCTTCGGGTCGAGGTACTGGAAGTGGTACCGGGACGTGAAGGCCATGTGGTACCAGGCCGGGCGGAAGACGACCGCCTGCATGCCGAGCTTCTTGGCCATCCGCGCCAGCGTCTCGCCGGTCTCGCGCGAGACGCCGAGCCCCGGCAGCTCCTGGCCCGGCAACTGCGGGCGCCGCTCGCTGAACTGCGCCTTGGGATTGCGCAGGGTCATCCAATGCACGTAGAGCACGTCCGAGTCGGCGATCCTCTTCCGCTCGACCACGCACTCGAGCAGCACGTGCTCGACGCCATCGGCCTCGCCAAACAGCCGCATCCGCTCGCCCGGGCTGCCCTCGTCTATCTCGACGTGGAAGTGCCCGTAGCCCAGCCGCTGCAGGTGATTGAGGATGTTGCAGTGGTGCATCGCGAGCTCGATGCTCTCGGCCGTAAAGGCCCCCAGCAGCAGGCGCCGCTGCGGCGCGTAGACGCCGAGCGACTCGTCGAGATCCTCGGCGGTCAGCTCGAGATCGCCCGGTTGCTCGCGTCCGAAGCTCTTCCAGACCTCGGAGTAGTGCGCCCGCATCGGGTCGAAGCCCACCGGGATCTGCTCGCGCGAGCGCCACTTGAGGGCGAGCAGCGTGCCGGCGAGCACCTTCCAGGAGTCGCGGTGATAGCCGCCGCCGGCCAGCCAAACGCTGGGGATACCCTCGAGCGCCTCGGCGACCCGGAGATCGCGCCGGCGCGCCCCGTGGAGGCTCAGCCCCAGGCGGCCCATCCGGTCGCTGCCGAGCACGTCGCCTCCGGCGATCACGAAGGCGAGGTCGAGCGCGGGCATGCGGCCGAGCAGCGCGTTGAGGGCCCGGATGTACTTGTCGTCCGGGCAGCCGCCAGGCAGCACCGTCTCGTCCACGCCTTCCAGCGGCAGCCAGGCCGAGCCCGACAGCGAGCCTATCCACACCCGCTTGTCGCCGCCCAGGCACGCGGCCGTGCCGTCGGGCGGGTGCGCGTCGAGGTCGATGACGCCGACCTTGCCGGAGAAGCCCTCGCTTCGCAGCACCGCGATGGCCACGGCGATGTCGTTGACCGGGCACAGCCCGCCAGCCTTGTCCGGAAAGGCGTGGTGGAAGCCGCCCAGCAGGTTGGCCGCTACCCCGCGCCGCTTGAGCGCCATGCGGGCGGCTTCGATGGTCGCCCCGCACGCGAGCCTGACGGTGTTGAGCAGCTCGTCCACGGGCACGTCCGAGGGGTCGACCGCGAAGATGGACGCGAGCGTCTCGGCCGTGGAGAGCGCCTCGAGGAACTCGGCGGAGTGCACCCGCGCCAGGTCGGCGTAGACCGCTCGCCGGGGGGTTCGCAACTCGCTGCGCTCGAGCGCTCCAGTCTTCAGCAGGTACCAGACCGCAAAGTCGGCGCGCCGCGACTCGACGCCGGTGCTCACCTCGACGGCAGCCAGCGGGAGCCGGTAGGCCGGATCGTAGAAGACCGCGAGAGCGCGGTGGCGGTGCAGTCCGAGCCGCTCGGCGAAGTGGCGCACGGCTTGCCCGCGGCTCGACTTCGACAGCAGCTCGAGGAGAGGCGTGCCCATTCGTTCTCGAACGCGACGAAGCGGGGCTTCATGCCCGAGACCCGGCAGGCCCGGGCGCGCTCGCCCTGCCTCCTGCGTCAGCCCTTGACGCCGCCGGCGGTCAGGCCGCCGACGATGTAGCGCTGCAGCGCCAGGAACAGCGCCACGATGGGCGCCGAGACGAAGACCGCGCCCGCCGCGAAGTCGCCCCAGCGCACGCTCTTCGCGTCGATAGCCGAGTTGACGACCACCGGCAGCGTGTAGTGCAGCTCGGAGTCCATGAACTTGGCGGCGAGGATGTACTCGTTCCAAGCCGACATGAACGAGAAGAGGAAGGTGACGGCGATGGCCGGCGCCGACAGCGGCAGCACGATCTGCCAGAAGATGCGCGTCTGGCTCGCGCCGTCGATGAGCGCCGCCTCCTCGAGCTCCTTGGGGATGGTGTCGAAGTAGCCCTTGAGCATCCACACGCTGAACGGCACCGAGGTCGTCGAGTAGACCAGCACCAGCCCGAGGCGCGTGTCGAGCAACCCGAGGTAATTGAGCAGCAGGTAGAGCGGGATCATCATCATCGTGCCCGGGAACATCTGCGTCGCGAGGAACGCGAGCAGGCCCGCGCGCCGGCCCGGGAACTTGAAGCGGCTGAACGCATAGGCCGCGGTCGCCGCGAAGAGGATGCCGAGCAGCGACGAGGAGAGGGCGATGACGAAGGAGTTGAGCGCCTGGCGGGCGAAGACCCAGTTGCCGGCGTTGTCGGTCTTGCCGATCAGGCGCGCGAAGTTCTCGAAGGAGATCGTCGAGGGGATCGGCGAGATGGAGAAGGCGAAGTCCTGGCCGGGCTCGAAGGCCATCTTCAGCACCCACATCACTGGCCAGAGCGTCAGCCCCGTGAAGACGATCAGGAAGCCGTGGCGCGCGAGGCCCGGCAGACTCTCCTTCCACTTCCCTGGGCGAGCGACCGGGGTCTCGGAAGCGGCCGGCGAGGCGAGGAGCTCGGGGCTGGTGCTCATTCGAACGCGCCCTCCGTCGCCTTGGTGATGCGGTTGGTGATCATGGTGTAGGCCATCAGGATGCCGAAGATGATCGTCGCGTAGGCCGCCGCGTAGCCGTAGCGGTACTGCTCGAACGCGTAGCGGAAGGCCTGCGTCACCAGGATGTCGGTCGCGCCGTCGGGAGCGCCGCCGGAGACGAGGTAGATGACGTTGAAGGAGAGGTTGAAGGTCCAGATGACGCCCAGGATGATCGCCGGGATCATCGCCGGCTTGAGCAGCGGCAGCGTCACGTTGATGAACTTCGTCCAGCGTCCCGCGCCGTCGACGTCGGCCGCCTCGTAGAGCTCCTTGGGAATCGACTGCAGGGCCCCGAGCGCGGTCACCATCATGAACGGGAAGCCGAGCCAGACGTTGGTGGCCAGGTTCGCGCAGAAGGCGGTCAGCGGGCTGTCGAACCAACTGAACGAGCCGAGCGAGAAGACGCGGTTGATGAGGCCGTACTCCGCGTTGAACATCGCCTTCCAGATCAAGGCAGTGATGTAGTTCGGGATGGCCCAGGGGATGATCAGCAGGACGCGATAGACCTTCTTGAAGCGCAGCTTCGGGTCTTGAAGGATGAGCGCCAGGAAGAGCCCGATGGCCACGTGGAGAAAAACGTTGGCCGCCGTCCAGACCACGGTGACCACGGTCGTGTAGTAGAAGCTGTGCGGGTCGCCGGCGCCGCGGGCGAGGAGGATGTCGACGAAGTTCGTCAGCCCGACGAACGCCTCGCGGGTCGGCGTCACGTCGTAGAACGACAGCGACAGGCCGTAGCCGAAGGGCACGAACACCAGGACGATGACCGCGCCCATCGCCGGGAAGACGTAGGCGTAGGCGCCGAGGTGCGGTCGAAGCTGCTTGCGGTAGATGAACGCGAGCAAGGCGAGCAGCGCCAGCAACGCGCCGAGGACGAGCTGCCAGGTGCGATTCTTCTGCACCGGAGCCCCGCCCTTGACCATGGTGACCCGGCCGTCGGTCGCGCGCGCGGCGATGACCACCTCGGTCTTCTCCGCGTTCCAGATGAGAGCGGGCTCGCCCTCCTTCGCGGTGGCGAGATCGGCGAGGTCGGCGAGCGCCTTCGGGACCGGACAGGCGACCGCGTTCGCGAAGCCGCGGCGCTTCTCGGCGCACCACTCCCCGAGCAGCCGGGACTCGCCCTGCTTGAACGTCAGGACCATCGCCTCCCAGCGGCTGTCGGTGATGAGTTGGTCCGGGTTGGCGACCTGCCAGCGAGCCTGCTCGAGCGCCTTCTCTGCCCCCTTGGCCTGGACCTCGATGGGCTCGGTGCGCTCGCTCGCCTGGACGCTGGCTGAAACGCGGCGCTGGGCCTCGGCGAGCACCGACTCGGCCTCTTCGCCCTGGCCGATGGCCTTCATGATCGCCGCGTCCATCGGGGTCCAGACGTGGCGCATCGCCGGCGCGCTCGGCATCGGCACCGCGAGCTCGGCCTGGGCGCGGAAGCCTTGCAGGCGCTGATCCTCGACGCTCTTCCACGGCTGCTTGTTGGCGACCGGCTGACCCGCCTTCTCGAGGCGCGAGACGGCGACCTCGTCGGAGGTCAGGTAGCGCATCACCTCGAACGCCTCGGCCTTGCGGCGCGAGCGCGAGGACATGATCACCGCCTCGACCGAGAGGTAAGGCCTGGCGATCCCGGCCGGCCCCGCGGGCAAAGGCGCGACCCGCGCGTCGATGTCGCCTTTGATGTCTCCGAGGAACCAGGGGCCGGTGACGATCATCGCGGCCTTGCGGTCGTTGAAGAGCGAGCTGACCATCGCGCCTGTCACTTCGCGCGGCAGCAGTCCCTCGTCGCGCAGCTTGCGCACCCAGAAGAGCGCCTCGGCGTTGCCCCGCTTGTCGAGCGCCGGGCGTCCCTTCTCGTCGAGCACGATGCCCCCGAAGGCGTGGAGAAAGCCCGCTTCGGTATAGGTGTTGGCCCAGTCCATGACGAAGCCGTAGCTGCCGTCGCCGGTGAGCTCGCGGGCCTCGGTGACGAGCTCGTCGAGCGTCGCGGGCGGCACCGGGATCTTCGCGGCGTCGTAGACGAGTGCGACCGACTTCATCGCGAGCGGCAGGCCGTAGAGCATGCGGCTGCCCTGCGGCACCGTGAGCGCCTCGATGGCCGGTTGGCTGAACCGCTCCACGTCGGCCGTGGAAAGGAAGTGCTGCACCGGCTCGACAAAGCCCCAATTCGCCCAGTCGCCGAGGCGGTCGTGGGCGAAGACGAAGAGGTCAGGGCCTTTGCCCGCGCCGATGGCCGCGGTCAGCTTGTCGGCAAAGGCGGTGTAGGGGATGAAGAGAGCCGTAACCTCGATGTCGTCGCGCGCGGCGTTGAAGGCCTGGATAGCGCCCTCGAAGACCTGCTGCTCGGCACCGGTGTAGCTGTGCCAGAGCACGACGTCGACCGGGCCGGCCTTCTCTGCCTCGACCGCGGCAGGTACGGTCCTCTCGGCTTCGACCGGGTCGACCCTCTCTGCTTCGACCGCGAAGGCACTGGCGGCGAGCAGAAGGGCCGCCGCGCAGACGAGCTGCTTCATAAGAGTGCGGAGCATGGACTCTCCCCTAGAGCGCCGGGCCGTTGTCGCCGGGGGCGAAGAGGTAGAGCCGCTTCGGGTCCACGTACAGCGTGAACTTGTCGCCGTCCTTGACCGGGCAGCGCGGGCCGACGCGGGCGATGATTCGCGTCGCCTTCTCGTCGGTGCACGTGCAGGTGAGGTAGGTCTCCGAGCCAAGCGGCTCGACGAGCTCGACGACGACCGGGACCGCGACCCGGCCCTCGGCCGGCTCCTCGACGAAGTGCTCGGGCCTCACCCCCGCGACGCACGAGCCTGAGAAGCTCCCGAGCCGTTCGGGCAGCGGCAGGCGCACGCCGAAGGCGAGCACGCCGTCCTTGCCGGCCGCAGCCTCGCAGAAGTTCATCGAGGGTGAGCCGATGAAACCTGCGACGAAGCGATTCGCGGGCTTCTCGTAGAGCTCGAGCGGGGTCGCCAACTGCTGCAGGATGCCCGCGTGCATCACGGCGATCCGGTCGGCGAGCGTCATCGCCTCGGTCTGGTCGTGCGTGACGTAGACGACCGTCATCTTCAGCTTCTGGTGCAGCCGCGCGATCTCCGCGCGCATCTGCACGCGCAGCTTCGCGTCCAGGTTCGAGAGCGGCTCGTCGAAGAGGAAGACCGGGGCGCGGCGCACGATCGCCCGGCCCATCGCGACGCGCTGGCGCTGACCGCCGGACATCGCCTTGGGCTTGCGGTCGAGCAGGTGCTCGAGGTCGAGCATCTTCGCCGCCTCGTCGACGCGCACGTCGATCTCGCTCTTGGGCATCCCGCGCATCTTCAGCCCGAAGGCCATGTTCTCGCGCACGGTCATGTGCGGATAGAGCGCGTAGCTCTGGAACACCATGGCGATGTCGCGGTCCTTGGGATGGACCTCGTTCACCCGGCGCTCACCGATGCGCAGCTCGCCCGCGGTGATCTCTTCCAGTCCCGCGATCATCCGCAGGGTGGTCGACTTGCCGCAGCCCGAGGGCCCGACCAGCACCAGGAATTCGCCGTCGTTGACGGTGAGGGAGACTTCCTTGACGGTCGGCGGAGCATCGCCGTACCGCTTGACCAGTTTGTCGAGGACGACTTGTGCCATGGCGACGGGAGTCTAGCCTATGGCGCGCCGCTGCCGTAAGTCCGCGCGTTGATGGTGTCAGAGGGCAGACAGGCGGCCGTTCGGGTGGAGACCAGGGCGCCGGAGGTCGCGGAGTCCGCCGGCGCGGGGGGAGAAAGCAGCTACTCGCTGACGGTCAGGGTCCCGAGCTGGCCCGGGTCGAACTCGCTGCGCCCGTGGGAGCCGTCGAGATCGCAGTACGTCCAGCCACGCTGCCAGCGGACGCGGTAGGCGTAGCTGAAGGTGCCGGCGGCCGGGGCCGTGATCGTCCCCATGTGCTCGTCGTTGTTGCCCGCATTGCTCGGGCTCGGATTGCACGGGGCATCGGCCCAGTGCCAGTGCGCGCTGCGCGGGTCGGTGCCCGAAGGTCCCCAGCCGAGCTGCGAGACGACGGTGCCCGAGCAGCCCGCCGGATCGGTCTCGCCGCCCATGTAGACCTGGCCGTAGATGGTCGGCGAAGGCTGCCCTGCGCTGCTCGTCGCCGTCTCGGGCGCCTGCAGGTTGCACCAGCCGATGTCGTTGTTGCCGACTTCAGGCTCGTCGAAGGTGACGAGCTTGCCCGCCTCGCTCGAGTCATAGGCGGTCGAGCCGTTGAGGTCCGCGTAGTAGTCGACCCCTTCGATGGTGAACCGCACCGCGACGTCGTAGCCGGCGGCATCGGCCGCCATGGCAACCGCCCAGCCGCCAAAAAGGTCGTTCGCACTCGTGCTGCCGCCGGCGGCGTCCCCGACGTAGTCGGCTGCACGCCACTGCCAGTCGTTCGCGGTCGGCGGCGTTCCCGCGGGGCCGACGCCGATCGATGCGCTGATCCCGTCGCCGCGGCCCTCCGCGTCGGTGACGCCCTGCAGGTAGACCTCGGCCGCCACGTAGAACCAGGCCCCGACGTTCTCGAAGCCCGCGGCAAGCGGCCGCAACTGGACCCAGGGCGCGGCGGCCCCGGTCACGGTGAGCGAGCCCTGCTTTGCCGGATCGAAGAGGTTCTGAGCGCCGTCGTTGCCGTCGCTGTCGCAGTAGAGCCACGGCCCGCGGTCGTAGCGGAAGCGGTAGGCGTACGAGTAGCTCCCTGCCGCCGGGACGATTTCGGCCAGGTACTCATCGTTCGCGCCGTCGACGTCGACGTTGTAGGTGGCCGCCGTCCAGCTCCAGCCCCCAGCGCTCGAGCCGTCGGTCCCAGCCGGTCCGAGACCGAGCTCGCCTTCGATGTCGGCGCCCTGCCCTGCCTGATTGGTGACGCCATCGACAAAGACCTGGCCGTATCCGGTGAACGTGCCTCCCGCCTCCATCGTCTCGCTGCCGGGAAGGATCTGCAGACGGCACCAGCCGACGGTCGGCGGCGGTGCGTTCTGCACGGTGAGCGAGCCTTGCTGCGCGGGGTCATAGCCGTTGTTGCTGCCATCCAGATCGCAGTAGGTCCACTCCCCGCCCTGATAGCGGAAGCGGTAGGCGTACGCGTAGGCGCCCTCGGCGAGGTCGAGCTGCGCCAGGTGCTCGTCGTTGGCCCCCTTGTCCTCGTTGAAGGCGGCGTCGGCCCAGGTCCAGGCGCTGTCGGAGGAGCCGTTGGTGTTCGCCGGACCGTAACCAAGCTCGCCTTCGATATCAGAGCTCGGTCCCTGCTGATTGGTCACGCCCGCCTTGTAGACCTGACCGTAGGCGTCGAAGGCCTGACCGACGTTGACCGTGCCGTTCGGAGGCCACTGCAGGTTGCAGAAGTCGACGACTGGAAGCGCGGGAGGATCGACCTGCAACGAGCCCTGGAGCGCAGGATCGAAGCCGCCGGCGGCGCCCGTGTTTCCATCCGTGTCGCAGTACATCCAGTCGCCGCCGTTGTAGCGGAACCGGTAGGCATACGAGTAGCTGCCCGCGTCCGGGTTGAACGTGGCCATGTACTCGTCGTTCGCGCCATCGACGTCGACGTTGTAGGCCGCAGCGGTCCAGGTCCAGCCCGCGCTTGTCGAGCCGTCGGTGCCCGGCAAACCGTAGCCGAGCTCGCCTTCTACGTTGGAGCCCTGTCCAACCTGGTTGGTGACGCCGGCGACGTAGACCTGGCCGAAGGCGGTGAAGACTTCGCCCTCGGTCATCGGGCTGCTGCCAGGGATGATCTGCAGCCGGCACCAGTCAACCGAAGGCGGCTTGGTCGCCTCCACGGTCAAAGCGCCCTGCTGCGCCGAGTCGTAGCCATCGGGCGCACCGTTGTTCGCATCGAGGTCGCAATAGAGCCAGGCGCCGCCCTGATAGCTGAAGCGGAAGGCATAGGCGTAAGCGCCTTCAGCGGTCGGCGATACCGAGCCCATGAACTCGTCGTTGTCGCCGGCGTCGACGTTGAAAGCCGCATCCGTCCAGGTCCAGCTCCCGTCGCTCGCAGCGTTGGAGCCAGCCGCGCCAAACCCGACCTGCCCGACGACCCCCGTTCCCGCCCCCGAGGCGCTTGTGACGCCGGAGACGAGGACCTGCCCGTAGACCGGCAGCGAGGCGCCAGTGGTGATCGCCGCGCTCGACGGGAATTGCAGGCGGCACCAGTCGACGACTGGCGGCTTGGTCTCCGAGACGGTCAACGCCCCTTGCTGCGCGGGGTCATAGGTGCCAGCGCTGCCGCCGTTGCCGTCGAGATCGCAGTACAACCACGCGCCGTTGTCATGACGGAAGCGGAAGGCATACGAGTACGAGCCGAGTCCGGGCGAGACCTCGCCGACGAACTCATCGTTGTTGCCCTCATCGACGTTGAATGAAGCCTCGCTCCAGTCCCAGGCGGTGCTCGACGAGCCGTTCGTCCCCGCGGGCCCGATGCCGAGCTCCCCCTCGATTCCAGCGCCCTTCCCTGCCTGCTCGGTAATCCCCTCGAGGAAGACCCTTCCGTAGGCGGTCAGCTTGCCGCCTTCCTCGATTGTGCTGCTGGGCGGGAATTGCAGACTGCACCAGTCGACGCCGGCGGCGCGCACTTCGAGCGCGCCTGCAGCAGCGGGGCTGAACGCTCCGCCGTCGGTGTCACAGTAGACCTCGGCGGAATCGCCGATGCGAAACTTGAAGGCGTACGAATAACTGCCCGGCTGGTTTGGCGACAGCTTGCCCTCGTACTCGTCGTGATTGCCGTCGTCCTTGTGGTACGCGGCCGCGCCCCACAACCATCCGCCCGCGCCGCGAGGATCGCTGCCAGCGGGCCCGAAGCCGAGTTGACCGACGACGGCCGCGCCCTGCCCCTGCGCCTCGGTGACGCCGGGGACATAGACCTGACCGTAGACCGCAACCACGGACCCGATCTTGATCGACGCGGCCGGAGGTGCCTGGATGTTGCACCAAGCAATCGCCGGGGCTTCACCACCATCAGGAACCGATCCATCCGGCTTCTGATAACCGCCGTCCTCGGGCGGCAGGATGATCTCGCCCGAGTCCGGCTGGCCAGAGTCACGCTTGCCGGTAGTGCCAGCATCGGGAGTCCCTTCGTCACCGGAACACGCTGCAAAGCATAGGGCCGCGCAGACTGCTGCGATGCGCCTCGTCATGGGCTTCCTCCGTGGGAGGGCGGGAATGGCCAACCGGTCCGCCCTCGGTAAGTCATTACTGCCAGGCGAGCTTCACGTCCTGAACGCCCTCACCCGCGTGGACGAAAAGCTGCCGGTTGTCCCCCGCCTCCCATCGTGCCTTGCCGTCCGGGCCGCGGGCGACGAGCTTGAACTCGTAGACACTCTCGATGGGCAGACTCGCCTGCAGCAGGCCGTCCGGGCCGAATGGACCGATGCCGTCCTGCGGCCGCCAAACGCCCATCTCCTGCCCGGAACCGACGAGATAGATGGCTTCGCCCTTTTCGAGGCGCGCCTCCGAAATCGCGAAACGCACCTCGCGGCGCCGATCGCCCCCGCGCCACTGGCGAAAGGCCTCGGCGGCGACCTCGGAAAACGCGTCGGGGCTGGGCGCAGCGACCAGCGCGACGAGCGTGGCGTGCGGCGCAACCTCGATAACCCGGGGCTCGAGCTCCTTTCCCGACAGGGCATCCTTGACCTGCCCGGAAAGCTCATTGGGAAGCTCGAACCTCACCGGCGAATTCGCCCGATTGACCACGATGATCGCCGCCTCGTCCGGCATCAGGCGCGCGTAGGCAAATACGTCCTTGTCCGCCCGCAAGATTCGCGGGGCTCCCGCATCGAGAGATGGATGCTCGCGTCGCAGCCTCAGCAGCGCGCCGATGTGCTCGCGCAGCGGCTGTTGGTCGAACCGCATGTCGGCGCGGTTCTCCGGCTCCTTCGCGCCGGCGAGCGCAGACTCGATGCCGTAGGTGAGCGATGGGGTCCCGCGCGCAGTCAGTTGGAAGGTGAGCGCGCCCTTGACGCGCTCGAGGTCGCCCTTGCAGTCCGACACCACGCGCGGCAGGTCGTGGTTGTCGAGGATGGTCACCAGCGAATCCGGATCGTCGTAGACGCGATCGGACGAGAGGGCTGCTCCCAGCCGTGCGGCCGACTGGTCGCGGCAGTAGACATCGATGAGCGCGAAGTAGAGCGGGAAGTCGAACATCGCACCGAAGCGCCCCTCGCGCTGGGTACGGGCGATAAGCGCCGGGTCGCCGTCGAGCATCTCGCCGAGGAGCAGGAAGTCGCGGCCGGCCCTCTCGCGGATCGCGGCGTTGAAGCGCGCCCAGAAATCTAGAGAAGCGTGCTTGACCGCATCGAGCCGAAAGCCATCCGGGCGGACCTCTTCTATCCACTGCAGCGAGGACTGCAGCAGATGGGAGAAGACCGCCGGGTTCTCCTGGGCGAGGTCGGGCAGGCCGTGGACGTCGTGGTTGACCAGCTCGTGCTCGTCTTGCCAATTCTCGAGCGGTCCCTTCCGGTGGAACCACTCGGGCCGCTGCGCGACCAGCGGCGAATCCATCGCCACGTGGTTGAGGACGATGTCGAGCACGAGCTTCATGCCCCGCGCGTGCAGCTCGTCGGAGAGCCTGCGCAACAGCGCCGTGTCGCCGAAGCGGGGCTCGACCTTGGTGATGTCCTCGACCCAGTAGCCGTGGAAGGCACCGTGCTCGAAGAACTTCTCGGTCCTCATTGCGAAGACCGGCGAGAGCCAGACCGTGCCCACCCCCATCGCCTGGAGATCGTCGAGCCGATCGATGACCCCCTGGATATCGCCGCCGTGGAAGGCCGCCGGATCGGCGAGGTCGACGGCGCCATCGTTGTTCGGATCGCCGTTGGCAAACCGGTCCACCATTACGAAGTAGACCGGCGACTTCCCGCCGGGCAGGGGCGCGCGAGCAGACGGCGCCTCGCCGCCGAGCATCGCCCCGAGAAAGTCGTCGAGGAGTGCGCCGACGCGATTGGATATCTCGCCGGAGACCGCCTCGACCGCGGCCGCCTCGCGCTGATGCTCGAAATCGACGAAGGCCGACTGGTCCACCGAAACGATCATCGGCTCGGTGGAGCCGTCCTTCTTCGCGACCGACAGCCGCGCATAGACCATCCAGCGGTAGCGGCCGTTGAGCTGCGAGAAGAAGACCGACTTGGTCTCGACGAGCAGCGTCAGCGGCGCCTCGCCGTTCTTCAGGCGCGCCAGCCGCCGCTGCGTGTCGCGCACCGGGACGAAGAGCTTCGAGTAGCTGTCGAACGGCAGCTCGAACGGCTCGAGGTTGCGGGCCCGCAGCGCGTCGTTGACCTGCCGCTTGAGCGCCTCGGGCACCGCGGCGAGCTCGCCCTGTTGCTCGTAGTCGAGCACGAAGGCGACGGCGACCGGGGTCTTCTCAGGAAGGCGAACGATCGGCGCGCGCTTGACGCATCCTGTGCCGGCGACCAGCGCGCTCGCCAAAAGAAGAGGGACGAGCTTTCTCAGAACCATGCTTCCGCCTCGATCGCGACGACCGAGTGCCAGTGACTCTCGGTGCCCTTGAATACGTTGTACTGATCCAAATCGTCGGAGAACGCGTTGCCGTAGGCCTGGTTTTGATTGGAGTATTGCAGGCCGTACAACAGCCGCAGCGACGGACGGGTGAAGATGCCCGGCCCCCTGGGGTTGAGGATGAGGCCACCCTTGAGCTGCCAGGTGTCGCGCGTGTCGGTGTCGCCGACGAAAAGGCCGCGCGAATCGGGGACGCCTTTGGAGTCGGTCCTGAAAACCGAGTCGTTGTGCTCGCGGTAGAGGTTGCCGTTGCGGGAGTGCTCCCGCGCCAGCGCGGTCTCAGCGAGCAGGTGGATCGTCGGCGTCAGGTAGGCCTGCAGGCGCAGCACCGTCGAGTAGAAGGTCCGGTTGTCCTCACCGGGCGCGACCGTGTTGTCCTTGTTGTAGTGGTAGCCAAGGATCATTCCCCAGGTCGCGTCGAGCAGCTCGGGGATGAGCGCCACCTGCATCTCGTTGCCGAGATTCCACTGGTAGCGCTCGTCGGTCACCTCGCGGACGAAGATGACGTAGTCCCTCCCCTCGTACTGCTCGGAATAGAAGTTGTCCGGGTGCAGGCGCATGAAATTGACGTAGAAGTTGTTCCAGCGCAGCGGCCCGAACCCGCCGAAGCCCAGGTAGCCGATGGCCTTGTACGAGGACGACTCGCCGGCGACCGGGTTGGGAAAGAGCGTGTCCTTCGGGTGCTCTTCGTACCAGCGCTTGACCACCTCACGGCGCCGAAAGTCCTCGTAGTTGAGGCCGGGGGTGGCATAGGGGGCGTTGCGGTTGCCTTCGACCTTCGGCTCGTGGCGGTATTGCCCGCCGACCCCCAGCTCGAAGTGCCCGGCGGCGCGCAGGCGCACCCAACCGCCCGCCGACAGGATGGTCGAGTAGTCGGCGCGCCTGGTTTGGAATCCCGCGTCGCCGACCCCGAGCAGCACCTCCACATGCTTGGTGTCATAGCGAGCCGAGAGGCCGACGGTGTCGTAAAAGATCTCGGCCGGCCACATGTCGTAGAGGCCCAGGTCCCCGAAGCGGCGCTCCAGCGTGCCGAGCTGGAAGCTCAGATTCTCGGCGAGCATGTTGCCCGCCTCGACGTAGAGCCGGGTGACCGCGAAGGCGCCAAGCTGCCCGAGATTCGCGTCGGTGTTCTGGAACGAGCCGCCCTCGATCTGCGTGACGACGCTCGCCCAGGGATCGCCGCGCAGAGCGTTCTGCAACAAATCCAGCTTCAGGGCGAGGGTGCCCCACGGGCCTTCATTCAGCAGCCGGCCGGTGAGGTTCCAGTAGCCGAGCTTTCCGTCGCCGCCCTGGAAGTCGGGGCGAGTCATGATGCGGAAGTAACCGCCGGCGCTGAAGCGGTCGCGAACGGCCTCGGCGCTCGCGAGTGAAGGCAGCAGCAGCCCCAGCAGGACAACACAGCGGGTGAGCGTCGATCTCATGAGCGACAGTCGCCTTGGATGAGAGGTTCTGTGGTCGGCGTGGAGGCCGTCGAGCGGGCAGGTCACGGCGCCTCCAGAACGACGATGGAGCGCCCCGCAACGCCGTACGAGTCCTCGGTGAGCGCCTCGGGGGCATCCGTGCTGATGTTCGCCGAGGAGCGAGGCGCCAGGCCCTTCTCCGCGAGGAACTCAGGCCTGTCGAAGTAGGACTGCGTATCGAGGACGCGCCGCCAGTTCTTCCCGGCGGGAAGGGTGAACGGGTGCTGGCCATCGTCCATATTGACGAGGATGGCGAGCTCGGGGCCGCTCGTGCGGTCGTGGTAGTGGACCATCAGGCGGCGCCCGCCCCAGTCCCCGCCGCCCATGTCGTTGTTCTCCGGCGTCTTCCAAGCAAAGGGCGCGCCCTTGCCATATTCGGCGGGCGCGAACGCATAGGCGTGCGCCTTGCGGAACTGGATGAGCCGGCGCACGAAATCGACCATCCGATGGCGCTCGTCCTTCGCCTCGTAGGCGCCCCAGTCGTACCAGTTGTACGCGTTGTCGGACCAGTCGGTGTAGGCGTTGTTGTTGCCGAGCTGGGTGCGCATCCACTCGTCGCCGCCCAAGATCATCGGCGTGCCGTGGGAGACCATCATCGCCACGAAGAAGTTGCGCATCTGCTGGCGCTTCATCTCCTCGCTTCCCCAATCCCGCGAGCGGTTGTTGTCCTCGCCGCTCTTCTCGGCGGCCACACACCAGGGGCTGTTCGGCTTGTCGCAACAGATGGGATTGAGCGGGCTGCAACCGTTGCGCTTGGCGGGGAAGGTCACCAGGTCGTAGAGGGTCATCCCGTCGTGACAGGTGATGAAGTTGATCGAGTGATAGGGCCGGCGTCCGTTCCAGGCGAACAGCTCGGTCGACCCGGTGAGGACCTTGCCGCCGTCGACGCCGATTCTCTCGGCCTCCCAGTTCGTCTTGCCTGGCTGCAGCCAATCGCCGGCCACGAAGCCGGCGGGCACGTCTTCGTTGACGAACGAGCGCCACCAGTCCCGAAAGAAGGCGTTCCACTCGCCCCAGCCATGCCCGGTCTCCTTGGTGCTACTGGGAAAGAACCCGAGCATGAAGCCCGAATCCCAAGGCAGATGGGACTTCATGCCGCCGGCGGCCCAGGGCTCGGCGATGATGCGCGTGTTGTGTCGGCGCAAGACCGGGTCGTCGACGATCTCCTGCAGCACCGAGGCGGTCGGCACCCATTCGTTGCCCTCGTCCTTCATGCCCAGCAGCGGCGCGAGGTCGAAGCGAAAGCCGTCGACGTGCATCTCCTCGACCCACCAGCGCAGCGAGTCGATGATGAGCCGCTTCATCGGAAGGTTGTTGCACCGCGTGGTATTGCCCACCCCGCTCTCGTTGCGGTATTGGCGCCGATTCGAGGGCACCAGCGCGTAATAGGCATCGTTGTCGAGGCCGCGGTAGGAGAACAGGCTCGCGGTCTCCTCGGGATCGAGCGGGGTCGGGTCCTTGTCGTCCCGGTGGTTGAAGATCATCTCGCGCCACAAGCCGCCCTCGCCGGTGTGGTTGTAGACGACATCGAGGATCACCTCGATTCCGCGCTCGTGGAGCTGCTCGACCATCCACTTGAACTCGTCGATGACCTCTTCGCGCTCGCGCCGCGAGGAGAAGGAGATCTCCGGCGCAAAGAAGTTGAGGGTGTTGTAGCCCCAGTAGCCACCGTCGGCAGGCTTCTCCCCAGGAGGCAGCAGCTCGACGGCGGTAATACCGAGGTCCTTCAGGTAGTCAGCCTTCTCGCCGAAACCCCGGAAGGTGCCCGGATGCTCAACGCCGGAGGCGGAGTTGGCGGTGAAGCCCTTCGGGTGAACCTCGTAGAGGACGACCTGACTCCAGTCCTGTCCCTGTTCGGCGCGCCTGCGACGCCACTCGTTTTCCGGCTCGCTCCACTGGTAGACGCTCTCGACGACGGTGCACTTGGCGGCGGCGGCGAAGGTCGACTGAATACGGTGCGGACCGGTGCCAAGGCTGCCCTTGCCCCAATCGTGGTCGCGGTGAACCGCTTTGCAATACGGGTCCATCAGCAACTTGTTGGGGTTGAAGCGGTTGCCGGCGACGTCGACGTCGGCGAAAAAGCCGTGCACCGAGCCCGGATACCACCGCTCCTCGAACTGCCAGTTCGGTCCCCAGGCGATATAGCCGTAGTGCTGACCGATACCGACGCCCTCGACGAAGAGGTTCCAGACGTCGCCCAGGCGTTTCATGTCGAATTCCCGGGTCGCCCGCGGCGCCTCCGGGTCGTCGAACAAGAGCAGTCGAACCTTCTCGGCCCGCCGCGAATAGACGCTGAAGTTGACGCCCCGAAATGAGCCCGCCTTGTCGGACAGCAGCGAGGGCCCGAGGAACACCAGGTTGGCGATGTCCTGCTCGCTCACCTCGACCTTCTCCTGTCCCTCGTCGACCTGGTCAAGGAGCGAGGGAGGCACCGCGGTGACAAGCCCCGCGGGCGGAACGTCGTAGGTCGCGTACAACCTTGGCTTGCTGTCGTCGGGGCAGCCTAGGACCAGCGCCGCGACCAGCGGCAAGGCGAGGTGCAACGGGGGAAGGAGGGATCTCTTCATTGCGCTTCCTGTGCAGGCCGATTGACGGGCTATTTGATCACCTAGCAGGTTCGATTGAGTCTGGTGCGCGGGAATCGTGAATCCGCACCCCAAGCCTTGCCGACCCGGCGGGTCGGCTCTAGCGCAGGCCAAGAACAACTCCGCTCTGCCCCGGGATGTCGAGGGTGACGGTGCTATTCGCAAACGTCCATTCCTGACCCGACACCACATCGAATATGGTGCCCGAGGACCATCCGAGCTCTTGCGGGAAGGTGACGACGACCTCGCCCCAACTGCCGCCGGTGAGGTTCAGGACAATCAGCGCCGACTCTCTAGGATCGGGATCGGGCCGGGCATAGGCGTAGAGGTTGCCCTTGCCTCCCCAGTCATCGTTGCACCACATGTGGAGCAGCGGCCCGCGCGCCAGGCCGCGCAGCATCTCGCGTCCCTTGAGGAGCCTCTGCATGCGCTCGAGTTGATTTCGCTGCTCGGGCCAGAGGCTCGCTTCCTGGTTCATGAAGTGGCGGTTGTCGGGATCGCTCCCGCCGAATTCGCCATATTCGTCACCGTAATATACGAGCGGTACCCCGGGAGTGGTCATCAGGTGCAGCATCGACAGCCAGAGCCGGTCATAAGGTTCCTGGCCAACCGGTGCTCCTGGCAGGTTGTCCCATTTGCTTCCCTGCCGGTCGCGATGGGCCGGATCGGCCTTGGTAATGAAACGGGCGACGTCATGATTGCCGACAAAGGTGACCATCATCGCGTCGCCAAACTGCCGGATACTCTCCTCGGTCCAGTACTTGGCGTGCTGGAATCCCATCTTCTCTGCGTCGCTCTCCAGAAGCGCGAAGACTCTCTCCGGAACCTTCATGAAGCGCGGGAAGTCGAACTGGCCATCGAGCTTGTCCGGGCCGATGTAATAATTCAGCAGGCCGTAGTCGTCGGAGAAGGTCTCGCCGAACATGAAGTAGTCGGTCCCGGCGGTCTCGAAGCGCTCGCGAACCGCGCTCGCCAACTCGGTCATCGCGTTATCTTCGACATGCTTGACGGCGTCGACGCGCAAACCGTCAAGATCGAACTCTTCAATCCACCAAAGGACGTCCGCGACAAACTGCGCAGCGGCGGCCTTTACGTTCCAATTGACGTCCGGCATGTAATCGGTAAAAAGGCACGAGAGGCGCTTATCGTCCCAACCACAGTTCTGCGAGCCGCAGACGCAGTCGGTGCGAAACCACGCGGCCTTGTCGGGATCGACATAGTAGTCATGCTCCTCGTGGACGTGGTTGACGACGGTATCCATGATGATGCGGATGCCGCGGCGATGCGCCTCCTCGACCATGGAGTGCAGCGCCTCGGCGCCGCCCAGCCGCGGGTCGACCTCACGGGCCTTGATCGGCCAATAGCCGTGGTAACCCTTGACCTGGTACTGACCGCTCTGGTCGGGGAACGAGCCTGCGGGCTGTGTTTGCCAAGGCGTCAGCCAGATCGCCCGAATGCCGAGCCGGTCGAAATACCCCTCACGAATCGCCTGCTCGACGCCCTGAAGGTCGCCGCCCTGGAAATCGGCCGCCAGCGGGACGTCGTACCCGCGTCCGGGGTTGTTGCCCGGGTCGCCGTCCCGGAAGCGGTCGGTCATCAGCATGTACAAGGGGGTGTCGTAATACGAGAAGCGTTCGGCCTCTATCCAGAAGGGCAACACGAGGTCCGCTTCGCAGTTGTCGAGCACGGCCCGCAGCTTGACGGTGTATTTGCCGTCGGCAAGGCCCTTGAGCGAAAGGGTCGCCTGCGCCTCGTCTTGACCAAGCGCCATTTCCGCCTCAGACAGCGCGCGCGGCCGCCAGTCAGCATCAACATGGTCGTCCGGCGTGCGCAGCGTGCCCTCTAGCCGCAGCCTGCCGGCCGCATCGGCGCTGCGGTTGATCTCGACGACCGCAGAGAAGCTGCCTTGGCCAGGCGCGACTCGTAAGATGGCGAGCGAGCCTACCTTGACCTTCAGGTCGACAGTCTCGTTTGTGACAGGCGCACATTGGTTCTCGAGCAGTGAGTACGTCCGCCCCCCGACCTCGCGCGTCAGCGGGTTGGTCGGGTCAAGCTGCTCAGCCCCATTGAGCAGGAAGGCATAGGCCCACGAGCCCTTCGGTACCTGGAGCGTTGCTGTCCAGGCGCCCGTCGCGTCGGGTCCGGCCATCGGGTGGGCCTGCCGGTCGAAGCCGTTCCACTCGCCGATGACGTGGGCGCTCGTCGCGCTCGAGACCGGACGGAATGCGAAGGCAAAGTCACAGGCTTCCACCGATGCGTCGGGTCCACCGTCCGCGATAGGCCCTCCGTCGGGATCACCCCCCTCCGGCTCGCATCCACCACAGGCGCCCAAGAGCGCAGCGAGAAGGACGCCGCCAATGGTTGACCTGCCGCGGGAGCGTCTCGCCCAAGGATTCTTCGGTGTTCGCATGGCAGGCAAGACTACCCCACGACCGTGCCGAGGCGCGACCCCAGAACAGTGTCGCTGGGCTCCCAGATCAGCGAAAACGGCAAGCCCGTCGCTCCAGCCGCCGCCAACCCCTGCAACTTGCTGCCCATTTTTCGCGCGAACACGTCTGGCCCCCCCCTGGGCGGGGCCAGACTGCCGTGTGGACAGGCTCGATGCCCCCCCGTCCACTGAGAGTTTGCGCAAAGGCTGTAGAGTCGGCGGGAGGCGCGGTGCCCGTGGGAGGGGCGGAGCCGACTGCGCGGGGTGGCTTTCGCCTGACCGCTCGCCGAGGCCCTCCACAAGTCCGTCTCCTCCACGCCGCTCATCGAACCGGACGTGCCGGTTTCCCGCATCCGGCTCTCGGACAGATTTCACCCGCGGGCATTCGACCGCAGGAGGCTTCGCAGCTCGACCACGCCGAGGTCGCGATGCACCTCGACGCACCCAAACCGGGCTGTTCCGGCGGGCAGCTTGTGCCTCCTTCTCAGGAAGTTCCTCGCACGTGCCGCGACGTGGATGTCCACGATGCGGAACGACGGATAGGCGGTGTCGTAGGCGAAGTAGCCCGCCCATCCCGTGAGGCACTGGTTGAGCTCGCGACAGATGTCCTTCCAGCGCTCCTTGCGTCCGCCCAGAGGATTTCGCTCACCCGCTGTCGGACCTTCTCCATCGCCTTCTTCGACGGTCGGGCCCCCAAGTAGCGAGTCCGCGTCGGCCGATACACCAGCGGTCCGAACTCGTAGCCGAGGAAGCGGAAGCTTTCCTTCCATGCGTTGCGCAAACACGTCTTGGCTTCGTTGAGCTCGAGCTTCATCCCAACGATCCAACGCCTCACCTCCGCCAAGACTGCCCCCGGCACTGTGCTCGCACAGCACCACGAAGTCATCGGCATAGTTGACGATCCCTCGCTCCGCGCCGTTTCATCAGGTCGCTCTTGTCGAACGCCTTGAGCATCCGGTTGATGCAGATGTTCGCCAGGAGCGGCGAGACCACACGATGCAACCCAGTAGACCAAGCCGCCTTGCCGCGGTTGGTC
>DHSB01000152.1:0-191 GCA_002408385.1 Myxococcales bacterium UBA5297
GGGCATCGCAACCAGGGGTTGCGACCCTTCAATCGGGGGGGGGGGGCAACCGGGACGGCCGCGTGGCCGCCCGTCTCATGTCTGCTCGGTCTTAGTCGACGAGGGCTAGTGGTCTAACTCACACAGACAAGGCGCGATCCGTCGCCGCATGAAGTCGGAGAGCCCCTCGACCCCGCTCCCGCCGCTGTCGA
>DHSB01000152.1:307-15745 GCA_002408385.1 Myxococcales bacterium UBA5297
GCCCCTCGCCCCCGCTCCCGCCGCTGTCGCGGCGGAAGCTACGCTCGGGGTGACCGGAGAGGCGCAACTCGACTGCAATGGCGCTCGCGCCTTGGGGCCTCTAGCCGAACAGCATGTCGAAGAGCTTCTGGATCCAGTTGCGGCGATCCTCGGTCTCCTTCTTGTCGACCGTCGCGCCGGTCAGCTCGTCGCCCTTGAGCTCGACCTTGAGCCAGTCGCCTTCCTTGACCCCGGCCGGCAGCTTCTCGAGCGGCACGTTGACGATCTTCTCCTCGTCGCCGACGAGCAGCACCGCGAGCGTCTTGCCGTCGCCGGTCTTCTCGAAGCGGTCGATGCAGGCCTTGCTCGAGACGGTCTTCGGCTGCTCGAGCACGCTCTCGAACAGGTCCTGGATCTCCTGCTTGCGGGCCTCGGTCTCCTTGACGTCGATCTTGGCGCTCACGAGCTTGTCGCCCTTGAGCACGACCTGCAGCCAGTCGCCTTCCTTGGCGCCGGCGGGAAGCTGCTCGCGCGGCACGTCGATGGAGCGCTCCTCGTCTCCGACCAGGATGACCGCGAGAACCCGGCCATCGGCGCACTTCTCGAACCGGTCGATGCAGGCCTTCTGCGTCTGAGGCTTTGCTTCGGGCTGCTGGGAGTAGGAAACCTCGGGCTTATTGCTGATGCGCATGTGCAACCTCCGTACGTTCAACGTCGCACGCAGCGTAAAGACCGACTCCAAGACGGTCAAGCGGGCAAACGAGCGACGCGAGGGGCGAGAAGCGCCTCCCCAATCTCGACCACGGCTCTCGCGCGGGCGGGCAACGACAACCCGGGCTCGCCTTCGAGCATCGTGCTCCATCACGGCTCTCGCGCGGGCGGGAAGAGTCTCGGGCGTGGTGGCCCCGTCCGGGCCCGATGGGCCGCAGGGAGGCCATTCATAGCCTGGGACAGGGGGGCATCTATGGACAAGGCATCGCCGGGCTCGCGCAGATGGCTGACGCTGGTCACCGCGGTGCTCGCCATGTTCGTCCTCGGAGTCATCTACGCCTACGGCGTCTTCCTGCCCGTCTTCATGCGCGAGTTTGGCTGGGAGCGCTCGACGGCCGCGGTGCCTCAGTCGGTGCAGCTCTTCGTCTACTCGGTCGGAATGGGCCTGGGCGGCGCGCTGCAGGACAGGACCAACCCGACGCTCATCGCCCTGGCCGGAAGCGTCGTCTTCGCCTCCGGCCTCTGCATGGCGCCCCTGTCGACCTCGCTGCTCGAGCTGGCGGTGACGCTCGGGCTGACCACCGGGCTCGGCTTCGGGTTCGTCTACGTCTCTGCCGTCACCGCGGTGCTCACCTCGTTCCCTGAGAGGCGCGGGCTGGTCGCCGGAGTCGTGGTCGGCGCCTTCGGCCTGGGCACCTTCGTCTGGGCACCGGTGGCGCAGGCCCTGCTCGACGCGGGGACGCACTGGACGCGCGTCTTCCTTCTCTTCGGGTTGAGCGCGCTGGTCGTCCTTCCGCTGTTGAGCCTGGGAATCCGCTCGCCATGGAGGCGCCATCAGAGGCCCGGAGAGCACGCCGGCGCCAGCGGCCTCAGTCTCGGAGAGGCGCTTCGCGCTCCGCTCTTCTGGCTCGTCTTCGCCGCCTACACCCTGGTGACGACCGCGGGGCTGATGTGGTTCGCGCACTTCAAGGTGTTCGGGGTCTCGCAGGGCATGACCGCCGCGCAAGCCGCTTTCCTCGCCTCGCTCACCGCAGTCGGAGGCGCGCTCGGCCGGGTGCTGATGGGCTACGCGTCCGACCACATCGGCAGGTTCCCCTCGCTCATCGGCGCCAGCGCCCTCGAAGTCGGGCTCTTTGTCGGCTTCGGACTCGGGGTGCCGCACGCGGCCATCTTCGCCTTCGCCGCGCTCTCGGGCTTCGCGTTCGGCACCTGGCTCGCGCTCTACGGCCCGACCTCGACCGACCTGTTCGGAATGCGCTCGGCCGGCTCCATCTACGGAGCGCTCTATCTGAGCTACGGCATCGGCGGGCTGGCCGGCCCGATGCTCGGCGGCCTTCTGGCCGACTTGAGCGGCGACTACGCGCTGGCCTTCTTCGTGATGGCGGGGGTGTGCGCGGCAGGCGGCGCCTTGTTTCTGCTCGCGATGCTGAGAAGGCCGCCTCAGTTCGCGCACCCGCCGGCCGCCGAGGAGGAGTTCCCGGTCTGAAGCGCCGCGCTCGGGCAGCGCCCGTCGCCTCTCCAGCTATCCCACGTCGCGCCAGGCGACATTCATTCGATGATTTCGCGCGCTTGGGGCCGACAAAAACGCCTCAGGAAGGCACCCGAAAGGCCCCAGGATGGCCCAACAGGCGGCGGTTCGAGCGCCTGCCCTAATAAAGGAAGCTTGAAGGGTCAAAATCGCTCTACGGGCCAGCCCGGCACCTTCCTGAGCCTTTTGGCCGAAAAGAGCGCCCGGATCCAACCTCCCCGCGGGCTCGCGCCCACCTCGCCGGGCCGCCAGAGAGCCCACCGGCAAGAGAGCCGGTCGCATAGAGGACGCCCCCCCGATCGAGGTTCGCGCCGCCCTCGACTCCCCCTCGCCCACCGACTAAATCGACCCACCGTGATCGAGGCCAGGGAGCTGACCAAGCACTTCAAGGTTCACAAGCGCCCGCCGGGCTTCGGCGCGGCGATGCGCTCGCTCGTTCGCCGCAAGTACGAGACCGTCGTCGCCGTCGACGGCGTCTCCTTCTCCATCGCCCCGGGAGAACGGGTCGGGTTCCTCGGGCCCAACGGAGCCGGGAAGACGACAACGCTCAAGATGCTCTCGGGCCTGCTCCACCCGACCTCGGGCGAGCTGCGGGTCGGCGGCTTTACGCCCCGCGAGCGCGAGCCGGCCTTCCTCAAGCAGATCACCCTGGTCATGGGCCAGAAGCAGCAGCTCCTGTGGGACCTGCCACCGGCCGAGACCTTCGACCTCAACCGCGCCATCTACGACGTGCCGCTGCGCCAGTACCGCGAGACGCTCGCGGAGGTGACCGAGCTGCTCGAGCTGGGCGACCTCGTCACCAAGCCGACCCGCCAGCTCTCGCTGGGCGAGCGCATGAAGTGCGAGCTGGCCGCCTCGCTGCTGCATCGACCCCGCGTGCTCTTTCTCGACGAGCCGACCATCGGGCTCGACGTCTCGATGCAGGCGACGGTGCGCTCCTTCGTGCGCACCTACAACGAGCGCTACGGGGCCACCGTGCTGCTCACCAGCCACTATATGGAGGACGTGGCCGCGCTCTGCCCGCGGGTGATCATCATCGACCGCGGCCGCCTGGTGCACGACGGCCCGCTCGAAGCGCTCGTCCACCAGATCAAGCCCCACAAGCGCATCGCCGTACGCCTCTCCGCGCAGGTCGCCGCCTCGCAGCTCGAAGGGCTCGGCCAGCTCATCAGCCAGGACGAGGCGCAGGTGGTCCTCCAGGTGCCGCACGAAGGTCTGCCCGACTCGGTCTCCCGCGTCCTGTCGCGCCTGCCGGTCGTCGACCTGTCTATCGAAGACCCGCCGCTCGAGGAGGTCTTCCGCGAGATCTACAAGCGGCCGGCCACCTTCATCCCTCAGGAGCGCGGATGAGCCCGGGCACGCTCAAGGCCTTCCCCACGCTGCTGCGGGTCGGGTTCGCCGACGCCCTCGCCTACCGGGCCGAGTTCCTCGTCTGGATCCTCTCGACCAACATGCCGCTGGTGATGCTCGCGCTCTGGAGCGCGGTGGCGCGCGAGCACCCGATAGGCGGGTTCGGCCAGGCCGAGTTCGTCGCCTACTACCTCTCGGCGCTCATCGTGCGGCTGCTCACCGGCGCCTGGGTCGCCTGGGAGATCAATTACGAGCTGCGCCAAGGCCTGCTCGCCTTCCGGCTGCTGCGCCCGATCAACCCTCTGATCCACTTCGCCGCCGAGAACATGGCCGCCCTGCCGCTGCGCGCGCTCTTCGCGCTGCCCATTGCCGCCGTCAGCCTGTGGGCGATGGGGGCGAAGATGGTCACCCACGACCCGGCGCTGCTCGGCCTCTTCGTCGTCGCCGTCTACGGCGCCTGGGCCATCAACTTTCTCGCGCAGGCCATCATCGGCACTCTCGGCTTCTACGTGGAGTACTCGATCTCGCTCTGGCAGATCTGGTTTGGCCTCTACATGCTGCTCTCCGGCTACCTCATCCCGCTCGCCCTCTTCCCGGGCTGGCTGCTCGCGGCCGCCCGCCTCCTACCCTTCCGCTACATGCTCAGCTTCCCGGTCGAGGTCATCCTCGGGCAGCACGACAGGCTGCAGGCGCTCGAGGGGCTCGGCATCCAATGGTCCATCGTGGCGGCGATGGGCCTGTTGCTCGCGGCCTTCTGGAAAGCCGGGATGCGGCGCTTCGTCGCCTACGGCGGGTGAGCGATGCGCCGCTACCTCAAGCTCTTCTGGATCCAGCTTCGCGCCTCGGCCACCATCTCGCTGCAGTACCGCTTCGACTTCCTGGTGCAGGGGCTGATGTCAGTCTTCTGGGTCGCCCTGGCGCTCGTGCCGCTGACCATCGTCTTCTCGGAACAGCGCCAGAGCATCGCGGGCTGGAGCATGCCCGAGGCGATGGTCGTGCTCGGCTGGTTCACGCTGCTCAAGGCGCTGCTCGAAGGGGCCATCAACCCCAGCCTGCTCGCGGTCGTCGACCACATCCGCAAGGGCACGCTCGACTTCGTGCTGCTCAAGCCGGCCGACTCCCAGTTTCTGGTGTCGACCGCGCGCTTCGAGCCCTGGCGAATCGCCGACATCGCGGCCGCGCTGCTCATCTTCGGCTACGCGTTCTGGCAGCTCGGCCGCGCTCCTGAAGTCGGCGACCTCGTCTTCGCCGGGCTGATGCTCGTCGCCGCGGGGATGGTGATCTACTCGCTCTGGATCCTCGTGGTGTCGGTCGCCTTCTACGTGGTGCGCATCGACAACCTCACCTACCTGATCACCTCGGTTTTCGACGCGGCGCGCTGGCCCATCTCGGTCTTCTCCGGAGGCCTGCGGCTGGTCTTCACCTTCGTCATTCCCCTGGCGGTGATGACCACCTTCCCGGCGATGGCCCTGCTCGGAACGCTCGATCTGGCGACCGCGGGAGTATCACTCGTGGCGGCGATCATCTTCTCGGTGCTGGCGCGCGGCACCTGGAAGCTCGCGCTCGCCCGGTACACCTCGGCGAGCAGCTAGGGCATTCGGCCGCGCCCCGCTCACCTCGAGCTTTGCACCGGGCCCTTGGCCGGCTCTGACCTTGAACCGACAGGGCTGCCGCTGGGCTCCCCGCTCAGCCCGAGCGTAGGCCGAGCTTGCGAGGCCGAAGTCGAGGGCCGGCCGCGCTCGCCCCGATCGCTTCGTCGGTCGTGTTGCCGGCTGCGACCATGGGCTGGCGGGCTGTCAGGAGGAGTGTAGCCTCCCGAGGAACGAGGGAGGCGGAAGTCGAGAAGCCCGCTCGACTTCGCGCGGCCCCTCGACTCCGAGGCTCCCGCTGGGCGCCTCTACGCTCGGGGTGACCGGGGGAAACGGATTTCTTCGACGCCTCTTCAGGTGCCAATCCGCCGCAGCGAGATGAGCGGCGCGCCCTCCGCCCGCGGCGCGTTCAAGTCGACGATGCAGCCGAGCATCCAGTCGGTCTCGCCCTCGGGATCGACCACCCGTTGGATCGCCTCCCAGCGCAGCGCGCCGTCCTCGTGCAGCAGCGTGTTGTGCGGCAGGCGCGCCTTGGGCTTCAGGTCGATGAACGCGTGCTCGGCAAAGTAGGGCTCCATCGCCTTGGCGAGCCCTTCGACGTCCCACTCCTGCTCGCCCTCGAGCGGCTCGATGCAGGCGAGCGCGCTCTCGTAGTCCTTGGCGGCGAGCGCCTTGAGCAGCGCGTGCAGCTCGTTGCGCACCCGGGCGGCGAAGGCGCGCGGGTTCTGCGCGAGCACGCGCGGATCGTCCTCGGGCAGCCGCACCGGCGCCGGCTCCTCGTCCGGCCGCGGCGGGGGAATGGGGACGCCCTTCTCGGCCGCGCGCATGCGCTCCCACTCGTCGAGCAGGCTCGAGTCAACCCGTCGCAGCATCTCGCGCAGGTGCGTGAGGATGTCCTCGACGGCCTCGTCGCGCGCGCTCTCGGGCACGGTGTGCGCGAGCACCTTGTAGGCCTCGGACAGGTAACGCAGCAGCACGCCCTCGCTGCGCTGCAGGCCGTATTCGAGGACGTAGTCGTTGAACCCGTAGAGCCGCTCGAACAGGTCGCGGGCGATCGACTTGGGCCGGATGTCCTCGCCGCGCACCCAGGGGTGCCTCTCGGCAAAGGCGGCGAAGGTGCCCCAGATGAACTCGGCGTTGGGCCGCAACGGCTCGACCTTCTCGAGCGCGGCGATGCGGTCTTCGTAGGGGACGCCCTGCGCTTTGAGCTCGGCAATCTTGTCGCCCTTGAGCTTGTCGACCTGGCGCAGCAGCACGACCTCCGGGTTCTCGAGGATCGCCTCGACGAGCGAGAGCAGATCGAGCGCGTAGCTCTCGCTCTCGCGGTCGAGCGCGTCCACCGCGGAGACGAGGTAGAGCGAGAGCGTGTAGTAGAGCGAGAAGTCGCGCTGCAGGTCCTCGCTCACCTCGACGAAGCAACCCGGGCCGTCCTTGTAGGGAAGCACCTCGACGATGCCCGCCTTGCGCAGCGCGCGAAACTGCGCCGCGGCCTTGCGTCGGAAGCGCCGCTTGGAGTTGTCGCTCTCGTGCGAACGGCCGATGAGCTCGACGAGCCGCCCGTAGCCGCCCTTGGGCCACAGCCCGTCGGCCTGCAGCAGGTTGACGAGCATCGAAAAGGTGACGTCGAAGCGCGACTCGAGCACCTCGGGCGCCTTGGTGAGCAGCCGCTCGAAGGTCTGGCGGTCGTAGTGGACGTAGCCTTTCTGCGGAGGTTGCTTCTTCTGCACCTTCTTGCCGCCGGTCGCCTTGGCCGCGAGCTTGAGGTTCTCGATGACGTGCTCGGGGGCCTGCACGACGACCAGGCCGCGGTCGTCGAAGCCCTTGCGCCCGGCGCGCCCGGCGATCTGGTGGAAGTCGCGCACCTTGACGATGCCCATCTTCTCGCCGTCGAACTTGCACAGCTTGGTGAAGAGCACGGTGCGGATGGGGATGTTGATGCCCATGCCCAGCGTGTCGGTGCCGCTGACGACCTTGAGCATCCCCTTCTGCGCGAGCCGCTCGGTCAGGCGCCGGTACTTGGGCATCACGCCAGCGTGGTGCAGCCCGACCCCGGCCTTCAGAAAGCGCTCGATGTCCTTGCCGTAGGGCGTGTCGAACTTGACCCCGACCAGCGCCTCGCGCAGCGCCTGCTTCTCCTCCTTGTTGGTGAGGTTGACGCTGGTGAGCGCCTGGGCCTGCTCGGCGGCCGCCCGCTGGGTGAAGTTGACGAGGTAGATGGGCGCTTGGCCCTTCTCGATGAGCTCGGCGATGGTCTCGTGGACCGGGGTCTCGCGGTACTCGAAGTCGAGGGGCACCGGGCGCTCGAGGCCCGAGACCACGGCGACCTTGCGCCGCGACAGCTTGGCCAGGTGCTCCTCGATGTGCGAGGTCGGCCCGAGCGTCGCCGACATCAACAGGAAGGTCGCCTGGGGCAGCGACAGCAGCGGGATCTGCCAGGCGACCCCGCGCTCTTTGTCCGCGTAGTAGTGGAACTCGTCCATCACCACGTAGTCGACCTGCGCGCCCTCCTCGCGCAGCGCGAGGTTGGCGAGGATCTCCGCGGTGCAGCAGATGATCGGCGCCTCGCGGTTGACGGCCGCGTCGCCGGTCATCATCCCTACGTTCTCGGCCCCGAAGGTCTCGCAGAGGGCGAAGAACTTCTCATTCACCAAGGCCTTGATCGGGCAGGTGTAGTAGGAGGTCTTGCCCTCGGCCATCCCCTTGAAGTGCAGGGCCTCGGCGACCAGCGACTTTCCCGAGCCGGTCGGCGTGCCGAGGATGACGTGCTTGCCGTCGAGCAGCTCGAGGATCGCCTCCTCCTGCGCCGGGTAGAGCGTCAGGCCGCGCTCGCTGACCGCGGTCAGAAAGCGCGAGAGCAGCTCGTCCGCGCTCGGCTGGCTGCCGGGCGCCGGGAGGTGGGCGGCGAGGGTCGTAGGCATGTTGGGCAGGTTCATTCTGGCCTCGGGAAAGGCCCTGTTTATCCCACGGGAACAATCGCCGCGACCCGAATCGCCCCCGCTCGCGACCCCAAGCAAGGCCGGTTCGGAAGGGAAAAAGGCGGCAAAATGCCCGCCTCCTCTTGACACGACCTGCCAAGCAAGCGGTATTCCTTACGTCCGCTCGACAACGCGAGGCGACTCGAAGACGCCCGCGCGAGCGAACCAAAGGGAAGGGAGCGCGGAAAAACCCATGAGCGGAACAAACGTCCACGCTCCCACACTTGCCACTCGACCATGCAAGCATGCGCTTGCCTGAAAGCGGTATAAGTGCCCTCGGCGAACGCGCCCCCGGCGCGATCGCGCTCACCCAACGGAGACGAAACCAAATGGCCAAAGCCGCTGCAGCTCCCAAGAAGCCGATGACGAAGTCGGAGATCTTCACCGCCATCGCCGCCGAGACCGAGATGTCTCGCAAGGAGGTGGCGAAGGTCTTCGACGAGCTCTCCAAGCTCATCGCCAAGAACCTGAAGAAGGGCCCGGGCGTCTTCACCGTCCCTGGCCTGCTGAAGATCACCGTCGTGCGCAAGCCCGCCACCAAGGCGCGCAAGGGCACCAACCCCTTCACCGGCGAGGCGATGACCTTCAAGGCCAAGCCGGCGCGCAACGTCATCAAGGTGCGCCCGCTCAAGAACCTCAAGACCATGGTCTAAAGCCTTCTTTTCGAGCCGGCGGCTCCCGCCCCCCGGCTCGCGAAGGAAGACGGGAGCAGGGCCGGTTGCTTGCGACAGGTGTTGCGCCCCCAGAGGCCGACTGCACCAACGCCCGTGCTCTGCTCCCCCGCTCTTGCGCTCCGGTGCAGGCCTCCCCGCCTGCCGCCCCCTTCCGACCGACCGACAACGTTGACCCGCCGCCGGCACGCCCGCGGATGCTACGCTTTCGCCCTCTCCATCCTCGAAGGAGCCGACGATGCGCCGTGCGTACATCTGTCTGCCTGCGCTTCTCCTCTTCGAGGCCGCCGCCTTCGCGTCGGTCCTCGGCAATCAGTCTCTCGTCGACGAGCCCCGCCCCATCGCGGTCGACGCCAATCGCGGCGCGATAGCCGTCGAGTTCGCCGCGCAGCACACCGGCAGGCTCACGGCCGCCTCCTTCCACCTCGCGCAGGTGGGCGCGGCAGGCGACGCTGATCGCTCCTACAAGATCGGCCTGCGCGCGCCCGCCGCGGGCGGCGAACCCGGAGCCTGGCTGGGCGCGCAGGCGACGCGCGGCGCCCAGTCCGCCGGCTGGTGGGAGGCGACCATCTCGGCCGACGTGGTCGCCGGCCAGAGCTACTTCCTGATGCTCGAGAGCGCCAACACCGGCACCGGCCGCATCGCGAGCCTGACCGCGACCACGCCCGAGACCGACCGCGTCCCCAGCTCTCAAGCCGACAGCCCGCGCGCGCTTTGGGAGCGCTCGGCGAGCGGCACCTGGTCGGTCATCGCCGGCCTCGAGCCGGTCTTTTTCCTGCGCTATCAGCAGACCGAGACCACCTGCGGCGGCACCTACCCGCGCATCGAGGGCAACCCCTACGTGGTCCGCTCGAAGGCCATCGTCTGGTACGAGGCGCGCGTCACCCAGACCTTCGTCGCGCCCGGCGCCATCGAAGTCTCGTCCATCGAGGTCCTGCTCGAGGCGGTCGCCGGGCGTCCCGAGGTGAGCCTCCAGACCTCCGCGGGCAACGTGCTCGCCTCCGGCCGGCTGCAGGCAGGCAGCCCGCAGGGGGCCGCGACCTGGTACACGCTGTCGGTGCCCGCGGTCGCGCTCGCGGCCAACCAGACCTACCGGCTCGTGCTGAGCACGCCGCTCTCCAGCGTGCGCGCCGACTGGGTCACCTCGAAGACCACCGACTCCACCAATCCCTGCGCGCTCTACCCTCGCGCGACCTTCCAGGGCGGAGAGCACCACGTCACCATCAAGCAAGGGATCTCGACGCTCGAGCGCGTCGACGAGGACGCGGTCTTCCGCCTCGCGACCTGCGCGGCCGACCACGTCTATTACCGCGACGCCGACGGCGATGGCTTCGGCGACCCGGCCGTATCGCGGAACGGCTGCTCGGCGCCCGACGGGTTCGTCGAGGTGGCCGGAGATTGCGACGACTCCGCCGCCACGGTCCATCCGGGCGCCGAAGAGGACTGCGACGGCCTGGACAACGACTGCAACGGCCTGGTCGACGACATCCCGCCGAGCGCGGTGCCGCAGTGCGAGGAGCATCGGGGCGTCTGCGGTGAGGCCCGCAAGCGGTGCGACGGCGCTCTCGGCTGGCGCCCGTGTGTCGAGGAAGACTACGGCCCGGACTACGAGGGCTTCGAGACCCGCTGCGACGGCCTGGACAACGACTGCAACGGCGCGGTCGACGACATCCCGGTCTCGCGCGCCGAGCCCTGCGAGAAGACGACCGGCGTCTGCGCGAACAGCACCCGGCTGTGCAGCGACGGGCAATGGCTGCCGTGCGACGACTCGCGCTACGGACCGCTCTACCAGCCGGTCGAGGACCGGTGCGACGGCCAGGACAACGACTGCGACGGCGAGGTCGACGAGGCCCCGGCGCTCGAGCCGTGCGGACGGCAGTACGGAGTCTGCGCCGGCGCGATGAAGAGCTGCCGCAACGGCTTTCTCGTCGAATGCAGCGATACCGACTTCGCCCACCACAATCCGGCCTACGAGTTCCCCGTCGAGACGCTGTGCGACGGGCTCGACAACGACTGCGACGGGGTCGTGGACAACGTCTTCTCGATAAGCCAGGAGCTGTGCGTCAACCAGCTCGGCGTCTGCGAGGGCTCGCTGCGGCTGTGCGGCGGGAGCCAGCCGGGCGACTGCAGCGAGACCGACTACACCAGCCACAACGCGGCCTACGAAACCGAAGAGACGCTGTGCGACGGGCTCGACAACGACTGCGACGGCACGGTCGACAACCTGCCCGACCGGCTCCTGGCGCTGTGTGAGAACCAGGAGGGCGTCTGCGCCGGCACGCGAATGGTCTGCCGCTCGGGCGAGATGATGGGCTGCGACCCGGCTTTCTTCGCGCTCAACCTCCCGGGCTACGAGAGCCCGGAGATCTCGTGCGACGCCTTGGACAACGACTGCGACGGCATCACCGATCCACCCGGAGTCTGCACGGGCGCCGACGCGGGAGTCCCGAGGCGCGACGCGGGCGTCTCGCCTCCAACCGCGTCCGATGCCGAGGGCTGCGGCTGCTCGACGACCGGGACACCGCTCCTCGCGCTGGGGCTGGTGGCGCTGCTTCCCCTCAAGAGGCGCCGCCAGCGCACCTGAAGCTCCGTCGAGAAAACCTTCTTCGACTCCGTCCGGTTCCGCTCGCCCTGAACTACCGACCTTGAGATTCGCTGCGCGGCAGCACGGTTTTCGGAAGGCCGGCCTTCGTGCCGAGAACCCTCGAATCGGCCCCGCCTCTGCTCGATTCCTCGACGGGCGCATCTCTGTGCGCCAACCTGCGACCTATCGCTTGGGTTCCGGGCGTCAGGCCAGGCTGTGCGGAGTCGAAGGGCCGCTCGACTGCGCTCGAGGTGACGGGGGGGCGGGCCGAGCTCGAGGAGATTTCGCGACGATCTCCCCAGCAAAGCCAACCGGGGCCGCACGCCGCGCTTGCTTTGCCCCAGGCGTCGGCAAAAGACGGCGCTTCGGGCGCGGGTTTCACCGCCTGCGAACGCGCGCGGCCCCGCACTCGATGGCCGTCCGGGATCTCGACGGACTTCACTTGTCGGGAGACACTATCGACGTTCGACTCAACGGATGCTGACGACGATGCCCAAGCTGCTCGGCCCCTACGAACTGCTCAAGCGCATCGGAGTCGGGGGGATGGGCGAGGTCTTCCTCGCCCACCGTGCCGGCTCTCTGGACCCGCTCGTCGTCAAGGTCCTGCTCTCGGAGTTCGTCGAGGAGCCCGAGGCGCTGCAGATGTTCCTCGACGAGGCGCGCATCACCGCGCACCTGAACCATCCCAACATCTCCCGAATCCTCGACCTGGGCAGCGATGGCGGGACCTTCTTCATCGCCGCCGAATACGTCCACGGAGTCGATGCCGCGAGCCTGCTGCGAACCCTCGCCGCCTCCGGACGCCACCTCCCCACCGTGCTCTCCGCCTACGTCGCCGCGGAGGTCGCCGCCGGGCTCGACTACGCGCACCATGCCGTCGACGAGAACCAGCGGCCGCTGCGGCTCATCCACCGCGACGTCTCGCCTCCCAACCTGATGCTCAGCTTCGACGGGGGCGTGAAGCTCATCGACTTCGGGGTCGCCAAGGTCGCCAACCGCCTGGTGCGCACGGCGACCGGACGGCTCAAGGGCAAGGCCGCCTACATGTCGCCCGAGCAAGCCCGCGGCGAGCAGGTCGACCAGCGTTCGGACCTCTTCTCGCTCGGGATCGTGCTTTACGAGCTGGCGACCTCCGGGCGGCTGTTCCGCCGCAAGAACGAGGTCGCCTCGCTCAAGGCGGTGCTCGAAGCCCCCATCCCGCCGCCTTCGAGCCTCAACCCCGAGGTCGACGCCCGGCTCGAACAGATCCTCCTCCGGGCCCTCGAGCGCGATCCGGCACGCCGCTTCCAAACCGCGGGCGAGCTGTGCGCCGCGCTTCGCGACTGGCTCGCAGCCGAGGGGGCGACGGCCGCCGCGCGCGATCTCGGCGCCTTCCTGCGCCTGACGTTCCCCGACCTGCTCGATCTCGGCGATACGGCGGTCTCGACCCTGCCGACCGAGCCGACGGCCGTCGTGCCGCGGCGCCCGACCCCGCCGACGATGCCCGCGCTGCGGCGTCGCTTCGAGCCGCTTGGTACCGACTCGCTGGTCACCATCACGGAGCGGGCCGAGGGATTGCCCGGCGGCCCGAAATCGCCCCATCGTCGACGCGCCGTCGCCCTCGCGCTGCTGGCCGCGCTCGCCGGTGCCGGCCTCGCCATCGGACTCTCGCAGCTCCTCCGCCCGACAGCCCCGCCGACCTCGCAGGCCTTCCATCCGACCCTGGCGATCTCGACCGTCCCGCCGGGCGCGCTCGTGCAGATCGATGGGGAGGAGATTGGCCGCACGCCGATTCACGGCCATCGGCTCGTCCCCGCCCGCCCCGCGAAGCTCACCGTCTCGCTCGCCGGCTTCAAGACCTTGGAGCGCGAGCTGAGCGGCACCGAGAGCGTCTCGCTCGAGCTGGCGCTCACGCCGCGGGCCGCGGGCGGGCGGAAAAAACCTGACGCTCACGATGCGCCGGGGAGTCCTCTCGAGCGATAGCCGATCGGCCGAGACGCAGCGCCGCGCAAAGGCTCGGTGCGACGCTCGCGGACCGAATCGAAACGAGGCCGCCTCGCGATGCCTCATCACCGCTTCGAGCCGAACACCGCCCGATAGAACGCCTCGACGCCTTCGAGATCGAGCTGGTGCCCGGCGTCGCTCGCCGCCGACGCGGGGAACGGGTGCACCTCGACCATGACCCCGTCGGCCCCGGCGGCCAGGGCCGCGCGGGCCAGCGGCGCGAGGAGATCCCGGCGCCCGGCCGCGTGCGCGACGTCCACGATGACCGGCAGCGCGGTCGCCGCCTTGAGCAGCGGCACCGCCGAGATGTCGAGCGTGCTGCGCGTCTCGCGCTCGAAGGTGCGGATCCCACGCTCGCAGAGGATCACCTGCTCGTTGCCGCCCGAAACCACGTACTCGGCGGCGAGCAGCAGCTCCTCGAGCGTCGCGGAGAAGGCCCGCTTGAGCAGCACCGGCCGGCGAAGCTGCCCGAGCAGCTTGAGCAGCTCGTAGTTGTACATGTTGCGCGCGCCGACCTGGACCACGTCCACGAGCTCGGCGATCGCCTCGACGTGCCGCGTGTCCACGACCTCGCTGACGACGGCCATCCCGTGCTCGTCGGCCACCTCGCGCAGCAGCCTCCAGCCCTCATCACCCAGGCCCTGGAACGTGTACGGGCTCGTGCGCGGCTTGAACGCCCCGCCGCGCAGGAAACGGCAGCCGAGCAGCTTGAGTCGCGCGGCGACGCTCGCGAGCTGCTCGCGGCTCTCCACCGAGCACGGCCCGGCGATGAGCACCGGCGCCCCGGCGCCGATGGCCGCGCCCCTCACCTCGATGCGCCGGTCAGGCTCGCCCGGAGCACGATTGACCCGCAGCCCCTCGCGCGCGCGGCGCTCCATGTACGAGAGCGAGGCCTCGAAGATGGGCCGGAAGACCTCGCGCACCTGCGCCGAGGTGAGCGGGCCGGGGTTCGCGGCGACCAGCTCCTCGAACATCCGCCCTTCGCGCGCCGGGTCGTACATCGGCTCCCCGCGCGACAGCTTCAGCTCCCGCACCTGGTTGACCAGCTCGAGCCGCTCGTTCACCTCGTCGAGGATGCGCCGGTTGATCTCCGAGATGCGCCTGCGTAGCCCCTCGAGCCTCTCCTCGCTCACTTCGTTCTCCTCGCCTCGCCCCTCTTCTCGCCCAGCACACGCGGCAGCCGCCCCTCGAGGAGCATCAGGTCTGCCAGCACCAGGGCCGTCACCGACTCGAGCACGACGGGCACCCGCAGCGCGATGCACGGGTCGTGGCGCCCCTCCATCTGCAGGCGCGCCGGACGGCCGGTCTCGAGGTCGACCGTCTTCAGCTCGCCGAAGCTGACCGCCGGCTTGACGGCCACGCGAAAGACGAGCGGGTTGCCGCTGGTGATACCGCCGTCGACGCCGCCCGAGAGGTTGCGCCGCAGCCGCCCGTCAGCGCCGGTGATCTCGTCGCGCACGTCCTGTCCGCGCGCGCGCCCGAAGCCAAAGCCCTCGCCGAACTCGACCCCCTTGATCCCCGGGATGGCGAAGACCGCGTGCGCCAACAGGCCCTCGACCGAGTCGAAGAACGGCTCGCCGAGGCCCGCGGGCAGCCCCTCGGCGACGCACTCGACGATGCCGCCTATCGAGTCTCCGTCGCGAGCGGCCTCGCGCACGGCGGCCTCGACGTCGGCCCTGCCGCCCGCTTCGGTCGCCCGCGCCGCGATCCGCACCTGGGGCAGCAGCTTGCGCGCGATGGCGCCCGCGGCGACGAGGCCGAGGGTGAGCCGCCCGGAGAAGTGCCCGCCGCCACGCGGGTCGTTGAAGCCGCCGAACTTCTGCCGCGCGACGAGGTCGGCGTGCCCGGGCCGCGGCTTGCGGGCGATCTCGCGGTAGGCCGACGGGTCGGCGTCGCGGTTCTCGAATTGGATCAGGACCGGCGCGCCGGTGGTGCGCCCCTCGAAGAGGCCGCTGACGATGGCCGGCGCGTCCGCCTCTCGCCTGCGGCTCGTGCCCGCACGGCCCGGGCGGCGCCGCTCGAGCGCCGGGATCAGGTCCTCGGGCCCGAGCTCGAGCCCCGCGGGAAG
>DHSB01000152.1:15873-20182 GCA_002408385.1 Myxococcales bacterium UBA5297
CTCGAGCCCCGCGGGAAGGCCGTCGACGATCGCGCCGAGCCGCCCTCCGTGCGACTCGCCGAAGAGCTGGACCCGGAGGATGCGACCGAACGAATTCATCGAGCTGCCAGCGATTCGAGGGCTTCGAAGAAGCCGGGGTACGACTTGGAGACGGACTCGGCGCCGTCGATCTCGACCTCGCCCTCGGCTTTGAGCGCCGCGACCGCGCACGCCATCGCGATCCGATGGTCGCCGTGGGCCTCGACCCTGCCGCCGTGCAGCCGTCTCCCCGTGATTTCGAGCGCATCATCGTCGAGCCGAAGGTCGGCGCCAAGTTTCCCGAGCTCTTCGACGAGCACCCGCGCGCGGTCGCTCTCCTTGTACTTGGTGCGCGAGACGCCGGTGATGCGCGAGCGGCCGTCGGCGTGCGCGGCGAGCGCCGCGAGCGGCGGCAGCAGGTCGGGCGACTCGCTCACGTCCAGCTCGAAGCCCCGCAGGCGCGTGCCCTTCGCCGTCGCCCCGGTCTCGTCGAGGCGCACCGTCGCGCCCGCCTGCCGCAGCGCCCAGAGCACCGCGCGGTCGGCCTGCAGCGAGTCTGGCCTCAGCCCCTCGACCCTCACCTCGCCCGCCATCGCCCCGGCGACGAGCAGGAAGGCTGCGCCCGACCAGTCGCCCTCGACCGCGTACTCGGCCGGCGTGTACCGCTGCTGGCCGTGCACGATGATCTGTCGCCAGGTGCCGTCGTGGTGCACCTGCACGCCGAAGCACCGCAGCAGCTCGACGGTCATCTGCACGTACGGCCGGCTCTTGAGCAGCGGCACGGAGAGGAACGCGCCGACCGGACAGGCGGGCAGCGCCATCAGCAGGCCGGTGAGCACCTGCGAGGTGAGCGAGCCGTCGACCTCGGCGCGGCCGCCGCTCATCGGTCCCCGGACCACCAGCGGCGCGTGGCCACCCTCGGTGCGGCACTCGACGCCGAGCGCCTCGAGCGGCGCGCAGAGCATCCCCATCGGCCGGCGCGCGAGCGAGCCCGAGCCCTTCAGCGTGATCTCCTCGCCGAAGAGCGCGGCCACCGGCGCCAGCATCCGCATGCACAGCCCCGACTCGCCGCAGTCGAGCACCCGCCCGCACAGCTCGCCGCCGCCGACGATCACCACGCGATCGCCCTCCCGCCGAACGGTCGCCCCGAGCACCTCGATGGCGCGGGTCGCGTTGCGCACGTCGTCGCAGTCGGCGCCCGGGCTGAGGAGCCGCGACTCGCCCCTGGCCAGCAGCGCGGCGACCAGGGCGCGCTGCATCATGCTCTTCGAGGGTGGCGCCCTCACCTCTCCTCGAACCGGCGACGGGCTTATCGTCCTCAACGCTTGGAGACCTCATCGAAGCACTCGAGGACAAGCCCCGCGATGGCCTCGGGCGGCCGCTCGTCGCCGCCGATGACCACGTGGCTGGCTGCCGCGTAGGCGCGCAGCCGGGCCTCCAGGATCTGCTTCGCTCTTCCGACTGGATTCTTTCCCTTCAACAACGGACGGCTCCTCGGCTCAATCCGCGAAACCGCGGTCTGAGGGCCCACCCAGAGCCAGGCGACCATGCAATCGCGCAGCGCCGCCACGTTCGCGCGGCCGAGCACCGCCCCACCGCCGCAGGCGACGACCGTCGCTTCGAGCGCGGCGAGCCGGCGCAGCTCGGCCCGCTCGAGCCGGCGAAAGGCCGCCTCGCCGCGTGTCGCGAAGAGCTCGGCGACGCTCGCGCCGGCGCGCTTCTCGATGCGTTCATCGATATCGACGAGCGCCATCCCGGTGCGCCGGGCTATCTCGCGCGCCACGGTCGACTTGCCCGCGCCCATGAAGCCGACCAGGGCGAGGTTCTGCCCGCGAATCGGCTCGCCGGGGGCATAGAGCGCGCGGCGCATCACCGCGACCGGCGCCTGCTCGCCGGTGAAGGCCTCGAAGGCGGCGAGCCCCTGGTAGAGCAGCCACTCGCGCCCGTCGACCACCTTGAGGCCGCGCCTTCGCGCGCCGGCTACCAGCGGCGACTCCCAGCCATACGCGGCGTCGAGAACCACCGACCTCGCCTGCAGCGCTCGCGAATCGACCACCCGCACCGGAGCACCCAGCGCGCTGACGACGATCTCGGAGTCGCGGACGATCGCCTCGAGCCTCGCCGGCTCGAGACCGGCGCTGGCGCAGCCGAGCCTGCGCGCCACCTCCTCGGCGCGACTGCGCGTCCGGTTGGCGACCGTCACGCGGGCGCCCGCCGCCTTGAGCGCAAAGACCGCCGCCCTGCCCGCGCCGCCCGCGCCGAGCACGAGCGCGCTTCGCCCCTTCAGCTCGACGCCGTTCTCGACGAGCGCGCGCAGGGCGCCGACCCCGTCGGTGTTGAGCCCGACCGCGCGCCCGCCGCGCAGCAGCACGGTGTTCACAGCGCCGATGTGCCGGGCGTCGCCCTGCGGGCGCACGCGCCCAAAGAGCGCCTCCTTGTAGGGCGCGGTGACGTTGAAGCCGCCGACCTTCATCTGCCGGCACAGCTCGAGCGCGCCCGCCGAGTCCTCGGCGTGCACGCGCACGTAGCGCGCGTCGATGCCCAGCTTGGCGAACGCCGCGTTGTGCATCGCCGGGCTGAGGCTGTGCATCACCGGCCGGCCCGCGAGCGCGAAGAGCGTGGTCATCGGCGCCCTCTCTTGCCGAGGAGGCGAAGCTGCTCGAGCGCCGCCGCGGTCGCCGCAGCCCGAAGCTGCCCCGGCGCGGTCGGCCGGCCGCTATCGGGCGCCGCGTAGGTGAAGAGGCTGCCGAGGAGCGGCGCGGCGAGACGCACGAGCCGGCCGCGCGGTCCCATGCCGACGACGACCATCGGGCGGCCGCCCTCGAGGAGGCCGAGCAGGCGCGCCGAGTCTCCAGGATTGGAGACGGTGCAGGCGATCTTCGCGATATCCGCCCCCGCGGCGAAGCAGCGGTGCACGGTCCGCTCGAGCCCGGCGCGCGCCGGCGTGCCCTCGAAATCGTGGAACGAGACGATGACCTCGCACCCCGCGCGCCGGGCCGCCCGAAGCACGCGCCGGCGGTGAGCGAGGGGCGCATCGAGCTCGACGTCCACGAAGTCGGCGCCGGCGGCGATGGCGCGCTCGAGCAGCTCGGCGCGCTCCGCGCCGCTCAGTCTGCCGGGACGACAGGTGGCGATCCGCTTGCCGGGCCCGGCGAAGAGCGCCTCGACGTGCTGCGCGGCGTCACGCACCAGGTCGAGCCGCACCTCGGCGAACCGAAGGCCGTCGAGCACCTCGAGGCACCGGGCCGCGGACCGCTCGCCGACGCTGACGCAGATCATCGGAGGCTCCTCTCGATCTCGTCGAAGCCGACCTCGACGATCTCGGCCCGGCCAAGCTCCGCGAGCAGCGCCATGTGAATCCGCTCGCCCTGGCGCTTCTTGTCGCGGCGCACCGCGTCCATCACCGCCGCGGTGTCGAGCGACGCCGAGGTGGGCAGACCGACCCGACGTAGCAGCGCCTCGAGCCGGTCGGCCTCCTTCGACTCGAGCATCCCGCGGTGAACCGAGAGTCGCGCAGCGAGCACCATCCCGACGCTCACCGCCTCGCCATGCGGCAGGCCGGCGATCCGCTCGAGGGCGTGGCCAAGGGTATGGCCGAAGTTGAGCTTGCGCCGCTCGCCCTGCTCGGTCTCGTCGGCGGCGACGACGGCGGTCTTGATCTGCAGCGAGTCGGAGACGACGCGGTCGAGCGCGTCCCGGTCCCGACCGAGGAGCGCGGGCGCCTGCTCCTCGACGAACTCGAAGAGCGCCCGCTCGGCGATGGCTCCGTGCTTGATCACTTCGGCGAGCCCACAGCGCAGCTCGCGGTCCGGCAGCGTCGCGAGGAACGAGCTGTCGCAGAGGCAGAACGAGGGCTGCCGGAAGACGCCGACCAGGTTCTTGTACTCGCGCAGGTTGACCCCGTTCTTGCCGCCGATGCCCGCGTCGGCCTGCGCGATGAGGGTCGTCGGGACGAGGCCGAAGGGGATGCCGCGCATCCAGGTCGAGGCCGCGAACGCCGCGACGTCGCAGACGATGCCGCCGCCGATGGCGAGGACGAAGGAGCTGCGGTCGAGCTCGAGCTCGAGGAACCGCTCGTAGAGCGAGGCGACGGTCGTCAGCGTCTTCGACGCCTCGCCCTGCCCGATCTCGACGACCGGCGCGTCGGGAAAGCGCGCGCCGTGGAGTCGGCGCACGGTCTCGTCGGTGACGATGACGAGCTTCGATGCGCCGAGCGAATGGAGGACGGCGCTGCCCTTGGAATGGAGGATGGAGCTCCAGCTCCGTCGGTCGGCGGAGCTGGAGCTCCGCC
>DHSB01000152.1:20300-21314 GCA_002408385.1 Myxococcales bacterium UBA5297
GCTGGAGCTCCGCCCTCCATCGCCGACGGCGATCTCACACGTTCCGGTCCTGCCCTCGAGCACCATCCGTCGCATCGTCCGCTCTGGAAAAGCCGCTGGCTCGAGGCTCCATTCCGCCGGCCCCGACCCCGGCCGTCGTGGTTCTAGGCCAGGCCCCGGTCGAAGTTGCCGACGTGCCCGTCAGGCAGCTCCTCGCCCGTCCGCAGCGCCCGCCAGAGGCGCTGGACCTCGGCCGGCTCGTAGCGGCGCCAGACGAAGTCGGCCCGTAAGACGCGCGCGCCCGCCTGCTCGAGCTCTCGCCGCCTGCGCGCGAGGCAGAACGGCCTTCGGTTGATGGTGACCGTCCGGCAGCGATCGTTGATGGCGATGATCTCGGTGCCGTGGCTGTTCGAGCGCAGCTCCATCGACTCGAACCGGCACTTCGCGGGCCCGGGGCAGCCGCCGGAGAGGGTCGCGTAGGGGCACGACTCGGAGAGGAAGAGCGGCGTGTCTTGAAAGACGACCACCGTCGCGCGCTCGCCAAGCCTGCCGAGGAGCGCCGCCATGTTCTCGCGCCCGTCCTCGGGCGAGAGCACCACGCTCGTCGCGCCCAGCTCGCGCAGATGCCGGGCCGAGAGGCGGTTGGTCACGTAGAGAGGCCAGCCTGCGGCGAGGTCGAGCCCGGCGCGCGCCGGCTCCCGCGGGTCGAGGTCGAGCAGGCTCCACGCCGAGAGGTTCGAGGCCTCCCAGCGCCCGAAGCCGAGCTCGCGCAGCCGGGCGATCTTCTTGCGCAGCGAAGCCTCCTCCCAGCGCCGGGTGACCATCGGCAGCGCGAGGCGGATGCGGTCGCGGCCGACGCTCTCGGCGAGCGCGGCGAGCCCCGTCTCGAGCTCGGCGAGCGGCTCGCGCCCGAGGTCGACGACGACCTCGCGCACCCCAGACCAGTCCTCCGCGGAGAACGCCGATAGCTGCGCGAGGCGGTCGGTCTTCACCGACCACGACAGTGGCTCGGCGGATGGGGCGGGGGGCGGCTCG
>DHSB01000152.1:21427-21755 GCA_002408385.1 Myxococcales bacterium UBA5297
CTCGGCGGATGGGGCGGGCGGCGGCTCGTCGGCCAGCAGCTCGTCGCGCGCGCCTTCCACGATCGCGCGGGATTGCTCGGCGACGAGCGGCTCGAGCTCGGAAACGAGCTGGCGGCGCAGCTCGTTGAGCCTGGAGACCGGTACGAAGAGCCCGTCGGGATTCGCGAGCTCGCACGAGGCCAGGACGAAGCGGCTGTCGCCGAGCTTCTCCATCGCCCCGCGGAAGGCTTGGGCGGTGCGCGAGGGGTCTTTGGCGGGCTCGAAGGGGCCGTCGAGCGACTGAGGTGCCGAAGAGCGATAGCCGTTCAGCCCGAGCCCCTCGGCAGGC
>DHSB01000152.1:22116-24140 GCA_002408385.1 Myxococcales bacterium UBA5297
GGCACGAAGGCCGGCGCTCCGGAGCTCAGTTGGGAGCGAAGCCGCGGCCCCGAACGCCGGCGAAACGATCGCCTCGACGACGAGCCGCTCCCGGCTCAGCTCAGCGCGCACGTGCAGCGGCAGGCGCGTCCGGAAGGCCGCGAGGTTGAACGGCTCGGTGCGGTAGCGCGTCTTCACCTCCTGCGACGACGAGCAGAAGACCGGCGCGCCGATGGGGATGGTGGGATAGCCGTCGGGCAGCGCCACCTCGACCAGATCGTCGGCCTCGGCACGCGCGACGAGACGCGGCTTGCCGCCGCGGGTCGACAGGCGCATCGCTTCGATGCGGAAGCCGAAGGCCCGGCCCAGGCCCGGGATCTCGATCCGCAGCCCGTCGTAGCAATCGAGCGCGCGCGAGGTGGTGAAGCGCACCCAGACGTCCTTGCCCGAGCGCACCACCGCCTCGACCGCGCCGAGCGGCACGCCGCGATGCCCGACCGCCTCGGGATCGGCCACGTCCTTGTCGCGATGCGAGCGCAGGTAGAGCGAGGTCCACGGCCGGCTGAAGATGGCCTTGATGTCGGCCTCGCGGGCCTCGCGCTCGCCGGCGCTCAGGCCGCCGTCGAGCAGCTTGCGGTAGTAGCCCACCGCCGCCGCCACGTAGAGCGGGCTCTTCTTGCGCCCCTCGATCTTCAGCGAGCTGATGCCCGTCCGCTGCAGCTCGGGGACGAGGTCGGCGGCGGCGAGGTCCTTCATCGAGAAGGCGAAGCCGCGCGTCGGCTTGCGCGGAGTCGGGCGGCCGTCGGCGAGCGCGGCCGGCGCGCCCTCGACCATCCAGCCGTCGCGGCAGGGATAGGCGCACTGCCCGCGGTTTCCGCTGCGGCCGACGAGGTGCGAGGAGAAGAGGCACAGCCCGCTGTAGGCGTAGCAGAGCGCGCCGTGGACGAAGGATTCGGTCTCGATGCCCTCGACCGAGGCCACGTCGGCGAGCTCCTCGAGCGTCAGCTCGCGCGCGAGCGTGACGCGGGCGAAGCCGAGCTTCTGCAGGGTCTCGACGCCGGCGCGGTTGTGGACCGCGAGCTGGGTGCTCGAGTGCAGCCTCAGCGACGGGAAGTGCCGGCGCACGACGCGCGCGACGCCGAGGTCCTGGACGATGACCGCGTCGGCGCCGATGTCGGCGACCGCGCCCACGGTGTCGATGAGGCCGGACAGCTCGCGCTCGGCGACCAGCGTGTTGATCGCCACGTAGACCCGCCGGCGCGGCGTGAGGCTGTGCGCGTAGGCGACGACCGAGTCGAGCTGTTCGAGCGAGAAGTTGTCGGCGTCGGCGCGCGCCGAGAACTTCTGCAGCCCGAGGTAGATGGCGTCGGCGCCGTACTCCAGGGCGGCCAGCGCGGCCTCCGGCCCGCCGGCGGGCGCCATCAACTCGGTCCGACGCCTCTCAGTTTCCCGCGAAGATGACAACCGCTCGCTCCTGTCCCTCCCCCGCCTTCGGCCGCCGGTGGGCGACCGTCGCTCTGCGACGAAGAACGCGCCGGGAAAACCGAAAAAGCCCTCCGAGTACGCGCTCTTGCCGCGGCAGGTTAGTCGAGCGGCGTGATTCCGCAAGGGCGAGGGGCAGCCCGAACGGAGGGTGGCCAGCGAAGTAGCAGCGGCGCCAGCGGACTCCTTACCGCATGCCTGGTTCGGACACGCCCCCGGCCACTTGGTGCGCTTCGACAGGGGCTCGAGACACGACCCCGAGCTCGGAAACCCTGTCGAGGACCACTTACGCGATTCCGCGGGGGGCCTTCGCGGCCGACGCCGCCGCCCCGAGCCATTCTGCCGGGGTCCTGGGAGTCGACGCCGCCGCCCTGAGCCATTCTGCCGGGATCCTGGGAGCCGACGCCGCCGCCCTGAGCCATTCTGCCGGGGTCTTCGCGGGCGACGCCCCCGCCCTGAGCCACTTTGCCGGGGTCGTGGGAGCCGACGCCCGCCGCCCTGAGCCATTCCGCCGGGGTCCTGAGAGCCGACGCCCGCCGCCCTGAGCCATTCCGCCGGGGTCC
>DHSB01000152.1:24240-24916 GCA_002408385.1 Myxococcales bacterium UBA5297
CCTGAGCCATTCCGCCGGGGTCCAGAGAGGCTCTCGGTGGTACCGCAGGGCTGCCGCCCGCCTCGCGAGCCACGTTGCCCCCCCTCTTTGATGGGAACGGGCGCTCAGGAGGCCGCGACTTTCCGTAAGGACGTGCCGATTCCTACCCAGGACGTAACGATTTCAGCCCGGGACGTAACGATTCGCTCACAGGATCAGAAGGTTCTCGCCCAGGAGGGCGCGCTTTGTAATCAGGACGGGGCGGTTCGTAGTCCGTAAGCGGCGATTTTCGGCGAGGAGCCGGCGCCTCGCCGTCAGGAAGCGGCAGTTCTCGATCAGGAAGCAGCGATTCCGAGTGAGGAGCCGACGATTCTGGCCGCGCCGCCCTCCGCGGTGCCCCGGGCCGGCGCTCCGGTGGCCTCGGCAGGCCTTCCGGGCCGGCCGCCCTGCCTGCGCGAGGCCGGGGCCCCGACGATCAAGGAGGCGCGCGGGGTCGGCGGGCCCGAGCGTCACCCGCGTCGGCGCCACCTGACCGTTTCGCGCAGCGGCGCGATGCACGGAGAAGCCTGCCAGCAGGCCGTCCTACCCCTCGAAGAACCCCAGCCCCAAGCCGCTCACCGCCGTCCTGTCCCGCGCGCCAGCCGATTCACGATGCCCACCCGGGCTGGCCGGGCGGTTTCCTCGCTCCCCTCGTCCT
>DHSB01000152.1:25106-25398 GCA_002408385.1 Myxococcales bacterium UBA5297
GCAGACACTGCGTTCGCGCGCCCGAGGGGAGGGGGTTTTGGGGGGGTTGGGGGTAGGGCTCTCCGCTCTGGCTCGACGCCCGCCTCCCGGCACCCGTCCCCGTGAAGCGAGGGGCCGAGCGGTCGATGGTTTTGAACACGTTCAAAACATCCGGGCGACTCTCCTGCACAAAACTTTCCTGTCTTTACCAGGGTTTGCAGGCCTTTTTGAACAGAAGCACCGCTCGTTTTGAACAAGAACCGTCCCCACGTCAGCCGATTCACCCTGCCAGCCCGTGGGTGCCGCAACGGCT
>DHSB01000152.1:25509-26425 GCA_002408385.1 Myxococcales bacterium UBA5297
GATTCACCCTGCCAGCCCGTGGTTGCCGCAACGGCTAGCCGGCGTAGACCCGGTCGAGCCTGGGGCCTGCGCAAGGGCTTTTGAACGCGCGCACAAAACGAAATGCCGACTCTCCTGCACAAAAACTCTCTAGTCGTTCTCGCCACTTACAGAATCTTTTGACCGCTCACCGGCCGAGTTTTGACCATTCTCGCCCTCGCCAGGACCAAAAGCCCAACTGCTGCCACGCTTTGCCCCCACCACGTGTGCCCGGCCCTCGCACCGAAGAACGTTGAGCAACCACTGGAGCCGCCTACGCCCCAGCTCTGGGAGCGCGTCTTCGAACTCCTGAATGGTCGCACTGCCAAAGTGCTCCAGGTGCTGCAGCAAGAGCGCCTTCTGCCTCTCGCGGTCGAGCCCCCGCGCCCGGGTGTAGGGCCCCTTGCGGCCCGCGAAGCTGTAGTAGCGCTTGGAGAGCAGCAGCTTGCCCTTGCCGACCCGCTCGACCGACCCCGGCGCCGAGGAGCTGCGGCACCCGCTCCTTGATCTCCGCGGGCACCGGGAGCCCGCGCGCCACGTAGTCGAGCACCAACAGGTCGGCGACCGCGAACGAGGCCACCCTCTCCTTGCCAATCGCTTCGAGGAACCTGAGGAAGACCGGGTCGCGAATCTCGCCGAGGAGCGTCAAGGAGACCTGGTGGGCGTCGGTGCCGCCGAAGTCGGGCAGCGGCTTTCCCTCGCGAATCGAGAGCCGGAACATCTTGTCGGCGCCCTGCCCGGCGCGCTCGACCAGCCCGCAGCGGGCCATCGCCTCGGCGAGCCTGCGGTTGCGCGGGAACTGTCGCCAGAGGATGTTCTCCGTGGTGATTCCCGGTGGAAAGCCGCCAGGGCTGACGATCTCTATGCGCTTGGGGAACTGGCGGACGAAGACCGAGCC
>DHSB01000152.1:26554-50144 GCA_002408385.1 Myxococcales bacterium UBA5297
CGGAGCCGGCGAGCCGATAGTCGCGATGGCAGACCGCGTTGAGGACCGCCTCGCGAACCACCGGCTCGCTGAAGGTCGGGATGTCCCAGATCGTTCCAGTTGCCTATCTGCGCCCAGAGCTCGTCCTGGAAGGCGAGGAAGCCCTGGCGATACTCGACGCGCCGCTGCGACTCGACCGAGGCCTCGGTCGCCCGGTACTCGAAGATCACCTCCGCCTGCGCCAGGTGCCGAGTGAGCGCGGCGCGCGTGCCGAGCAGGATGAGGGCAGCGAAGGTGACCTCTCCGTCGACGAGCAGGTCGGTGTCGCCGAGGAGGTGCGCGTCGCTCAGCCTGGCGAGGTCCGGATTGCCTGACTTGCGGACGACCCCTTCGCGAAACAGGGCGATGGCCGCGGGGTCGAGGTCGGCGAGGCTGGCCGCCTTGCAGACCTCGGCGCCCGTCTCCACGCGAGATCGAGATGAAGAGAGCTTCGGCTCGTCTGGTTGAGCTCAACTCGAGACAGACTACCGGCCGGCCGGGTCCTTACGGAGTCAAGCCATCAAGCGCTCGGTCTGAAATTTCCATGCTGTTCGCGCGGTTCGCGCAGCGGTATCTAGCTTAGTGGGAGTCTCAGCCGGCTCTGCCGGGCAGGCACCAGGAGCTTGACAGGTACGCTTGATGGATACAGCAGTCGCCCACAGGGACATCTCGCGAGCCGCCAAGCACACGTGAGGAGTAGCCTTAGTTACACAGAATGGGAGTTTCACGTCGTTCTATCGAAGTGCGGAGGAACACGCTCTACGGATGGACATCAATCGGGAGGCTATTCGCGGCCAGGTGGAGCAGAAAGAAAGCAGGCTGGAGGAGAGGTTTCTGATGCTTGCCCCGTCAAATACTGCTCTCACTTTCGTTCGACCTCGTCCGCGCAGCGTTGATACAATTGGCACTCAAAGGCTTATCTGCCTCGGGCTCTGCCGCGAGAGTAAAAGAAACTTCATGGCTCAGGCCCAACTGGGTGCGAGAATACTTCTCCTTCATCGCGAGCGCGACGAGCGATCCGCAAATGCACTAAGAGGGAAAATACGAGGATCGGTCGACGGAGCCGCTATGGGACGCACGCATTATCGGCCATCTTCAAGAAGGAGCACACATGATGGAAGTCGCCGGACAACGCGTCATTTTCGGTACGTCCGAAGACATGGCTGCAATTCAAGACAATAGCGTCACTCTGTTCGTTACCAGCCCGCCATACTGGAACCTCAAGAACTATGGCCACTCGAACCAGATTGGTTCCTCTTCATATGATACCTATCTGGAGCGTTTGGCGCGGGTCTGGGACCAGTGTTTCGTCAAAGCAACAGACAATGCGGCGCTCGTCGTCAACATCAATAGTCGACGCCACAAGAAGGTTTTCTATCCAATCGCATTCGATATTGCCCGAACCATCCGCGGATGGCGCCTGTGGGACCATCTTATTTGGTACATACCCAACGCACTGCCTCAACCGAATCACTACATGGAGCGCCTGTTCGATAATAAATTTGAATCGCTACTCGTCTTTATTAAAGGCAATGTAGACGATTACAAGTTCAGCAAGCCACGCGTGCCCCAAAAGTATCTTACGGCCGACCCGCGCGCCCACAAAAAGAATGAGCGCGGACGATGCCTCGGGAATGTGATTCGCATACCGGCTTATCGCCCCCCGAACGTCAAGGAGCTCGGCTATCACGTTGCTGCCTTTCCTGAAGAGCTCGTGGCGCTATTGATCCACACGTACAGCAGCAAAGGCGACGTCGTATGCGATCCATTTCTCGGTTCCGGGACAACGCTTAAGGTCGCCCGCGTCATGGGCCGCAACGGCATTGGCTATGAACTGAACCAGGACTTCGAGCCGCTGATTCGCCGGCGAATCATTGAGCCTTGGGCAGTTCCTGACTGGAAGTCCCTCGATATTCTCCACTCCAGTACGATGACGCCAGGCATGTCCTCGCCACGAAAAATTCAATTCGTCCGCACAGAAACTGACTCCTCGAAAGATGCAGTCAGGAGCCAAGGGTGTCTGTTTACTGAGTCTGAACCTTAGCATCCCCTGCGATAACAACATGGGCAGGATCAAGAGTCCCCTCCGGCACCACCAAGTCTTCATACCGATGTGCGTGAAGAAAGTTTCGATGAAATTTGCGCTCGACTTCTGGCAGTTCGAGCGGTATCCGCATGCCCATGGCAGAACCGCAGATTACAACAGCCTTCCAGATCGTTTTGAACTGACAGAACTCATCGGCCTTCAACAGAACGCCATCAAGACCCGCGCGGTTGCTGCGGAAGCCCACGCCATCGATTAGCACCAACACGATCGGCCGGCGACTCCCGAATTCCCTCTCGAGTACGATTCTCGCCTCGTCAACTTCAAGATGATCCTTTGATTCGCCATATTGGCCAATATTGGAGGTGTGAACGGTCGCCTTGACGCAGACCCGCGGCTCGGACGCCTTCGGGACAACAACATCAAACGAAATCCCGTGAACTTGGGCATCCCGACAAAGTGGATTCTCAGCCTTCTCCACCGGCTCAAAGGGAATCGCACACGCGGCGAGCAGCGTTGCAAGTCTGTACTCCGCCTCATGCCCCTGGAGTTTTGCTCGTTGTTGCCTGATATAGCCTGGATAGGTGGCCTGGTTGAGCGCTTCGATTGCACCTTCAAGGGATTCATCGAGAAGCGGTGTAAAGACAGTGCGTACCCGCATGGCAAGGTATGGACCAGCATAGGCCCAGGCGCGGTCGTCGCGAATGAGACCTCGATAGCTGGACGGAACAGAGAAGCCGCCTGCCAATGCCCGTGGCCGAAGATCGGTGAGTATCTTGTTTCGGGTGCTTCCGACTAGCTGAAGCAAAACCGCCATCAAGTCGTTGCCGCGCTTCTCTGCCTGTTGCGCTAGACGACGGAGAAGGTCAGCAATGAAGGCGTCGTTTCGTCTCTTTCGTAAGGCCTCCGTGATTTCGACAAGGGCAACGAGTTCCTCCGGCGCAAGCGGCCGGCGCGCGTCAAACTGCGCTTGAAACGGGTCCACGGTATGGTCCCATTGGTGTGAAAAGAACTCGTCCCTTTTTTCGTCCAGGCTACGGTTGTTTCTCATTCATTGTTCCTTCTCGGCAATCGGGGCTGAAAACTCACCGGCATTTACGGGCCTGAACAACGGCCGTCCTGCATCGTTGCCTTTCGGCGGCCGGCGAGCCGCTCGACAAGCTCGCGGTGAGCGGGCGCGCCCTGTCTCTCGCGCGCCTCACCGTCCCTTCCCCATCGGCACCAACCAACTCACCGCCACCGGAAACAGCCGCGGTGACGGCGCGGCGAACCTCGCCCGAATCGCCGCGGTCTCCCGGGCAATCTCCCCGGGGATCGCCTCGGCCCTCGCCCGCAGCGAGTCGAAGTCGATCTGGCGCTGCACCCGCTCGGCCTCGCTCAAGCCCCGCAGCTCGAGCTGCCTCGCCTCGGGCCTGCCCACCTCGCGCTCGATGGTCTGGCGCAGCTCGGTGAGGATCGCCTCGGTGTCCGCGGCCTCCTTCTCGCACCGCTTCTCGAGCAGCCGGGTCAGGCCTTGGTGGCGCTCCCTCATCCGCGCCTCGAGCGCGGCGAGCAGCGGCCCGCGCACGCCCGACCAGAGCTCGACGAGCTCCGGGATCACCTCGACCGACGGCGAGTCTTCGCTCGCCGCATCGACGATCGCCTGCAGCTCCGACTGCTTGGCGATCCGCGCGAACCGCCCGTCGCGAACCCTCCCGCCGGCGAAGATCAGCTCCTCGTAGAGCCGCTGGTTGTCCCCGCCGAGCACGACGATGCGGCCGTGGGCGACGACCACGAGCCCGTCGGAGACCTCCTCGGGCACCAGCCGCGCGGTCACCCGATGCAGCGCCCCGGCGCCGCCCTGCGACCAGACCTCGGCCCGCAGCAGGCCGAGGCACATCTGCATCAGCCGGTGGTTGAGGTGCACGAGCACGACGTCGTCGCGCCCCTCGGCGAGCGCGTGGTCGAAGACGATGGGCCGCACCTCGCGGGTGTGCGGGTGCATCAGGCCTTCGGCGCACGCCGCCCAGCTCCCGGTCAGCTTGGGCAGGTAGAAGACCGGGCACCGCTTGCGCCGGCCCGACGGGTCGGGCCAGAGCCCCTCGAAGCGCACCGGGCGAAGCCGCGGCTGGCCGGCGAGCGCGAGCCCCTCGCGAACGGCCCGCTCGACGGTCTCGGGGCTGATCTCGAGGTCGGCGCGGGTCTCGTCGAGCTGCTCGCGCGCGCGCTGGACCTGCTCGCGGATGCTGCGCTCTACCTTGAGCAGCTTGCGAATGGGCTGCGCCTCGCGCTCGGCCTGCGCGGTGTCGATGCCGGCGCGCCTGCCGAGCATCGCCTCCTCGACCTGCTGCGCGAGCACCGGCCCGACCTTGCCGAGGTCCTCGCGGATGGTCTCGACCTTCTCGGCGACGAACTTGAGGAACTCGAGGTCCGCGTCGAGCCGGCTGCGGTGTACGCGCGCGTCGGCGCTCCCGAAGCTGCTGCCGACGAAGTGGTAGATGAGCGCGTGCTCGTGCTTCTGGCCGTGGCGATCGATGCGCCCGTTGCGCTGCTCGAGCCGGTTGGGGTTCCAGGGGATCTCGTAGTGCACGAGCCGATGGCAGTGGTTCTGGAGGTCGATCCCCTCGGAGGCGGCGTCGGTCGCCAGCAGGATGCGCACCTCGGCCTTCTTCGGGTCGGCCTGGAAGGCGGCTTTGATCCGCTCGCGCTCCTCGTCGGCCATGCCGCCGTAGAGGGTCATCAGCCGTTCGCCCTCGGCGAGCCCGGCGGCGGCGAGCAGGCCGTGCAGCCAGTTCTGCGTCGCCCGGTACTCGGTGAAGACGAGGACCCGCTCGTCGCTCCAGACGCCGTCGGGCTTGACGGTCTGCTTCAGCCAGTCGATGAGGCGCGCGGCCTTGGAATCGGGCCGGCCGACGGCGCTCTTGGCGTACTTCTGCAGCTCGTCGAGCAGGCCTCGCTCTTCGGGGCTGGGTTCGGTCCAGAGGGCGCTGGCGGCCTCGACGGCTTCGGCGGTGGCCTCTTCGTATTCGGCGTCGTCGGCGGGCTCGTCGGCGAGCAGCTCGAGGTGGCGGCGGAGGCGGGCTCCCACAGCCCCTCGACTCGGAGGCTCCCGCTGATCGCCTCTACGCTCAGCATCGCCGAGCGAAGCGAGGTGCTTGTCCAGCGTGGTCTGGAAGGCGGCCGGCGAGGAGAAGAGCCGCTTCTTGAGCATCTTGAGGACGAACTCGACGGCGACGCGCCCCTCGACGGCCGCGGCGGCCTTCAGGCGCTGCTCGCTGTAGTCGCGCAAGGCTTGGTGTGCACGCCGCTCTCCCTCCGAATAGGCGACCTCGAGCGCCTCGAGCTTGCGCTCGGGGAAGCGCCGGGGCTCGTCGCGCAGCTCCCACTTGAGCCGACGCACCATCACCGCGCCGAGCTGCTTGGGGTCGGGCTCGAGGCCGCGGTGGAAGCGCTGGTCGTCGAGCAGCTCGAGCAGCGAGGTGAAGCTCTCGGAGTAGCCGTTGTGCGGGGTCGCGGTGAGGAAGAGCTTGTGCTCGAAGTGGGGCGCGAGCGCGCGCACGGCCTGGGTGCGCTGCGAGTCGACGGCGTAGGCGCCCCGGCCCGACGGGGCGACGTTGTGCGCCTCGTCCACGATCAGCAGGTCGAAGCGCCGCGGGAAGGCCGGCTCGCGCTCGGGCGGCAACAGCTCGCGAAACAGCCGCAGCGGCCGCTCGCGCTTGAGGAAGTCGACCGAGGTGATCAGCCGCGGGAAGTGGCTCCAGGGGTTGACGTGCAGGCCGCGGCGCCGGCGCAACTCGCGCAACAGCTCGGCGTCGACGATGCGGAACTCGAGCCCGAACTTGTCGCGCATCTGGTCGCGCCACTGGAGCTGCAGGCCGGCGGGGCAGACGACGAGCAGGCTGCGCACCCGGTGGCGCAGCATCAGCTCCTGGACGACGAGCCCAGCCTCGATGGTCTTGCCGAGCCCGACGTCGTCGGCGATGAGCAGGTTGACCCGCGGCATCTCCAGGGCGCGCACGAGGGGATCGAGCTGGTACTCCTCGATGGCGATGCCGCTGCGAAACGGGGCGTTGAGCTGCCGGGTGTCGGCCGCGGAGATCGCGCCCCAGCGCACCGCGTCGAGGAAGGCCTCGAGCCGCTCGGGCGGATCGAAGGCGAGCGGGTCGGGCAGCGCGGCGCGCTCGAAGACGTGCGCGCCCGGCTCGAGCTTCCAGACGACCTGCAGCTCCTCGCCGAAGCCGTCGTCCTCGACCGAGGCGAGCTCGACGAGGTGCTGCTGCCGCTCGCGCGAGAGCGAATCGACCGGCTGGGTGCTGATGGCGGTGCGGGTGACGACCCAGCGACGACGCCGCACCGTGACCAGTTGCCCGGCGCTCGGCACCTGCACGACTTGCGGCATCTGCGGCCCCCTGCGGCTTGTTGACGGTGGGTTTTGTATACCACCGCACAGACGCGGGTCGGCCCTCCTTGTCCGTCGCGGGCCACTTGCCGAGCTATCGGGATTCCGCTGCGGCCGGATGATTGCCGCGGTTGTGATCTGGCGGAGGCTCGGGAGTCAGAGCCCAAGGAGGTCAGCCGGGATGTAGTCGGGGAACGCGCCGCGCTCATCATGAGCGTCGCGCCGGGCCTTGCCTGGCTGCGTCCCACCGCGCCCTTGATCGACCTGAGTCTCGGGTCGGCATCGAGGAAGACTGCGAGAGCCCGGCGGCATGGCGACGATCGAGGAGGCGCGCGGGGTCGACGAGCCCCGAGCGTCACCCGCCGAACCACGTACTTGGGTGCACGGACCTGAAGCCCCGGCGCGGCGCTCTGATGACCGGGCAGACCCCTCGATGGTCAGGGCGGCAGCACGACCCCGGAGGGCCGGCCACCGAGATCGCCCGCGCAGCTTCCCAATTCCTCGACGGGCGCATTGCCATGCGCCCCTTACCAACCAGCGACCGATCGCTTGGATTCCGGGCGAGGCCCGGGCTGTCGACTCTCGACTCTCGGCTGTCGCTACGGGTTGGTCACGGTGAGGCTCGCCTGCTCGCCGTCCGCGACCTCCACCGAGCTGAAGTTGACGTTGGAGGCGACACCCTCGGTGTCGACCAGGACCACGAACACGTCGTAGCAGCCGCCCTCGTCGACCTCGAAGGTGAAGGTTTGCTGAGGCCCCACCGCGCCGTCGAGCACGTCGTCGCCGAAGACCGACGAGGCGCAGGTGGAGAAGCGCACCTCGTCCATCGTCAGCGCCGAGTTGTTCCTCACTTCGATGGTGGTGGCATCGTCCTCGTCGTCCCCATTGCCCCCACAGGAGCCGAGAAGCAGAAGCGCGATGGCCAGGAATCCGGTTCGACGCATGTGACCTCCCCGCCGACACGACACGCGGACGCAGGAAAGCTCTCCACCTGCCGATGGCCGAGCCAGCTTTTCCCCCGACCGCGGCTCGCTCTGAAGTGCGGCGAAACGCGATTGCCGCTCGACGATCGAGCGCGTCCGAGCGCGCTCGTCGGCGAGGGTTGCCGCCCGCTCTGAGACCGTTCGTACAGTCGCGAGCGCGTCAGGGCCTCAAGTCATCGCGCAGGTAGACCGCCCCGATGGCCGCGCCTCCGGCCCGCGCCTCGTAGATCCGGGTGAAGTCGCGCGGCTCGGCCGGATACTGGAAGAACCCCAAGAGCGCGTAATCCGCGGACTCGAGGGGAACGGGGACGAGGTCGCCGCGGAGCGCCGGCAGATCGTCGTGGCGCCGCGGCCCGATGTAGACCTTGGCCCCCGGCGGCGCGACCCGCTCCAAGGCCGCGAACAGCTCCCGATAGCCCTCGCCCCAGTACGGAATCTCGAGCCAGCGGCGGGCGACGACCGACGCAGGGCCTCCGGTCCACTCGCTGCAGTAGTCGAGCTGGTACGGATGGACCCAGAGCATCGCGACGGCCACGTAGAGCGCGAGCGCGCCGTGCGCGGCGACGGTGAGCGGGCGGCTGCCGAGCTTCTCGACGGCCCGCTCGAGCCCGGCCGCGGCCGCGAGCGCGAGCGCGGGGAAGGCCTGGATGACGTAGCGGGCGCCGTCCTGGCGCATCGGCGAGAGCGACTGGCCGAACGGGAAGATCAGCCAGCCGAGGATCAGCCAGTCGAGGACCGAGCGACGCCGCACCGCGAAGCCGAGCCAGACCAGCGCGAGCGCGAGCAGGAGCGTCGGGCTCGCCGCCAGGAAGGCGAAGCCGTAGTACCAGACCGGCAGCACGCGCTGGACGCCGAGGAAGAACTCCTTGGGGACGTAGGTGGCCCAGTGCGAGTAGGTGATGGCGAGCTGCCCGAGCGGATCGCCCCAGATCCAGGGCCAGCCCGCGTAGATGAGGAGGACGCCGGCCGCCGCGCCGGCGAAGGCGCCGGCCATCGGGAGGACCCGGCGGCCGCCGCGCGCGAGGGCGACGCCGCAGACGAGCGGCGCGATCGGCGCGAACCAGACGCCGGTCGCCCGCGAGCCGACCCCGAGGATGGAGGTGAAGCCCCAGGCCGCGTGCAGAGGCCAGGAGTCGCGCTCGCAGGCGCGCATCAACAGCCAGGCCGAGAGGCAGGTGAAGAAGACGAGCGGCGACTCGAGCCCGATCGCCCGCCCGTGGCCGACGAAGTACGGCATCAAGGCGAGCAGCATCCCCGCGCTCGCGCCGATGGTGAGCGACCCGTAGCGCCGCCCGATGGCGAAGACGAGCAGGCAGCTCATCGCCTGCAGGATGGCGGCGAAGAGCTTGGCCCCCCACATCCCTCCGAGCCACTCGGCCCCGCCGTAGAGCCACTTGGCGACCGGCGGGTGCTCCTTGTTCCAATGGAAGGACTGAGGCGCGAAATCCCCGAGCTCGAGGTTGCGCACGTAGTGCATCCCGGCCTTCAGGTACGCGCCCTCGTCCCAATAGATGTCGGCGTCGCCCAGGCCGTGGAGGCGGGCCGCGAGGGCGGCGAGGGCGATGGTGGCGGCGATGGCCACCGTGCGCCGCGAAGGCAAGCGCAAGCCGAACGGGAGACCATGACGGTGCACGGTGAGCGCGACTCCCAGCGTCAGGAAAACCAGGAAGAACGAGAACACGGTGGCCCGCTGCATCGCCCTCGAGCCCCCGAGCGCGGCCTCGGCGAGCTCACGCGTCGGCCAGGTGATCTCCCGCGGCCAGGGAACCGGCGACCAGCCGTGCGGCCCGTCGAGCTCGTTGAGGAAGAGGCGCAGGTACTTGCCGCCGCCGTGATCGACGAGTCGCAGGGTGAGCGGGACGATAGGCTCGGTGAGCCTGACCGTCGCCTTGTGCGTGGTGCGCTTGCGCTTGCCGACGACCTGCAGAAGCCGCTCTTCGCCGACCAGCAGCTCCACCTCGTCGTCCGCCTCGACGACAAACTCGAAGCGGCCCGGCCTGTCCACCCGCATCCACGCGGTCCACTGCGCGGAGAATGGCGCGGTCGGCTCCTCCTTGGCGAACGGCTCGAGCACGACCGCGCGCGCAACGGGTGCGCCTTCGAGCCTCCCGTTCGCCCACCGCTCCCAGTTCCATCCGCTGCCGGAGGGGGTCGGATCGCTGAAGCCCAGCATCACGCTGAAGAGGATGAGCAGCGGCCCCAGCCCTGCCCTGGCGATGCGGTCCCTGCGCGCGAGCACCTCTCCCCACCACTTCGTATCCAGCCCGAGCATCAGGCCCCTCACCGCCGCGCCGCCCGCGCCGCTCTCGCCAACCTGGCGCTCGCGCCGATGCGCAAGAGATCGAGCCCCGCCTCGAGGGCCGCGAGCGGACGCAGCTTCGATCCGGCGACGTCGCTCCAGGCCCGAAGCGGCACCTCGACGAAGTCCTCGGGCCGGTAGGGATCACCCGCGCGAGGCGCGAGCAGCCGGGAGAGCAGCTCGACGTCGAAGGCCCAGGTGCACTCGAAGGGCTGCGCCAGCGCGCCGCGCAGCGTCTCGGTGGGCAGGAAGAACTTGGCCCCGCACTGCGTGTCGTAGACCTTCAGGTCGAGGGCGAGCGAGGCCGCGGTGGCGAAGACCCGGCCCAGGACGTGGCGCGAGAAGCGCCGCCCGATGTCGGTGCCGAGCAGCCGGATTCGCGAGCCCATCACGACCGCGCACCCGCAGCGGGCGCTCTCCTCGGAGAGCCGGACGAGCTCGGAGGCCGGCGTCGACATGTCGGCGTCCGCGTACCCGACCACCGGCGCGCCCAGCTCGAGGGCGCGCAGCAGTCCGGCGCGCACCGCCTCGGCCTTGCCCTGATTGCGCTCGAGCCGCACGACGGTGACCGACTCGCGGTGGGCGCACGCGAAGCTCTCGAGCAGCGCGCCGGTGCCGTCGGTCGAGCCGTCGTCGACCAACACCAGCGACAAGCCCGCTTCGACGAGCCTCGTCACTTCGGGGATGGGCAGGCGCGCCGCCTCGTTGAAGCAGGGAATGACTAGGGCAGTTTTCGGCATAGGGCCCACCAGGAGAGTCCAGGCACCACGAGGCCGCGGCGGCTCAGGACGGCGGAGGCGGCGCAGTCGACCGAGAGCGCCGCGAGCAGCGCCCCGGTGACCAGCCGGCCCGCCCTCCATTCGCCGACATGCGCGGGCGGCGGCAGCAGGCCGGTCGCTTCGGCGGCGCGCCGCAGTGCGCGGGGGACGAGGAGCGAGTGGAAGAGCCCGCCTGAGGCGAGGGGCTCGAGGCCCGAGCGCCGCAGGAGCTCGGCGCAGGCGGCCGGGGAGTAGCGCCGCTCGTGGCCAAGCAGCTCGTCGTGCTGCGAGTAGAGCCGTTGCCACGCGGGCACGCTGGCCAGCAGCAAGCCGCCGGGCTCGAGGCGATTCGCGACGAGCTCGGTCGCGAAGGCCTGGTCGTCCCGAACGTGCTCGAGGACGTCGAGGAGCAGCACCAGGTCGAACCGCTCCTCGGGCGGGCTCGCGGCGTAGCGCACCCGGTCCCTGGAGGGCAGCTTCGCGAGGATTTCGGGCGAATAGCCGGTGTCGCAGCAGGTCGCCTCGCTTCCCGGTGGCAGCGCGTCGAGCAGCGACCTCGCCAGCCATCCGTCACCGCTGCCCACGTCGAGCAGCCGGATGGGCGCCTTCACCGCGTCGCGCACGATCCGGGTGAAGAAGGCCGCGCGCGCCCTCTCCCACGGATGTCGCTCGTGCTGATGTCCCGACCACTCCAAGAGGTCCATTGGCGCGCACTCTACCGAAAATGAGCTTGGGCGAACGGGAGCGGCGCAACACCTCGTCTCCGGGGTCCCCGGTCGCAGCCCCTCTGCTCCGCTGCGAACCCTCGAAGGCAGCCTCGGCTACTCGATGGGCTTCGCCCGCGCCCGGTACTTGGCGGGGATGTTCGCGGGATCGTCGAAGTAGTGGACCACGTTCGACTCGTCCACGTACCGGTAGATGGTTTGGGTCGACTTCGGCGTAGACAGGCTCAGGGGCTTCGGCGCCCTGGCCGCCTCCGCCGCGGCCTTCACGCTCTCCACGATCGGCCGGTCTGTCGCCTGCAGCCGCTCGCGCTGCTCGACCGCGGCGCGAAGCTTGTCGACGCTCAAGTCCGCGCCCGACTTGGCCAGCGCTCCCGCGAGGGCGAAGGCGATGAGCCCGAAGGCAACGAGCGCGACCACCGCGCCTGCACGCGAGCCGGGGGCCTCGCGAACCCAGGTGCCGGAAAGGTAGTCGTGAAGGCAGCGGCGCTCGGCGCCGAAGATGAACAAGAGGTTTGCGATCCCCAGCACCGCACCGGCGATACCGAGGACCCCGGAGAGCAGCAGCTCGGCGGCGCCCAAGACGATGGAGAAGACCCAGACCCGCAGCAGCAGCGCGCGCATGAAGCCGGCGGGCGCACCGCAATCGTCGACGATCTGGATGCCGAGCAGCCGCTTGCCCAACGTCTGCCCGCGGGTCGCGAGGCCCATCCATTGATAGAGGGTGAAGACGAGCCCTGCGACGACCGCGCACGCCAGGACCACGGGGAGCGCCCCGCCGCCGCGCACCGAGCCACCGCCGAGCACCAGCATGAGGGCGTCGCTGCCCCAGGCCAGGGCCGCCAGGACGCCGACCACGACGAAGAGCGCGCCGAGCGCGCCATCGGCGATAGCCGCCAGAGCGCGCGAAAGCCTCGAGGCGAGCTCTGGACGTGCCCCACTGCACTCCTCTTCCGCGTAGCCGTACACGACTCCTCCACTGCCTGGACAAGACCGCCGGATTCGGACGATCGCACGAACCGGCGGGCCTCCACCATGAAGGAGCTCGAGGAACACGACACGAATCGCCTCGAGGTCTACCGGGCAGGAAGCGGCTTGGATCCCTCGCACTGTTTGGCAAGCAGGCGCCCGAGGTCTACGTCACTTGCGAGGCTGGCGGCTGCGCGGCTCAGCGCTCTTCTTCATGCCCGCACCGCTGGCCGCCGAGACGGCGGCGGTCCCCTGCTCCGGGCGCCGCCGACGCGGTGCTAGGCCGTCTCGGTCTGCTCGGACCGGTCGTTCTTGTCGAGCCAGGCCTCGATATCCGGCCAGACCTCCCAGGGCGCGTGTCGCCCGAGCACGAGATCGCAGTGGCCGTACTCCTCGATTTCGCCCTGCTCGCGGCCGAAGACCCGAAGCTCCGAGCCCGCGCCGAGCAGCTCGGCGGTAGCCCGCACGGCGTCGGGCGAGACCTGCTGATCCTTGCTGCCGGCGAGCAGCCGCACGGGAACCTTGAAGCGCTGCGCCTGCTCGATGAAGTGGACCGACCCGTCGCGCAGCCGCAGTCCGCGCGGCTCGAAGGTGGTCCCCAGGCTCACCAGTAGCGAGGTCGGCACGCTGTGGAAGCCGTTCGCGTGGAAGCGCCGGTTGAGCTCCGGCTCGATGTTCGAGGGCCAGACGTTGGCTCTGTCGACCAGTCCCGTGGCCGCCCGGCCCAGCGCGGGCGCGAGCAGGTGGATGAGGGTCCCGTACGGAAACACCTTCGCCCTGGCCACCAGCGGGCCCAGCCGCGCGAACGGCTGGTAGACGTTGCCGCCGATGCGGTAGTCGAGCGCCGAGCCGAGCGCGAGGCCGCTGGCGATGGGCGCCTCGGGGAACAGGATGCCGTAGCAGAACAGCAGGATGCCGCCCATGCTGTGGCCGACCCAGTGGATGCGGTCGCGCCCGCTGACTCGGAGGATGGTCTCGACGATGGCCGGCAAGTCGTGCTGCAGGTACTCGTCGAGCCCCCAGTCCCAGCCCCGCCGCTCGCTCGTGCCGTGGCCGCGCAGCTCGGGGACGTAGACGTCGTAGCCGGTGTCCGCGAGCCACTGGGCAAGCGAGCGCTCCGGGAAATGGAAGGTGTAGCGGTTGGCCGCGAGCCCGTGCAGCAGCATCACCGCCGGTCCGTCACCGGCCAGGCGACGGACCGTGAGGCGCAAGCCGTCGCGCGCCGTGACTTCGAGGAGCTCGGCGTCGTTGGGCGCCAGCGGGTACCAGCGATTCCAGGGCCTGAGGACAGAGGGGATAGTGCGCATGGCCTCCTTCTACTCCTTGCTCCCGGTGGGCGGCAGTCCCTGCCGCGGCGACACCCCGGAGTGTAGGCCGTCAGTCACTCGAGAGGTGTCGGGAAATCTCCTTGAGCTCGGCCTGTCCCCCGTTCACCCCGGGCGGAGGCCGAGCCTGCGAGGCCGAAGTCGCGGGGGCCCTTCGACTCCGCTCCCGCCGCTCGCGCGTCGGGAGCTACGCTCAGGGTGAGCGGAATCGAAGAGGTTTTCTCGAGGGAGTCTTCAGCCCGTAAGCTTCGCCACCTCGGGCCCGGTGTCCGAAGAGGTGTCGCGCCCCACGATGCCCAGCGAGAGGATGGTGCGAAACGCCTCCTCGACCGACATGGCGCTCTCGCGCACTTCGGACTCGGCGACGATGAGGTGGAACCCGGAGGTCGGGTTCGGGGTGGTGGGCACGAAGATGTTCAGGCAGCCGGGCGCGAAGGAGGGATCGACCACGGGGCCGGTGACGAAGGCGACCACCCAGAGGCCCTTGCGCGGGTACTCGACGTAGACCACGCGGTTGAACTGCTGGCCGCCGCCCGAGGTCATGGTGCGCAAGAGCTTGTCGAGCGCCTTGTAGATGCTGCGCAGCACCGGGATGCGCGCGATGACGTGCGAGCCGATGAAGTCGAGGATCTGCTGTCCGGCGAGCTGCTTGGAGATCCAGCCGGTCGCCGCGACCAGCGCGATGAGCACCACGGTCGTCGCGACGAGGATGGCCAGGCTGACCGCGTAGGCGAGCAGGCGGCTCGGCAGCCAGTTCTCTGGCCTCCAGGCGTCGGGCATCCAGCCCTGCAGCCCCCACAGCGCGCGCAGCGCGAGCAGGACTATCCAAACGATGGCCCCGAGGGGCACCACCACCAGCAGACCGGCGAGGAAGTGGCTGCGAGCGAAGGCGTAGGCTTTGGAGAAGTGTTCGGCGCGAAGGGCGCTCACGGCAGGTCACCTCGAGGGCTCCAGGAGCGCGAGAACAAATAGCCGTTTCACGCGCGGGAAGCCACAGCCGGCCAGCGACCCGCTGTCCTGACCTCGGCGAAGGTTCGCGGAGTCGGCGTCCAGGCCCGGTCGCGCAAGAGGGCTCGAAGCCTGGCCCCCACGCTCTGCGGCGAGGCCGGGACGGCGCTCGCGCGCCTATATGCCCGGCTGCAGCTCGACCTTCATCCACCGCGACTGGCGGGTGTCGAAGGCGCGGTAGGCGTCGACCCCAGAGGTGAGCGGCTCGAGCTGGGTGAGGACCTTGGTCGGGTCGACCTCGCCGCTGACGACCTTCTCGATGAGCAGCGGGATGTACTTGCGGTGGTTGCAGTTGCCCGCCTTCACGGTGAGGTTCTTGTCCATGGCCAGGCCGATGGGGAACCGCCGCGCGGTCTGCGGATAGACGCCGATAATCGCCACCCGGCCGCCCTTGGCCACCGCGTCGACGGCCCACTCGAGGGCCTGTGAGGGCGCGTCGCCCGGATGCCAGTTGTCGCCGACCGGGTGCGGTTGCGGGACGAGCTCCTGGAGCTCCGCTTGGAAGATCTCGCGGGCCGCGCCGTCGCCGGCCGCCGGTCCGGAGTGCGCGCGCACCGCGTCGACGCCCACCGCGTCGATCACCCGGTCGACCCCGATGCCGCCGGTCAGCCTGCGGATGGCTTCGACCGGTTGCTCCTCGTTGAAGTTGACCGTCTCGGCGCCTTGGGCCCGCGCCATGTCGAGCCGGCTCTCGACCGTGTCGACGGCGATGATGCGGCCCGCGTCGACTAGCTTCGCGCCGGCGATGGCGAACTGGCCGACCGGCCCACAGCCGAAGATCGCGACGGTGCGCCCGGGCTTGATGTCGGCGAGCACCGCGCCGAAATAGCCGGTCGGGAAGATGTCCGAGAGCAGGATCGCCTGGTCGTCGCTGACCTCGTCGGGCAGCTTGACCATCGTCGTGTGCGCGAACGGGATGCGGGCCCGCTCGGCTTGGAGCCCGTGGAAGGCTCCGGACGACTCGGGTCCGCCGAAGTAGGCGCTGCCCGCCAGCGGTCCGTTCGGATTGGCGCGGTCGCACTGTGAGAAGTACCCGTAGCGGCAGTACGAGCAGACCCCGCAGGCGATGGTCGGGCAGATCACCACCCGGTCGCCGATGTCGAAGTTGCGGACGTCCTCGCCGAGGTCCTCGACCACCCCGGCGCCCTCGTGTCCGAGAATCGTGCCCGGTCGCATCCCCGGCACCGTCCCGCGCACCATGTGCAGGTCGGTCCCGCAGATGGCGGTCGCGGTCAGCCTGACGATCGCATCCTCGGGGTCCTGGAGCTGGGGCTCGGGGACGTCTTCGATTCGGATGTCGCCGATTCCGCGATACACGATGGCCTTCATTCGATTCTCCCCCTTTGCTCTGTCCGAGGCGGGCGAGCGCCGGCTCGCGCGAGTAACCGAATGACCGACGCAGGCAGCATCAGCCCCTCCTGGCCGCTCGAACCGAGCCCGGGCCTTGCGGTGACGCCGTCCTGCTTTGGAAGGTGGCGATTGCGAAGCCTGCCTGCCACAAACGGGGGGTCGAAAGGCTGGCGTCGGCAAGGGTTGGGCAGGCGGCGGCCGCGCGGGGTTTGGCCAGCGCCGTCACGGTGCTACGGAGGCTCGGGAAGGGAGCGATGGCGATGGCGGGCCCAGGGATACGCCCACCAAACCGAGGCGCCAAAGGGACTTCGACCGATTGCCGGCCGGCACCCCGAGCGTTCGGGCTTGCCGACTGGCTGCTGACTTGCCCTGCGTGTGCTGGAACCGCAGCCGAAGGGTTCCTCGCGGCCCGGTCCTCGGAGTTCGCGCAGATGCTGGTCGACTTCGGCGGTCGCCCTTCTGCCCTCTCCACCATGATGGCGAGCGGGCCGCTGCCGTGGGGACTCGTCACGGCAAGCGCACGGTCGGTAGGGGCGGATGGCAATGCGCCCGGCCTGAGATCGGGCACGCGCCTCGTCTCGCCACCACGCGGGACGGGTCGGTAGGGGCGGATGGCAATGCGCCCGGCCTGAGATCGAGCACGCGCTCGAGATGCTTCCGACCGCAGGCCCATCCGCGTGAGCGGCTCCTGCGCCGCACGAAACCCGATCACAGAGCCTCTGGAGCCCCTCGCCCTGCGGCTAGTGCACGAGCGCGTCGTACTCCGGAAGGCTCTTGAGCGAGTCGAACATCGGGTCGGCCGCCAACCAGTCGCGCACCTTCGCCCCGTCGCTCGCCAAGGCCTTGCCCAGGTGCTCGAGCGCCTCCTTCGGCTTGTTCCAGAGCGCGTAGAGGGCCGCCAGGTTGTAGTTGAGCAGCAGGTCGCCCTCGTTGAGCTCCTGGGCGCGCAGGTAGGCGCGCTCGGCCTCGGCATAGAAGCCCTTCTGCGCGTAGCAGATGCCCAGGTCGAGGTAGGCCTCGAAGGTGTCGGGCTCGAGCCGCACGACCTCCTTGAGCTGGGCTATCGCCGAGCGATAGTCGCCCTCGTCCATGCACAGCTCGGCCAGCTCCTGGCGCGGCAGCGCGTCGCGGGGGTTGAGGCTGATGGCGAGCTGCAGCTCTTTCATCGCGGGCTCGACCTGGCCGAGATCGGCGTAGGTCAGCCCGAGGTTGAGGTGCGCGTCGGGATAGTCCGGTTCGAGCTCGATGGCCTCCTGGTACTCGGCGACCGCCATGTCGAGCCCGTGCGTCGCGAGGAAGCAGGCGAGGTTGTAGTGGCCGGTGGGGTTGTCGGGCTCGAGCCGCAAGGCGGTCAGGTACTCGGCGAGCGCCTCGCGGTACATCCTCTTCTCGGCGTAGACAGTGGCCAGGTTGTCGTGGGCGTGGGCGCTGTCCGGGTCGAGGGCGATGGCCTTCTTGAACTCCTTGGCCGCCTCGTCGAGCCAGCCCCTGTCCGCCAGCTCGATGCCGCGCGAGTTGTGGGTGTCGGAGAGGCCGATGTGGTCCTTGGTGTCTGCCATCGCGCGTGTCAACCTCAGGAAGTTTCGCAAAAAAACCCTAACCACCCGTTCCGAAAGGGGTCAAGGCACGCGCCCGGCCGCATGCTCGCGAGCCATCTGGCCTTCCGAACACTTATGGGGCGCGACGATAAGCCCCCGGTCAGAGGCCTGCTTCCAATGCGGCCTTTGCCTGTGGCATACCTGCCACTTCTATCCGAGCTCGCCACGGAGGTCGAACGTATGTTGCTTCTCATCGGGGGAGCCCCTGGAATCGGCAAATCCGCCGTCGCCCATCAGGTCGCCCACGAGCTGGGGCTGCTGAGGCTGGTCGACTTGGACGTCATCCGGGATCTCCTGCGCATCCAGAGCCGCGAGCAGGATGACCCGATGATGTTCCGCAACGCGCTCAACGCCTGGGAGCTGCATGGCCCGATCTCCCCGGCGACCGTGGTCGCGGGGTTCCAGGCGCACATCCGGCCTCTCGAGGGGGCGAGCTCGCGGCTGCTCGACAACTACCTGCGCACGAGCAAGAGCGCGATTTTCCACGGAGTCCCCCTCGTCCCCAGCCACTTTGCGCGCTACCGCAACCTCGGCGCGCACCTCGTGCTGCTCGCCGCGCGCAACGAGGAGGAGTACCGGGCGCGCCTGTCCGAGCGGGGCCGGCTGCGCGCCGGCAGGGCTCCGGCCAAGGAGCGCCTGGACGCCGGGTGGCTGCTCCACCAGCACCTCGTCGCCGACGCGGCCGCCTGCGGCGTGCCTGTCATCAGCGAGGAGACCGAGAGCCAGAACGTCTCGGCGCTGCTCAAGCGGATTAGCTCCTGAGCCGGGCGCGGGAGAGCGGGCGCGCCGCAGCTCTGTCGAGAGACCCTTCTTCAAGAGGTGCCGGGAAATCTCCGTAAACTCGGCCCGCCCCGTTCACCTCGAGCAAAGTCGGGCCCTTCGACTCCGCTCCGAAATTACGGCCCGCGATGATCCTCGAGGTTGGACACGAGCGTCGAGTCGGCAGGAGGCCCTCTTCTCGACCGGTTGCGACTCCCCCTCAATCGCCTCTTCCCGCGCAAGCGCGGGAAGTGGGGACTTTCACTTGCTCGCGCGCGGTGGTTCTACGGCAATCGGCTGTTCGTTCATGGGACACAGCCGGGCAAGGGCCTGGTGTGCTGCTCAGGGTGAGCGGAAACCGGACCGAGTCGAAGAAGGATTTCTCGACGCCTGTTCTGCCTCGCCGCAGCGCCTCTTCTTCATGCGCGCACGCAGGCCGCCGAGACGGCAGACAGTCGTACGCCTCGCGCGAAATGCCGGGAGAAGACTGAGGCCAGCGCGGACCGGTCCGGCGACATCCGCCCTTCGACCGGTGAGCCAGGCGCCGGGACTACCGAGTGCTGCCCGCGCGGGCGACCGGTGTCTGACCACCGGCGTCACTGCTGCGGTTGCAGCCGGAAGTGCACCTCCACCACCCGGCTCGAGCCCTTGGGGATGCGGACCTTCTGGCGCGCGATCAGCTTGAGGGGCACGTTGCGGCACTCGGCGTCGTAGGTCCCCTCGAAGAAGTCGAGCGGCGGCCCCGGGATGCGCGCGACTTGACGTCCGTTGATGAAGACCTCGCACTCCTTCTCCGCCCGGAAGCGCACCCGCCCGAGCTCGAGCTGCTCGGTGCGCTCGATGAGGTCGCCCGGATCGGCCTTCACCTGCACCGTCCGCTCGATTCCCAGGTTCGGGTTGACCAGCCGCAGAGTCTGACGGCCGGCCGGGATGGCGACCTTGTGCAGCGGCGTCGTCCCGAGCCTCACCTCGCCCAGGTAGACCTCGACCGCGATGTTCGACTCCAAGTTGAGCAGCGCGCCGCCGGCGACCTCGGCCGAGCCGGGCGGCGGCGCGAGCTTGGAGGCCGCGAGCAGCTCGTCGACCTTGACGAGGGCGCGCGCTCGCAGGTCGGGGACGAGCGCGACCGCCACCCCAGCCCCCACGGCGAGGAGGGCGACCAGCGGCAGGAGGCTGCCGCGCCGTTGCCGGCTCGGTCTGTCGCGCTTCGGCTTCGCGCGCCGCGGTGCCGACTCCTCCTCGATCTCGACCTCCCGCTCGCGCTTCTTCTCCTTGACCTTGCGACGCTCTCCTCCAGTCTCCTGCCCGCTCGCGGGAGCGACGCTGCGCCGTCGCGTCTCGCCGCTGGCTGGGCGGTGACCGGGCGAAGACTTGCGAAGCTCGCCGGTGGGGCGTCGACGGGCCACTTCCCCGGTGCGCCGGCGCACCGGAGCGAAGGCCTCAGCCCCATGCTCGGCCGGGCTCGGAGCCAAACCCGGCGAGCGCGGCGCCTCGGCGGGCGGGGCCCTCTGCTCTGCCCCTCCCACCGAGCGCAGGCTCGTCGTCGACTTTCGCCGCGGCTGGAGCATCGGCCCCGGAGGCGCCTCCCATTCGGGTTCGTCGGAGGCGTCGATGATGTCCGCCGAGGAGACCTCCTCCGGCCCGCTGGCAGAGGCGAGGTTCTCCCACTCCGCGCTCGCGATGCGCGGCAGCGGTGGGGGCTTGTCCGGCGACGACTCGACGGCGACGAGGCCGCGCTTGGTCGGCAGCCTGGGGAGCAGAACCTTGTTGCTGCTGCCCGTATACGAAGGGGGCACCGGCGCGCTGCCCGTCTCGGACCTGAGGACGACCGGCTCGCCGATGCGTGCCTCTTCGGCCAGCCGGTCCTCGAACAGCTCGCGCATCATCTCCGAGATCTGAATCGTCGAGGCGTTGAGGCGGTGTTCGACCAGGCAGTTCTCGATCGCCATCTGGAAAGCGCGCGCGTCCGGGTAGCGATCGTCGGCGAGCTTGGCGAGCGCGCGCTGAACCAGCGGGTCGACCTCGGGGGCGACGTTGGCGACCTCCGAGCACCGGGGGAACCGGCAGTCGACGGCCGCCTTGAGCGTCATGATGTCGTTTTCGCGCTTGAGCGGCCGCATCCCGGTCAGCAGCTCGAAGAGCACCAGGCCCACCGCGAAGATGTCGCTGCGGTGGTCGACCACCTTGCCGCTCGCCTGCTCGGGCGACATGTAGGCGTACTTGCCCTTGATCGCTCCGGAGCGGGTCGTCGAGACCTGGTCGGCGGCGCGGGCGATGCCAAAGTCGAGCACCTTCACGTTGCCGTCGAAGCTGACGATGATGTTCTGCGGCGAGATGTCGCGGTGGACGACCTTCAGCGGGTTGCCGTGCTCGTCGGTCTTCGTGTGGGCGTAGTAGAGGCCCTCGCAGACCGAGGCGATGATGCGCAGCGCGATGGGAACAGGTATCCAGGCCCGCGCCTGCCAGGCCTTGCGCATGATGCGCCCGAGGTCTTCGCCGTGGATGAACTCCATGGCGATGAAGTAGGTGTCCTCCTCTTTGCCCAGGTCGTAGATCTGGACGATGTTCGGGTGGTTGAAGCGCGCGGCGATGCGCGCCTCGTTCAGGAACATCGAGACGAACTCCTGGTCGTCGGCAAGGTGGGGGAGAATCCGCTTGATGACCAGCAGCTTCTCGAAGCCCTCCAGGCCCTTCTGCTGCGCGAGGAACACCTCGGCCATCCCGCCGGTCGCGAGCTTCTTGAGCAGCCTGTACCTGCCGTAGTCCTTCGTCTCCACCGGGCCTGAATCCTAGGCGATCGGGGCTCGAGGCTCCAGGTTTGCTATTCGACGACACGCTCGGCCTGACACTCGGGGTCCGGGCAGCTTTCAGCCAACCGGCGACCAGGTCGCGACGTGCGCGCTCCCCGCGGGCAGGCCAAAGCCCGGCTCCTCGGTGCTCCAACCTCCGCGCAAGCCCGCCTCGCTGGCGGCCAGCTCGAAGTGACAGAGGGCTATCCCCATGTCGAGGCGCTGGAGGTCTGCCTTGCCGAAGCGCGAGAAGCCCTCGTTGTAGCCCGGCGTGCGCTCGAGCAGCAGATGGAAGGCCTCGCCGCCGCGCGCCCGGACGATGCGCCAGGGCTGCTTGTTCGAGGCCGAGGGCGCAAGCCGGACCAGCTCCAGCACCTCCGCGAAGGGGCCTGCCTCCTCGGGCGTCAGCGGCCGCCCCGGCTGCTCGGAGAAGAAGAGCTCGTCCCACCGCCTGCGGGCCTTCGAGCCGGCAACGAAGCGAATGAGCCTGTCGCGCATCGCGCGCTGGCCGGTCGGGTAGCCGACCGGAGAGACCGCGGGCACCCTCTCGCCGGGGCCCGCGCGCAGTTGGCTGGCGAAGGCGCTGTTGGAGAACGAGCCTCCGAGCCAGCAGGTGCCCAGCCCCAGGTCGGTCGCAAGCAGGATGAGCGACTCGAGCGCGAAGCCGTAGTCCTCGAATCGTCGGTCCCCCTCACCTGCCGTGCCCGCCAGGAAGTAGCGCGCGCCCTTGATGAAGCCGTAGGTCCCGAGGGCCCGCAGCGCCTCGGGAGCGAGCTCCGGCAGCTCGATCAGCTCAAACCGCAGCCGGGTGCCGAAGGGCGCCGCGGCCGCCACCGAGTCCATCTCCTCGCGAAGCCGCTGCTTCTTGGCCTGCTCGATGGGACTGGACAGATAGGCGCGCCAGGAGGTTCGCGCGCGGATCAGCTCGGCAATCGGTCGGTTCGTCTTCATGGCATCACCTCGTGCGCTCCCGCGGGGTTCGCACGGGCGACGGCCGGGGTCAATGGTTTCGAGAGTCGACGGTCGACGGTTGGTAGGGGTGCATGGCGATGCGCCCGTCGACAGTTCGAGCACGGACGCTACCAGGCCCGGAGTGCCCGCCTTGGTGCTGGCGGACGACTGGGGAGCACCGGACCTACTTCTTGAGCGCGCCGTTGATGGGCGAGGTCTCGAGCATCGCGTCTCGTTGCGCCAGCTCGACGGCCGCGATGACGAGCGTCAGGTTGATGCGCGCGTGCTGCAGGTCCTCGTTTTCGAGCGCCACCCGCATCGCCGCGAGCTGCTCGAGCGCGGCGTCGATGCTCTTGATCTCCGCAAGCGCCCCCATGCGCGAGGCCTCTTCGGCGTAAACGCGCAACAGCCACTCGGCCCACCCCACTGTCTCGAGGATCTGCCACTCGCCGTAGGCCAGCGACCGCCGCACCTCGCGCAGCTTGTCCGCCACGTCGCCATAGCCGGCCACGCGCTCGAGCCGGGCCTGCTCCATCAAGGCCGCGTCCCGCTCGAGCTGCACGAGCCTGCTCTCGAGCTCCTGGATGCGCGTCGCGCCTTCGCCGGGCTGCTCTTCGAGCCGCTCGCGCAGCCGGGAGATCTCCTCGCGCAGCCGATCGATCTCCCCGCTCTGCTCGGCATCGCGCCGCTCGGCATCGGCCCTCGCCGCATCCGGTTCTTCGGTCGCGCCCCTGTCGGCTTCGTCCTCGCCGGCGTCCGGCTCTCCGGCGAGCTTCTCCCCGGCTCGCGCGGCGGGGTTGGACCCGGTGTCGTCGCCTGGCGCCTCGGGCTCGGGAGCGGCCTTGTCGATGGGCGGGCCGACGTAGAGCAGCTCTCCCTTCGCGCTTCCAGCCGGCTCGTCGGCCGTCTCCCCGGAGGTCGCGGGACCGGATTGCGCTTCTTTTCCTGGTCGCTGCGTACCGCGCTTCGGCGCTCGCCGCTCGCCCGGGATCTCGGAGTCGCCGACCTCGGGCGCGGCGTTCGGCCGCTCCTCAGCCGCTCTCGGCCCGGCCGAGCGATCCGCTTCGCCTTCCGAACGGCCGGTCCTTGGCTTGATGACCCGCACACCGTGACCGAGCTTGGGCCCGTCGGCGCTGTCCCGCCGTTCGCCGTCCCGCTTCGCATGCAGCCGCCCGGACGGTTGGACGCCGGCTGACCGCTCGGGCTCGGCCGCAGCCGCGCGACCGGCCGTCGATGGCGAGGAGGCGAGCAGGCCCGCGAGAACTGGCCACACGAGCATTGGGCAAATGGTCCTCATCGCCAGGAATGTGACGATCGCCCCGGTACGGCGCATCCGCTCGAGCCCCACGCGCCGGCAAGCCGAGCCAGCGAGAACCGGCTCCCCTGGGGGGCTGCGGGCTACTCGCCCGCGCGCGCGGAAACAGACGCGGTCGCCCTTGATGTTCTGGCACTGCCCAAGTGCGCTCTCGCTGCTGCAACCAGCGGGGGCTTTCTGCCATACTCCGCGCCCGTTTCAGCCGCTGAGCGAAGCGAGGTCTCCCGTTGAACGAGATCGAAAGACCCTCACCCTCCGAGCCCGAGAGCGCCGATTCGGTCCAGTCGCAGGGCGAGCAGAGCCCCGGACCCGAGCCCGAGAGCG
>DHSB01000152.1:50387-64478 GCA_002408385.1 Myxococcales bacterium UBA5297
CAGAGCCCCGGACCCGAGCCCGACGACGGCGATCTCGGTGTGGCGCCGGGCGCGAAGGTCTGCGGCAACTGCCGGCTGTTCAAGCCGGTGATGCGCGCCGCCGAAGGAACCTGGCGCGGCGACTGCCGGCTGATGCGCGACCGCGGAATGTTCCCGGCCAGCGCGCCGACGTGCGGCAGCTTCCTCGCCCGTGCCGCGCCTATCCCCAGAGCCTTGAAGCAGGTGACGCACCCGGCCGAGCGCCGTCCACGCGTCGCCCCGACCGTCCGGCCGGTAAGGCCCGACTTCGAGATCCCGGAGCTGACCGACATGACCCGCGAAGAGCTGAAAGAGATCATCCGCGAAGCGATGTGGGAGACCGACGTGCGCCTCGCCCCGCGCTGGGAAGGCGGCACGGTGGTGGTCAAGCCCGCAAATCCGGAGCTGCAGGCGAAGGAGATCCCGGTAGACGCGCTCTTCCACAAGGTCGTGATGGTGCGCGACCGGCTGCGCGTGCTTGAGCAGAAGGTCAACGCGCACCCGAAGCTCTCCGACGCCGAGAAGGTCGAGATGCAGCAGTACGTCACCCGCTGCTACGGCTCGCTGACGACCTTCAACCTGCTCTTCGCCGACAAGGAGGAGCAGTTCGCCGGCGAGAAGGGCAAGGGCGACTGACCCCGATGGCCGCGCGCCCGTACATCGCCGTCGTCGGCGCGGGCGTCTGCGACGAGACCCTCGGCGCACAGGCCGAAGCGATAGGGCGCGCGCTCGCCGAGGGCGGCGCGATCGTCGTCTGCGGCGGGCTCGGCGGCGTCATGGAGGCCGCGTGCCGCGGCGCCCAGGCGGCCGGTGGCACGACGCTCGGCCTGCTGCCTTCGGGCGACCGTTCGACCGCCAACCGTTACCTCGACCTGGCGGTGCCCACCGCGATGGGCGAGGGGCGCAACGTGCTGGTCGTCCGCGCCGCCGACGTCGTGCTCGCGGTCGGCGGCGAGTTCGGGACGCTCTCCGAGATTGCCCTCGCCCTCAAGCTGGGAAAGCCGGTCGTCGGACTTCGCACCTGGGAGCTCGGCAAGGCGGGCGAGCCGGTCGAGGCGATCAACCGCGCGGCAACTGCCGACGAAGCCGCCGCGCTCGCGCTGAGGCTTGCGCCAGGGTGTGAAGAGGTGTCGAAGAATCCTTCGAGCGAAGACCGGTCAGCCTGAAAGCCAGCCTTCTTCGTGCTGGCCCGGCGTCTCGACCGGATACAAGGGCCCTTCGGGCTTCCGCCTCCCTCGTTCCTCGGGAGGCTACGCTCGAAACCAACAGTCCCATCTGCGCATGCCTCACAGCCGGCAGAAGGAGCGACGAAGAGCCCGGGGGGACCGCGGCGAGCCCTCGACCCCGGCCTCGCAAGCTCGGCCTGACGCTCGGGCTGACCTGGGGGCGGGCCTCCGTCGACACCCCCGCTGGATCGAGGTCACGGCCGGCCAAGGGACCGGTGACGAGCTTGGTGTGAGCGGGGAGTGGGCCGAGGTCAGGGTGATCTCCTGACGCCTCTTGAGCCTACGAGCGCCCGGGGCCGCCCGCCTCCGCCGGACGCAAACCTTCTTCTCCGAGCCGGCTCCCCGGGCCCCCAACCGATGGCGCGGCCCGCTCCCCTACCCGCCCCCGCGGCATGATGCGAAGATGCGCAGCCCAAGCGGCAGTGCCGGCGAACGACATTTCGCCCCCGCGCTCGTCCACGCACTCGTTCTCAACCCGAAGCTGCCCAGGCGGCTCCTGCGGCAGGAAGGAAAGAAGAGCCCGATGCAACTGCGACTCGTCCCCATGCTCTCGACCCTCGGGCTCCTCGCCCTAGCAGCCGGCTGCTCCAGCCCTGAATGCACGACCGCTTCGGACTGCGGCCCCGGTAAGAGGTGCGAAGCCGAGAAGTGCGTCCCCGCCGCCACCGAAGGCTGCTCGCCGGCCTGTGCCGACCCGACCCCGGTCTGCGACGCGAAGGCGAACACCTGCGTCACCTGCACTCCGGCCGAAGGCTGCCCCGCCGGCCAGGTGTGCGACGTCGACAGCGAGGGCGGCGCCTGCGTCACCTGCGTCGAGGACTCCCACTGCTCGGGCGCGGCGCCGGTCTGCGACGAGGCCGTACACGCCTGCGTCACCTGCATCGCGCAGCGCGGCTGCCCCTCGGACCAGGAGTGCGACACCACGGTACCCGGCGGCCTCTGCATCGGCTGCCTCGACGACGGTGAGTGCCCGGCTCAGTCGCCGATCTGCGACGAGGCGAGCGCCTCCTGCGTGGTCTGCAACGACGACCGTGGCTGTCAAGCCAAGCAAGTCTGCGACCGGTCGCAGAGTGTGGGCCGCTGCGTCGATTGCTCCATCGACGCGGACTGCCCCGAGGCCGCGCCCCTGTGCGACCCGGCGTCGCGCACCTGCGTGGTCTGCACGAAAGACGAGGGCTGTGCCGGCGAGACCCCGCACTGCGCCGACGGCCGCGCCTGCGTCGAGTGCGTCGAGAGCGCGCACTGCACCGCCGACCCGGCCAAGCCCTTCTGCACGGCCGGAGGCTCCTGCGTGAGCACCGATCCCGGGCCGACCTCCGCACAGATCGCCGCCGTGCGCGCCGCGGCCGACGGCACGGACCTCTCGCTGCCGGTCTGGGAAGCGGTCGTCACCTACGTGCGCCCGGCCGTCGGCGAGGATCCCGCGGGCTTCTTCGTTCAAGCCGAGCGCGCGGGCCCCGCCCTCTTCGTCGCCGAAGACCCGGCGACCTTCGTCCCCGAGGTCGTCCCCGGCGCCCGCGTCTCGTTCACCGTCGACGCCCTCACCACCGTCGAGCGGATGCGGCGCGTCTCGCAGATCTCGAACTATTCGCAGTCCGGCGCCGGCGAGGCGGTCTCTGGCTTCGTGCAGGAGCTCTCCACCGCCAGCGATCTGGTGAGCGCCCTCGACAGCTATGAGTCCGAGCTCGTCTCGCTCACCGGAAGGCTCGGGCCCTTCACCGACGGCGGCGTCGCTCACCTCGCCGCCACGCTCGCCACCTCCGGCCTGAGCGTCTCGGGCCTGAAGCTGCGGGTCCCCGAGTCGCTCCGCGCCGAGCTCGACCTGACCGAAGGTTGCTCGGTCACGCTCACCGCCGGCCCGATGTGGCGCCACCGCGCGACAGCCCAGCCCATGGCCTTCAGCGCCTCTGACCTCGGCGCGATCACCTGCCCCGGCCCCAAGGTCTTGCTGGCCGAGTCGGCCTCGCTCGAGCAGGTCGTCGTCGCCTTCGACCGGGTGCTCGACCTGTCGAGCGTGCTGCCCGACGGCTCGCAGTTCACCTTCGACAACGGCCTGACCGCCACCGCGGCGACGGTCGACGGCAAGGAGGTCACCCTCACCACCAGCAGCCAGACACCCGACGCGACCTACACGGTCACCGTCGCCAACACGGTGCGCGACTCGAAGGGGACGCCCGTGAGCAGCACCGCCAACTCGGCGCAGTTCACCGCGCAGTATCCCCAGGCGCGGCTGCTCATCAACGAGGTCAACCCGAACATCCCCACCAGCCGGGACCTCCTCGAGTTCCTCGTCGTCTCGGCGGGCACGACCAAGCAGCTCAAGGTCGTCGCCCAAGCCTCGAGCTCGACGACGCTGGCGACCTTCCCCGACGTGGCGATGGAGGCCGGCGACCTCATCGTCCTGCACCTGAACCCGGGGGCCGATTCGCCGAGCGCCTCGGAGCGCCAGTCGAAGTCCGAGAGCACCGCCGCCCTCGCCTTCCCGGACGCCTGGGACTTCGTCGGAGGCAGCGCCGGGCTGTCGTTCTCGCACCGGGTCCTGATGGTGAAGACCGCGACCGGCGAGGTGCAGGACGCGGTCGTGTTCGTCAACAGCGACCTCGCCGGCACCGCGCCCGCGGGCTTCCCTGCGGCGGTCGCGGCGATGCAGAACGCCGGGCACTGGTCGCCGGCCGACTGCGGCGGCGCCGAGTGCAGCTACACCTCGTCGCCGACGGTCCTCGACATCGCGGTCGAGTGGAAGGACGTGGGCAACCAGCGCGGCTCGAGCCTCAGCCGCGTCAGCGGGCAGGACACCAACAGCAACACCGACTGGGTCCTGAACCTCACCGGCTCGAGCTTCGGCGCGGCCAATCCCTGAACCGTCTGGCTCCGCTCACCCTGAGCGTAGCTCCCGCCGCACGAGCGGCGGGAGCGGAGTCGGGAGGGCCCTCGACTCGGCCTCCCTCGTTTCTCGGGAGGCGAGGCTCCGGGATGAGCGGCTGGCAAGCCGAGGTTGGGGTGATTTCGCGACCGGCCTTGAGAACTCTCGATAGTTCCCGACCAGGTGGTGAGCGTCCGATAGGAACTCTTTTTAGTTCCCAACCGGGTGCTGAGCCGCCGATAGGAACTCTTTTTAGTTCCCAACCGAGTGCTGAGCCGCCGATAGGAACTCGTTTTGGTTCCGAACCGAGCGCTGAGCGTCCGCTAGAAACTCTTTTTAGTTCCGAAGCAGGCGGTGCCCCTCCGCTGGAAACTCTTTTTAGTTCCAGATCGAGGCGCCCGCCCCCGTTCGGGAACTAGAACTAGTGCCTATCGGGCGCCTCGCCCTTCCAGCGGAACTACACTGAAGTTCCGAGAAACGTAGGTCCAGGTTCTAGGCCTACGCTTTCACCACTCGCGACGGTCCCGCCCGCGCTGTCAGCAGAACCCGACTGTCTGTCAGGAGCCGCTCGGTTCGGCGGCTCGCTTGGCGGTCAGCGATCTACTGCTGGGCCTCGGGGACCGGCTGTTGTGCTTCAGGCGCGGGCTGCTGCTCGGGAGCCGGCTGCTGCTCGGGCGCGGGCTGCAGCTCGGGAGCGGGCTGCTGCTCGGGAGCCGGCTGCTGCATCTCGGGCGCGGGCTGCTGGGGGACTTCGGGAGCCGCCTGCTGCATCTCCGGGGCGGGCTGCTGCGGCGCGGGCTGCGCGGGCGCGGCGCCGACCGTCTGAATCGACAGGCTCTCGAGCGCCTTGCGGCACTCGGCGCCCATGGTCTCGAAGCGCTCGACGCCCACCGAGCAGGTCAGCACGGCGAGCGCACCGTTGCGGCAGATCGCGCGGCCGAAGACCTTGCGGTCCGCTGGCCCGGGAGGCGTGCCGGGGACGGTGCGGGCGAAGTCGAAGACGTCCGACTGCACGCTGGTGCACTCGGCGTCCTTCGAGCCGATGCTCCTGGCCGCCTGCAGCGCAAGCTCCGGGCAACGCGAGGCGTCGGCGAGCACGGGGATGATGGAGGCAGTCAGGCTCGAGAAGTTGTCCGGCGCCCGCAGCTCGATGCGGTCGGCTGTCTTCGAGGCGACGAACCACTCCTCGGGCGCGTTGAACTGCGCCGCCGCTTCAGGCCCGCCCATCAGCCGCGAGTCGGCGCGCAGGTCGACGGCCCCGGGGGTTGCGACACAGCTCGAGAGCAGGCAGCCAAGGGCGAGAGTTCCAAGCGTGTGTTTGACGGTCATGTTTGCTCCGTGGGGTGAGTGCAGTCGCGGGGACGGGCCCGAGTGCTCGAAGGAGATGGCGCCCGCCCGGTTTCCAAGCAGCCTTTCGAGCGATGGGTTGGCCACTTCTAGGCGTTGCCTGGATCCCCGTCAAGGTTCGCCCGCCGCGAACCGCCGCCGTCACTTGCGGCCCGAGCCAAGCCCCCTCGGCCGCACCGCTCGCGCCTTCGCCGAACGGCTCCCCGCGGATGGTCCAGGCTCGAGCGGCTCGCGCCGTCTGCGCGCCCGAGGCGCTGTCAGCCCGCGCGCTTCGCGCCGGCGAGCTGCCCGCAGGCCGCCAGGATGTCCCGGCCGCGGTTCTTGCGGGTCACCACCGTGAGGCCGCGCCCGACGAGGCAGGCCCGAAACTGCTGGACGTGCCCCTCGTCGACCGAGCGGAAAGGCAGCTCGGCGCTCTCGTTGTAGGCGATGAGGTTCACCTTCGCCCGAATGCCTTGCACCAGGTCGGCGAGCCGCCTCGCGTCGTCCATCGAGTCGTTCACGCCCCGGAGCATCACGTACTCGAAGGTGATGGCGCGGCCCTGTCGCGCCGGAAACCGACGGCAGGCCGCCAGCAGCTCGGCGAGCGGATGGCGCTTGGCGACGGGCATCAGCTCCCGGCGCTGCTCGTCGGTCGTCGCGTTGAGCGAGACGGCGAGCTTGACCTCGGTCTCCGCGCCCAGCCGCTCGATCCCCGGCACCAGCCCGGAGGTGGAGACGGTGAGGTGGCGGTGCGAGAAGTTCGGCCCGCTCTCGTGCTGCAACAGCTCGAGCGCCTGCTTGAGGTTGTCGAAGTTGTGCAACGGCTCGCCCATCCCCATGAAGACCAGGTTGGTCAGCGGGCGAGGCCCCGGCAGCCCGGCGGCGACCAGCTCGGCGTTGACCCGATAGACCTGCTCGACGATTTCGCCCGGCGTCAGGTGGCGCACGAAGCCCATCGTCGCGGTCCGGCAGAAGGCACAACCCATCGCGCATCCGACCTGGCTCGAGACGCACAGGGTCTGGCGGTCCTCCTCAGGCATGTAGACCGACTCGATGAAGGCGCCGTCCTCGGTGCGAAAGCGGTACTTCACCGTCCCGTCCGACGAGCGCTGCGCGAGGTCGACCTCCAGGGTCGTCAGCCTGGCCCGCTGCTCAAGCCGCTCGCGCAAGCCCTTGGGCAAGTCGGTCATCTCGCCGAAGGCGCGGGCGTTGTTCTGGTGCATCCAGCGAAAGAGCTGCTTGGAGCGAAACGGCCGCTCGCCGAGCTCACGCACGAAGGCCTCGAGCGCCTTGAGCGAGAGCGCTCGAAGATCGGGTCTGTCGGAGGTCTGCTGAGACATGGGGCGCTGGTTTCGGGGCTCGGCTAGAGCGCGCCCTTGGGCACGGCGGAGGTCCGGGCCACCTCGCCCGCGACCGCCGTCGAGTCCGTGGAGCGGCCAATCTCGACCTTGGTGACGTGCCGCTCGTCGGCCGCGCGGATGGTGAAGGTCAACCCGTCCCAGACCACGATGCTTCCGGTGGCCGGGACCCGGCCCGAGACCGCGGTGAGGAAGCCGCCGAGGGTCTCGTAGTCGCCGTCCTCGGGGAACTCGACGTCGAGCGCCTCCTCCACGTCGCGCAGCGAGGCGGTGCCCTCGGCGAGGAAGCGCCCGTCGGGCAGGGCCTTCAGCGCCTTCTCCTCCATGTCGTACTCGTCCTGGATCTCGCCGACGATCTCCTCGACGACGTCCTCGAGGGTCACCAGGCCGCTGGTGCCGCCGAACTCGTCGACGACCACCGCCATGTGGATCTTGCGCTTCTGGAACTCGCGCAGCAGGCGGCTGATCTTCATCAGCTCGGGCACGAAGAAGGCCGGCTTCAGGTACTTCTCAATCTGAAAGCTCTCGGCCGTCAGCCCCTTCTGAAGCTCGCGGGCGATGTCCTTGACGTAGAGCAGGCCGACGATGTTGTCGATGCTGTCGTCGTAGACCGGGATGCGGCTGTGCTCGCTCTCGCCGATGGTCTCCATCACCTCCTCGAAGCTGGAGGTCTTCTCGATGCCGGTCATCCGCGTGCGCGGAATCATGATCTCCTTGACGAGGATGTCGGCGAACTCGAGCACCGAGGTGAGGAGCTGGCTCTTGACGTCGTCGAGCACGCCTTCGCGGCCGCCGAGGTCGATGAGGTACTCGATCTCTGCGCCGGTGACCGCCGGGCGCTCGGTCTGCTTGTCGCCAAACAGGCGAACCAGGCCGTTGGTCATGCCGAGCAGAAGATAGGTCGCCGGCAGAAAGAGCCAGTAGACAAGCGAGATGACCGGCAGCGAGTACCGCGCGAAGCTCAGCGCGTGGCGCTTGGCCAAGGTCTTGGGCGTCACCTCGCAGAAGGTGAGGACGACGAAGGTCGTCACGCCGGTCGCCGCGCCGACGGCATAGGGCACGCCGAGCCGGGTCGACATCGCGGTGACCAGGGCCGAGAGCGCGATGTTGGTCAGGGTGTTGCCGAACAGAAGCGTGGCGAGGATCCGCTCGGGATTCTCGAGCCAGAGTCTCAGCGGATGTTTGGGGTTGCCAGATTCCTCGATGGCCTGCCGCGTCCGCGCTTCGCTCAGCGAAGTCAGCGCAGTCTCAGCTCCCGAGAAGAAGAAGGAGGCCACCAATCCGAAGAGGATTGAGAGGATCTCCCATGACGGTATGCCGTCCACGACTTGGTTTGTACTCCTAATGGCGTCCCGACCGCCGGCCCGGAAAACGACGGCTCGACATCTCGGACGTGGGTTGGTTGGCAAGGGATCCTGCCCTAGCGCCGACGCCAATACAACAACGCCTGCCGCATTCCCGGCATTCGGCGCGGGCCGACAAGCCGCCCTGCACGCGGCGGTCAAATCCGCGACCGAGACGGCCGGCCCGAAGGCCGGCCGTCTTTGGTTGCTCGGCGGCGATCCGCAGCTTCGCGCGGCGGCCGGCACGAAGGCCGGCTCTGCGACTTTGACCTACTGGCCGCGCTTCCACTCGTAAGGGCAGCTCTCGGTCTGTGCGAAGAAGTAGCTGGTCTCGCGCGCGGCGCTCGCCGGGCTGTCCGAGCCGTGGACGGCGTTGCACTGGACGCTGGCGGCGAGCTCCTTGCGCAGCGTGCCCTCGGCGGCGTTGGCCGGGTTGGTCGCCCCCATCACCGTGCGGTTGCGCTGAATCGCGTCTTCGCCCTCGAGGATCATCAAGACGACCGGGCCGCTGGTCATGAACTGGACGAGCGGCTCGAAGAAGGGCTTGCCCTTGTGCTCGGCGTAGAAGCCCTCGGCCTCGGGCGCGGTCAGGCGCTTCATCTTCATGGCGATGGGCTTGAGCCCTTCGGCCTCGAAGCGGGCGACGACCCGCCCGATGAACCCCTTCTCCACAGCGTCCGGCTTGATGATCGACAGGGTCCTCTCGACTGCCATCTCTCTGCTCTCCTTGGCGGCTCGGTTTCCGGGCCGCCGCACACGGGTTTGGCTGCCTTCTTACCCGAGGACCTGCCTCAAGGTCGCGCCTATTTCCGCGGGGCTCGCGGCGACGCGCACCCCGGCGGCCTCGAGCGCCGCGACTTTCTCGGCAGCCGTTCCCTTCCCACCGGCGATGATCGCCCCCGCGTGCCCCATGCGCTTGCCGGCCGGCGCGGTACGCCCGGCGATGAAGCCGACGACCGGCTTCATCATCCGCTCGCGAATGAAGGCCGCGGCCTGCTCCTCGTCGCAGCCGCCAATCTCGCCGATGAGCAGGACCGCCTCGGTCTCGTCGTCGGCGGCGAACAGCTCGAGCACCTCCACGAAACCAAGGCCGTGGACCGGGTCTCCGCCGACTCCCACCGCCGTGCTCTGCCCGAGCCCGAGCCGGGTCACCTGATCGACCGCCTCGTAGGTGAGCGTGCCCGAGCGCGAGACGATGCCGATGCGCCCGGGCGCGTGGATGTGCCCGGGCATGATGCCGACCTTGCAGCGCGCTCCCGGCGAGATGACCCCGGGGCAGTTGGGACCTATCAGCCGCACGTCCCGGCCCTCGAGCGCGCGGCGAGCGCGCACCATGTCGAGCACCGGGATCCCCTCGGTGATGGCGACCACCAGCCTGCAGCCCGCGTCGGCGGCCTCGAGGATCGCCTCGGCGGCGAACGGCGGGGGCACGAAGACGGCCGAGGCGTTCGCGCCGGTCTCCTTCACCGCCCGGGCGACCGTGTCGAAGACCGGCACCTTTGCCTCGAACACCGTGCCGCCGCGCTTCGGGGCGACCCCGGAGACGAGCTGCGTGCCATAGTCGAGCATCTGGCGGGCGTGGAAGCTGCCGGCGGCTCCGGTGATGCCCTGCACGACCAACCTGGTGTCGCGGTCGACGAGAATCATCGCGCCCTCCCCTGCGCTGCGGCCCGGACGGCCTTGCGCGCGGCGTCCTCCAGGCCGTCCGCCACGATGATGGGCAGCCCGGAGCCCGCCAGGATCTTCCGCCCGGACTCGACGTTGGTGCCCTGCAGCCGCACGACCAGCGGCAGCTCGAGCCTGACCACCTTGGCCGCCTCGACGAGCCCCTCGGCGACCAGGTCGCACTTGATGATGCCGCCGAAGACGTTGACCAACACCGCCTCGACCTTCGGCTCGGACAGCAGCAGCTTGAAGGCCTCGGTGACCGTCTCGCGGCTCGCGCCGCCGCCGACGTCGAGGAAGTTGGCCGGCTCGCCGCCGACGAGCTTGATGGTGTCCATGGTCGCCATCGCCAGACCCGCGCCGTTGACCATGCAGCCGATGTTCCCCGACAGCGTGATGAAGCTCAGTCCGTGCTCGCGGGCGCGCGCCTCGTTCTCGTCCTCCTCGTCGATGTCGCGGAGCTCTGCAAGCTCGGGATGCCGGTAGAGCGCGTTGTCGTCGAGGGCGAGCTTGGCGTCGAGCGCGACCACCTCGCCGCTCTCGAGGACGACGAGCGGGTTGATCTCGCAGAGCGACGCGTCGGTGCCTTCGTAGGCGGAGTAGAGCGCGCAGCACAGCCTCGCGAGCCTGGCCGCGCTCTCGCCCGCGAGCCCGAGCTGATCGGCGAGCTTGCGTCCCTGGAAGGCTTGGAATCCCGCCGCGGGATCGACCGGCTCGCGGAAGAGGCGCTCGGGCCCGCGCGCGGCGACCTCCTCTATATCGACGCCGCCCTGGGCCGAAGCGATGAAGGTCACCCGGCCCCGCTCGCGGTCGAGCGTGACGGCGAGGTAGAGCTCGCGGGCGATCGTCAGGCCCTCCTCGACGAGCAGCTTGCGGACGACCGACCCCGCGGGCCCGGTCTGCGCCGTGGTGAGCGTGTGGCCGAGCATCTTCGAGGCGAGCTCGCGCGCCTCGCGCCGCCCGCGGGCGAGCCGCACCCCGCGCCCGCCGTCCGAATCGCCAAACGTGCCCTTGCCGCGGCCTCCGGCGTGGATCTGGCTCTTCAGCACCACGACCGAAGTCCCGAGGGTGACCGCCGCGAGCTCGGCCTGCCGCGGCGTCGTCGCCACCATCCCGCGCGGCGTGGGCACGCTAAACCGGCGGAGAAGCTCCTTGGCCTGGAATTCGTGCAGCTTCATTCCCGCCCCCTTTGCCACGTCTCGCGAGCGCCCGCCGATCCGGATGCCGCGAACGACCGGGAGCGTCTTCTATCACGAGCACCACGGTGGGCTCTTCGGCGGATCCGGCCCGCCGATTGGCCGCCTTCTGTTGCCGCCGGGGTGATGCAAGCCCGCCCTCGACTTCGCGCCTCAGACCCAAGAGGTGTCGAAAAATCCCCCCAACCTCAGCTCGTCACCCCGCTCACCCCGAGCCTGGCCTCCCGAGGAACGCGGGAGCCGGCGTCGAGGGGCTCGACTTCGGCCTCGCAAGCTCGGCCTACGCTCGGGGGCCGGCCGGTTGTCGCTCGAAGGATTTCTCGACGCATCTTCAGGGGCGGCTGTTTGGGCGCTTCCTGCCGAAGCCGTCGCCTCACCCCGGCCCAGCGCCCAACGAGGGCACCTGCGGCCTCGGGCGCCACGATTTCAGGCCCCACCAGGCCCGGCCTTCCGTTCGACCTGCAAGCCAGCGAAGGCTTCCGACTGCGGCGCCAAAGCCTTCACACCCTCGAGCCCGGCTACTCGTCCTTGTGGAAGAACTCCTTGAGCGCGTGGAAGGTGGCCGCGCGGGCCATCGACGCTATCGAGCTCGAGAGCGGGATGTGCTTGGGGCAGACTGCGCTGCAATTCTGCGCCTTGCCGCAGTTCTGGATGCCGCCTCCGGCGATCAGCTCGCGCAGACGCGCGCCCGCGTGCATCTTGCCGGTCGGGTGCAGGTTGAAGAGCCGCACCTGGGCGATGGGCGCGGCGCCGATGAACCCGGTCGCCTCGTTCACCTGCGGGCACGCCTCCAGGCACGAGCCGCAGGTCATGCAGGTCGACAACACGTACATCGCCTGCTGATCCTCGGGCGACTGGCGCGGCCCGGGGCCCAGGTCGTAGGTGCCGTCGATGGGGATCCAGCAGCGCAGGCGCTTGAGGCTGTCGAAGAGCGTCTGCCGGTCGACCGCGAGGTCGCGCACCACCGGGAACTTGGTCATCGGCTCGAGGATCACCGGCTGCTCGAGGGTGTCGACGAGAACAGCGCACGCCTGTCGGACCCGGCCGTTGATCCGCATCGTGCAGGCGCCGCAGACCTCCTCGAGGCACGCGGCCTCCCAGGCGACCGGGGTCGTCTTCTCGCCCGAGGCGGTCACCGGGTTGCGCTGAATCTCCATCAGGCAACTGATGACGTTCATCCCTTCCTTGTAGGCAATCGCGAACTCCTCCCAGCGCGGCTCGCAGCCGGGGCTCTGCTGGCGCTTGATGCGCAGGCGGATGGTCTTGCTCGAATCGTGGTCGGCCATGTCAGCTCTCGTCTGGTCCTCGCGCCACTCGGCCCCGAGGGCCGATTGCCGCTCGCCTCTCCCCCTCTCCCCCGTCAGGCAGCGGGATCAGGCGGGCGGCCCTGCGCCTTCTCCGGTCAAGCGCTCGCTACCCGTACCAGCGCGGCTCAATCTCCATCACGGGGGTCGGGATGTCCCGGTAGCTGAGCTCCGGGCCCTCCGGGGTCCAGCGGGCGATGGTGGTCTTGCGCCACCTCTCGGCATTCGCGCGCCACTTCTCCATCCACTCCTGGTCCTCGTTCGGATTGCGCGTCTTCGGCTCGGGCAGCGCGAACTCGGGCTTGTAGTGCGAGCCGCGGCACTCGTCGCGCCGGTGGGCGCCGACGACGATGGCCCGCGCGATCTCGAGCATGTTCTCGAGCTGGTTGACGAAGACCGCCGACTGGTTGAGCGAGAGGCCGGTGTCGAGCACGTTGACCCGCTCGAGCCGCCCGCCGAAGTCGACGACCTGCTTCTCGAGCTGGGCCAGCTCGTCGTTGCGGCGGATGACGGTGCACTTGCGGGTCATCTCCACGCCGAGCTCGCGGGCGAGCCGGAAGGGGTTCTCCGGACCGTCGAGCTTGAGGATCTGCCCGAAGCGCTCGCGCCACCGCTTCTCGGCGCCGGCGAAGAGCGCGTCCTCGCATGCGCCGGCGCTCTTCTTCTGGTTCCTCGAATACGAGAGCATCGCCGGGCCGGCGATCATCCCCGCGTAGACGCACGACAGCAGGCTGTTGGCGCCGAGCCGGTTGGCCCCGTGGAACTGGTAGTCGGCCTCGCCGACCGCGTAGAGCCCGGGGACGCTGGTCATCTGCTGGCGCGGCGAGCCGGCGACGAGGTCGCCCTTCGCGTCGGCCTCGTAGTCGACCCAGAGCCCGCCCATCGTGTAGTGGACCGACGGGAAGATGCGCATCGGCACGCGGCGCGGGTCCTTGCCGGCGAACTTCTCGTAGATCTCGAGCACCCCGCCCAGCTTCTCGGTCAGCTTCCGCGGGTCGATGTGCGTGACGTCCAGGTAGACCTGGTCCTCGCCGTTGACCCCGAGGCCGAGGTCGCGCACGACCCCGAAGATCTCGCGGGTCGCCACGTCGCGGGGCACGAGGTTGCCGTACTTCGGGTACCTCTCCTCGAGGAAGTACCAGGGCTCGCCCTTCGGCGGCCGGCCGTCCTTGCCGTCGGAGGGGACCCAGACCCGCCCGCCCTCGCCGCGCACCGACTCGCTGATGAGCCGGTTCTTGTCCTCGCCGGGCAGCGCGGTGGGGTGGACCTGGATGAACTCGGGGTTGGCGTAGAGCGCGCCCTCGCGAAAGGCCGAGCCCGCCGCCGAGCCGTTGCAGTTCGTCGAGTTGGTCGAGCGCCCGAAGATGAAGCCGTTGCCGCCGGTCGCCAGCGCGACCGCCTCGGCGCGGAAAGCGCGCACCTGCATCGTCCGCAGGTCCAGGGCGACGATGCCGCGACAGGAGCCCTCCTCGTCGCGCACCATCCCCAGGTACTCCCAGTGCTCGAACTTGCGGACCCGGCCCTCGCTCTCCCAGCGGCGCACCTGCTCGTCGAGCGCATAGAGGAGTTGCTGGCCGGTGGTCGCGCCGGCAAAGGCGGTGCGGTGGTGCAGCGTGCCGCCGAAGCGCCGAAAGTCGAGCAGACCTTCGTCGGTGCGGTTGAAGGTGACGCCCATCCTGTCGAACAGGTAGATGACCGCCGGCGCGGCGTAGCACATGCCCTTGACCGGCGGCTGCTCGGCGAGGAAGTCGCCGCCGCGCAGCGTGTCCTTGGTGTGGATGTCGGGGTG
>DHSB01000152.1:64606-71978 GCA_002408385.1 Myxococcales bacterium UBA5297
CATGTCGGGGTGGTCGCCTTCGCCCTTGGTGTTGACCGCGCCGTTGATGCCGCCCTGGGCGCAGACCGAGTGGCTGCGCTTGACCGGCACCATCGAGAACAGGTCCACCCGCTGGCCGGCCTCGGCGAGCTTGATGGTCGTCATCAGGCCGGCGAGCCCGCCTCCGACGACGATGAAGCGAGGCTTGCTCGAGGGTGAAGAAGCCATCGAATCGATCTCCTGCGCCGCGCTCTGGCGCGGCGACCAAACGGATGCGCGAGAAGCGCCTCTAGGCGCGGAACTTCAGAAGGATGGCGACCATCGGAACGGCCATGGCCGCGGTCAGCGCCCAGCCGAGCCACTCCGCGACACGGCGCGAGCGCTCGCCGATGGTCACGCCCCAGGTCCAGAGGAAGCCGCCGAGTCCGTTGCCGAAGTGGAAGGCCGCCGAGAGGACGCCAAGCAGGTAGAGGCCGAGCACCTCGGGGCTCGCCATCGCGCGGGCCATATCCGCGAAGCCGACGTAGCCCTCATGGCCCGGAACCCCGGCGCCGAGCCCGCGCAGGGTGAGCCCAACCCGCAGGGTGACCACGTGGTAGACGACGAAGGCGAGCACGAGCACGCCGGTGACCCGCTGGAGCACGTAGAGGTAGTTGCGTCGGTAGGCATAGGCCTTGAGGTTCGGCGAGCCCTCGAGCGCGAGGTAGGTGCCGTAGAGCCCGTGGAAGGCGAGCGGCAGCAGGATCAGGCCGACCTCGACGAAGTAGAAGTACGGCGGCGGGAGCAGCTCGGCGAGCTTGGCGATGGCCGCGTCGTAGGCCTCCGCGCCGCGCAACGCGTTCATGTTCTCGAAGAGGTGGAAGAGCAGGAAGAGGCCGACCGGGACGATTCCGGTCAGGCTGTGAAGGCGCCGCCAGAGAAACGAGCGATCGGTCTGCGGAGCGACGAGCGCGAGCGTCTCTGTCGTGGGCTGCGCGGAGTGCGCCATGGGAATCCTCGCGAGAAGAACTGGCCGGGGAACCGATGCTCCCCAGCGCTGCTGCGGTCCGGCCTGTCATAGCCGATGCCCGAAGCGTCTTTCAAACAGCCAACACGTCCTCGCTCGTTCGGACACCCGAAGCCTCGCGCCAGCTCTCCAGGTGTTCGTGCGCCGGCGCCGAGGCTCGCTCTGCGCTGTACGAGCCGAGGGCGGACCGAGCAAGCGGCCCGGCGCTGCAGGAGCGCCGGCGACCCTGAGCGCGCCTACGGGCGAAAGAGCCTCTCGACCGCCAACGCCAGCTCGAGGTCCCACGGCTCGAATTGGAGCTTGCCCGAGTAGACGGCCGCGCGAGCGTCGAGCCGGCCTGACCAGATGGCCTCGAGATCCTGCGCCGTCACCGTGATCCGCATCCGCGGCGGCTCGGCCTCTCCTGCAGTGATCAGAGGCTCGGCCTCATGGAGCGACCAGCTCCCGCCGCCCTCGCCGAGGACCCGGAACACGACGGGACCGCCGCGCACTCGATGCTCCGGCCTCGCCGCCAGCCGCCCGACGAGCGCCTGTTCGAAGATTTGCTTGGGCGCGATCGCGCTCATTGGCTCAACTCCTGAGGTGCCGGCGCAGCTTCTGCCCGCCTTTCTTGCTGGTCAAGAACTCACCTGCCCCAGAAGCGCTCGGTCTGCGGGGCAATCCGGTCGCCGCGTTGGCGGTCGTTTGCCCGGTGTCTAGGTTAGGGTGGCAGCGCTGGGCGGGAGCGGAAATGACCGAACAAGTGGTGCTCATGCGGACGGCCCTCGACGTGCTCTCCGGTCCCCTCGTCATCTGGGACGCGGACGGCACCCTCGCCTACGCGAGCCGGCGCTTCTACGACACCTTCGGGCTGAGCCCGGACGAGGTCGAGGGTCAACCGGAGCAGGGGCTCGAGGCCGCCTTCGCGCGCCGCGGCCTCGCGCTGTCGCCCGGGTCGAGTCGCTTCGAGTCTTCCGACGGCGCTCTCTTCGAGCGCAAGAGCCGCCCGCTCGCCGACGGCGCCCGGCTCGAGACCTTCCACGACCTGTCGACGGCGGCCGAGCAGGCCCAGCGCCGCGAAGAGATCCTGGGGGTCGCCAGCCACGACCTGCGCTCGCCGCTGGCCAACGTGCGCAGCTATGCCGGCCTGCTGCTCGGCGGGCGCCTGCAGCTCGAGCCGCGCGTCAAGCGCGCCGCCGAGGTCATCGCCCGCAACTCCGACCGGGCGCTGCGACTGCTGCAGTCTTGGTTCGACACTCAGCGCGCCGAGACCGGCGAGTTCGACGTCGACAAGCAGCCGGTGCCGCTGGCCGACCTCCTGAGCGAGGCCCTCGAGAGCCGGCGCAGCTTCGCCGCCGAGAAGGGCGTCGAGCTGCTCACCCGCCTGCCCGCGTCGCTGCCACTGGTCGAGGTCGACCGCGAGCGCTTCGGCAACGCGCTCGGGGCGCTGCTCGACAACGCGCTGACGCGCGCGGAGCCACCCGGGAGCGTCGAGGTCAGCGTCGAGGAGCGCCCGGACGAATTGTGGCTCGGCTTCACCGATACCGGCCCGGCGCTCTCGCCCGAGGAGAGCAAGGCCGCCTTCGATCGCGACGAGCTGGTGCTGCGCGAAAAGCACCTCGGGGTCGGCTTCGCGGTGGCGGTCGCCCGCTCGGTGCTGCAGGCCCACGGAGGCACGACCGGAGTCGACTCCTCGGGCGGCAGGACGACCTTCTTCCTGGTCATGCCTCGGCCGAAGGGTGCTGCCGAGCTCTTGGCCCCTCCGCCAGCGTAGCGACCCTCGACCTGCGCCCGGCCGGCGCGAAGAGCCGCCTCGCCACCACGCGCAGGACCGAGCCTGCGACCACGCCGGTGCCCGCGCCGAGAATCGCCGCCCCGAGCACCGGCCCGACCGCGGGCAGCGGGTTCGCAGCGCCCATCGCCAGGCCGAACGCGGCCGCGGCGGCCCCGGGCATCACCACGCCCCCGCGCGCGGCGAGCTTGCCCTCGAGCACAAGGCCCAGGCCGAGCAGCAGCGCCATCGCCGCCCAGGAGAAGACGGCTGGCAGGCGCCTGCAGACGCGCAGGGTGAGCCCGCTGGCCGACGACTTGCCGTCGAGCGCCTTCAGCGTCACGCGGGTCGCAGCGTGCTCGAGCCTCAGATCGTGAGCGCGGGCGCTGTGGTCCTCGACGACAGGGCTCGCCCCGCCGCGCCGGCCTCGGCGCAGCGAGCGCAGCAGCTCGAGAGCCCCCTCGAGCTCGCGTTCGCCGGCCGCGAGCCGATACTCCAGCCGACCCGGCTCACCGCGCTTCAGGGGTGCGCTCGCCAGCAGGCGGTATTCGCCCGGCTCGGGGACCTTGAGCGAGTCGCCCGGAGCGCGCAGCACGCCGGTGGCGACCGGCCGGCCGGGCAACAGGACGATAGAGGCGGGCAGTGCGGCCACCAGCAGGCACCCGAGCCCGAAGACGATTGCGCCGGCGCGCAGCCGGCCGTTCGGGCTCTCGAAGCCCGCGTGGACGGCGATGCCCGCGAGAAGCAGGACGAAGGCGGCCGCCACCAGGCTCGCGACCGCTCTCTCGCCCAGCAACCCGAAGAAGTAGGCGAGCGCGAGGAGCGCGGCCACGAGCATGCCGCCTGCGGCCAGCCCCCAGCCTCTCAACGCCTCACCTGTGCCTGGGTCCATGTTCGTCTCGAGGTTGTTCGGGCAGCGGGCTCGCTGGCGAAGAGACCGGCTTGCGTCGATACCAAGTCCCCCGCGAACGCGCCATTTCCGGGCATCGACCGCCTTCTCGGCGCCGCGGCGGTGAGAGCGCCGTTCTGCTCGCGAGGTTCGCCGGCCTGCACGCCGAGCGAGCTCGCGTTTCCCGACGAGCGGGCAGCTTGTTCGAGGCTCGCGCGTTAGCGGTAGTGCTGCCGGGCCTCGGCTCGAGGCAAAGCGGCGCTCTGCCCGGCGCCGTTGGCAGCCTCTGTCGAGACTTGGTAGCTTCACCGCCCTGTTCGTCCTCGCGAGGGATACCGCCGTGCCAAAAGCCACTGAGCTTCTGATCATCCTCTTAATCGTGTTGCTGCTCTTTGGTGCCAAGCGGCTTCCCAGTCTCGCCAAGGCGCTCGGCTCTTCGATCCGCGACTTCAAGAGGGGCATCTCCGGGAGTGAGGAGCAGCAGCAGGCGGCCGCCGACGAGAAGGTCTTGCCCTCGACTGGCGATCCGCAGTCCAAGGCATAGCGGCGCGCGACAGACCGCCGACGGTCGAGAGTCGAGAGTCGGCTGCCCGGGCTTCGCCCGCCCGGCAACGCGCGGCATCCCCTTGAGCCCGCCTGCACCTTCTCGGCAGTCCTGCTTCGCCTGGCAGCCCCTCGGCCACCGAAGCGAGCCATGTCGCTGCGCCGCACCCATCCTATTTGCCAGGGACATGTTTGGCCGAGGAGCATCCGATGGCAGACCGCACCGAGAGGTTCGTGCCCAGTGAAGCGCCGCGGGTCGAGACACGACTCGAGCCGGCGGTCGAGGCGAGGCCCGCCCGGGAGAGACGCAGGATCGCACCCCCGCCCCGTGAGCAACCGGCCACCCTCGCCGAGGCGATCAACGAGCTCTCCGACGGCTTCAGCACGCTGCTGCGCGGCCATCTGCAGCTTGCGCGGGTCGAGATGAAGCAGGAGATGCGCCTGGTCGCCAAGGACATGGCGATGGAGCTCGCCGGAGCGCCCGCGGCGCTGTTCGGCTTCCTGCTGCTGACGGTCGCCGCGGCGCTCGCCCTCGCGCTCGTGGTCCCTTACTGGGCGGCGTTTCTCATCGTCGGCGGCCTGGTCTTCTTCGTCGGCCTGGGCGTGATGGCCTGGGGCGCGATGCGCCTGCGCAAGCAGAAGATCGACCTGCCGGCGTCGAGCTCCGAGTTGAAGCGCGGCCGTGACTGGGCCCCGACGCTGCGCGAATCGCCCGATCGCATGCGCGAGCACCTCCACTGAGACGGCGGGCCGCTTCGCACCTCGGCGGGGCTCTCCGGGTTTGGGGGAGAAGTTTTGCCGTCTGGGCAACCGCGCCGAGGAACAGTACGCGGCGCTCGAGCTGATCCCGGGCGCCCTCTCCCGGGCCTCGCACGACGGAGCCGACGCGCGCGCAACGCTGGCTAGCTCGAGCGGTGCTGGGCGATGTGCATCAGCCGCCGGCGCAGGTTGTTGACCACCACCACGAGGTAGTCGAGCCGGTCGAGCACCGCGGTGTCGTCGGCGAGGTCGACGAGGTCGGCGGCCCGCGCTTCGGGGCTCGAGAGCAGGCGCAAGACGTCTGTGAAGAAGGCCTCGACCTCTTCGAGCGCAACCCCACCCTCGCGCAGGTCGTCCTCGATGAACTCGAGGTGCAGGGGGTCCGGATCGTTGGCACGGCGCATCCGCGCGCGCAGCTTGCCGAGGACGGCTCGAATCTCCTCGCCATCGAGCTCCGGTCGGGAGCCTGCCATCAGCTCTCTCATCGCTGACCTTCCTTTCTCGCCGCGAGGGGCTCGAGAGCCCCGGGATGCTTGGTGGGTGGCTCGCTCCGCGCCCCCAGCAGGACGCCTCCCGGTGTTCTGCCCTCGATCTCCGAGGGCAGGAAGACCCGATAGAGCGTCCCGCGATTGTCGCGGTGATGCGCGCGAACGGCGCCTGCCTGCTCGAGGGCGTCGAGGACTCGGTTCAAACGCCGTTCGCTGAGGCCCAGCCGCGCCTGCAGCTCGCGTCTTGGAACGCGGCAGAAGTTGCGGCCGCAGCCCAAGGAGAGGCGCAGGAAATGAAAGTAGGCCGCCTGCACCTCGGCCTCGAGCTTTGGCGCCAGCGAGTCGAAGGCCTCCAACGGCACCGGCGCGAAGCCGCCGGTGACGGCCACGGCGCCCAGCAGGTCGCCCTGGTACTCGAAGCGCCGCAGATCGCCCGGAAGCAGGGCCTCGGCCGCCCCCAGCGCCTCGGCCATCCCGAGCGGTTCCGTCCGCAGCACCCTCGCGCTCGCTTGCGACACCCGACCTCTCCGCGCAAACAGGGACTCCGCCAAAAGAGCGGGCTCCCTGTTGCGGATTCTCGGTCGGCAGGTCGGCCGGTCAACTTTTTGGCGGCCGTTCGCATCGCCCCCCGCCCGACCTCCTCGCTCTCCAGACCGAGGCTTTCCACTCGCCCCGCGGGGCGAGCTCGCGCGAGCGCGGCGGGTTGTCGCGAAGCGGCAAGCGCGCTGCCCCCGGAGAGGCTCTTCGTTCCGAAGGGCGGCCTCGAGCGCTGCTTGCCGCTCCCCAGGCCTCTCGGTATACTTCGCGACCTTTTACGCCTGACCCAAACGGGAGAAACCTCATGGATTTGCGCCCTTGGATTCTCGCCGCAGCCGCCTCTTTCACTTTCGGCGCCTGCAAGAAGCAAGAAGCTCCGGCGCCGGCGGCCCAGCCGGTCAAGCAGGCTGCGCCCGGCGCCGCGGTCGACGCCTCCGCGCGCAGCGCAAAGCTCGACAACTCCACGCCGTCGGTCGCCGGCAAGAGCGACCCTGAGTGCGCAGGCACCATCGACCAAGCCGTGCCGAGCCAGATCTCCATCGGCGGCAAGAAGGCCGAGCTCAACGGCTACAAGCTCACCTTCGCCGAGGAGGATCGTGACGCCGACAGCATCGCGACCTTCGGGGTCATCGGAAACATGAACGAGGACTCGGGCGAGAACCTGGTGAACCTGAAGAAGTACGTCGAGTTCTTCAAGGCCGAGAACGTCGAAGCGATCCTCGTCGTCGGCGACACCGGCGAGAGCAAGGAGTCCATCGAGCGCGCCCTGACGCCGCTGGCCGAGACCGGCCTGCCGGTCTTCGTCACCATCGGCAACCGCGAGTGCCGCGCAGACTTCAACGACGCGGTCGCCGCGCTTCAGAAGAAGTTCTCGAACCTCGTCAACATGAACAAGGTGCGCCACGTCGCCTTCGACGACGCCGACCTGCTCAGCCTGCCCGGCTACCACGACCGGCGCTACATCCACTGCGCGTCCGGCTGCCAGTATTTCAAGCAGGACGTCGCCGCCCTCAAGCCGCTCGCCTCCGAGGCGAAGAGCCCGGTCGTGCTCCTCTCGCACGGCCCGCCCAAGGGCAGCGCTCCGACCGCGGTCGACCAGGCCACCGAGGCCGGCAACGTGGGCGACTCGAACCTCAACGCCCTCATCCTCGAGGCGAACATCCCCTTTGGCGTCTTCGCCAACATCAAGGAAGCGGGCGGGCGCGCCACGGACCTCGACGGCACCAACGTCATCCGCGAGGAGACCCTGGCCGACAAGCTCTACCTGAACCCGGGGCCCGCCGACGCCATCGCCTGGGCGATGAACGACGGCACACAGTCGGTCGGCATGGCGGCCGTGCTGCGCATCGAGGGCAAGCAGGCCAAGTACAAGGTCTTCCGGGCCAAGGAGCTGACGGCCGAGGAGAAGGCCGAGGCCCAGA
>DHSB01000152.1:72084-73013 GCA_002408385.1 Myxococcales bacterium UBA5297
CGAGGAGAAGGCCGAGGCCCAGAAGCTCGCGGCAGCCAAGAACCCCGTGCAGGCCGAGCCCGCTTCGGCCCCGCAGGCCGCGCAGCAGTAGCCATCGTGGCCGACGCCGGAAAGCGAAACGCGGCCCCTCGCGGGCCGCCGCCGCGTCTGGGCGAGATCCTGCTTCAGGCCCAGGTCATCACCAAAGCCCAGCTCCAGAGCGCGCTCGCCGAACAGCAGAAGTGGGGCGGGCGGCTCGGGCGGCACCTGGTGGACCTGGGCTTTCTCGACGAGCGCACGATGAGCCTCGCGCTCTCGCGCCAGCTCGGCATGCCCTGTATCGATCTTTCGACGACACACCTGCCGGCAGATGTGCCCGAGTTGCTGTCGATCCAGGTCTGCGAGCGCCTTGGCGTCATGCCGGTCGGCACCGACTCTGCACGCCGGGTACTGCGCCTGGCGACCAGTGATCCGACCAACCCCGCTGTCCTCAAAGAGGTGGCCCGGCACACCGACTGTGCGATCGAGCCGGTCATCGCCGGTGCCTACGACATCGATCGGGCCATTCGGCGCTACTACTACGGCGACTCGCGCGAGCACAGCGGGCCTGCCCTCCCCGGCTTCACTCCGACCGACCAGCGCGTCGCTCCTCCCTCGGCGGCGCCTACGGCTCAGCTCACCCAGGCCTCCTCGGAGGCGCCCGCGGCCGAGCCCGCCCAGGCCTGCTCGCCGCGCCTCGACGCGCTCACCGCGCGCCTCGAGAGGCTCGAGGAGCTGGCGACGCACCAGACCCGGGCCTTGCGCGTGCTCGTGGAGATGCTCGTGGAGTCCGGGCTCATCCAGCGCGACTCCTTCCAGAGGCGGGCTCGCGGCGAGTAACGACCCGCCTCGCGCTGCGCTGAGGATCGACGCCTGGAGCGATGGCCGCGGACTCGCCCTCGCGAGCCCGC
>DHSB01000152.1:73159-74783 GCA_002408385.1 Myxococcales bacterium UBA5297
CGCCGCAGCCCGGACGCCCACTGTCCCCTCGAGCGGACGATCGGCCGGGAGAAGCCCGCCGTCCGAGCCTCTCTGACACCACTCAAACGAGCATCAATCCGTCTTCGCCCGCCGCGATGGTGCCCGCCTCGAGCGCCTGCTGGATCTGCAGCCGCTCGCCCGACAGCTCGCTCACCAGCATCAGGACTTGCGGGTGGACGCTGATCACCTCGTCGAAGTCCTCGCGCGGCAACCGCAACACCGTCGAGCCTTTGGCCGCCTTGACCGTCGCCGTCGCCGGGCTCTTCGTCAGCAGCGAGATCTCACCGAAGACGTCGCCCTCCTTGAGCGTCGCCAGAGGCACGTCGGCGCCTTCCTTGTTCTTGAGCACCTGCAGCTCGCCGCTCATCAGCACGAACAAGCCGTCGCTCATCCTGCCCTCGCGCAGGATGACCTCGCCGTCCGCGACCTCGCGGGACTTGAACTTCTCGACGAGCCCGTTGCGCGTCTTCTTGTCGAAGGGCCGGAAGAGCGGGCTCGTCGCCATGATGTTGGCGAGCAGCCGCTGACGGGCGAAGCGCTTGAGCACCTGTCCGACGTGGGGATAGCGACGCTGCAGGCCGGCGAGCAGCCCGGCGGAGATCTCCAAGCACTCGGTCTCCTCCTCGGCGACGACCGAGGCGGCGCGCGGTGCTCCGGACAGCAGCGCCATCTCGCCGAAGAACGCGCCTTCTTTCAGGCGCGCCACGACGACCTCGCCCTTGCAGACCTTCACGCTACCGCTCGAGATGACGAAGAACGAGCTGCCGACCGAGCCCTCTTCCACGATCGTCTCGCCGGGCTGCGGCCGCACCAGGGCGCAGCGGGATGCGAGGTCGACGAAGGCCTCGCGCGACAGGTCCGAGAAGAGCGGAATCTGCGGCAGGTCGTCCACGTCCTGCGGCAGGTCCGAGGAGACGACGAGGACCTCGCTCTCGGCGTCCTCGTCGATCCGGGCGATCTCGAGGTCCGCCAGGCTCGTCGGCGCGCTCCCCTCGGGAGGCTCGAACCAGTGGGCCGAATCGACGGCCCCCACCGCTTCCTGCTCTGGCGCCGCCTCGACAGTCTCTGGCTTGGCGCGGGCCGCGGGCGCCGCCTTGATATCCACGAGCTCGGGCTCGCCCAGATCGATATCGCCGAGCGAGAACCCTGCCGACCCGTCACCGGCGAACATCACGTCGTCGCGCTCCGGCTGAGGCTCGGCGGGCGCCGCCGGCGGCCCCGCCCGCGCGGGCTCGGCCTCGACCAGCGACCCTTCGGGCGCCTCGAGTGCCACCGGCTCGGCCTCGAGAGCACCGACAGGCAACCCGATCTCTTCGGGCGAGAGCTCGAGCTCGAGCAGCACCTCGCCCGGCGCCGGCTCTGCTGCCTTGGGCTCTGCAGGTGCCTGCGGAGGCCCGGGCGCAGCCTCGTCGCCCTCGATAGGCTTCTCCGCCGCGGGCGACTCCCAGGCCGGTGCACCCTTCCAGTCGGCCTGCTCGTCCGCCCCCTGCAGCTCGAGCCCCGAGGTCTCGAGCGCTCCCGGCTCGGAGCTGCCGCGCACTCCCGGCTCGAAAGGCCGCTCGCTGGTGTCGAGCTCGACCTGCGCGACCTGCGGCGCCACAAA
>DHSB01000189.1 GCA_002408385.1 Myxococcales bacterium UBA5297
CGAACGACTGTCAAACTCGGGCACAGGTCCCTCCCGAGCCCCTCTGCCCCGGCTAATGCAGCGTCGGAGGCTCGGGCGCCTCCGGCCGCGACGTGCGCGCGTGGAGCGCCTCGGCTCGCTGTTTGATTCCCAGCATCCACTTGCGCACCATCACGAAGATGCCGGGGTCGAGCACGGCGAATTGCAGCACCTTGCCCGGTGTCCAGCGATGGATGCGGAAGCGGTTGCGAGAGATCAGCCGCGTCCTTCCGTCCGCCAGGTCAATGAGCACGGTCGCCCAGGTGGCCGAGAGCTCGCCCTCCAACGACGGCGGACTGCCGAGCACCAGGGCGCGGCCGGGATCGACGCGCTTGACGTAGAGGCCGGGCCCGGCGCCGGCAGGGATGAAGTCGCCGGGCCTGAGCACCTGGTGTTCGGACATCAGCCGATCGACGCTGCGGACGTGCATCCCCATCAGGTTCTCAACGAAGTCGTAGCTATAGAAACCGCCGCGCCCCTCGCCCATCTGCACGAGCCACGGCCAGACGAGGTCCGAGGGGGCGTCGATGGTGATGGCCCACGTCGCGTCGTAGTGCGGGCGGCCGACCTCTTCGTCGCCCGGCATCGCCATGCGCAGCTCCTCGTCGGTCGCGTTCCAGCGCATGTGCCAAGGGCGGACGCGCGTGAGGTAGAGCGCGAGCCCCGCGCCGGTGAGCGCCGAGCCGACGGCCAGTGTCCTTCCGAGCGTGCTGCGAGCGGCCATGCGAGTCACCTCGTGCAGTCTTCCGGCCTAATCTGCGGCCGTCGGGTGCAACCGGCTGGCCCCGCTTGGCTCTGCTTCGTCGCTTGGCGAGCGTGCGGGAAGGCTCACGAGCCCTTTCTGGCCGCGGGCCTCTGCCGCTACCACCGGGACATGGCGCCCAGGTCGTGGACCCGGGTCCACCCGCGGGCCTTGAGCATCCGGGCCGCCATCGCGCTACGGGCTTCCGAAGCGCAGTAGAGGATGGTCGGCCGGTCCTCCTCGCCGAGCTCGGTCAACCGCGTGTCCAAGCTCTCGACCGGGAAGTTCACCGCGCCCTCGATATCGCCGGAGGCGAACCCGGCGGCCGAGCGGACGTCCACGAGCCGTGCCCCCTCACCGACCAGGCGTCTCGCGTCGGCCGGCGCGAGGTCGCCGCGTCGCCGCATCAACGTCCAGGCGATCAGCAGACCGACCGCTATCCAAGCGCCGTATTGAAGGAGGAGCTGCATCATTGGGACAGCCTCGCGAAGACTCGGAACACACTGGGAGCCAGGGTTCTTCAGACGGGTTCACCGCGTCGCGGGAGGGCTGGTGTGCCGATCGTCCGACTGCCGGACGCGAGCGAGAGCTGGCGGGGAGCGCCGGTGGCATCGGCGGGCCTTCACGCGCGGCGTCTCGGCCTCCCGCCACACAGCGAGCGTCTCGTCCGGGGTTCGCGTGGGAGCAGTTGGTGCTCGCTCGTCGGGTCGGGCGATGCGATGCCTTCGGGCGAAGCCCGGGCCATCGACTCCCAACTCCCAACTCAAAACTCCCAACTTCAGAAGGTCACCACCTCGAAGCCCTCGCGAACGAAGGGCTCGATGCCCGCGTGGCCATCGAGCGTGTCGAGCAGCGGCAGCCCGATCTCGCCGGCGAGGGAGGTCACGTCCCGCGCCTCGTCGCGGCAGCCGGCCGAGGCTGCCTTGCAGGCTCCGGCCAGGATGCCGAGCCCGCGGGCCTCGTCGAAGAGCTCGCCGAAGCGGCCCGTGCGCTCGCGCAGGCACTGAGTCGCTTCGCCCTCGATGACCACGCGGACCTCGTGCCCGTGGCGCGCGAGGTCGATGGCGTACATGAAGGCGTGGTTGCGGCGACAGGGCTCGTTGGTGAAGACGACGAAGAGCAGCTTGCGTGTCATGGCGACTCCTTGGCGATGAGCTTCCGTCCCCGGCGGCTCTTCTAGGCGCGCCGCCCGTCGATCGAAAGGCAGCCGACGCAGTCTATCCGGAGGGCGAAAGGGAACGGGCGCGAGGTGCGGCAGGCCTACTCAGAACGCGCTCTGCAGCGGCGTGAGCGTCAGCGCGTCGCACCAGGCGGTCCCGGTCGCGGTGCTGGAGTAGAAGCCGAGCCGGCAGCCCACGGTCACCTCGTTCGAATCGGCCGAGAAGGCAGCGCACTGCTCCTGCCAGTCGAAGGTGCCGAACGGGCCCGGCGATCGCGTCCAGCCGCCCATCAGGCAGAGGTTGGCGCCCGCCGAGGCGTCTTCGTAGCCGACGATCGCCTCTCCGCGCAGCCAGCCGCACAGCAGGTAGGGCGCCCCCGGGGTCAGCCCGCCCACCTGCTGCGAGAAGTGGGCGTCGTTGGGCGCACCGAGGTTGGAGATGCGCGCGCTGCGCGCTCCCTCGTGGCGGATCGCGGTGTCCCAGGCGAAGGTATCCGGCTCGTCCAGCCATGCCCCGGTCTGCCAGCCGTCGGGCAGCGGGCCCGCGCCGTCCTCGAAAGAGCCGTTGGCGAGCAGGTTGTCCGCCGGGGACGACGCGTCCGGGAGCATCACCACGTCCAAGCGCAGGCCGCGCGCGGTGCGCTCCAGGTTCTCGATGCGGAAGAGCTCGCCGCCGGTCAGGTGGCTGCGCGCGACGAAGTGGCCGGCGCCGGTCTCGGGCGCCCAGAAGTCGGCCGGCTGCGGGAAGGTGTCCGGCGCCATGGCGCCGTCGGCCGGCTCGAGCTTGAGCAGCGGCGGGTCCATCCCCTGATGCCCGGGCTCGAAGACGTGGAAGATCGCCAGGCCGTCGTAGCGCTCGGCCGGCGCCGAGCCGTAGCCGGCCTCCGGGCGGCGCCGGTGCTCGATCAGGAAGTACTCCGCGGCGCGCGCGGTGGCGACGCGCACCGCCGAGAAGGCCTGCTCGGCTGGCTCGAGCTCGACGCGGCGGGTCGTCTGGTCGATGCGCCGCGGCTCGAACCAGCCGAGCTTCATCCGGTCGAAGGCGCTCAGCCCGTTGGCCGGCAGCGCCCAGGAGTCGTGCATCAGGCTCAGGAAGCCGATGGTCCCAAAAGGCCCGTAGAGATCGGGCAGGCCCAGGTTGTGGCAGACCTCGTGGTTGAAGTTGCCGTAGGCGCCGACCGCGACGCTCTGGCTCGACTGTGCGTCGACGAAGAGGTTGGCCCCGAGGTGGCGCGAGGCGCCGCCCATGACGTAGGCCGGCGCCCGGTCGTGGGTCGAGGCGATGACCCACATCGTGTCGAGCAGCCCGTCGCCGTCGGCGTCGAAGTCGCCCAGGTCCACCGTCTCGGCGAGCTTGCCCACCACCGCGTCGCGGTACTCGGCCCAGTCGCTGAAGGCCTCGTCGCTCAGGGGTTGATCGAGCCGGATGCGCGTGAGCTCCCACTCCATCCGGTGCGTCCCCAGACTGAGCCACCACCAATGGCGCTCCATCTGCTCGAGCATCGCGCGCACGTCGGTGAGGCTGCGAAGGCCCGCGCCGGTGTGGCCCTCGAGCGTCGCGTCGGCGAAGTCGGCGACGACGCAGAGCCCGCGCGTGTGCCGGAAGGCGGTGCGGCAGCTCCCGGCGTGGCAGAGCCCTGCCTCGCCCGACTCGAGGCAAGCCGCGCCGTCCTCGGCCGCGGCGTAGGCGCAGCTCCCCGAGGCGCAGGAGGCGATCCGGCAGGCGAGCGGCGGGCACTCGGCGACCGAGCAGCTCCCCGCGTCGGGCTCGGGAGCGAGGCCCGCGTCGAACGGCCCGGCGTCGGGCTCGGGGTCGAGGCCCGAGTCGAAAGTGGCCGCGTCGGCGGGCGAGCCGGCATCGGCCGAGGCTTCGACCCGCGGGTCATCGGAGCCGCAGCCGACGAAGGACGCGGCCGCCAGCAGCGCGGCGACGGCGGTGACGGGCAGGGAGGAGCAGGTGCGCACGAGCAGCTCCTGTCGAGAGCGGGTTCCGAGCGAGGGGCGGGCTGCGGACTAGACTGCGACGCCGCCCGCGGCGTCAAGCGCACGGGCCGGCCGTTTCCGTCGTCGCCCGGGTGTGGGCGGAGCTCGAGGGCCGATGCGCCCGCCTGGCCGCGGCGGCGGACACCAGGCGCTATCGCCGGTGGCCCGGTCCTCGGAATTCGAGGGCGCGAAGGAACCGGCTCGGCCCCGTCGGGCCGCCGCTTGGGGAATGCCCCGTCCATAGGCGATGCGACAGGCGCCTTTTGGGCGCGCCGAGCCTCGGCCCCGGATTCTCTGGAGGTGGACCCGGCAGCCTCAGCCGACGGCACGGGAGGACTCGGGGGCCGCGCCCGCGCAGGTGGCCGCCGAGGGCTTCGGGCTCGGCGCCGCCGGGACGAGGCGGGCGAACAGGCGCGCCAGATCCGCGGCGTCGAGCGTCTCCTTGTCGAGCAGCAGGCGCGCGCTCTCCTCGAGCACCTCGCGGTTCTCGATCAAGATGGCCCGGGCCCGGTCGAAGCTGGTCAGCACCGTCCGGCGCACCGCGCAGTCGATCTCGCGGGCCGTGTCCTCGCTGTAGGCGCGCTGGCGGAAGGCCTCGCCGCCCGGCCCGAGCATCGAGCGCTGATCGCCGTCGAAGGCGACGTGCCCGAGCGCCGGCTCCATGCCGTAGCGGGTCACCATGCTGCGGGCGATGTCGGCGATGCGCGCCAGGTCGTCCGAGGCGCCGGTGGACAGGTGGTCGAAGACGACGTGCTCGGCGGCCCGGCCGCCCATCAGCACGGCCATCCGGTTCTCGAGCTCGGCGCGGGTCATCAGGAAGCGGTCCTCGGTGGGGCGTTGGATGGTGTAGCCGAGCGCGCCGATGCCGCGCGGGATGATCGACACCTTGTGCACCGGGTCCGAGCCGGCGATCGCCGAGGCGACGATGGCGTGGCCCATCTCGTGGTAGGCGACGATCTCGCGCTCGCGCGGGTTGAGCAGCCGGTTCTTGCGCTCGAGGCCGGCGATGATCCGCTCGATGCCGGCGTTGAAGTCGGCCATCGCCACCTGCTCGGCCCCGCGCCGGGTGGCCGCGAGGGCCGCCTCGTTGACCAGGTTGGCGAGGTCGGCGCCGGTGAAGCCCGCGGTGAGCGCGGCGACCTGCTCGAGCTCGACGTCTCCTCCCACCTTGATGCGCTTGATGTGCACCTCGAGGATCTGGGCACGCCCGCGCTTGTCGGGCCGGTCCACGAGCACCTGGCGGTCGAAGCGCCCGGCCCGCAAAAGCGCCGGGTCGAGCACCTCGGGGCGGTTGGTCGCCGCGAGCAGGACGATGCCGCTGCTCGGGTCGAACCCGTCCATCTCGACGAGCAGTTGGTTGAGGGTCTGCTCCTTCTCGTCGTGCCCGCCGGCCAGCCCCGAGGCGGTGCGGGCGCGGCCGAGCGCGTCGAGCTCGTCGATGAAGACGATGGCCGGGGCCTTGGCGCGCGCCTGCTCGAAGAGATCGCGCACGCGGGCCGCCCCGACCCCGACGAACATCTCCACGAAGTCCGAGCCCGAGATGGAGAAGAAGGGCACCCCGGCCTCGCCTGCCACTGCGCGCGCGAGCAGCGTCTTGCCGGTGCCCGGCGGGCCGACGAGCAGGATCCCCTTGGGCATGCGGGCCCCGAGCCGCCCGCCGGCGCCCGGGTCCTTGAGGAAGGCGACCGTCTCCTCGAGCTCCTCCTTGGCCTCGTCCACCCCGGCGACGTCGGCGAAGCCGGTCTTGGTGTCGGTCTCGACGTAGACCTTCGCCTTGCTCTTGCCGATGGACATCAGGCCCCCTCCCTGCCCGACGCGGTTGGAGAGGCGGCGCATCAGGAAGAACCAGACGCCGAAGAAGAGCGCGGTCGGGACGAGCCAGGACAGCAGCGCCGGCAGGACCCGGCTCTCGACGCGCGCGGAGAACTCGACGCCGTGGCTGCCGAGCTGCTCGGCGAGCTGCGGATCGACCCGGGTGGTGGCGAAGTAGCGCTTCCGGGGCGACGCGGGCTCGGTGAACTCGCCGCGAATCTCGTTCTGGGTGATGACGATCCCCTTCGCTTTGCCCTCGCGCACCAGGGTCTGGAATTGGCTGTAGGGGATGGGCGTGACCGCCTGGCGGCCGACCCAGAAGTCGTGGATCAGCATCACCCCGCTGATGGCGATGACCGCGTAGAAGAGGTTGAAGCGCGTGGCCTGCTGCATCGGGACACTCTCCGGCTCGACTGCGTGTCGGCTCGCCTCTTCGATTGCCGGGCGAGCGCGAGGGCGACGGTAACCAAGGGCGCGAGGCGAGGTCGAGGTCTGGCCGCGCCCCGGCCTCCGCTTGGATGCGCGCCGACACGCCGGGGTTGCGCGCTCCCTGTCACCCTCGGCCGGATGGCCGGGCGCAGCGAGACGAGCCGGCGACGCGCTTCGGCGCGCGCGGCCTCGAAGAGCGTCGGGAGTCAGCGCGAGGAACGGCGCGCACTCACTCCGGATTCTGGCCGCCGTCGCAGGAGCCGCCGCCCTCGGTTCAGTCACCGAGGGCGGGCCCGGAAGGCTCGATGCCGGCTATTCGCAGCGCGGCAACAGCTCGCAGACCGAGCTCTGCTCGGAGCAGGCGAGGGCGGGCTGGCAGGGGTCCTCAGCGCACGACTGGCCGACGCCGACCCCGGCCTTGAAGAAGACGAAGAACGGCTCGGCGTCGCAGCCGCCCGGATCGCTGCACGAGGCGTGAGGCTCGCACTCGTCGGGCGAGCTGCAGGTGGCGCCGCGACTCTTCCAGCGCTGGCACCCACCCTCGACGCAGGAGTAGCCCGGGGCGCACTCATCGCTCCAGAAGCACCCGCCCGAGGTCTTGCGCGGCTCGCACAGCTCCGACTCGGCGCAGTAGCTGCCCGCCTCGCAGACCGCCGCCGCATCGAAGCGATCGCACGGTTGGCCTTGTTCGATGGCGCGCGGGCGCGCGCACTTGCCGCCGGAGCAGACCAGCCCGCTCGCGCAGCGGCCTTCGGCGGGCTCGTCGGTGCAAACCTCGCCCTCGACCAGCCTCTTCACGCAGCGGCTGCACCAGGCGTCGGACTGGCGCGCGAGCAGGCAGGTCGCGCCACGCTCGCAGCCGGGGTTGCAGGGCTCGCCGATAGCCGCGGTTCCGTAGAAGACCTCGTCGCAGGCGGCCGGGAGCACGGGCGGGATGGAGAGGCCCACCTCATGGCAAGCGAGCGACTCCATCGCCGCCACGCAGGGTGTCACCGCGGCGGGGTCGAAGAGCAGCCCGCCCGGAGCGACCGCCGCGGCCTGGTTCTCGAAGAAGGCCGTCCAATAGGCCCGGGTGAGCTCGAGCTCCGCCTTCTCGCAAGCGGCCTCCTTCCCGGCCCAGGCAGTGCCGAGCCGTTGGGCCGACTCCAACAACTCCGCGGGGATTCCGGCGTCGTGCTGTTTGCCGACGACCTCCTCGGTTTCCGAGCATCCGAGGACGAACAGCGCCGAGAGGACGAGTGCGTTGAGGCAGTGGGGCTTCATGGGAATTCGCTCCGTTGTCGAATCGGGTACAAGACCCTTGATCCTCCAGGCGGTCGAACCTTTCAATGTCACCGGCGCGCGCTCCTGATTCGGCCGTGGAGGCGCCCCTGGAGGACCACCGCTCGTGCATCCAGTCCTGCTGCTTGCGCCCCTGCTCGTCGGCGCGGTCGCCGTCGAAGGCTCGGGCGCATGCCCCGCGGCCTCCGACGTCGGCCGCCGAATCGCGACGCTCGCCCCCGGCGCCGACGGCCACGTGCGCCTCGTCCACTCCGAGGACGGCCTGGTCATCGAGCTGCGCGACCCCGAGCACCGGCTGCTCGGACGCAAGGTGCTGGGGGTCGAGCGCCCCTGCGCCGAGCTCGAACAGGCCAGTGCCCTGGTCGCCGCCGCCTGGCTGCGGCGCTCGAGTGCCGAGGCGCTCCCCGCGCCCGAGCTGCCTTCGCCGCCGCCCCCGCCCGCGCCGTCGCCGCCGGTCGT
>DHSB01000253.1:0-9524 GCA_002408385.1 Myxococcales bacterium UBA5297
GAATCCGGCGAGCGGCGTTCGCGAGGGATTGACGACCTGCGGCGACTTCGAGCGAAGGGCTGCACGGCGGCCGCGAGCTTCGCGCGGTTCGACCACCATCGGCCTGAGGGGGGCACATGGGGCTGTGGGACCTGACGTTCAAGACGCTGGCGCGCGCGCGGCCGCAAGACCTCCTGCGGCTGGTGTCGGGCTTCGATGGCGCGCGGGGACTGCGGCCCATCGACAAGGAGTTCGCCCCGCCGCCGCGGATGCCTCGGCCGCTCGATGCGCTCCTCGAGTACCGAGACGACCCGGGCGACGGGACCGTTTTTCACCTCGAGTTCGAGGCCGAGCCGCGGGCCGATGCGGGCTTGCGCGCCTTTGAGCATTGGTGCCTTGCCCGCCTGCTTCTGCAGCGTCCGGTGAGGACGGTCGTCATCTACCTCAAGCGAGGTGCGTCCCGGCGCAGGCCGAAGAACGTCTATGTCGGCAGGCTCGACGGGCGCAAGCAGGTGAGCTTCCGCTTCGAGGCTATCGCCCTATGGAAGCTGTCGGCCAAGTCCGTTCTGGCCTGGCCGGCACCCGGGCTGTGGGCGACGGTGCCCCTGTGTCACGACGTCTCCCTGGAGAGCATTCGAACAGCCTTCGAGCAGCTCGAGTCGGTCGAGGAGGAACGCCTCCGCCGGGAGCTGGAGTCCGTCCTCTACTGGATTGCGGGGACCCGCTTCGAGCCCAAAGATTTGAGATGGATGGTGCCGAAGGAGGTCTTCATGAAGTCCTCGACCTACGAGGCTACGCTCGACGAGGGACGGCAGGAAGGGCTCAAGCGAGGCCTTCAGCAGGGGATCGAGGAAGGCCTCGAGCGGGGGCTCGAGCAAGGACGCGATCTCGAGAGACATGTGGCCCTCGTGATGCTTCGGCGCTTGTGCCTGTGCGCTCTGCGCCAAATCGATGCGCTCGAAGAAGAGGACGAGGCGCGGCTCGACACGCTCGTAGACCCCAAGAGGCTCGAGGCCCTGGCGGAAGCGCTGATTCGGAGCCGCAACGCGAACGCCGCTCGCCGGATTCTCCGCAAGGCGCTCAGGAGGCGAGCAGGCCACTGAAGAGGTGTCGAAGCACCGGCGCGCGCTCGGTGGGGCAGGTGCGGAGCTGAAGGGCCGTTCGACTGCGCCCACTCGTCCCTCGGAATGCGACGGCCAAGCCGAGCGGCGCGAGGCCGAGGTCAGGAAGGTTTCGCGACACCTCTAGACTTCCGGCGCGCCGGGGGAAGGCCGCCCTCTTGCTTCGTTGCATAGGGGCGAAGCCGCGGCCCGCTTGGCGGGGGGCGAGCTTCGCCCCAACGCTCACTGCACGATCAGCGTCGCCGACCCGCTCACGGTCGGCTGCCCGATGAAGCTCGGGGCGTAGGTAGCGCTCACCGTCTCGCGCCCGGTCGAGATGACGGTCACTTGGCCGGCGACGACGTTGCTGATGGTCGCGACGACGCCCGACCCGAGCTTGCCCGGGCTGAAGCTGCAGAAGACGGTCACGTCGGCGCTGGTGCCGTCGGAGAAGGTGCCGACCGCGCGAAGCTGATGCGGTCCGGGGCCCGAGAGCGTCAAGGTCGACGACGGAGGCGCCGTGCCGAGCGCCAGCGCGAGCGACGAGAGGTTGGCGCCGCGCACGGTGATCGTCTTGCTGGCCGACTTGCCGTTGAGCGAGGCCTTGACGGTCGCGGTGCCTGCGGACTGCGCGATGACGTAGGGCGCCAGCGCATTGCCGAACATGCCGTTGGTGGTTTGCGCGATGTCCGGCGCGGACGAGTCGAAGGTGACCGAGTCGGTCAGGTCGAGCCGGGTGCCGTCGGCGAAGAGCCCCTCGACCCTCACGGTGCTCGTCGCGCCGATGGGCAGCGTGGTCTGCGGGACCGACATCGAGAGGCTGCTCAGGTCGGTGTCGGCCAGGGTCACCGAGACGCTGGCGCTCACGCCGCCGAAGGAGGCGCCGATGGTCACCGAGCCGGCCGCCTGGGCGGTCACCTTGGCGCCGCGGGTGTCGGGCACGATGCGCGCCAGGGTCGTGTTCGACGAAGACCAGACCGGGCTCGGTCCAAGGTCGATGCGCGAGCCGTCGGAGAAGACGCCCACGGCCTTCACCCGCGCGGCAAGGCCGACGACCATGCGCGAAGGCACGTCGAGCTCGATGCGCTGAATCGTCGCCGAGGTCACCTCGATGCTCGCCGAGGCCTCGTAGGCCATACCCCACGAGTCGTAGGCGTACATCAAGATGCTCGTGGTCCCTCGCGACAGGCCCGTGGCGACCCCGTTGGTGTCGACGCGGGCGATGGAGCTGTTCTGGCTGCTCCAGTCCGGGTTCTGGATCTCTACGGCCCAGCCGTCGGTGTAGGAGAAGACGCCGCCGAGCTTGACCGCCACTCCGACCGGCAGCCTCGCCTGCGCCGGGCTCACCTCGACGCCGGTGAGGGTCGAGTTGAAGACCTGCACCATCGTGGTCCCGGTGTGCCAGTCGTAGCTCGAGCGCACCTCCGCGGTTCCGACCCCCTTGGCCCAGACGCCCCAGTAACCCGAGTAGTTGATCGGCTCGGCGACCGACGGATTGTCGGCGGTCCAGACCGAGGCCGTGGTGACCTCTCTGGCCGAGCTGTCGCTGTAGAGGGCGTAGGAGCGGAACGGGTAGATGAGGTTCGGGCGCAGCACCGCGTTGGGCGGCACGATCGCTATCCGCTGCAGCGTGGGCGCCTCGACGAGCACGTTGGCGCTTCCGGTCTTGCCGAGCAGGGTGGCGGTGACCGTCGCGTTGCCCGGTCCAATGGCGCGCACCAGGCCGAGGTTGACCGTGCAGACGGACAGGCTGCTCGACGACCAGGCCGCGTCCGCGGTCACCTCGCGGCTCGAGCCGTCGGAGTAGCTGCCGAGGGCGCGCAACTGCCCAGTGTCGCCCTTGGTGAGCACGAGCCCGTTGGGCGAGAGCGTGATCGAGCTGAGCGTCGGCTCAGTCACGGTGACCCGCGCGGTGGCGCTCAGGCCGTTGTAGCGGGCGGTGATGGTGACCGGGCCGCCCTGCGCGACGCCTACCGCCTCGTTGTCGACCAGGCCCACGATGGCCGTGTCGGCCGAGGTGAAGGCCGTGTGTTCGGTGACCTCGAGGCTGGTGCCGTCGGAGAAGAACGCGCGCACGGTGAAGGCGCGGCTCCCGCCCGCCGGGATCGTCGCGGTGGTCGGGGAGATGGTGAGCGATTCGGCGAGCGGCGGGGTGACCGTCACCGTCGCGGTGCCGGAGACGCCGTCGAGGGTCGCGGAAATCGTGGCGCTTCCAGCGGAACGCGCGGTGAGCCTTCCGCCGGTCGCGCCGTTGCCGACGACCACGTGCCCGGCCGACGAGGTCCAGGCGACGCTGGAGGTCACGTCGCGCACCGTGCCGTCGGCATAGGTGGCAAAGGCGTTGAGCTGTCCCTCGGTGCCGGCGGGCAGCGAGATCGAGCCGGGCCGGATCTCGATGCTGGTCAGGCGTGGGGCTCGGACGGTGACGTCGACGGTCGCCGATTTGCCGCCGAAAGACGCGGTCACGACCGTCTGCCCGGCGCGGCCGGCTCGGATCAGGCCGCGCGCATTGCCCGTTGAGCTGACGCTCGCGACCGAGGGATCGGCGCTCGTCCAGTCGGTGGTCACGGTGACGTCCACGACGGTGCCGTCGCTGTAGGTGGCCGTAGCGGCGATCTGCTGCGAGCCCTGGTATTCGAGGATCGCGCTCGTGGGCGCGACGCGGAATCCGACGAGCGAGGCGGGGGTGACGGTGAGGGTCGTGCTCGCGGTCTGGCCAAGCAGCGTCGCGCGCAGGGTGGTGCTGCCGGCAGAGCGCGCGGTGACGACTCCGTTCGAGCCGGAGGCGTTCGAGACGCTGGCGATGGCGGTATCGGTCACGCTCCAGGTGGCGAGCGTGGTGACGTCCTGGACCGTGCCGTCGGAGTAGGTGCCGGTCGCCCGCATAGACAGCTCGGTGCCCTTGGCGAGCGAAGGATCGATGGGCGCGACGGTGAGATTGAGCAGCGTGGCCGGGGTCACCGTGGCCTGCGCGGTCCCCGTCTTGCCGCCAAACGCCGCGGTGAGCGTCGCCTGGCCGGGCGCGACCGCTCGCAGCCGGCCGCGCGGGCTGCCGGTCGTGGTCACCGACGCGATGGCGTTGTCCGACGAGCTCCAGGCTGCCTGCTCGGTGACGACGAGGGTGCTGCCGTCGGTATAGCTCGCGGTCGCCACGAGGAGCGTCTCGGTGCCCTTGGCGAGGACGACGGCGGAGGGCTCGATGGTGATGAGGTCGAGCTGCGCCGCGGTCACCGTCAGGGTCGCGCCTGCGCTTTGGCCGTCGAGCGCGGCGGTCATCGTGGCGAGCCCCGGGTTCTTGGCGAGCGCCTGTCCCTTCGTCGCCGGAGCATTCGAGATGGTGGCGACGGCCTCGTCGGACGAGCTCCAGAGGACGAGCGAAGTGATGTCCTGTGTCGACTGGTCGCTGTAGGTCCCGGTGGCGAGCAAGGCGCCGGTCGAGCCCTTGGCGAGCGTGAGCGTCGTCGGGGTGACGGCGATGGCGGTGAGCAGCGCGTCGGTGACGGTGACTTCGGCGCTGCCGCTCACGCCCAGGAGCTCGGCGGTCACCATCGCCAGCCCCGGAGACTCGCCCTTGACGACGCCCTTGGCCGCTTCGCTGACGGAGGCGACAGCCGGCGCGCTCGAGAGCCACCGCGCTTGGTAGGTGATGTCGTGGCGCGTGTCGTCGGCGAAGATCGCGGTGGCTTGGAGCGCGGCCGAGGTGCCCTTGGCGAGCTGGACTTCGGCGGGAGCAATCTCGACGGCGCGGAGCTGGGCGGTGGTCACTGCGACCGGCGCCCGCGCGGTCAGGTCGCCGTAGGTGGCGTGGACGACGGCCTCCCCGGGACCGACCGCCTCCACCAGACCGGCGGTGACCCGGGCGACCTGCTCGTTGGTCGAGGTCCAGGTGGCCTGCGCGGTGACCTCGGCGGTCGACGAGTCGCTGAAGAGCGCGACGGCGGTGACCGGCAGCGCGGTGTGGAGGGGCAGGGTGACGGTGGGCGGGACGATGTCGAGGCGCACGAGCCTCGCGCCGCTCACCTTCACCGAGGCGATCGCCTCGAGGCCGTCGAGGGCGGCCCTCACCTCGGTCTCGCCCTGCGCGACGCCGGTCACGCGGCCCTTCGCCTCGCCCTCCTCTCCGACCGTCGCGACGCCGTCGTCGGCGCTCGTCCACTGCGCCCGCGAGGTGACGTCCTCGGTGGAGCCATCAGAGAGAGTGGCTGTCGCGGTGAGTTGCTCGAGGCCGTCGATCGCCAGGCTCAGCTCCGAAGGGCTCACCTCGAGCTTGCGCGCGATCGCGCCGCTGACCCGCAACGGGACCTCGGCGACCACGCCGCGCGCCCGGACGATCAGCCGGGTCTCGCCAGCCTTCAGGCCGGTCAGCCAGGCGGTGCCGAGCTCGGCCTCGATGGCGACGAGGGCCTCGTCGGCCACCGACCATTCGCAGTCCGAGAGGTCCTCGGTGGCCCCGTTCGCCTTGATGCCCTGCGCGGTGACGAGCAGCTCGCTCCCCACGGCCAGGCTCGGCTCGGCGGGGTCGATCTGGATCGACACGATGGGCACGCGCGGAACCTTCGGCGCGGTCCTCGAGCAGCCTGCCGCCAGGACCATCAGAACCGCCGCGATCAGTCGGAGCTCGCGCTGCATGGGGGGCCTCCCTGAACCAAACCCGGTCGGCCGCCGGGCTGAGAGACGACTATTCTTTCACGGAACCCGTCCGATTTCGCCTTCTCGGCGGCAGTTCGACAGGGCGACGCCTGGGCCGCTCGCGGCACGGAGCGATCGCCTCCATCAGAAGAGGCGCAGGCCTGCCGAGCGAAAGGCGCTCAAGATCGGCAACGCCGCCTCTCCGCGTGAGGAGAGCGCGTCGGCGTCGGCAAAGGGGTCGAGCTGCGGCGGGTAGAGCACCCGGTAGAGGCAGAGCGCATCGGCCGGCGCGCGCGCGGGCCTCTTCGCGCGTCCGCCGAGGATGGCCCAGAGCCCATCGGCGGTGACCGCGCCGGTCGCCAGGGCGACCGAGGCCGAAACGAGGTTGCGGACGAGGTATTTGCCGAAGCCCGCCGCCTCCACCTCGAGCAGCGCGCCGGCGTCGTCGAGGCGAAGCAGCCGGGCTCGGCGCAGCTTGCGGGCCTTGTCGCCGCGCGACTCGGAGAGCGCCGAGACGTCGGGCGCCGCCTCGATGAGACCGAGCGCCTGTTCGAGCCGGACCGGATCGAGCGGGGTGGGGCGAAGCGGGGAGGAGGGCAGGCACCAGGCCGCGCGCTCGGGGCGGAACGAGAGCCGATAGCGATAGAGCTTTCCGCACGAGGACCAGTGCGCGTGGAAGCTGCGCTCGGCCTGCCGCAGGGCGAGCACGCGCACGGTGCTGGGCAGCTCCTCGTTGAGGCGCAGCCAGGTCCCTCGCGGATCGAGCCCGGCGCGGGAGGCGAAGGAGACGACCTGGCCGCGCGCGTGAACTCCAGCGTCGGTGCGGGAGGCGCCGAAAGGATTGGCCCGTACGCCGGCCCGGTGCAGCGCGCAGGCGAGCACTCCGCCCGCCGTTGCCAACGCCGGTTGGGGCTGCCAGCCCTTGTAGGGACCGCCGTCGTAGGCGATGAGCATCGCGTAGGTGCGCTTCTCCACGCCGCAGTCCTTAGCACGCGGCCCGCGGGGGCGTGGGCATGAGCCGGGTCCCTCGCGCGTTGTCGCCGCGCTCCCGCCACAAGCACGCGCAGGGCAGGCGGGCAAGAAGGCGCTTGCCTGACGGCGGTGATTGGGCAACAAGTTCGCGCTTCGCCCCACACACCTCATTGGAGACAGAACCGTGAGACGCACTTCCGCTTTCTCCCGCAAATGGCTGCTTGCGCCGGTCCTGGGCGCGTCGGTCGCCGCTGGCGTCGCTGTTTCTTGTGCGACAACGAAGCCGGGCGGCAAAGACGAGACCTCGATGGACCGGGCGGCGGCCGAGAAGAATGGCGCCATGAACGAGATCAAAAGAGCCCCAGTCCCGCTCATCGAGCACGCAGTCTCGCCCGACGAGATCTTGAAGCGCAGCCAAGCCGCCGAGGCCAAGTGCGAGCAGGAGCTCGCCGCCATCGTCGCCATCCCGGACTCCGACAGGACCTTCGACAACACGGTCGAGGCGTTCGAGCAGTCGGTGATGAGCTACATCGACGCCGCGCAGCGCACGGGCATCCTCAAAGATGTCCACACCGACGAGCAGGTTCGCAACGCTGCGGCCTCCGCCGAGGAGAGCGCGGGCAAGTACCTCGTCAAGGTCGCCGCGCGGCGTGACCTGTACCAGGCGATGAAGGGCTACCTGGCCCACCAGGGCAAGACCGAGGGGCTCGCTCCGGCCCAGAAGCGCCTGCTCGACCTGACGATGCGCGACTTCCGGCGCAACGGCCTCGAGCTGTCGGACGAGGAGCTCGCCAAGCTCGTCGCCATCCGCACCCGCCTCACCGAGCTGTCGACGCAGTTCCAGCAGCACCTCAACGAGAACACCTCGAAGATCACCGTCGGCAAGGAGGAGCTCGCGGGGCTGCCCGAGGCCTTCGTGGCGCGCCTGGAGAAGACGCCCGACGGCGGCGTGGTGGTGACCACCAAGTACCCCGACTACTTCCCGTTCATGGAGAACGCCAAGAGCGGCGAGGCGCGCCGGCGCCTCTACGTCGCCTTCCAGAGCCGCGAGGCCGAGCGCAACCTGCCGCTGCTGCAGGAGGCCATCAAGCTGCGCGACGAGCAGGCGAAGCTGCTCGGCTACGCGACGCACGCCGACTTCGTCACCGAGGAGCAGATGGCCAAGAGCGGCGAGGCGGTGAAGGTCTTCCTCTCGGCGCTGCAGGAGAAGCTGGTCGAGAAGCGCGACGGCGACTACACGAAGATGACCGAGCTCAAGCGCGCCGAGACCGGCGACCCGGCGGCGAAGATCGAGCCGTGGGACGTCGCCTTCTTCCTCAACGAGGTCAAGAAGCTCGACTACACGCTCGACACCGAGAAGATCCGCGAGTTCTTCCCGGTCGAGACCGTGCTCGAGGGCATGTTCCAGGTCTACGAGAAGCTGCTCTCCATCGAGATCAAGCGGGTCGAGGGCGTCGAGGCCTGGGCCCCCGAGGTCGCGCTCTACGAGATCCGCGACCGCCCGAGCGACCGGTTCGTCGGCTACTTCTACCTCGACCTCCTCCCGCGCAAGGGCAAGTACGGCCACGCCGCGGCCGCTCCGGTGACCATCGCGCGGCAGGTGGGCGACCAGTACAACGCGCCCATCGCCGTCATGCTCGCCAACTTCAACCCGCCGTCGCCCGGCCGCCCGTCGCTGCTGTCGCACGACGAGGTGAAGACGCTCTTCCACGAGTTCGGCCACATCATGCACCAGACCCTGACCGCCGCCCGCTACGGCAGCCACTCGGGGACCTCGGTCGCCCGCGACTTCGTCGAGGTGCCCTCGCAGATGCTCGAGAACTGGGTCTTCGAGAAGCCGGTGCTCGACCTGATGTCGGGCCACTTCCAGGATCCGTCGAAGAAGCTGCCCGAGGAGACCATCCAGAAGATCAAGGAGGCGCGCGCCTTCGACGCGGGCTATCGCTACACGCGCCAAGTCTTCCTCGCCACCTTCGACCAGACGCTCCACACCTCCGGGCCGCAGGTCGACATCGACGCGACCGATCAGCGGCTCTTCGCCCAGATCCTCGGCTTGGAGCCGGTCAAGGAGGCCCACTTCGCGGCCAACTTCGGCCACCTGATGGGCGGCTACGACGCCGGCTACTACGGCTACCTGTGGGCCGAGGTCTTCGCCGACGACCTGTTCACCCGCTTCAAGCAGGAGGGCGTGCTCAACAGCGAGATCGGCCGCAAGTACCGCGAGATCATCCTCGCCCGCGGCCGCGAGCAGGAGCCGAGCGAGCTGCTGCACGAGTTCCTCGGGCGCGAGCCGAACAACAAGGCCTTCCTGGAGAAAATCGGGATCCAGTAGGCCGGCCACGCGCTTCCCCGGCCCTGGGGCCGGCGTCCGAGCGACGCCGGCCCTTTTTCGTGCAGGCGGCGCCGGTCGCGAGGTAGAAGAGGCCGAATCGTCCGGTCCCTCACGCTCGCGGGAAGCCCTGATGCCTCACCGATTTCTGCTCCTCGCCCTCGTTCTCGTTCTGGTCCCTCGCGCCTCGTTTGCCGCCGAGCCGCTGCGCTTTGCCGGCACCGGCGACGAGGAGAGGGGCGAGCTGGAGGCCGACGACGAGCCGACCGACTTCGAGCCGACCGTCGAGGAGGAGCGGGCAGCCCCGGCGACGAGCGAGGCGGGCCAAGCGCAGGGCGACTCTCGCTACGGACGGCCCGAGCAACGGCGGGCGGCTTCTCGGAACGAGTCGGGACCGGCGACCACCGGAACGGTCGAGGAGTCGCGGTATCGCGCCGACCCCGACTATGTGCCGGCGACCCGCTCGCTCACCCTCGACCTCGGCGGCGGGCTGGTGTCCCTTGGCGGCTACGCGT
>DHSB01000253.1:9659-10503 GCA_002408385.1 Myxococcales bacterium UBA5297
GGTGTCCCTTGGCGGCTACGCGTTTCCGAAGATCGCCTTCAACGGCGAGCCCGACAACGCCTTCCACGCCTTCGGGCTGGGCGGCGCGTTTCGGCTCTTCTACGACTTTCCGGCGATGGACTTCGACTGGCGCGTCGGCCTCAACGGCGCGCTCCCCGGCTACCTCGGGCTGCGCGGCACCGTGGGGATAGCCAAGGACATCAGCCCCGTGGTGAACCCGCGCTTCGTCGCCCGCGGCGGGGTGGGCATCGAGATGATGATGGCCCACGCGAACGACGCCACCTTCCTGATGCCCAACTTCATCGGCGAGGGCGACCTGGGCGCCGAGCTCGAGGTGATGCCCAACCGGTTGTTCCTCGGGGCCTCCTTCGCGCTCGCGCTGCGCTACGGGTTGCCGCTCGGGTTCGGGCTCGACGTCGGAGGTTTCTTGAGGGCCCGGCTGATGCTCTGAAGGAGGTGTCGGCAGGGTTGCCCGCGGCCGCGCGAGCCGGTGGTGCCTGTCGCAAGGCGCTTCGAAAGCGCCGAATCGGCCCCGCGCCGTCTTCCGGCCTCGGCGCCACGCACGCTCGGCCCGAGCGTGCGAGACCAGGGTCGAAGAGCCCCTAAGGCTCGGCCCCTCTCTCCTCGGGAGGCTGCGCGCGGGGGAGCCGAATCGACCCGGGGCCAAGTAGGACTCGGGCGAGGCCTCTCGAGGCGTCGGTCTCGCCCCGCCTCCGTGCCGGATTCGCGTCCCGAGGGGCGCGCCGGGCTCCTAGACCGCGGTTAGGAGCCCGGCCGTTCGGCTCTGCCCGGGGGCTTGGCGGTCGCAGACCGCCCCGTCGCCCCCCCCCCCTTTTGGGCGCGC
>DHSB01000156.1:0-196 GCA_002408385.1 Myxococcales bacterium UBA5297
CTGGGCGAGCTCGAGGAACAGCTCGCCCGCCCTGCGGCGCTCGCCGCGCGCGAGCCGCAGCGTCGCCTCGGCCCAGTAGGAGGCTGCCGCGCCCGGGCGCGCGCGGCGCAGGCCCTGCGCGACGTCGAGCGCGAGATCCTGCGCGTCGGGACGGGCCGCGAGCAGCGTGAGCAGCCGCTCCTGGGCGAACGGGTGC
>DHSB01000156.1:377-15972 GCA_002408385.1 Myxococcales bacterium UBA5297
CACCGTGGCGCAGATAGAAGGCCTCGGCCGCGGCGAGATCGCCCTTGGCGAGCAGCTTCTCGCCTTGCTTGAACGAGCGGCTGCCCTCGATGCAGGTGAGCAGCCCCTCGTCGAGCGAGAGGTCGGCGCGGGCGTTGGCCGCGAAGTGCAGGTGGAAGGCGCTGGGACCCGGCTCGACGCGCGCGAGGCGGGCGTCGCCCATCTCCGGGAGCCGGAAGCCGCGCAGCGGGACCGCCTTGCGCAGCAGCGCGGGCACCGGGTCGAAGCCGATGCCGACCGCGCCCCAGGGCTTGGAGTCGGGCACCGAGCCGGCGCGCGCCGCGGCGCGCCCGAGCAGCGCGGCGAGGAACGAGGCGGGCAGCGGCGCCGGGCCGTAGAGCCGCACGTCATAGACGCAGGCGATGACCGCGGTGCCCTCGGGCTGGAAGCCGACGCGGAAGGTGAAGGGGGCGGGCTTGCCGGGCGAGTGGAGCAGGCCCTCGCCCTCCATCAGGTTCGGGCGCAGGTGGAGCCGAAGGACGGCGATGTGCTCGTCGCAGGCCTCGTGGATGCGCTCGACCGCGCGGTGCAAGAGCGCGTGGTCGAGCTGCAGGTCGAGGTAGCCGAAGCGGCACTTCTTCTTCTGATAGCGGGTCGCCGCGCTGCCGGCGATGTCGAACGGGAAGGTGACTTCCGGGACGATGAGCGCGAGGTCGGCGAGCAGCAGGCCCTCGCCGAGCGGCGTCGCGCCAAAGCCGACGTAGACCTGCCGGTCGTGCAGGCGAAGCTGCGGCGGCGGAAAGCGCGGAGGGCTCTCGCCGCGGGGCGCCTCGCTCTCGGGAGCGACGGTCTTGCGTTCGGCGTCTTGGGACATCGGCCCTGCGGCAGAGGAACGGAGTGGGTCATCCGGGGCGCCCGATAGGCGTCGCCTCGACTGTATGCTGGTGAAAACTCTAGCAGTGGGTTGCCAAGGGGGCCAATTTTGGGCCTCTTTTCCGGGCGGTCGGGATCCGGCGGCGCCGAGGGGCCGGAGCCGGGTATTCCGGGAGGCCGATCGGCCGCCTGGGGCCCGGGAAGGCAACGGGGGACGGGCCCTTGGCCCGTCACCTGCCAGCCGGACGAGTAGCGAGCGATGGAGGACGGAGCTTTCGCTCCGTCGCGAGGGTCGTCAGCCCGAGCCGCCCTCGCCCGAATCACCGAATCGGGGGCGCGCCCGCCGTGCGACTTGGCGGAAGCCCGGTAGGCGGTTGCCCTTCCTGGGTGTCGGGCCTGCGTTTTCTCTCGGGCCCCGGCCCGAATATCCTTGGGGCATGGCACGCAAAGCCGATGGCAACGGGCAGTCGGACCAGCAGGTCGAATTGCTGCGCTCCATCTGGGGCGAGATGAAGGCCCTCAGGGCCTCGCTCGAGAGCCAGCTCGAGGCGACCCGCCGCGAGCTCGGAGAGCGCATCGACCAGACCAACGAGCGGCTCGACTCGCTGCGCGCCGAGGTGAAGTCCGAAGTGGATGGCCTTGGCCGTCGGGTGGTCGAGTCGGAAGTCCGGCTGGCGACCGCCACCACCGCGCTCTCCAACGACGTCCACGAGCTCAGCTCCCTCATCCGCGAGTGGCGCGAGGAACACCGGGCCGATCGTGCTGCGTTGTCCGCACGCGTCAGCAAGCTCGAGGAGCAGGCGGGCGCTCACGAGAGGTCGCCGCCCTACAGGAAGGGGAAGTAGGTGCTCGGAATGGCGCTTCGGGGGAGACCGACAGTTTCCTCTCCTTGACCGGACATTCGCTCGGGCGGCCCCGGCCTTCGGTCGGGGCGACCGGTCATTCGGTCCGCGAGACCCGGCTTCCGGTCCGGGAGACCGGTCATACGGTCGGCGAGACCCGGCTTCCGGTCCGGGAGACCGGTCATTCGGTCGGGAAGACTCGAGCTCCGGTCTCGGAGACCGAAGATTCGGTCTCCGAGATAGGCCATTTGGGATCACTGCCCCGACCGGGGGGGGGCGGTTGCCCCAATCCGCAACGGGCGACGCTCCCCAATGCTCGCCCACCGAGTTGCCGAGGGCTGCCCGATGGGGGCCCCGACCCTCGATGGAGAGGCGAGCATCTGGGGCGGCTCGGGTCCCCCGCCCGCCCCTCGCCGAGAGTGCTTGTCGCCCGACCTGGGAGCCTCTGATGTCGCTCACCGCGCACTTCGCGCTTCTCGTCGGGCCCGACCGGGCGCATTGTTCAGCTATGGGATCCGCGAAGGTCGTCGAGATGCCCGAACGGCAGCTCGTCGGAGCGCTCGAGCGCGCCGTCGAGTCGCTCTCGGCCGAGGTCGAAGCCACTCTGCGCCAGGCCGAGTCCGAGCGCGATCCGCGGGCGTTGGCCGACGAGGCGCAGGCCGAGCTGCGAGGGGCGCTGGCGACGGCGCGGACGGGAGGACGCATGGCTTTTGGAGTCGGGGAGAGGCCAGAGCGCAGCGTGATGGCGCACCTTCGAAGCGTCGAGTACCCGGTCGACACCGCGGAGCTCGTCTTGGCGGCCGAGGACGGCGAGGCGCCCCCGGAGGTCATCAACCTGCTGAAGAGCCTGCCTCGCGAGCGCTATGACTCCGAGGAGATGGTGCTTCGCGACTTGGCCGAGGCGGCGCGGCGGTTTGTCCGCGGCGGACACGCCGAGCAGCCCTTCGGCTCGATCGACAGGCGCAACCTCGGGCGTGACGCGGTCGAGGACAACATCGACGGCAACGTCAAGCACCCCTGAGCCGGCCGAGCCGCAATCGACTGGGGTGCCGGGGTTGCAGGCTCCAGACCCCAGGCATCAGATCAAGCCTTCCGCAGCCGCCCGGACCGAGGACGTCTTGCGAGTCTTCTAAGAGGGGGCTGTTGATCGGTCTCCTGAGCCGCGAAGGGAATGAACCCTCACTTCGCGTGAACTTTGCGTTCCCCCAGCCGGGCAGGTTTTGGTAGAGTGCCCGGCCTTGATTCGAAAGGGGCGAAGCGAATTGGGGGGAAGCGCCAACGACACCTCGGGCAAGTGCCCGATTTGCGGAGCCGCTCATTCGGCGCTCGAGCCGTGTCTGGCGCTGCCCGGTGCCGACGCGGGTCAAACGCAGGCCATCGGCGCGGGCGGCGAGGCACTCGGGGTGTGTGCGCCGCCGGGCGACGACGAGGCGCTGATAGGCCAGACGCTCGGCAACTTTCGTATCGTCCGCATGCTCGGGCGCGGCGGGATGGGCGTCGTCTTTCTCGGCGAGCACGTGGCGATAGGCAGCCGGGTGGCTATCAAGTTCCTGCACCGGCACCTCGCGGCCGACCAGTCGCTGGTCGAGCGGTTCTTCGCCGAGGCGAAGGCGACCAACCTCATCGGGCACGAGAACATCGTCAACATCTTCGACCTCAGCCTGCTGCCGCCCAACCGCTACTACCTCGTCATGGAGTACCTCGAGGGCCAGCCGCTCTCTTCGATGATCGGCCGGCCGCTCGACCCGGGCGTCGCGGTGCCGATCTTCGCGCAGGCCTGCGACGCGCTGCACGCCGCGCACACCGCCGGCGTGGTGCACCGGGACCTGAAGCCCGAGAACATCTTCCTCGTGCGGCGCGAGGGCTGTCCGCACTTTGTCAAGCTGGTCGATTTTGGCATCGCCAAGCTCAGCAGGCTGGAGCCGGGCCAGACGGTGGTCGGCGGCGCCGTCGGGACTCCCGAGTTCATGGCCCCCGAGCAGTGGACAGGCCAGGGCATCGACCGGCGCGCCGACATCTACGCTCTCGGCGTGCTGGCCTACCTGCTCGCCACCGGGCGGCTGCCGTTTCGCGAGAGCGCGCCGCTCGCCTACTTCGTCGCCCACTCGAGCAAGGCGCCCGAGCCGCCGAGCACGCACAACCCGAAGCTCCCTCCCGCGGTCGACGAGATCATCCTCAAGGCCCTGGCGAAGAAGCCGGAGGACCGCTTCCAGACCGCGTTGGAGATGCGCGCGGCGCTGCTCGGCGCGTTCGCCGCCCCCGCGACCCCTCAGCCGGTCAGGGCGCCGACCCCGAGGCCCTTCTACCCGCGCCACGCCGCGAGCTTGCCGGCGAAGGTGAGCTGGCAGGGGGCCGCGGCGCGCGAGTTGACGACCGAGGACCTCTCGCGCGGCGGGGTCTTCCTCTGCTGCGAGCCGCCGATGCCCGCGCTCTTCACGCGCGTCGAGATCACCCTGCTGCATCCCGAAGGCACGGTCGACTGCGAGGGCGATGTCGTCCGCCACGTCGCCGCGGAGCAGGCCCAGGCCTGGGGCATGAAGACGGGGTTTGCGGTGCAGTTCACCGAGCTGAACGAGCGGGCCCGATTCGGCATCGAGCGGCTGGTGCGCGGGCGGCCGCCCAGCGAGACGCCGAAGCTGGTCTCGGTCGACGACGACCCCAAGGCCGAGAAGGTGCTCGACTACTACCGCAAGCGCATCGCGGGCGATCACTACGGGCTGCTCGGACTGGCGCCGGACGCCGAGTGCAGCGAGGTGCGCTCGCGGGCGCGGGCTGCCGAGCGCGAGGTCGCGAAGCTCAAGGAGCGGCCGATCTCGGCTCGCCAGCGCGAGCAGGTCGAGGCGACGCTCGCGCGGATCGCGGCCGCGATAAGCGCGGTGGGAACCCCCCGCGCGCGCGCCGAGCACGACGCCGACCGCGGCAACTTCCGCGGCGTCGCCCGCTGTATTGCTGCCGGGCTCTCGGTCGACGATCTGGAGGAGCTGCGCAGGAAGTTCCTGGCGAGTCGGCCCAAGAACGAGGTGAATGCGCAGGTGCAGGTCGCCTCGGCCAACGCCTATCTCGCGAGCGGCGAGCCCGGGCGAGGGCTGGCATCTCTCGAGCAGGCGCTCGAGCTTGACCCGTTGAGCCTTGGAATACACCAGAGGTACTGGGCGCTCAGACGTCAGTACGTACAGGGAAGTGGAGGGCAGCGATGACGAGCTTTCTTATCTCGGCCTTGTCGCGAAAATTCCGAGGTCGTCAGCAGGAGTTTCTCGCCGCCTATCCGTGCTGCTGGCTGGTGTGGGAGCCGGGGGTCTGGAAGCCGCCGCACAAGGACGGGGGCACCCTGGCCGGAATCCCCATCCAGACGCCGGCGCCCACGGGCGTCGGCGAGGCCCTTGCGCTTGCGCTCGTCTCCTCGGCGGCGCGGCCCGGCCAGGTTACGGTGGGGCGCGGGGCCTGCTGCGATGTGGAGATCAACGACGCCACGCTGTCGCAGACGCACCTGCTTCTGCTGGAGAGGGGGCCGGGGAGCTGGACGGTGCGCGATGCGGGCTCGAAAAACGGCTCGTGGCTCGACGACGTTCCGTTGGTCCCGGGCGTTCCCAAGCCGTTGAAGAACGGGGCCCGCGTGCAGGCCGCGCAGGTGTGCCTGAGCTTCTACGATCCCGCGGGGATGCTCGGCAGGCTCGAGGAGGCCGGCGTGACGCCGGCTCGAGCCCAACGCATCGTGCCGATTGGCGGCTGAGCTTTGCTCCGTCGGCTCGCAGCCAGGCTTGCCAAGAAACCGAATCGAGACGCGTGCCGGTCGGCCCGAGCGGAGTCGCGGAGGAGCGGCTTTGCTGCCCACTCTTCAGCCCCGCGGGCTGACCTCCGCCGGGTGATCCAGTCCGAACCTGCAGTGCCGGATCGGTCGGCTGAAGTCGTGTGCCCGGAGCGCAGGCCCGAATCGGCTCGAGCGCCGGTTGGCCCGCTCCCCCGCCCCTCCCAAACGGCCCGCACTCGGGCGGTGCTCGCCGCGCGCTTGGTTGCGCGGGCCAGACCAGGGGCGATCTTTCGTGGTGGCCTTCTGCATTCCAGCTTGATTGCCCTGCGGCACGCCTGGACACGGCGCGGGCACTGCAGCACTTGCGAACACTGCGAAATGTGCGGGCGGAGGCCCACGCGCCGGCACGGGCGATCGCCCCCAGGCGCGCCCTCGGTGATCGAGTCCGAGCAAGGTGGAGTGCGCGCCGTCTGGGAGGGGAGGGCGGACTAGCGGTCTCTGGCGCTTGCCACCGTCGCTGCCGAGCGCGCGAGAGCGTGAGCCCGTTCGGCGTGGCGGTTTGCTCCAGGGAGACAGCGGGCAAGGCCCCGGTGCGACGCTGGCGGGGGCTCGGGCGCTTGGTCTTGAAGACAGTTGCTCGACTCCGCTCCCACGGCTCGCGCGGCGGGAGCCAGCGCTCGGCCAAACCGGGGACTCAACCGCCAAGGGCTTTCCTGCTCCGAGGCCGCCGGCGCGCGCTGTCAGGGCTTCGAGGTCAGGCGGTGCGTGAGCACCGCGTCTGCCGCCTGCTGATAGGCGCGCAAGGTCGCCGTGTCGAAGAGCACGAACCGGACGCGGGCTGGCCGCCGCTCGCGCTGTAGGTGCTCGCGCACGGCCTCGAGGGCGACCGGCGCGGCCTCGTCGACCGGGTAGCCGTAGACGCCGGTGCTGATTGACGGGAAGGCCACCGAGTCCAGGCCGTGCTCGACGCACAGGCGCAGCGCGTTCGAGTAGCAGCGAGCGAGCAGGCGCGGCGCCTGACGGCCCTCGCGCGCGTAGACAGGGCCGACGCAATGGACGACGAACCGCGCCGCCAGGTCGAAGCCGGGCGTGAGGACCGCCTCACCGGTCGGCAGGCGCCCGCCGGGCAGGGTGCGCTTGACCTCGCGGCAGGCCTCCAACAGCCGGGGACCCGCGGCGCGGTGGATCGCCCCGTCGACCCCGCCTCCGCCGAGAAGCCCGCTGTTTGCGGCGTTGGCGATAGCGTCGGTCCTCTCGCGGGTGAGATCGCCCAGGACGAGGACGATCTCGCTGTCGGAGACAGGAAAGCGGCGCTCCATCCGGTCGCTCCTTTTGGAAAGGTCGGGGACAAGGTGCCCCGGCGCAGAAAATCAGCGGCGCAGCAGGACGTAGAGCGCCCCCGCGCCGCCGTCGTGGGGGCGCGCGGTCGCGAACGCGAGCACCGAGCGGCCGATACGCCCGCGGTTGAGCCAGACCTTGAGCTGCTCCTTGAGCACCGGGATCTGGTCTTTCGAGTTGAGCCCGCGTCCGTGGATGATCAGCACGCAGCGTCGGCCAAGCCTGCGGCTCTCGGTCAGGAAGCGCTCGACGGCCTCCTTGGCCTCGACGCGGGTGCGCCCGTGCAGATCGAGGTGGCCTTGGAGCGCGTACTCCCCGCGCTTGAGCGACTGGAGGATGCGCCGGTCGACTCCGGGCGCGGTGCCCTCGAGGTATTCGACCGTGTCCGAGATGTCGAAGGGGCCCTCACCCGAAACGAGCTCGGAGAGCTGAGCGAGCGCCTCGGCATCCTCGCTCGTCACCTGTACCGGGCGTGGGGCCGGAGGCGGGGCGGCTCCGCGGGGATCGGCGTCGAGGCGCACCACGCCGGCCATCGCCTGGGCGAACAGCAGCTCCTCGTCCGGCGCTGCCGGCGCGGGTGCAGGCGGCCTCTTGACCGGAGCAGGCTTGGGCGCCTGAACCGCGAGCTTCTGCTTCAAGCCCTTGAACGGCGTGTTGAACGCATCCTTCTTCTTTCCGGATTTGTCGCTCTTGACCATGACCATCGTTGCCCAGGGCCCCCGTGACTTGTCGGCTGATACTACCCGCGAGCGGCCGGGCGAATTCGTGACGAGGGGCAAAAAGCCGCTCTCGGCGCGGACGAGCCCAGTGCCTTCCGGGGCCTGGATGGATGCCTAGATTCCGAGACGGCAGCGGTCGTTTTGGCCGCGGCGCAGAACGGGGCCCCGCCTCACCAGCATTCGCGCCGGGCGGCGAGGCCTCGGACGAAAGGAAAGCAGGATGGCAACCGGTAGTGTGAAGTGGTTCAACGACGCGAAGGGCTTTGGCTTCATCTCGCAGGAGGGCGGTGAGGACGTCTTCGTCCATCACACCGCTATCCAGACCGAGGGCTTCCGGACCCTGGCCGAGGGGGACAAAGTCGAGTTCGACGTGGTCCGAGGGCCCAAGGGGCTGCAGGCAGCCAACGTCAGGAGGGTGTGACCAGGCGATAAGCCTCGGGACAAGCTGCCCAGCGCGCAGCCAGGCGAGCGCCGGAGCCCTGGAGTTGAGGCCTTCTCTCAACTCCGGCTCCTTGTGCTGACGAAGCGCTGAAAAGCCGCAAGACAAAGGCTCGCGTCACTCTGAGGTCTATCGACGCCGGGCAGAAGGCCGCTTGCGCGGGTGGCCAGGGGCGCATGCCGCTTGGCTCGGTCGCGCCGGCGAGCGCTCGACACCGAGCCTGCTTCGGGGCCGAAGCGCCCCGCGCGGTCGGGCGGCCCCATCCCCACTCCGGACAGAGCGGGCGGAGCCTACGAATCCTGGCGCTCCTTTGCCCGGCCTATCCCCGGCAACGACAGGCTGGCGGCCCCGCGCAGGTCGGTGGCCCGACGACTCGTCATTTCTGAGCGTCCCCCCTATGATGTCGCCCCATGAAACGACCAAGCCTCGGAATCGCGCTGGTGGCAGCGCTGCTTGCCTCCGGTTGCAAGGCCAAGCCCACGACGCTGCAGGTGGAGCCCTTGTCGCTCAAGTTCACCGCAACGGGCGAGACGGTGATGCTGCTCGCGAGCGTGCTCGACGAGGACGGCAAGCCTCTTGAGCACAAGCCCTGCATCTTCGCCGCGAGCAACACCGCGATCGCCGAAGCCAAGCAGGATGGGACCGTCGCCGCGGTCGGCGCTGGAGCCACCGACATCCGCGTCTCCTGCGAGGGGCTCTCGGCGCTGGTGCCGGTCCAGGTGCGCCTGCCGACGACCATCAAGCTCGACCTCGACTGTGACAAGCGCTGCAACCTGCAGTCGACCGAGCCGCTCAGCTTCAAGCTCGAAGGCCTGGGGGCGACCGCCCGGTTGAATGCCAGAGTGCTCGACAACGAGGGCGAGACGGTCGAGGCCAAGGTGAGCTACGAGGCGCGCGACCCCGACTATCACAGCGGGGTGCGCAACCTCGGCGTCGAGATCTCGGACGAAGGGAGGGTGGCCGCGCGCGGGGTCGGCAAGTTCATGCTCCTCGCCCACGCCGGTGGCGCGGTGGCCAAGGCCAACGTCGAGGTGGCGCTGCCCGTCGTCGACGTCGTCAAGGTGGACAAGGGGTCGGTCTGGCTCAAGCCCGGGGAGAAGACCACGGTGCTCGCCTCAACCTTTCAGCGCAGCATCCACGGGTTGCGCAAGGTCGAGGGCGCGCGCCTGTCGTGGCAGAGCGGCAACGCCGCGGTCGCCACCGTCGACGACGAGGGCCTGATTACCGCGATCGGCGACGGCTTTGCCGACGTGGTCGTCGCCGCCGACAACGGCGCCTTCGCGCAGGTCGGTGTCCGGGTAGCGCAGAAGGACAAGCCCGACCCCACCTCGAAGAAGCCGAGCCACAAGCTCAAGAATGCCATCAAGCCCAAGCCCAAGCCCAAGCCCAAGTTTCGCAAATAGCCCGCTTTGCGGTTTCGGCCTTGGCCAGACCGGCATGGAGATGCTTGAGGCCTGCAGGAGGCCCAACGGCCTCATCCACGCGCTGCGGAAAGCTCGAGCCGATGGCCCGGAGTCTGAAGCCTGGGCCTGCAAGCCTGGGCTTCGTGCCTCGTCGTGCCTCGCGCGGCCGGCGCACGAACCTGGACAGGCCAGAGTTGGCTCGACGCCCCGGTTGCTCCAGGGCTTGGAGCAACCGGGGCGCCGCGGGTCTAGCTGCGCTTGTGCCTCGCGACGCGGCCGGGCCGCTCGCCGGTGGTCTGGCTGTCGCGGACGACGGGCTTGCCGTTGACGATCACGTGCGGGATCCCCGCGGGGGAGCGGTCGGCGGTCTCGAAGGTGGCCAGGTCCTGCACCTTCTCGGGGTCGAAGGCGACGATGCTCGCCCGCTTGCCCTCGAGGATGTAGCCGTAGTCGTTCAAGCCAAAGGCGTCGGCGGCCAGGGCGCTCATCTTGCGGACCGCGGCCGCGAGCGTCAGCGTCCGCCGCTCGCGCACATAGCGGGCGAGCACGCGCGGGAAGGCGCCGTAGGTGCGCGGGTGCGGGCGGAACGTTGGCAGGCTCGCCGAGCAGACGTTGACGAAGGGCTGCTGGAGCAGCGTCTCGATAATCTCCTCGTTCTGGTTGAACGTCGCCACCGGCACGTTGAGCCCCTCGCTGCGCAGCAGGTCGAGCGCGAAGTCGATGGGGTCGGCCCCCGCGCTCTTGGCCGCGGAGGCGAGGTCCTTGCCGATGGTCTCGGGGCGCTGGCCGGAGGGCAGGTCCCAGATGACGAGCTTGTCGGGCCCGCAGCTCTTCCACGGGTTGTCCCAGAGGCTGCGGCCGGTATCGAGGATCTGGGCGCGGATGCGCGCGCGCGTCGCCGTATCGCCCAGGCGCGCGAGCGTCTGCTCGAGGCCGCCTTCCAGGGCCCAGGGCGGCAAGAGGGCCGACAGCGTGCCGCTGCCGGCCGGGTAGGGATACAGGTCGGCGCTGACGCGCAGGCCCTCGCGCCGGGCGCTGGTGAACGCCTCGATCACCTTGTCGACGAGCGGCCAATTGTCGCTGCCGGCGATCTTCAGGTGGGAGACATGCAGGTCGGCTCCGCTGTCGCGGCCGATCTTGAAGACCTCCTCGAGAGCTTCGAGCAGCCCCTCGCTCTCCGAGCGCAGATGCACGACACACGGCACCTGCCGCGAGGCCGTGACCCCCGCCAACTCGGCGAGCTCGCCGATCCCGGCGTGGAAGCAGGGCACGAACGGCAGCCCCATGGAGAGTCCGTATGCCCCCTCGTCGAGCGAGCGGGCGAGCAGGCCCTTCATCCGAAAGACATCGTGGTCGGCGGCCTTGCTGTCGGTCAGCCCGATGATGCTCTCGCGGACCGCGCCGTGCGGCACGAGGTAGGCCAGGTCGAGGGCCGGCCGGGCGAGGTCGAGCGCGTCGAGGTAGTTGCCCACCGAGCGCCAGCTCCAGTCGACCTTCGGGTTGCCGAACAGCGGGCGGAGCTGGGCGCGGCGGCTCTCGACGTCACCGGCCCGCAGCGGCGCGACGCTCAGGCCATTGTGCCCGATGATCTCGAGCGTCACCCCCTGCCGCACCTTCATCTCCAGGCTCGGCTCGGCGAGCGCCGCCAGGTCCGAATACGAATGGGTGTCGATAAACCCGGGCGCCAGGCACAGGCCCGTGCAGTCGATGACGTCCTGGCCGCTCAGGCTCGCGCCCAGGCTCGCGATGCGCGTGCCGCGGATCCCCACGTCGCCGCGCATCGGGCTGGCACCGCTGCCGTCGTAGATGACGCCTCCCTTGAGGACGAGGTCGAAGTCGGGCATGGGGCCACCCTAAGCGTGCTGGTGATTGCCAGTGAAAAGAGTTCATAAGCATGGCATGGGCGGCAGCGTTCGCAAAGTGCTTGGAGAGCCAGTCTCACACCGGTGGAGCGGGTCCGCGCGCGCTCGTGGCGGAGCGGCTCTGTGCCAGCCGACCGAGTAGGTGGGTGTTCAAGCCAGTCGCGCCACCGCGCCGTGGACCTCGTCGGCGGCCTCGTCGAGCAGGTGGCGCGCGCCGTCGAAAAGGTAGAGCTGCTTCGGCTGGGCCGCGCGCGCTTGAACCTCAGGCTCCAAGGAGGCAGGCGCCAGCACCTCGTCCTCGGTCCCGTGGACGAGCAGCAGCGGGCATGGGGTGAGCTGGTCGACCCACTCGGTGCCGTACGCCGAGGGTGACGACCGTCGCCGCCTCGGGCGATGTAACGCCGCAAAAAAGTTGGCAGTGAAAGTTGGCAGTGCGGGCCGGCCGGCCAGTTGGTTCAGTGCCGCGTTCAGTGCGTACGGCCCGCGCCGCATCCGCTTGTTCAGTATCAAGTGGGGCCCGAATCACCCTATCGCGGGGGTGTTGACGAGGACCCCGTATCGGTCGATGGCAAGGAGTCGTCCCGAGCCATCCGAGCCGACCACGTTGGCGAGGTCGATGGTATCGACCACGGCCCAAGGACCGAAGAGCGGGTTCCGCGAGGCGCACGCGCGGCTGCCACAGTGGAAGACCAGGAGCTCTCCTGCCACAACGACTCGCCGGTCCCGCCACGGCGGAACCTGCCTCGAGTGTGACATGTGGGCTTGGATGAACCAATGGAAGGCGAGACCAGGCACTCCAATGGTCTGATGCCAGACGATCGAGTCGCCATCGAACGCCCCTACCTGGATGCCTGAGCCGCCGCCGGCCGCGGCCAGGACCACGACCTCGCCGGCGAAGTCGACCGCGTCCAGGATGGTGCAGCCCTGGAGTGGAATCACGGCCACCTCGCCAAGCAGGGCTCCGACCCGGAACAGCTTGGTTCCACCAGGCTGGAACGCGATGTAGTTGCCGATGGCTTCCGACCAGGCCAGACGGATGCCAGGATCGATGATTGATCCGTCGTCGAGCTCGACAGAGCAGTCGTCAACCGCGAGATCGTCAGCACGAACAAACGCCACGTTCGACGACCCGTCGAGGATGCGGCCGCGTACCAGCTTCGTACTGTCGTTGTCCCCGACGACACAGGCGAACTCGGGGTACGTCGCGCCGGTACGTAGCGCGATGGCGCTCCGGGTCCGCGGGTCGACCCCGGGCGCGAACTCGTAGGGCCAGGCCGTGAATGGCAGCGGATGAGAGAAGAAGGTGTGTTCGAAGAGCACGTCGGCGGCGACCCATCGGACGACCGCCTGCAGCTCATCGAGCCCACTCTCGAGGTATCGCACCCGGCGAATCACCAGCAGATGCTCCGGGTCGAGCAAGCGGCCCGCAACGAATTCGGCCTCGTACCGAGGATCGACGTTCGCCCAGATCGGCGAGTCCACCCCCACTTGCACGAACCGGCCGGCATAGGACCAATCCTGCATCGCTCCACCTCCCTCGAGCTGGAAGTGGGCGGGCACCACACTCATGGAGTGGGTCACGACAGTGGTAGTGGTGCCGTCGAGGCCGCACACGAACGCTTGGTTGCCGTCTACGACAATCGACGCCCACTTGAAGTCGTCGCCGTACCCCGTGACCACCTCCGCTTGGCCTCCTCGAGCCAGGTACACCGACCCGCAGTTCTCATGGACACAGACGACCCCCACTGGCGACTCGATGAAATCGAGGAACACCACGCTCCCCGCCGAGGGCGCCCCGGGGAGCGGCCGGAAGTCACCGATACCGATGGGCGGTCGCTCCTGCCGGCGCAACAATTTGAACAACTGCCTCGAGTCGGAGGCATCGAGCTGCACGCCGTTGAGCTCGAGCAAGTGGGCGAGCTCTTCCTGCAGCATGTTCGCCCAGTCTGCCGTCAAGGCCGTGGGCGGCCTGCCGAGCTGCGGGTCGCCCGGGGTGAAGACCTTTTTACCTTCACTGTTTGTGATAGCCGACGGATGGTCGATGCGCTTCACTGGGCATCCTCCTCGACGTTGATGGTCAAGACAGAGAGTGACTCTGGCGACGACTCGTGACGGGCCCACAGGGTCAGACCGCACCACGGTGGCCACGCCCGCCTCACCCAGGCGAGGAAGAGCTGCCCGCGCTCGAGCACGCAGGTCCAGACGGCTGCAGCGTCCTTGAGCGGAGTTCCGCCGACCAGTGTCACGTCGTAGCGAAACGCCCAGTCGTCGCCGTAGAGCGGATCGCCGGCCCTCCCGACACCTGCGCGGAACGGCAGGTGCCGCACTACCTCGACATCGAGGAGGTACCCGGTCTCGACCCCAGTGGGGGTCACCGACGTGTCCGTCGACCGGTACAGCACCATGTCCAGCGCCCGGCGTCTGAGGTCGTCAATCGACAGGGGCGCAGAGGGAGCGAGCATCTCGGCGGCTGCTCGAGACCGCCTAAGGTCGAGAGACGGGTACGCTGGGGCGATACCCCCGGCATCGGCCACGGCCTGAGCGACGATGCTGTCGATGAGGGCAGGCAGCGCCTCTTCGTCTCCGGCCAACCCCGCTGCTCTCTCCCACTCAGGCAGCAACTCCCCTTCGGCCCCGGGCACAAGCTGACGGGCCAGCGAAGCGACGTGCGCGTCAACGCGCCCGATGTCTCGGGAGATGGCATCCACTGCCGCATGGATCACGCTGCCTGGGGCGGCCGCGAACGCGCGCCCAGGAGGCAGGAGCGCCAGCGCCGGCGCCAGGAGCGCGTCGGTCGAGGCATCGATCTGCCCGGCAGCCCGTCCGCGAGCTCGAGCCATGCCCGCGCTCAAAGGGCAGCTCGCGAGCAGATCTCCGCGAGAGCTGGCTGCCAGCCCCACCGCCGGGCCGCCGATCAGCGCATAGACAGCCATCAGGCCAGACCAATCCGCAGCGCGCCTGCCAAGAACGCGAGCTCGTCACCAGCGAAGAACGACCGGGTGATTTCGGCCCCCGGGGCGTTGACCAGCGGGCCCCAGGCGATGGGCTTGCCGTCGGAGACCACTGCCCATCCCACGACGTTCGAGGCGTCCTCTACGAGCCTACCGACCACGATGGTCTTGGCATTCTCGATACAGCGCACTCCATCGACGAGCGCAGTCCTCGACGCTCCAAAGACGGGGTGCTGGCCGGTCTGAAGCGCGGTGGAAGGGACGGCCACCAGCTCGTCGAGCTCTTCTGTGTCCGCCTGCGGCCAGGCGCGCAGGAGCACGACCTTGCACGTGCCGATGATCTCGGCGAGGCCCGCGAGCGCGGTGTTGACGCCATTAAGGAACAGCCCTGCCGACATGATGCCTCCTTGACTCAGGCCCCAAAGAAATCGATCCCGCCGAGCACCGGCAGGCTCAGAGGTGGGAGCGCGATGTTGGTGGACGGGGAGATGATCTGGTGGTCGATCAGCCCGTCCACTGCGGAGATGGCGGCATCCAGCTTCGACAGGACGACCGGCGCTCCAGGCTGAGCCTCCCGAAGGTGGTCGCGGATGGCGCTTATCACTGCCTGCTGGGCTTCGCCGGTGTTCGGCTCGAGGGCGAGCTCGAGGTGAAGCTCGACGGCCTGCGCAACGATAGCCGAGCGCTCGACCCCGATAGGAGGCTGCGCGTCGAGCGATGACTGCACCGCGTCGCGCAGGGCCAGTGCATGCGCCTCGTCGTAGTCGCCCGCCGGCGCGAAGATCACGCCGACAGTGCCGAGCCCCTGCCAGCAGGGCACGACCCATGCCCGAGCGACGCCCGGGACCGCCATCGCCCAGCGGATGAAGTCGGGCGCATCGCCACCGCTGGGCGGATCTCTGCGGGCCGCGGCCAGTCGGGCCCGCCACGCCTCGGCCGACTCGCCCTCCTTGCGCGGCAGGCGCATCGCTGCCGCGTGCGCTGGCAAGAAGTCCTCGGCGCACGTCTCGGGGAAGATCTGCCGCTGGAGGTAGTAGAGATGGCCATGCACGCCATCGGCGAGGGCGGCACCGACGTGGCAAATGGCCTGCTCGGGAGTCCGCTCTAGCATCGGCGCGTCGGAGCCGAGCTTGCCACTGAGCGTCGCTTTGCTCAGGTCGACGAGCGAGGCGAGAGATGGCCGCTTAAAGGACATAGAATCGCTCCCACAACGGCGGGGTGGTCGAGCCCGCGGCCGAGGGGCGACGGATCCGCAGGGCCAACTCGATACGGGGACAGAGCGCCGACTCGACGGCCACAGCCGCGGCCTCTATCGAGGCCGCGATGCCGGCCGGGATGAGCCATTCAAGCGCCTCCTTGGCCCGTCCCTCGACGAGCAACGCGGTCTCCTGCGTCACACCCGCGCGCGAGAGCGCCCAGATGGTCGAGCCCCAAGGGCCGC
>DHSB01000156.1:16102-27681 GCA_002408385.1 Myxococcales bacterium UBA5297
GATGGTCGAGCCCCAAGGGCCGCCCGCCGAGAACGCGTCTGCCCAGTAACCGCGCCGGTCGTCGATGCCACGCGACCGTGCCTCCGCCTCGTCGATCCGCGCGTCGGAGAACAACGAGCACATCACCGCGACGCTGAGCCCTTCGTCGGTGTCGAGTCGTCCGCCGGTCAGTCCGAGCTCGTGAGAGACGCGCGGGTCCCCGATGGCCTCAGGTGGAGGCGGTGGTGGCTCCGGAGGCGGAGGTGGCGGAGGCTCGGGTGGCGGCGGGTCCGAGCGGGTCATCCACACCGTCGGGATGGCAGTCGCGATCCGGGCGCGTCCAGGCAGAGGGGCTGCGAGAGTCGTATTAGCCATGCCTCACCAGATCGGAGGGACAGCGCCCGGCAACCACGCGTCGCCGAACAGCACGAACTGGGCAGGATCAGGCACAGCAGGCATCAGGGAACCATGCGGGAACTCGGACGGGCCCCAGTACCAGTCCGGCAGGTACCCGCGGGCGTGCCGGTAGTTGGTCTTCGAACTCACCATCGGGATGGCATATCGTGGATAGGTGCCATCTGCCGGATTGTGGTCGATGTTTTTGAGCACGTAGGTCGAACTGGCGCCGAGTGTGCCGCCGCACGCCACGAGCTGGACAGACTCCGCGAGGTCTGGCGTGCGCGATACCCAGGCGTACAACGTCGCTGCGATCTTCTCGAAGCTCATGCCCCCACGACCGCTGGTCAACGCCTGGGCGGTGAGAGCCCAAGGGTACGCATCATCAGGCGGTGCACCGGCAAGCTTCATAACCGCGACCCACGAACGAATGCGGTCCACGTTCGCCGACGAGATGCCGATCCAGAAACCCCCGTACTCGTCCATGCGGGCGTGAAGGCGCCAGGCCCGGTTGGTCGTATCGAAGAAATTCGTGGTCCAACTCGATGAAACCACCTCGGTCTCATGCGTACCCCATGGCGCCCTTATGGTGCTTCCTCCGCTTGCGGTACCTGGACGGCCGAGCGAGAGCTTCAGATTTATCAGTCGGCCCTCGTCCAGCCCGGAGCAATCAATGGTCAGGTAGATGGCGCCGTTGAACAGCACGATCCACGAGTGCGCAGTCCCTTCCGCAGCACGCACGATCTTGGTGGCGTCCGTCCACAGGTCCTCCTCTGCGACCTGCACCCCGTCACAGCTCTCCACGACGGTCCACTGCACAGGCGCGGCCGGCATGAACATGCCCTTCAGCGCCTGGACCATCATCCACAAGATGTGCCGCGCAGTGTCGGTCGCGTCCGCCTGCATCGGCACGAAGCGCGAGTCGTCGATGTGCCAGGTGCGCTCCATTTCGATTGGTGCCATTGCTGCTGTTCCTTTCGTCCGGCGCTACTTGGCTCGGACCTCCTCGGCCGCCACATCGGACGGCGACCAGGAGAGAGCGAGCGCAGTGGTCGTCGGGCTCGCGGTCAAGGTGTTCAGGACCACCGCATGCGTGTGCGTGGTGAACGCCTCCTTGATTGCGTCGAGCTCGCCCTTGATCGAGTCGAGCTCGGCCTTCACCAGCGGCGCCAGCGCGACGTAGTCGCTCGGCTCGGTGCCCAGACCGACGTGGCCGTCGTCGGCGAGGAGCACGCGGATGCCGTGCGCCTGCATCCACAGCGCGACCTCGCCGGCCTTTAGGCCCGTCGGCCGGTCGGCCGTCGCGTCGACGGCCACCGCGACCATGTGCTCGCGCACGCCTCCGATCGACATGCACACGGCCTCGGAGCCTTCGGGCGGCCTCGAGGTGAGCCCGTACTGCTGGATGCGGGCGACGCCTTCGCGCGCTTCGCCGGCGAGCAGCTCGAGGTCGAGCCGCTGACACGCCTTCGAGTCGTCGGCATCGGCCTTCAAGATGGCGCGCGAGACGATGAGCCGCAGCCGTCGCCGGATGGGGCTGAGCACGCGCGCCAGCATGTCGAGCGTCACGGCCATGTCGACTCCGGCTTTGCCTTCGCTGCCACGGGCTCGGGCGCGAAGGCGCCGGCCGGGCACAGCTCGAGCTCGGTGAGGGTGCCGCCCTCGTCGAGCGACAGACGGACCGAGGCGATGAGCATCGACGTATTCAGGCCGAGCCAGTCGTGGACGACTCGCACGTGCGCGTTCGGCCGCCACAGGGAGCCGCCCGAGCCCCAGCCGCGGACGGTGACGCTCAGGCGGCTGCCCCGGCCAGCGCGGGAGCTGACCTCCCACAGCGCCCGCTCCTTGAGCTTGTCTTGCGATTCACCGCAGTCGCTGACCAGCACCAGAGGTCGATGACGGCGGATATTCGCGTCGCGCGCCGCGGCCGAGGCTTGCGCTGCTGGCTTGTTGAAGAGGCCGTCCTCCCCGTCCGACTGCGAGAGCAGGCGCACCTCGGAGAACCGTTCAGCGACACTCAACGAGAGCTGGGTCGAGAGCACGTTGACCCCGCGCTCGAGCGCAGCGGGAGCCGACCGGGCACCGACGGAGCTGAGCACGAGAGTGCCGGTGGACGAGGACTGGAGCATCACCCCGCGCTCTCGGGCCGCGCGCGAGATGCACTCGATGACCGTCTCCCCCGGTTCGACCGCGAACCGGACGAACGGCGCTCCGACCGGCGCTTGCACTGACACGGAAATCCCGAACGGAGCGCAGAGGTCCGATGCGATCGTGTCGAGGCTCGCGTCGAGCCACTCGCTCGTCTGCTGTGGCACCGAGCAGTCGACCAGGTCGCAGGTCCGCGAGCGGCCCGAGACAGAGAGCGAGCGCGAGGTCGCAGACTCCTCGAGCTCCGAATCGTCGACGTAGCCGGTGATGACCGTCTGGCCGCCGATGCGCACGCTGCACTGGTCACCCGGGCTGATGCGCAGCGCACCATCGACCTCGAGCGCTCGGTCCGAATACGAGAGCGCGAAGGTCGGCGAGAGCGCCTCGAGCGAGTCGATGATCTCGACCGAGGTCCACCCGCTCAAGACCTTGCCCCAGACGTAGAGCGAGACCTGCTCGTCACGCATCGGTGAGCACCTCCAGCTCCGCGCCCCCGCGGACGAAGAGCGGGTGGGCGATGCCGTTGAGGGCCACGATCTGACTCGCGCGCAGCGCGTTCCCGTAGAGCCGCTGGGCGATGACCACCGCGGGCAGAGTCGCCGACGGCGTGAACCGCGTGCGTCTGGGCAGGTCCGGCACGATGGAGCGCAGGTACTGCTCGAGCGCGATGCGCAGGTCGCAAACCGTGTCGTGCAGGCGCGGGGAGACCGACTCGTGTGAGAGGACGGCATCGGCGAGCGCGTCGAGCTGCGAGGCCACATCGAGAGCCGCGTCGGCATCGCCGAAGTCGGCCTCGACGGTCGCTTCGGCGAGCGCGCCGTAGATGGCCGTTCGTCCGAAGAGGCTGACCGCGTGTTGCTCGCGCGCGGCCTCGACCTGCCGTGGCGTCGCCGCCGTCGGGCTCCAGGAGCTCGACTGTGCGGGCAATCCGGCCGTCGGGTCGGGCCAGGTATTCCCGAGCGCGCCGCCCGCGGACAAGAGCACGCGGACGCGGTGCTCTGGGGCGCGGCCCGGAGTCGATACCCCAGCGCGGGCAATCGCGCGGACCGCGTCGATGGTCGCGGCGGCGAAGGCGAGCGCATCCCCCATGGCCGCTGCGGCGGCAGCGAGGGCGAGCGCGGCCGAGACGGCAGCGCCGAGCTCGTCGAGCACGCGCAGGGTATCGATGAGCATCGGGCCCGACTCGAGCTGGGGTCCGGTGACAGAGTCGGCGAGGTCCTCGCTCGCGGCCTCGAGCACGGCACTGGAGGCGGCCTTGGCGCGCCCCGCGTGGTCGATTTCCGTGACCACGCGCAGCTTGCTCGTCGCCTCGACGAAGGTCACCTGGGCGCGGAACAGACCGCCCTCGGACGCGGTCTCGGAGATCGAGTAGTCCTCGACCTGCGCGCGCAGCTCGCCGAGGTAGGGGTGGCTCAGGGTGCCCGGGCCCGGCTCGTCGAGCGCGGCGCGCATCTCGTCGCGCCAGTAGAAGTAGTCCCTGTTGCCGCCGAAGAAGCTGAGCTGGAAGCGCCGCGCCTTGCGGCCGAGGTCTTCGACCGCGGCCTCGTCGCGCACGGGGAACTCGTGGATGGCGAGACGGCGGCCGCCGGTCAGGGTGTGCTGCTCGACCCAGAACGGCACGCAGCGCCACATGCCGGTGAGCATCCGGTCCATCCAGGGCAGCTTCATGGCGCCCCCACGAGCAGCGTGCCGGCGCGCGGCGAGATCTCGATGCCGGGCTCGTTGGACTTGACGGTCACCCGCGGGGTCGTCCCCGACACGTCGACCGAGAGCTGGATGCGTCCGGTTGCTCCCTCGGCGGCTCGCGAGCGCCCCGCGCCGGCGGCCGGGGCAGGCTCGGAGGGCAGCGGCACCTTGTCGCCGAAGAGGTTGGAGGGTTTCCAGAGCTTCCACCCGCCATCTTTGGCGTCAAGGTCGGCCGCATCCATGCCGGCCTGCAGGTTCTCCGCGGCGAGCTCGCGGATGGTGGCGAGGCGCCCGTCGACGTCCATGCCGAAGAACTCGAGCGCCGGCCTGAACGTCTCGATGATCTTCGTGGCGATGGTCTGCGAGACCCCGAGCATGCCCTGCAGGTAGCCCTTCCAGACCACGCTGTAGTGGTCCCAGTTCTTGACGACCACGGCGATGGCGTAGGCGAGCCCGAGAATGGCCGCGACGAGCAGGCCCGCGGGGCTGAGCGCCGCGGCGAGCGCGGTCTTGATGCCCCCGGCGGCGACCGAGAGCGCCTTACCTGCCCCCGTGGCGATCTTGGTGACGCCCGCAAGCCGGCCGAGGACGCCCACGACCTTGATGACCCCGCGCGCCGAGGCGACGGCCGCGAAGAGGCTCATCACCCCGCCGAGCATGCCGATCAGACCGCCGAAAGCGACGGTCGCGCCGGCGACCATCTTCGTCATGGTCGGGTGCTCGCGGATGAACTCGGAGGTCGCATCGATGGCGCTCTTGAGCGCTTCGGCCGCGCTCGTCGCCAGGGGCAGCAGCGCATCCCCGACGGACGACTTGAGGCCGTCGAACGAGGAGGCGACGCTGTCGGCGAGCTGCGAGTAGCCGAGCAACGTCGCGCGCTTTTTGTCGGAGGCGGACTCGAGCAGCTTCGGGTCGGCGAGCTCGGCCTCGCGTGCGCGGATGGCGTCCAGGTTCTGGAGCGCCATCTCGACGGCCTTCGCCCCTTCGCCAAACGCGCGGTCGAGCGCTTCGGCTCGCCTACCGGCATCCAGGCCATCGAGTCGCTGGTCGAGGTCCGCCAGGATCTCGCCCAGCGCGCGCCTGCTGCCCTCCGCGTCGACGAGCTTGATGCCAGCGCCCTGCAGGAGCCGCTGCGTGTTCTGCCGCGCGAGCGCTTCGAAGACCTGCTGCATGCCGCCGCCGGCGCCGGCACCCATGCCGCCTGCCGCGAGGCCCTCGAACATCGACGCCGCGGCGCCCAAGCCGAAGCCGGACAACTGGGCAGCTTCCGCGGACGCGCTGAGCGCGTCGAGCGCCTGCTTGGAGTTGGTGGCGCTGGTGATGATGTCGTCGAGCGCGCCGTACTGGCTGGTGTGGACCTTGAAGCCGCGGATGACGCGCGCGAAGCCGTCGCCGGCTTCCGCGGCGCCGAGGCCGGTCACCTCGGCGACTTTCAGCGCGTCGGCGAGCGCGAGGATCTGCTTGCGCGCGTCGAGCCCAACGCCGCCGAGCGCCGCGAGCGCCTCGGCAGCGCCTTGCGCTCCGTGCGCCGCCGACGACCCGACCTCGTAGGCCGCGGCTCGCAGCGCGGCGACCTCGCCGTCGGTAGCTCGAACAGCGGAGCCTGCGCTCCTAATCACCGCATCGAAGCCGCCGGCCGCATCGACCGCGGCCTTCACGCTGCCGAGGATGGCACGCGAGGTCTCCTTGAGCGGAGCGGCTGCCTGAGTGAGCTTGGCCGCCGAGTCGAAGTGCTTCTTGCCGGCCTTGTCGGCGAGGTCAAACGCCTTGCCGAGCGAGAGCGTGCCATGGCGCGCCTGGCGCGCGCCCGACGCGAGCTCGCGCAAGAACTCGCGGTGCTCCTGGGCTGCCTTGGCCGCTTCGCGCTGCGCGCGCGTCGTCTTCCGAGTCTCCTCGCCAAGGCGCTTGGTCGCCTTGGCAGCTCCGTCGGCCTCGTCTGCCGACTCTCGGGTCCACTCCGCCAACTGCTCAGCCGCTGCAGCGGCGTCCTCGACCGCCTCAGCGACTTCGGCCGTCGCCTCTGCCTGGGCGTCAGCAATCTCAGCAAAGGCCTGGGCGCCCTCCGCGACCTCGGCTGCAGCAGCAGCAGAGGCCTCGATGCCATCGGCCGCCGGCGCGAGCTGCTCAGCCGAGCCCCGGGCCTCGGCGACGGCCTCGCGCAAGGGCGCGGTGGCCTCATCGATGAGTCGCAGGGCGAAGCTGAGGTTCAGGTCGGCGGACATCGCAGCTCCCGCACCGGCAGCGCCCGGTGCCACGAAGACGCCGCGGGGCGAACACCCGCGGCGTGATTCAGTCCCTTCCGGCCAGCTCCTTCTGACGCTCGGCTCTGATGCGGTTCGCCTGCTCGCACCACCAGACCAGCTCCTGGATGGTCAGACCGCCGACCTCGCGGGGAGACCAGCGGTAGAACCACGCGAGGTCAGCGAGCAGCTCGCGCCAGTTGGCGGGCACGCCGCCGAAAGAACCTCCGGATGGCCTGCGTCGCGACGAAGATGAAGTCGGCGCCATCCATCCCTCGGACCTCGGTCGCCGTCAGGTTCGAGATGGAGTGGATGAACTCGACGCAGGAGCTCAGGTCGCCCCGCTCGACCGCGGCGAGGTCGACCTTGCAGATCTCATCCGCGGTCGGCCGCCGCAGGGTCACGGCCTCAACCCTGCTCTTGCTGCGCTCGATGGGCACGCACAGCTCGACGCTGAGTGATCCATCCGCGTGCTCGACGACCTCGGTCCTCTCGGCCTCGGCCAGCTCTTTTTGCATCTGCGCGATCTGGGCATCCATTGTTCGCCTCACGTGGCCGATGGCCTGTTGATGTCCGCGTCAAGGCCCGCTTACAGCGGCTCGGCCTCGTCGCCCTCGAAGGTGAACGCGACCCCGCCGCCGGCGTCCGAGATCTCGACGCTCGAGGTGCAGTCCGCGTTGTTGACGAGGTATGCGACCCCGTCGTCGCCCTCGAAGACCAGCGTCGTGGCCTCGAGGTCCTGGATCTCCTTGAGGTTGACGTCCCCGGTCTTGGCGATGGTGAACGTGACCTGCGAGGGCTCGAACTCGACGTAGGAGCCGTAGCGCTTGTGGCCGACCACCGAGGTGTGCTTGTGGCCGCCGGTGCGCAGCTTCGCCCCGGAGACCGTGCGCTGCAGCTTGCCGTTCAGGTGGATCTTGACGATGCCCAGCACTCTGGCCATGGCGGTCTCTCCTCACATGCGCCCGACGGGCGCGGTCAGTCTCGAGTGGTCAGTGGCCTTTAGTGCTCGAACTCGAGCAGCGTCGCGAGCGTCAGGAACTTGCCGACGATGGTGACGCGCATGCGCACGTCGAGGCGGTTGCGGTCCTGGAGGTTGCGCTCGACGATGAGGTTCTCGGCGAAGGCCTTGGGGTTCTGGACCAATCCGTCTTGCTCCCATTCCCGATGCAGCGCGATGGACTCGGCCCGGATGGTCTTGGGCTGTACGACGTCCTGGCCCGGCGGGTAGTCGACCCCGTCGTCGGCGAGCTTGTGGCGCGGGAACCTGCCCTGGATGCGCGTGTTCCAGCGGCGACGCAGGCTCGTGATGGTCCGCAGCGTCGTCACCTCGCGGTAGCTCGAGTCGGGGATGCCGTCCGCGTTCTTGCGGTAGGTGGTGATGAGCCGGTCGACGAGCACTCGGCCGCCCGCGTCGACCGTCCAGGTCGAGATCCCGCCCCAGAGCGCCGAGCGACGGTCGGCGTTGTCCCAGATGGTTGGCGGCGCGAGCACGCCCGGCAGCGGGAGCGTGCGCCGGGGGCGCGCGGGGTCCGGCTCGGCCGCGTCGACCGCGGCGAGGGTCGCAGCCCAGACGCAGGGCATCGTCGGCGAATCTCCCGATCCGATGAGGGTCAGGTGCTTGCCGTTGAGCCCCGCCGCGGCGGTCGTCGCCGCGGCCACGTCGCCTTCGACCGCGGCGAAGAGGTGTCCGTCGTGCTGGACCTGCGGACCGAAGCGGCTGTCGAGCTCGTCTGACCAGGCCTTGAGGGCCGCCTCGGCATCGTCCGGCCAGACGATCGTGTCGAAGGGGATGCCGGCGATGGCCGCGATGATGGTGTCGGCGTCGGCCACGCCAGCCCCGGTGGCCATGCCGGTCGGCGCGATGGTGACCACCACGTTCTTCGGGGCCGCGCGGGAGTCGCTCGCGTAGTAGTTGAGGCGCAGGTCGATCGAGTTGGCGAGAGCACAGGTGTCTTTGCTGGTGACCTTGACGCTCTTGACGGCCGGCTCGCCGGTCTGGACCACCTCGGCGGTGACGAGCAACCTCGGGTTGTCGATCGCTGCCAAGTTGATGGCCGCGACAATGGCCGCCTCGACCCCATCGCCTTCGAGGCCCGCCTCCACCACCACCGGCACGCGCACGCCGCCGATGTAGAGCGCGATCGTTCCCCCGCCGCTGGTCGCGGCGTCGGCGGTCGCAGTGAGGCTGCAGTTCGCCGCGACCCCCGCCGCGGGCACGAACCCGATGGCGTAGAGCTCGACGTTCGGCGCCGCGGCCATGAACGCCCGGATCATCGCCGCGCCGATCGAGTTCTTGCCGCAGAGCCGGTAGGCGTCGCCGGGCGAGAAGACGCGCTGGGGCGCGCTGGTCGACAGCGTCCCCGAGGCCAGCTTCGGAACGACGACGAGGGCCCGGTGCTGCGCGCCGCCCTTCGGCCCCGTCGAGCGGACCTCGGTGTAGATGCCGCCCTCGATGATGTCGTCGGGGATCGCGTCAAACGAAATGCTCATCGTCCAGCTCCTCTGGCTGCGTGATTTCCTGCGCCACTTCTTCGACGCGCTCGACCGAACCGGCAGCCAGCCGCCGGCGCCAGAACGTCGTGTCTGGCTTGAGCGCACCCTCGGGGGGCAGCGGCTTGCCGCTGTCCGGGTCGAGCACCACCAGCCCCTGGGCTGGCCGGATCAGCAGGAGGTCAGCCATCCGTTGGCTCCGTGTTCGGCAGGACAGTGAGAGTCGCGCCGGCATAGTCGGTCAGCAGACCTTCGGTCGCGTCGGGCAGCTCGAGCGCTTGCGTCCAGCTCACTTCCCAGATCGTGACCGCCTTGCGCTCGAGCTCGTCCATGTAGACGACTCGCGCAGTCACGCCCTGGGCGCGCCGGACTCCGTCAGCGTCCCACCGCTCGCGGGTGATGCGGCGCAGCAGCCGCTCGACCAGCTCGAGGCCCATGGACCCTCGGTCGGCATGGCGCACGCCCTCGACCAGCAGGAAGACCGCCATCGAGACGGTCGCGATCGGCTCGCCACCCTGCACCTCGTCGCAGGAGATTTGCGGCACGGCGACCAGCGCACCGGGCGCCCTGTGGAACTCGCGGGTGATCTCCGCGAGGTCGAGCTGGCAGTGCAGCGGACGGCAGTCGACACCGTCGGGCAGGATGTGGCGGATGGAGACGACCACCTTGCCGACGAGGTCACCAATGGCCGAGCTCATCGCACTCCTCCTGTGAAGTCCTCTGCGGCCTCGGGGCCGAACAGCGGCGCGTCCGACTCGAACTGGACCCCGGTGGCCCCCGTCGCGCGTGGGAGCGAGATCGCCCCCGACGCCATGGCATCGAGCAGGGCGATGGCGGCCTTTTGCCGCTCAATCGCCTGCTCGTGCGGCCTGCCGGCAAGGAGCCGGAAACGCGCGAGATCGCACGCGAGCATCCGGATCACTGCTGCAGGCCTCTCGAACGGCACGCGGTAGCGACCCGCGAGCCGAGCATCGATCTCCGCGGCTGCGTCGTCGCAGGCCGCGGCGATGACCAGCTCGTCGGGCGTCCCATCCTCGTCGCGGTCGGCGATCGCAAGGATCTCTTCGTTGCCATAGCGGGCGATGAGGTCTGCGATCGTGCAGTAGGCCATGGAGGGTCTCGACCGTGATGGGATGGGGCGCCCGGCGGCCTCAGGCGATGACCGCGGTGAGCAGGAAACCGAGGTCCGGGGCGGTGACGAGCTCGCGTACGTCCTCGCCGACCAGGTACTCGATGCCGTCCTGCAGGCCCATGGTGACCGCGCGGTTGAGGACGCGCCGGCCCTCGTACTCGGCGGTGAAGCCGAAGGTCGGGCTGCCGCCGTTGGCCGCGGGGTTCTGGGCCACGTGCAGGAACGCCACGTTCTTGCCCCAGAGCCAGCTCTTGACCGCGTCCTTGCCCTTCGGCGCGCTGTCGTGCCAGGTCTCGCCGACGATCACCTCGGCGACGTCGAAGAGCTGGGCGATCTGCGCCTCGCGGACGATGCCGTCGCTGGTGATGCCGTGGACGGCCGAGACGATCTTCGGGTGCGTGCAGAGGACCGACCAGACCTCCTTGCCGATGATCAGCTTGTTCGGCTTCTTCAGGCAGGCGTCGCGTGCGGACTTCAGGTCGCCGATCGGGTTGGAGGTCGCCAGCGTCGACCACTTGGTGTTCGGCGTGCCGGTGTTCGCGCCGTACGTCTCGGCCGCGAAGACGATGTCGGCGACCCGCTTTTCGCGGTCGAGCGCGATCAGGTCGTAGAGCGAGGTGACCGCGGAGTCCGAGGGCCGGTTGCCCGCGGGCGCGTTGCGCTCGTCGTCGTTGGGGATCACCGTCGAGAGCCCGAAGCTGCGCACGCTCGACTGGATGTCCCGCGACCCGAACTCGATCTGATTGACGGCCGACTTGCGACCGATGAGCGTCTGCGGGATGGAGGTGAGGCTCTGGCGGTCGTGGACCGCGTAGGTGAACTCGCGCTTGTTGACCCCCGCGCGCGGCAGCACCCGGTCGGCGATCATGCCCTCGGGGCGGTGCGCGAGGACGATCGCGGTCCGTTCGACGTCGGGCGAGAAGGGGAAGTTGGCCATGTGCGGCTCCTCAGTGTGAGATTCGGGCTACTGGCGACCAGCGGACGGATCAGGCCTCGGGGATGAAGGTGAGCAGCAGCTCGCCGCCGACCGCGTCGTGCGAGCGGCGCAGGTAGATGCTGCTGCCCGCGGCCAGCACCGGCCTCGCGGCCATCGCGCTGCCCTCCGCGGCGAACCCCACAGCCTCCGCGGAGATCGGCGCAGCCAGCAGATCGGCGGGTGCCCCGCCCGCGGCCTTGGCCACCGCGACGGTGCGCCCGGCGGCGGCCCCCGCCAGGATGATCGCGGAGGCCGCGACCAGCCGCGCCTTGCGCGGGAAGTTGCCATCGCTGAGCAGCACGTCGTCGGCCGAACCGGATTCGCCGGCCTCGAACGCGACGTGGCGCATGAAGGGCACGCCGCAGCCCCCATCGACGCTGCCGTTCAGCTTGGCCGTGCTCACCGAGTCATCGGCCGGCTGGCGAGCGTCGCTCAGGCGCGCGTCGTCTCCGGCGCAGACCGTGCCGGCGACGGCGCCGACGTCCAGAGTGGCCGCGTCGCCCAGCTCGAGCGTGGCCCGCGCATCGGC
>DHSB01000156.1:27801-28046 GCA_002408385.1 Myxococcales bacterium UBA5297
CGTGGCCCGCGCATCGGCCGCGGTCTCGTCCTCGACCAGCGCCAGGCCGAGCGCGCCGGTCGCCAGGCCCACGGCCACCGCCGCGGGGGCGAGGGTGATCTCGCCGATCTCGCCGTCGACCGCGGCGTGCCGGGCGTACCCGATCACCGTGGCCGCCGTGTCGGCCGCGACGGCGTGGCCCGCGGCGTTGGCCGTGACCGGTCCTCCCGCGGCGACCTCGCCGCCGAAGCGCACTTCGACGATGC
>DHSB01000156.1:28304-28523 GCA_002408385.1 Myxococcales bacterium UBA5297
CGAACGCGACGAGCTCGTACTGCGCGATCGCCTCCTCGGCGACGTGGTTGACGATCAGCATCGGGTTCATCGACGGGCTCCGAGCACGCGGCGCACGGCCGCGGCGGGTGAGAGGTGACGGCCCTCGCGGGCCTCGGTGGACATCAGCTCCTCCGCGGCCTGCGCGATGGCCTGCGAATCCGCGGTATCGAGAGCGTGCGCGGCAGCCTGCGCGAGCTC
>DHSB01000156.1:28651-86098 GCA_002408385.1 Myxococcales bacterium UBA5297
TGCGCGGCAGCCTGCGCGAGCTCGGCGAAGTCGACCTGGACGGGCAGCCTCTCGAGGATGCCGCGCAGCAGGCTCGCAGGCTCGACGCTGCGCTGCGTGCCGCCCTCGGCGAGCTCGATGGGCGCGGCGGGCAGGGCGAGCATCAGCTCGACCACGGCGACGCGGTCGCGAGGCAGGAGCCGGCCGGCCTTCACCAGCCCCTCCGCAAACTCGGAGACACCCGCGCGCTTGGCCGCAGCCTCAGCCGCCGCGACCCTGGCCTCACGCTCGGCGAGAGCCTTCTCGCGCGCCTCGAGCTCCGCCGCGCGGTCGGCTTCGGCCGCCGGCGGAGTCGAGGCATTCTGCGTGTCCGAGCCCGGCTCGAGCTCCGACGCATCCTGCGTCGGGTTGACCGGCTCATCCAGCTCGGACGGCTTTCCGTCGCGCGGTGGGATTTCTTGGAATTCTGTGGTGGCCTCGGGCGCCTGGTCGGGCACGGCAGCCGGCGCAACGTCGGTCTCGACCTCGGCAAGCTCGAGCTCGACCTCGACGGGCTCTGCGCCCTCGGCGAGCTCGACCGCTCGCAAGCCCTTCACCGCGGGCGGCTGCGCGCCCAAGAACCCGACGTGGCGCAGGTAGTAGGTGCCGGGCTTGGGGTTCTCGGGCGCGGTCGGGGCGTAGAACGCAGCCGAGACGTGCTTGTAGGCGCCGGCCTTCACCGCCTCGGTGAACTCGGGGTTGAGCTGGTCGACCTCGGCCTCGAGCGTGCCGCCCTGGGCGGCCAGCCGTGTCACCCAGCCGAACGCGGGGTCGTCGGTCTTCGGGTGGCCGACGACGACCGGGGCTTCGTGGGTCGCCGGGTCGTAGGCCGCCGCCGCGCTGGCGAGGTCGGCCTGGCTGAACTCGATGGCGTGGCCGGCCCGAGTGGTGTGGCGGCCGGCCTTGAGGATCTGGATTCGCCGGGGTCGGCGGGGCGTGCTCATGGCCCGGCAGTGTCACCGGGCCAGCCCTTCCTTTATAGAGACGGCCGGGGACGTAACCAGAGCCTCTGGATGCCCTGGCCGGCTCTACCGTCGCCGACCCCGGCCGGGAGGGCCTTCGTCCCCCGGATTGCGGCCCACAAGCGCCCTCTCGGGGGTTGCGAGGGGAGCCTACCAGCGCAGGAGGCCCAGGAACCCGTTTAATTTGCGCGCTGCGTGTTTAATTCCTCGCGGCCGCCCTCGGAGCCGGATTCGCCTCCTGGGCGCGAATTTGGGCCGGTTGCGCGCTTTCTGACACTCCAGGCCAGCTCACGCCCCCTCCAGGGCCCTCCGGATGTGGTCCTTGATGGTCTCGCGAACCTCGACCCGGTCGGCCTCCGACAGCCCCAAGAAAGGCCTGGCCGGGATCCGCACCTTGTGAGCCGGGATCTTGAAGGTGGAGACGACCGCGTGCTTCGCCTTGGTCGTCCCGACCATGAACCGCCCCTTGTTCTTCCCCTTGGTCCCCCGCATGCGGGTGACCGTCTGCTCGCCGATGGCCACCGTGCCCCCGAACTGGTGGATGGCCGCATAGGGTACGTTTGTGCCCACGGTCACCGTGTCGCCCTGGATCTGGTGGACGATCTGATCGTTGAGGCGTCCCTCGAGGGTCAGGATCTTGTCGTTGTTCTTCTTGGCCCGGAGGTACCTCGCCGAGAGCGCCTTCCAGCGCTTCCCGGACGGGTCAGTCATGCTCCGGAAGCGCGCGTGGACGGAGTTCTCGAGCGCGTGCCCTATCTGCTCGAGCATCAGGTCGCGCCGAGCGAGGTCCTTTTGGAGCTGCTCGAGCCGGCGGAAGAGCGGCTCGGCCAGGACCACGTGCTCGACCACTAAGCGCGGCGTCTTGATGGTCACGGCTCTCTCTCATCGGCAGAGGCGATCGCCTCGCGCTTGAGAACCTTGAATGGGCACTTCACGTCGCCGCACTGGATGGCGCCCGTGAAGAGGCCGCGCTTACGCACCAGCTTCTTCTTGCAGCCAGACCAGCCGCCGGAGTGCGTCTCGTACTTGCACCCGAAACATTGCAGCTCTCCGCCACGTTCCAGGTACACGGGGGAACTGGCGATGCGCGCGATGGTCTGCTGGTCGAGCCGGGTTGGGTCCATGGCCTCCTCAGCGCATCAGCTCCAGTTCCAATAGTAGCATGGCCTTCCCTGGACCGACCTGCTGGACCTGGTGGCGGGTGATCTTGAACCGAGCACCCGGCCGAATGAGGAACTCGTCCTCCTCTGGCTTCTCCGACCCGTACTTCACGAAGGCGCCCGTCCTGGAGCCGGACCGAAGCCGGATCTTCAGCACCACATCCTTGTCGTAGGCGCCGAACGACGAGGCAGAGCTGCTCATAAAGCTCTTGTCCGACCACCATGCAGTCCTGCCGATGGCGTCGTCGATCTTGCGCAGCTTGGATAACTTGGAGCCATCCTTGGAAAGCTCTACCTTGGGCAACAGGCAAAATGGAAGGGCATCCAGGTCGAGCCCCCGGAAGACCACCAGATCGTCGTGGAGCTCGAAGCGACTCAGCGCCCCATCGAGCTTCGCGGCCTTGGCACGCAGCTCTGCCCTGTGCTCAGGGTCCATCCGCTGGTCGAGCCCCCGCTGCACCGCGTTCATGTCGGCGTAAACGCCCCGGTTGAAATCGGTGTAATCGCTCACCACCGAGCGCTCGTCTGCAGTCAGCGCGGCCAACCACTCCTGGCCTGCCCGCTCGAAGGGCCCGCGCCCCGCGAAGGTCTTGTCCGGATCGACCGTCACCCCGCTGAATGGGTCCGCAGTCGCTCCGGGCGTGTAGTCCCATCCATCCTCAGCCGCAGCGCGCTCGAGCGCGTTGGCGGCCGCGCTCTCGGTGCCATCGCCCTCTACCTTCAAGCCGAGCTGTTCGAGCTGCCGCCGGGAGAGCGCCTCGACACGGCACGAGCAGCCCCAGCCGTTAGGAGGGTAGATCTTGGCCCAGATAGGGTCATCGGCGCGAAACACCTTGCCATCCATGGCCAGGTGCTCCGGGCGTGGTTTCGCACTCGCGCCGTGCCGATAGACCCAGTACGGCAGCACTTCCTTCGCCGCCTCCATCTGCTGGCGCCGACCCGCCGCGTAAGCGGTGCGGAGGTTGGTGTCGTAAACGGTCCTCGCGCGCCGCTTGATGCTGCCGGCGAGCGTCGTGCCATGCTTTTCAAGCGCCCCCTGCAGGCGCTTGCGGAAGTCTCGCTCGGTCATCCCCTCGTCGATGGCCCGCTGGACCAGGCGTCGCACGTCTTTGAGCGAGCGGTCGCAGAGCAGGCCGGCAACTGTGAAGGCGCGGTCGTGCTGCTCGCGCATCATGTCGCGCCAGCTTGCAGTCTGCTGGACCTTCAGCTTGCCCCGGAAGAACTCCTGGGCCTGCGCGAAGGGCATGTCAGTGGCGGTGAGGAGGTCCTGGCGGAACCGCCTCGGGTCCTCGCGCGCCGTCGGCGGCGCCATCGGCTTAGGGACCCGCATCGACCACCTCGGCGGTCACCTCTGCCCGGCCGAGCAGCTCGCCGACCTCGGCCGCGGCGGCTACCTGGTCCGCGACCTGCCCGATGAGCCCCGCCGGCTCCAGCTCGTAGAGCTGCTCCTTCAGCTCCTCGAGCGAGCCTGCGCCGTCGATGAGCCGCTGCACCTCGGCCCCGAAGGCGTCGAGCGCCGGGGCGGTCGCCTCGTCGAGCTTGTCGAGGACCTGCTGGATTGGCGCCGGCGGCGAGGGTTCGGCGAGCTCGAGCCTGTCGAAGCCGCCGGCGAGCGGCGCCGGCTGCGCCGGCATCGGCTCCCACTCGCCGCCGTAGGTCTCGCGCACCTCGTCGAGCGTCGGCCGGTAGCCGAGCTGGGAGATGGCAACGTCGCGCTGGGAGCGCTGCGCCAGGTCCTCGGGGAGCTCGAAGCGCCGCCAGACCTTCGGCGGGGTCGCCGCGGGGAAGTTCCAATCACACAGCCAGGTGATGATTGTGCGATTGAAGCTCTCGCAGAGCAGGTCCGCATCGGCCTTGATGAGCTGGTCGCGCACGCTCAGATGCGTCTGGGACTGCGACAGGCTCGAGCCGTCGTCGGTGGTCATCGTCTGGCCGAGCACGATCTTCGAAATCGCTGCGTCCATCCGGTCGCAGAACGCCCCGAAGTCGCCCCCGGCAGCGCGCGCCGACTCGAGCAGCGAGATCTTCATGCCCTCCGGCATGATGAGCCCGGTGTCGTTGCGCACCGCGCGCACGAGCTTGAGCAGCTTGGCCTGTTCTTCCGGGCTCGCGCCCTGATGGTAGGTACCGACCACTGTCGGGTCGCCAAACTTGTCGAGGAACGTCGACCAGTACCGCAGGCCGTTGCGCTTGAAAAACACCGGCCAGTAGAGGTAGTGCGCGAGCCCTCGGCCATACGGCTCGTCGTCGTCGTCGGCGCCGCAGGCGACCAGCCAGAACTTGCGGTCCGGCATCAGCTCGCCCCGCGGGTTCTTGGCGGTCAGCAAGAGCAGCTCGCCCCGCGGCGAGAACCGGAAGCGCCGCTGCTTGCGCACCCGCACGTCCTGCAGCGTGACTCGATCGCCGTCCACTCCCCACAGGCACTCGGCGGCCGCGAAGCCGAAGAAGACGGCCGAGAGCATCTTCTTCGTCAGGTCGTCCCACCGCAGGCTCTTGAGGAGCTCGCGAATCCAATCACCCGCTTCGACGTCGGCCGGCTCCTCGCTTGCCGGCTCGACGAACCATTCGTGCGCCACGACGGCCATCCGCCGTTGCTCGAAGGTCGGCTTCACCTGGTCGTCCCTGAGCAGCTCCTCGTATACCTCCCAATCGCCCCGACACCTCTGCCGCAGGATCGGGTCCTGGGGCGCGAGATAGTCGAGCTGGTCGACGAACCCCCGCGATATGTCGCGGCCGTCGGCCGTCGTCGCAATCGCGTCGAGAACGGGCTCTTCGAGGCCACTTTTGCCGCGTCGCTTCGCCATCTCCAGTCTCCAGTCTCCGGGCGGCCTCGGCCTCCCACTCAGCAATCAGACCCACGCGCGCAATGGTCGCGCGCTGCTCGACGGGCAGCGTCTCCCAGGCCTCGCGCAGCCGAGCGCGCGAGACCGCATTGATGGCCGCGCAGCCGTCCTCAGTGAGCACGCGCTCTATCTCGGCCCACAGCTCGCGCCACGGCAGCCGGCCGTCCCACGTCGCGGCGGTGATCTGGTAGGGCGGGGCCCACAGCACGAGGTCGACCGACCTCGCGGGCAGGGCGCGAATCGCGTCGAGGCAGTCGGCCTCGATGATCTGGTTTAGCAGCGGCCTCAAGTACGTGTGCCTCCTGGTGTCTTACCTAGATGTGTGTCCGTCAGAAGCCTTGGGTGTCGATGCGCCGTCCGTCGTTGCCGAGCCATGCGTCGGCCGGGTCCAGCGCGGCCGAGTCTCGAGGCTCATCCAGCGGCTCGCCCTCGATAGGCACCCCGCCGTCCCCGGCCGCGTACGCCGCAAGGAAGCAGGCCCACGCGCGGTCGGCATGGCCCGCGCCGTCCGACTCGGCGACGAACCTCGGCGCGCCGGTCGGGCTCAAGACCTGCTTGAGCTTGTGAAGATCGGCGCGCAACTCCGGGTCGCCGATGGGGATGCGAATCTTGCGGTCCTCAAACGCGCTCTTGCCGATGGTCGCGAGCATGTGCTTGTTCGGCCCGGTGAAGAGCACCCCATCGACGCGATGCTCGCCATAGCGCCGCTTCGCGTCCTCGACGGGCTTCTCGCCCATGCCCGTCTGATCCATCGCGAGCCGAACCACGCGATAGCGCGCAAACAGCTCGTCCATCACCGCGTCCTGTTCGGCAAACTTCGCCCGGCGCAGCGTGCGTATCTCGCGGGTCCACAGCACGTCGCCGACCTGCTCGAGCACCCAGGCAACCCAGAGGTCGCCGCGGCGCGCGATGTCGTTGCCGACGAAGCACGGGCCGCCCGCGTAGCGCGTCGGGTCGCCGGCTTCGGCACTTTCCACCGCCGCAATCAGCTCGTAGTCAAGCCAGGCCGACGCCGCGTCGAGCCACTTGAGCTCAAACTCCTGTGCCCAAGCATCCTCGTCGTGCAGCGCCCTCCGGAGCTGGTCGGTGTCGCGCGGAAGGCCGTCGCGCACTGCCTCGTAGATGTCGCAGGTCTGCCGGTACCAGATCGGGTCCTCGTCGGTCACGATCTCGTAGAACTTGTTGGCTTTCCCGTTCGGTGTCGAGACGACGCGGAGCTTGAGGCCCGGCTTGGAGATGACCGGGAAAAGAGCCGTCCAGATGGCGCGGCTGTCTTTGTGGAAGGCGAACTCGTCAAGGAAGACGTTGGCCGAGAAACCTCGCGCCGTGTCGGGGTTCGCGGGCAGCGCCGTGATCCTCGAACCGCCGGGCAGCACCACCTCGAGCGCCTTGTAGCTCGCGCCGCTCTCGCCCTTCCAGTCAGAGGCGAGCGCCTCGAAGCCCATCTCGTAGGCTTTCAAGTGGCGCTTGACGCCTTCTTCCATCGCCTCTCCGGCCTGCCGCTCGCCGCGTGAGAGGATGACCCAACGCGACCGCCGGCCGGCGGCCTCGGCGTCGAGGCAGTCGTCGACGATCTCCAGCGTCGTCGTGAAGGTCTTGCCGGTCTGACGCGCGAACATCCCCACCTTGAAGCGGGAGCGGTTGGCGAGCCATCGGCGCTGGTAGGGGTAGAGGGTGATCGCTGCCATCAGATCACCCCGTAGATTTCCTCGCGGACCCGGCGCAGCGTCTCCGCGTCGAGCCGGCCCGCGCTGCCCTTCGACTCGGCCTCGAGCGCGGCGAGCTTCGCCTCGACCTTCGCGCGGGTCTCGAGCTGGTACTTCTTCTGCTGGACGCTGGCACGGCCGAGGTCCGCAACCACGCGGCCGAGCTGCGTGATGGAGACCGACTCGGGGTCAATCTCCATGTCGACCACGACGTTGAAGAGCTTGTCCTGTACCAGGCGCACGAGCGCGTCGTTCATCGCGCCTTCGTCGTCGCCAACCTCGGTCGCCAACGTCCGCGCAATCTCCGTCGTGCGCTTGAGCGCAGAGATGCGGTCCTCGATGTTCTGACCGAACCGGTGGACCGCCGAACGTGATGCAGTCTCGGCGCCGGCCGCCTCGAGCTTGGCGTTCAGCTCGGTGGTGATCCCGCTGTAGCCAGAGAATCCGCCACGAATCAGCTCGGCCTCGAGCCACTCGCGGACCTCTGGCGGCAGACGCATCTCGAGACCGCGGGCGCCCATCAGACCCTCGTCGGCCGACCAATGCCCGGAGGGCACTCGGCGTTGTACTCGACGACGTCGATGCCGGCCGCCGTGACGGTGAAGCTGTTGCCGTTCGAGCCGACGGTGGAGACGAGGCCGCACTTCGCGAGGTAGTCGAGATGGCGCCGAATCTCCTTGAGCGTCGCGTCATGCACAACCTGCTGCGTGAAGCATGCGAGCACTTCCTCGTGCACCGTGGCAGGGCGAGCCACGTCGAGGCAGCGGAGGATCCACCAGCGCGCGACGCGGATACACGCTTCATCCAGGGCCGTTCGCAGCTTCTCCTTTTCCGCTTCCATCCCGGTCCCCATCTCTCAGCTCCTCCTCGGTGGTCGATCGATGCCCGCGATGCTGGGCATCGAGTAGTTGACGAACCGAATCCCGTCCGCCGTCAGCTCGACAATCACCTCTTCAATCTCCTCGTTCTCGGCCTTTGTCACGAGCCCGGCCTTCTCGAGGAAGTCGATGGCGCGAAGCACCTCCAGGTCGGTGAAACGGTACGTCGCTGCCTCGAGCACCTTTCGCAGCACGCTCGCCTTTGCCGCCACCGGCCTGCTCGCATCAATCGCCTTGAGCAGGTACCAGTAGGATCGGTCGCGGTCGGTATCTCGTGCCCTGTCAGTCAGCATCGCGTCGTCTCCTATCGGCCGCGAAGATCGCATCCAGCCGGGCAGACACGACGTCGAGCTTGGCCTCGACGGTCGTGCTCAACCGCATCCAGTCCTCGCGCTTGACGTAGTCGCGGCGCACCTCCGCTATCGACGTCTCCAGCTTCTCGATGCGTTTCTCGGTCGACTCCCATTTCGCATCGAGCTGTTTGAACTGCCGGTTGAGCATCCAGTCGAAGGCCTTGATTTGTACGGCGCTCCAGGTCACCAGAACGCCGAGGATGATGCTCACGGTCTGCCACGTCTCCACGCCGTCCTCCTCACGCCCTGCGCTTTCGCGCCTCGGCCTCGAGCTGGCAATCGAGACAACGCGTCGCCCACGGCACCAACGCCAGCCGCCCCGCATCTATCGGCTCGTCACAGTCGAGGCAGCGGCGGGCCTCCGACGAGCTCGACCTCGAGTGCCGCCGCGCCACGCGGAGCGCGAGCTCGCGGAAGAGCTCCTCGTGTTGCTGGGCAAGGTCAATCTCGTCTGCCACCGCTGCCTCCGGTTGCCGGGAGCCGTCAGAGCCCGTTGGCGCGCGCCCACTGTTGGGCGCGAGTCAGGCGAAGAGCGTCCGCTCGGTCAGGCCCTGCGTAGTGGACGGCCTTCCAGTCGACGACAGGCGCCTCGGCCCGAGCCTGAAGCTCGGCGAGGACCGCACGGAACGCGCAGATGCCGGCGGCGCCGGCGGCCAGCACGATGCGGTCGACGGCCTGCGACCAGTCGTTCGTCGGCTGGACGAGCGCGTCGAGGAGCACCGGCGCCAGGTCCTTGGCCGCATCCACCAACTCGGGCGCGGCACACTCGAGGGTGTCCTGCCCGACGCGCTGCACCGACGCGCAGCCGGGCGCGAGCGAGAGCGCGAACAACGAGACGGCGAGAACCACCAGGGGGACAGTCCTGAACATGTGACCTCCGGTCCAACGGGTTGGGGTGTTGCGTACTGCGTGATCAGGTCGACGCGGGCGTGGTCGCAGGGTGGTCCATGGACGGCTCGCCATAGATCTCCTTGCGCACGCGCTGGAGCGTCTCGGGGTCGACGGCGCTCGAGCCGTTCTTCCTCTCGGCCTCGAGCCGGGCATGTCGCTCGCACGGATTCGCAACGGGGCAGCAGTCGGTGATCCCGATGCGCTTGCCAGCCTCATCCAGCGAGGGCTTGAGCCAGACGTGCTCGCCGTCGTGGTTGATGACCTTCTGGTCGACGTCCCATCGGAGCGCCGCGAGCAGTCGCCCGGCGTTCTCCGTGAACCATTCCGTTGGATCCGCCGCCGGCTCCTTCGGCAAAGGGGTAACGGTGCCAGCTAGCAAAGGCGGCGGCTGCGTCACGCGATCGGTGCGCTTCTCGTCGACGATCGCCGTCTCGACGAACGCGCCCAGGTACTGATCGAGCGCAGCCGAGCTCATGCCGGTCTGACGCAGCAGCAGGGCGAGGCCCTTGGCGCCGATGAACGACTTGACCAGCTCGATGGCCAGCGCCCGCGCCTGCGCCTTCTCCTCGGCGGTCAGCTTGCCGTCCTCGGCGCGGTCCTTGAGCGCCTTGACGTAGGCCACCCAGACCTCCTGCACCGCGAGGCGCGCGGCCGAGGCGACCCCGCGCACGAGCCGGGCGAGCAGGTCGCTGCCGGTCTTGGCGTGCAGCCAGCGGATGCCGAAGAGCACGAGCACGGCCAGCAGGCTGAGCACGGCAGTGCCCGCCGCGGAGATCAGGTCGAGCTGTTCGAGGAGGCCGAAGGTCGTCGCGGTCGCGACGACGAGGTCGAGCGCCATGAGGCCCATCGCGGATTTCCTTTCGAGGACTGAAAGCCTCGACAGGAAACCATCGACAGCCGGCTACTCGTCAGGACGGCCCATGCCGTAGCGAAGGCTCTAGAGCGCGCGGTTCTGCCACGCGAAGGAGAGCTGCTGCTCAGAGTCTGCAGCCCGCGGCTGGGCAGCCGGGCGGCCCGCCTTGTCGACGCGGGCGACGATCTTCTGAATCGAGCGCCAGAGCAAGCCGTAATCGCGCGCGAGCTCGCACGCCGATTCTCCCGCCTTGTAGCGCTCCCAGATCTCCCGATCTCGCCGCGCCCGAACCACCCCCACGATCTTCGGCACTGTCAAGGTGCGGCCACCGAGCTGCTCGGCCAGGGCGGCGGCCTTCTCCCCGAGCAGCTCGGCGAACGGATGCTCGGGACCAATGCGGCGCGGAATGTAGATCTTCGCGCCCGCGTGGGCTTCGACGAGCTGGCACAGGCCCGCGAAGCCAACCGCAGCCTCAATCGCCTTTGCCGTCGGGGGGAGCTCATAGCCCATGCCTGCCTCCGCTTCGAACAGCACTGCAACGACGTGGTCAAACCGAGCCGTAACTGGCCCCCGGCCGCGATGCGGCCGCTTCTTCGAGCCGCTCTCGACGCTGTGCCTGCGACCAGCGCAGCTCCGACGGCGCGCGTTGGCGCGCCGTGGCGCTCTCCCCGAGCGGCTCCTCGTAAGCCTGCCTCGCGCGCTCGAGCGCGTGAGCGAAGCACAGCTCGAGCCGCTGCCCAGGCTCGAGCTCGAGCTTGCGCCCGGCGCACAGGGCGCAGATCACGACCGTCCGCCTTCTGCTGCCGGCGCGCCTGCGCCGGCAGCCGCGGCCATCTCACGGGCGCCGCGGCGGTTGCGGTCGTAGATGAGCGCCGCGAGCACCTTGCGCGCGCCCGGGCCGTCGAGGAAAGCGCAGCGCTCCACGCCGGCGATGCGCTTGGCCATCGCGTCGGCGTAGGGCCACGGCCTCTTCGCCTCGGCGAGCAGCGCCTCGATCTTCCGCAGCTCCTGGGGCGCCTCGTGCGAGTCGATGTTGTGCGGCCGGCCGGGGTACTTCGGCTTGCCGAACTGGCGCCGCAGGTGGTCGAGCACCTTCGCCCGGTCGGCCGCGTCCATCTCGGCCGTCGAGCGCTTGCCGGTGAGCCGGAACATCATCTGGCGGCGCACCTCCTCATCGATGCCGAGCTGCTTCGCCTGCAGGTGGATGCGGGCGATTTCCACGCGACGCCGTGCCACGTCCTCCTTGCGCGGGTTCAGCATGGCTCACGCTCCAACGTGAAGGCCGCGTCCGCGACCTCGCGACGCAACTCTTCGAGCTTGTCCGCTTCGGAGCGCAGCGAATAGAGCGGCATCACGCAGCCGTCGCCGCAGACGCCGTCCATTCCGCCCAGGTTGTAGAGGTCATCGGAGGTGTCCGCCAGCGCGGAGTCGACGCGGTTGAGCAGGTCGAGCAGCTTCTCGTTGGTGAGCTTCATCCGGTCACCCCCTGAGTCGCCTTCGTCGGCGGGGTCTCGATGGTGTCCTCGGCCGGCTCGACGATGAACTCCTCACGCTGCGAGATGGTGATCCCGGGGACCTTCTCGGCCACGCCCGGCTTGCTCAGGATGGCCTCCTTGTCGACCTCCGCCTTGATGCGGACGTACTCGTCGAGCCCCATCCGCTGCAGCGTCGCCAGCACCTTCGCGACGTCGCGCAGCGTCACCTTCGGCGGGGTCAGCCGCCACGCGATCATCCCGGTCGGCAGCCACTTGGTCTTCGAGCCGTCCGCGCAGAGCACGTGGCGGTTCGCCTCGGCCCAGATCTGCAGGCCCTTGAACAGCTCCTCGATGCGCGTCTTGTGCGTCCCCGCGCGCCCCTCGGCCTGCTCGCGCAGGGTGGTGAGCTCGTCGTTGAGCTCGGCCTCAATCCTCGCGACCTCGCGCCGCTCGGCGCCGATGGCCGCGACGAAGGCCGCGGCTTCGTCGAGGTTCTTCGGGACGGAAACGGTGTTCGCTGCGTTCTTCGTGCGTGCCTTGGCCATCAGCGGCCTCCTTTCGACTGCGGTGGGTTGGTGGGGTTGGTGTGGTGGGGACAGCTCCGGCAGGTGACGAAGAGCCGGACGCGGGTGGGGTTGCTCGTCGCGAAGGGCCGGCGCTGCTCATCGGCGCAGCGGCGAGTCGAGATCTCCCCGAGCACCGGGCAGTCGACCGTCGCCGCGAGCAGCGTGCCCCGCACCCGCTGCTCGAGCGTGCGCAGGCTCGACGGATACCGGCCGTTGAGCGCCTGGCTGATCATCGTCGTCGATACCCCGAGCCGCGCGGCGACAGCCCGCTGGCTCGAGCGCGCAACCGCCTCGTGGAGGGCGGTGAACCAATCGCTTTCAGCCATGGCGATCCTCCTTGGTCTTGGGGCAGTCTCCGCAGGCCGAGCGCGTGCAGTTGATGCAGCCCTGGCGCTGCGCGTTGAGCAGGCGCACTCGGTGGACCGCGATGCTGGGGGCGTGCTCGTTCGGGTCCTGGAAGCTGCGGCCGTCCGGCCGCTCGATCGGAGCGCGCGGGCCGAGGTCGCGAACGAGCATCGTGTAGCCGTCGCTCAGCGACCGGAGGATGCCGACGCGCTTGAGGAAGGCGACGTAGTTGCGCACCGACTTCGGACGCATGCCGCCGAGGGCGAGGACGTCGTTGGTCCGGAAGCGGCGCATCACGCGGATCGCCTGCCAGACCCGGTACCGGGTCGTCTTCGCATACCGGGCAGGGGTCATGGCGTCACCTCCGCAGCGCACTTGTCGAGCTCGGCGCGCAGCTCGGCCGACACTGCCGGGGGCGCGAAGGCGATGCCGATGCGTGCCACGCGGTCGACCCGCTCGAGCACGCTCTTCGCCTCGGCCAGTCGCATCGACAGCCGCAGAGCGTCACGCTCGAAGTTCTGCGCGCGGCGGCGCTCCGAGAACTCGCGCAGCAGGCTCTCGGCCGCCAGGGTGCTCAGGTCGGCGCTCATCGCCCACCTCCGGTCCGGCCGGCCTGCTCGAGCCGTTTCGCGGTCTCGACCACGGTGGCCTTGAGCTGGTCGAAGGCAAGGTGCGCGGTCGACGCGTTCATCAACAGGCTCTCGCACTTGCCCGCCTCGGCCGAGGCAGGGCAGGCCAGCGCGGAGGCGAGCTCCAGCGCCCGCTCGACTCGATGCAGGAGGTCGACGAGCTCCTCGCAAGCGGCGCCGCTCATCGCGCACCTCTGCGCCCGAAGCCGAGCCGGGCCAGTAGCGTGCGGACTTCTCGTTCCCACTCCACGCTGCCCGGAGGGATCCAGGGCGAGCCGTCGCCAGGAGCTGCCACGCGTTCGAGGAGGCGCACCATCTCCGGCACCTCCGCGATAAGGCGCGCGACGGCGATGGCCTCCTGGCGCGATGCGGGGTCCCGGGTCGCCTTGGGGTAGACGACGCACACGGTGTCTCCGAGCGCGTCGACGACAGCGAAGCCGCGCCCAGCCAACACGGTGGCGCCCGCTGTCCAGGGACCAGGCGTTCCCGGCCTCATCGCCCACCTCCAGTCGGCTTGCGCCCTGCGCCGACCGTGCCGTCGATGGGCTGGTCGCCCCACTCCGCGAGGCTCACCCGCTTGCAGCCCCGCCGGTCGGCCCAGCTCTCGATGACCGAGAGCGCGACCTTCACCCGCCGCATCGAGCCCTGCGTCTCGCGGGTGATCCGCTCCACCAGATCGTCGGCCAGCTCGACCTCGCAGCAGGCCTCGGCCGTCACGCGAACGTCGTCCAGATCGGCCGCCCGGAACTCCACCGTCTGCGCGATGCGCCCCGCGAACTGCTCCCGGCTCGCCACCCGCCGGCGGAAGTCCGCCATCCCGATGACGATGACCGGCGCGCTCGAGACGTCGTGCAGGTCGCGCAGGGTGTCGAGCAGGCGCCCGCTGCGCAACAAGTAGTCGGCCTCGTCGACGATGAGCAGCCGCTGCGTCGTCGCCAGCCGCTCGACGATGGTGTCGAGCATCAGCGAGCAGCGCGCCGCCGGCATGATGTCCAGCTCGCGGCAGATCGCCGAGAGCATCCCCGACGGCGTCCACAGCGCCTGCGCGCGCACGTAGACCGCGTCCGTCCGGTCGCGGAACCACGCCGCCGCGGTCGTCTTCCCGTGGCCCGCAGGCCCCCAGATCAAGCCGATGCCGGGGAGGTCCGGCGTGCGCGTGCTGAGCGCCTGCCCCACCTCGGCGAGGTTGTGCAAGTTCTTCGTCTGTGCGATTACCTGCCTCATCGTTTCGACCTCCATTGGAACGGTCCCGCGGCCCGGCCGCGGTGGGGGCTCCGTCATCCGCCAAGACTCCGGAGCCCCGTCTTTTGCCTGGGCGCGCTACCTGCGCGCCGCCTCTGCCCGGGCGAGCAGCGGCTGCAAGTCAGGCCTCTTCAGCAGCACCCAGGCCCGAATCTTCGGGTCGCGTGCCGCCATCCTCTCGAACCACGCCTTGTCGAACTCGCTCGCCGACTGGAGACCTCCGTCGGCCAGGTCCACCCACCGCGCGATGAAGGCCGCGTCCTCGTCGGCCGCCTTCGCCTCGGCCGCCTCGCGCGCTGCCCGGGCCGCGTCCATGCTGCGAATCACTGCGCGGCCCCGCTCGAGCACCTCCTCGGGCACCGGCGCCGAGCGCTGCTGCTGCGAGGCGAGGACCTCGGCTGCCGCCTCGAGCGCTGGCGTCGAGTAGATCTCCGGCTCGGGTGGCGTCGCCGGGTGCAGCTCGACGACCTTGGCCGCCTGCCGGCGACGCTCCTCGAGGATGGCCTCGGCGATGTCGTCGATGTGGTGGGCCTTCTTCGCTGCCTTCAGCAGCTCGCGAGCTTGTTTCTCGGATGCCTTCTGCCGCACGCGCGCCTGCGCGGTCACTTCGGCCCGCGAGATGCCGGTGCGCTCTGGGCACTCGGCCGTGCAGATGCGGCTGCCGTCCGCATCGAAGACCCAGATCCGGCCGAGGTCCGCGGGGTCGAGCCGGACCTGCACCCGTTGCCCGACGCGGTCGCCGAGGTCGCCGTGAATGTAGTACGCCGAGTCGACCGAGATTCCCTTCTTCCTCACCGTGCGACCGCCTGCCAGCGGCGCGAGCAGGATGTCGAGAGCGGCCTCCAGCCCGACGCGCCGCACCGGCTGCGTCCACTTCGACGCGACGCTCGCGGGGGTCTCTCCGCCGAGCCCCTCGTGCGGCTGCGTCTCGTAGACAGGCAGCCACCGGTTGAGCCTGAGCTGCAGCTCCTCGGCAGAAAGCGCGACCTCGAACGCCTCGCGCTCCGTCTCTCCAAGCCGCTTGGCGAAGGTCTTGCGCGAGCGGATGCCTTGCGCCTGGGCGACGTTGTGGCCGGCATACCCGGGCAGCAGCTCGACCAGGTCGTGCTGAGCCGTGCGGAAGAAGCGCTCAACGTGGGGCTTCTGCTCGCCGTGGAAGGGCTGGCAGAGCGGGTGTCCAATCTCCAGCGCGCGGCACAGCGACTCGATGTACGCGGCCGTATAGTCCTTGCCGTTGTCGGTGAGGATCTCTTCGGGCACGCCCCAGTCGAGAATCGACCGGCGCAGCACCGAGCCGACCGCGTGGGCAGTCGAGCTCTTCGCGACGATGATCCGCGCGCGCCGGGAGTAGACGTCGACGCAGGCGATGAGCGTGTGCCGCCCGTCCTCGAGCAACAGGTCCGCGGGCGAAGAGTCGAGCTCCCAGCGCTGATTGAGCCTGACAATGGACTCGGAGCGCGAGCCGAACGCGACCTGGAATCGGCTCTTCGCCGCGTCGGGGTTGCACATCTGCTCCCAGACCGCGGGGTTGCGCTCGCGCCACGTGGCCATCCAGCGCGACACGGTCGACTCCGAGGCGAACTCGCGGAAGCCTGGGAAGCTCGCGCAGAGCAGCTCGTAGATCCGCGCCTGCTGGATCCACGGCTTGTCGGCCAGGATGGAGAGGATTGCCGTCACCACCTCGGGCCGGCTGTCGATGATGCTCTTGCCGCCCTTGGCGCCAAAGCCGCCGGCGAGAGCGCGCCCACCGACCTCGGCCGCGGACTCCCAGCGGAAGAGCGTCCGCTCGGAGAGGCGCCCGATGCGGGCGGCCTCGATGCCGGGGACCACGATTCGCCCCGCGTTAAACGCCGCGGCAAAGGCCCTGTTGATGGAGGCCTTGTTCAACTGGCAGGCCAGCGCGTACGTGTCGCGCGCAGCGAGGACTGCCGCACGTGCCGCAGCGCGAGTCTGCGCCCAGGGCGGCATCGCCAGCGAGCGGGCGATCTGTTCCTCGCGGAGCTGCCGGTAGTGCTCCTCGGTCGCGCCCTGGACCACCCGCTCGGCCTCGCGCCGGCGCCGCTCCAGCTCGGCCCGCGCCTCCGGGGGCAGGCTGTCCACCGAGTAGAGGCGCACGGTGCCGCCGTTGCCCTGTTCTTCCTTGCACGCCCACTGCTCGCGCGCGGCCATGCGGTGAACGCCCGAGCGTTTACCGGGCAACCCAGACAGCCCAGCGAGGTCCGACGCAGTGAGCCAGGCCGCGGCGCTCATGCCTCGCCTCCGGACCGGCAGTGCGCGAGCTCGTCGAGCAGCTCGTGGCGAGACGGGCGCTTGCGCTCTGCGCCCAGCACCTCCGCCGGCACGCTCGAGCGCTCAGCCTGCGGGACGCGGTAGACCACGCAGGCCCGCTCCCAGGCCGCGGTCGCGTCGACCGCGCAGCACGGCTCCTCGAGCACACTGACCGCGTAGGCGATGGCGCGGGCCATGCGCCCCGCCGGCGTCCGGAGGACGGCCGCAGCCGGGGCGGACGTGTGCGCCCGCTCGACCCGGCGCCCGACCGGCGGCGCAGGCTCCGTGAGCGGCCGTCCTTTGGCCTGCCACGCGAGGTGGATCCGGCAGAGGTCAGACCGTCCGGCAGCAGGCCGCGGGCAGGCCGGAGTGCACGGCGCCTGGCAGTAGCGGATTGCCATCACCGGACCTCCGTCCAGCACGCGGGAGGTTGCGGCATGCCTTTGTGCGCTACGATTGGCGCCGGCTCCTTCTCCCGTCGCAAGCGGGGCGAAGGAGTGACCCCACGAGAGAAGGAGACCGGCATGAACCGCGACACCGCGATGGCGCTCGCCAAGCTCGTCAGTGGCCTGGAGCTAGCGATCATCCACATCTTTAACTGCCTCGATGCAAAGGGCGTCATGAGTCGGCCCGAGGCGATTCAGTCGCTTGAAGAGACGATCCGGTTCCTCCCTCCGGATCAGCAGCACGGGCCGATGCACATGGTGTTGCGGGGCATCGTCCAGGGACTCCGCATGCAGGGACAGGCCGCTCCTGACGCGCGGCCGCGCATCGCGGATCTCCTTCGAGTAATCGAAGGAGGCATGTCTGAAACGCCTGACACCACACCTCGGGAATGACCGTCGCTGTCATGGCTCACCTCTGTGGTGCGTTGTTTTCCGCCGCGCAGATTTCGGCCCACCTCTCGTCAGCCGCAGACTCGGCAGCCGCGTTGAGGTGCTGGTTGAGAGCTGCCTGGGTCTTGAACCGGAGCTGGCACCCGCAGACGAACGGCAGGTCAAAGCGCATGCTGGCGGCCAACACCCGCGCCAGCTCGAGGCAGGCGTTGACGTCAGACCACGCGGTGTGTGCGTGCTCGTGAGGGATACCCAGCGTGTTGGTCAGGGTCGTCAGCTTCAGGTCAGGAACCACGCCCGCGGCGAGCAGCGGGTAGGCGAGGCTCACCGTGTCGAGCCGGTAGTGCCCGATCTCCGGCATCGCCTGCCCCACGCTCGCGAATCCGGCGCGAATGAAGCCCTCGTCGAAGTCCACCTTGTGGCCGGCCAGCGTCGCGCCCTCCATCAGGCGCGCGAGCCGCTCGAGCGTGTGGCCGAGCTCGTCGGCGTGGGCCCACTTCGCGGGGTCGTAGCCGCAGACCCGCAGCGCCTCGGGCTCGGCCGTCTCGATGTGCGTCGGGCGAACCTGGCACCACAGCCCGCCCTTGAGCTCGCGCAGGTCGCCTGAGACGCGCACCGCGGCGACCTCGAGCAGCTCGTGGCGAGCCGGGTCCAGCCCGGTTGTCTCAACGTCAACGAAGCAGACGTCCAGCATCAGGATTCCTCCCCAGGGGTCGTGGATGCGGGGGCAGACTTCGGCGCGGGCTCGGCCCAGCGAGCGGCGAAGAGCGCGTCGAGCTTGGCGTTCAGCCGGGCGAGCTGGTCGAAGAGCCGGAAGTTGGCGAGATCGCCAGGATCCGCCTTGATGCGCTCGAGGAGCCGGGCGACCTTCTTCTGCGTCACCTCGATCTCGCGGTCCAGCCGGGCCTTGACGAGCCGCTCGGCAAACCGCTCAGGGCTGATTCCGAACCAGCAGCAAGCCTCGCGGAAGTCGGCGTCAGAAACCCTCAGGTCCGGGAACTGAGTGCGGGATGGGCGGCGCGCAGTCACTGAGCACCCCCTGTACCCGTGCTAGCTTTCTCCTCATGCATACGGCCCCGGCCACCAAGACCACGGCGAGAAGCCCTCCGCTCGAAGCGCTCGGGCCAGATGTCCTCTGGCCGCATTCCGAGCCGCTCGGCGATGGCCTGTTCCATCCGCGGATACGGTTGCCAAAGCGCCTTTTGAGCCGCTCCACGGCTCAGGCCGAGCTCGCGAGCCAGGCCGCCGAGCGACAGGCCGCGAGCCGCCAAGCTCGCCTTGATCCACGCTCTGCGGCCGCGTTCGTCGTCGGGGTAACTGACCGTATGCATGAGAACATGATGGAAGAAAACTTCCTGCTCGTCAAGTCAGGCAGGAAGTTTTCTTCTCAACACGGGCGTTAACAGGGGGAGAAACGTGGCTCAAAAGGAAACATCCTTCGCAGAGCGAATGGCCGACGCCGCCCGCGTCGCTGGTGGTGCTCAGGCCTTAGCCGAACGGGTCGGTGTCTCCCGCCGAATGATTGGCGAGTACATGGCTGGCCGTTCGGACCCATCCAGAGAACGACTCGTGAAGATCGCCGACGCGTCCGGAGTGAGCCTGGAATGGCTCGCCGCTGGCCGCGGCTCGATGCTGCCGGGGGGCGAGCAAGAAGTGCGGGCGCTTTCCATCAACGCCGTGCCACTCGAGTCCATCAAGGCATGGCTGACCGACTGGTGGAATTCAGCTTCCAGCGTGCAGCGCGCATGGCTTCAGGTCGAAATGGAAAGGCACTTCCCCGAATATGGGGAGTGGAAAAAAAAGGCCCCGGCGAACTCCAACGGGCAATGCGGCGCCTAGGCCTGCGGGTCCTTTGACCCGCCGCTTCGCTCCCCCCGACCTGTTCAGTGGTCACCTGCCCGATAGCTTTTGCACCTCTGCTAGCGTTTCACTGCCAAGTCAGGATCCACTCGCCAACGCGCCGGTGGATCCTCCCTCTGGCGCTCGCCCGGTCCCGGATCCACCTCGGGATCCACCTTGCTGATTTCCGCGCTCGAGATCTGCGCTCTCCTGTGCCATCCAACCGCGCGTAAACAGGCGGTGTTCGGCCGCTCGCGCTAACGACTGACCGGGCGCCCTTCGGCGCCCGCGCTGCCAGCAAATCTGCTTATCGCGGGGCCCGCCGGACGCGCGCCATCTCACGCCCAAGCCCGCGGAATCCTTGGCCGTTTCGCCTCATCTCGCTTGGTGTCGTCTGATCCCGGTTGCTGCCAACTTCCCTGCCGCCGCACAGGCGAGCGGGCCGCGGCGCTGATGACTACCGCGCCGCCGAACGAGTGGCCGACCAGCCCGCTCCGCGAGGTACCCTGGCAAGCGAGCACGCGGATACCCGAGCGCACGTCGTAGACGGCTTTGTCCAGGTCGGTCGAGTTGCGGTACTGCAGGCGCAGCTACCCCATCGCCGAACAAGCTCCTCGCCGAGCTTGGCGTATGAGGTTGCGCGCCGGGCTGTCGAGCCCGCCGCCGACCCCTCCGACGAGAATGACCGCGGCGAGGGGCTCTTGGGCCTCGTAGAGCCGCGTCTCGACGGGCCCGCGTGCGGTGCGCAGGCCGAGCGCGCCGAACCCGTCGCCTTGGGGCCCTGATCGAGGACCGAGACGAGCATTGGCGTCGGCTGCTCGAGCTCCATGCCCTCTTCGCGCCGGGAGAAGTGGTTGCACGCGCGGGCAAGGCCCTCTCCGCGAGGCAGAAGCCCAGGTGCGCGGGCGCGCGCTTGTCGACGGGCCGGGCGCCTCGTCGTGGTCGGGGTCCCTGCCATTATCGATGGGCGCGCCCTGGAGCTCCTCGTGACAACACGCGCAGTCGGGCCCGCGCTCACCGGCGCGCTGCCGAGGAGCCTGCTTCATGGCTGCCTCGAACCCCGCTTCGACAAGAGTCGCCTGCCATTGCGGTGGGGGCCGGGGGGCGCAAAGCGGCAATCGGCGGGGGCCAACGCGCTCGGAGGGGCAGCAAAGCGTGGCCTCGGGGTGCCAGCGCCCGGCGCTCGGCGCGAGCGAGCGCGGTGCTAACTTGACCGGCATGGAGCTGGCGATCTTCGTTGGCCTGCAGGCCTCGGGGAAGAGCACCTTCTACCGCGAGCGGCTCAGCGCGAGCCACGCGCTCGTCAGCAAGGACCTGATGCGCAACGTCAGGGACAAGAATCGCCGCCAGCTCGCCCTGGTGCGGGCGGCCCTGCGCGAGGGGCGCTCGGTAGCGGTGGACAACACCAACCCGAGCCCTGCGGACCGGGCCCCGCTCATCGGTTTGGGCCGGGAGCTGGGGGCGCGCGTGGTCGCCTACTTCTTCGACACCGCGGTCCCCGGTTGTCTCGCGCGCAACGCCGAACGCCAGGGCCGCGCACAGGTGCCTCCCGTGGCCATCTTCACCGCGGCGCGCCGAATGGTGGCGCCGAGGCTCGAGGAGGGCTTCGACGCGCTCTACCGCGTCCACCTGCAGCCCGAGGGCTTTCGCGTCGCCGAGCTTCCGTCGCCCAAGTCCGCGCACAGCGAGCCAAACCCGTAGCTGCCGTCGCGCAGGACGCAGACGCACGGGGGCTGGCGCCGCTGCTCGAAGAGGTCGAAGCCTGGCTTGAGGTTCCGCCAAAAACGCACCAGCTCAGGGTTGTGCTCTGGCGACTCGGCCAGCGCGCGCAGGGTCTCCTCGGTCAGCCGCGCGGGGAAGATGTCGATGGGGATGTGCCGCTGGCCCGCGGCCCGGGCCTCGGAGGCCGCCACGTAGAGCTGCTCGATGACCTCGTCGCCGAGCGGAATGCAGCCGATGGTGACGCAGGCGCCGTGGACGTAGATGGCGCCGCCGAGCTTGCCCCCCGAGCTCGTCACCGGTCCCTTGGCCGGCTGTGACCTTGAACCAACAGGGCTGTCGACGGGCGCCCGCCCCCCGGTCAGCCCGAGCGTCGGCCTCGCAAGCTCGGGCTCGGACTGGCCGGATGCCTCTCGGGTTCCAAACACCTTCAGCGCTCGAGCGAGTGAAGGCGGCTGTCGCGAATACCAGGGGCAGTTCGCGCCCTCGCGCCGAGATCGCGCTGGCCCGGGCCTACTTCACCCGGCGGGCGGCGCGGTCGCTATTCGAGCCGTAGCTCGCCGCAGGCGATCACGCCCTCGACCCGTTCGCCCGGCGCTATCCGAGTTCCAGGAAGGACAGCCGAGCCTCGAACGACAGCCTCTTCGCCGACCACGACGTCCGGTCCGAGCTGCGAGCCTTCGATGATCGCGCCGGGCGCGACGCGCGCGGAGGGATGGACGAACGCGCGCGCCGAGGGAGGCAGGGGGCGAAGCCTCTCGCCTTCGCTCGCCGGCAGCGGAGCCTCGGCGCCGAGCGCCGACAGGTCGCACAGCCCGCTGAGCACCTCTTCGCAGGCCTGCAGATAGCGCCGCGGCGTCCCCATGTCGGCCCAGGCGCCGAGGTTGATCGGCGCAGCCTGCACGAGGCGGCCCTGGGCTATCAGGCGCGGATAGACGTCGCTGTTCGTGTCCTTTGCGCCGGGGCGCGGGATGTGGTCGAGCACCTCGGGCTCGATGACCTGGACCCCCACGAAGTGCCAGGGCACGAGGTCGGGGCCGCCCTCGCCGATGCCGCGGATGCGGCGCACGGCGCCGTCGGGGCGGGCTTCCACGGCGTTGAACTTCTCGTCCGGCGGCATCGGGACGACGCCGAGGGTGGCGAGCGCGCCCGCGGCCTGATGCCGGGCGACGAGGTCGGCGAGGTCGAGCGACATGAACGCGTCGCCGTTGACCACGACGAAAGGCTCGCCTTCGAGAAAGCGCCGCGCGTCGCGAAGGCCTCCTGCGGTTCCCTGGATCTCGGGCTCGTTCGAGATGTTCAGCCCGAGCCCGAGCCGTTCGGCCTCGGCGCGCGCGGTGCGCTCCATCACCTCGGGCAGGTGGTGGGTGTTGATGACGACCCGCTCGATGCCGGCGTTCTTGAGCAGCGCGAAGCCGTAGCGCACCAGCGGACCGCCGAAGAACGGAACCGCGGGCTTGGGGAACCTCAGGGTCAAAGGGCGCAGCCGCAGGCCCAGCCCGGCACAGAGCACCATCGCCGTTCTTATCGGGCGCTCGGGCCGGCGCCCGCACCTGCCAGCCGCTTCGAGCGAGCGCCGGCGCATGCGCAGCACCCGGGCGCTCGCGAGGTCCTCGCCGACCGGCTCGAGATCGGAGGCGGGGAGCGAGAGGGTCGCGGCCGGCACGCCCGCGGGATAGGCCGTCGCCTCGCACAGCTCGCCGCGCTGCTCGAGCAGCAACAGCAGCTCCCCGCGCTCGCGCGAACGACAGATCGCTCCGGGCTTGAGCGCGACCATCACCGAGGCTCCGGCAGGCAGCGGGCGGTGCTGTCATGCGGGCTCGCGTCGATGGTTGCGCTCGGTGCGTTCATCTGGTTCCTTCCCGGCCGAAACAGGGTCGCGAAGATAACACTCGGTCCGGGCGAAAGCCCGATTCTGGCCGCTGCTTGCGCGGGCCCGCCGGAGCACTCATGAAGGCCTTATTGTTCGACCTCGACGGCACGCTCGTCGACAGCCGCGTCGACATCGCCGCGAGCGCCAACTTCGCTCGGCGGACCGTGGGCCTGGCGCCTCGGCCGCAGGAGGAGATCTTCGGCTTCATCGGCGAGGGCGCCGAGCGGCTCATCGAGCGCACGCTCGGTGCCGAGCACTCGGCGCGCGTCCCCGAGGCGCTGGCCTCCTGGCGGGAGCACTACGAGCGGCACATGCTCGATCACACGCGGCCCTACGAGGGCGTGGTCGAGGCGCTCGAAAAGATCGAGGGGCCCCGCGCCATCGTGACGAACAAGCCCGGGCCCAGCGCCCGGCAGCTCGTCCGGGCGCTGGGGCTCGACAGGCTCTGCCCGGTCGTCGTCGGCGGCGGGGACGTGCCTGAGAAGAAGCCCCACCCGGCGGCGGTGGGCCTGGCGCTCTCGAAGCTTGGCGAGGGCGGAGCCGCGGTGCTCGTCGGCGACTCGGCGGTCGACGCGGCGACCGCGCGGGCCGCGGAGATCGCCTTCGTCGGCGTGCTCTGGGGGCTCGGCACCCGAGAGGAGATCGAGCGCGCGGGCGGGACGCGCTTCGTCGAGCGGGCCTGCGAGCTGCCGGCCGCCTGTCGCGCGGCGCTCGCGCGGTAGGAAGCCGCCCGCCCCCTGGCACAAGAGACGGGCATGCGACCGAGAGACACGATAGGCTCTGTCCAATGACCGACAACGAACGCGAAAAGAACGAAGCTCCCGAGCCCCAGGAAGAGCCTGGCGAGCCGTTGCCCCCGTACGTCATCGAGGCGGCCCGCTCGAGCCGCTCGCGCTGCAAGAGCTGTCGGCGCGCTATCGACAAGGGCTCGCTGCGCATCGGCATCCTCAGCGAAGGCGGGTTCTACGGGCCGGGCTACATGTGGCACCACCTCGGCTGCGCGGCGCGCCGGCAGTGGGAGAAGGTCGAGGAGGCCTACGCCCAGGAGGCGTGGAAGAACGCCAAGCAGCCTCCGGGCAAGCTGCCCGGCCTCGACGAGCTGCGCGCGCAGCGCGAGAAGGCCGAGGAGAAGCGCGCCAAGCGCAAGGAGTTGCCCTACGTCGAAGAGGATCCCTCCGGCCGCGCGCGCTGCAAGCAGTGCGGCGAGCCGATGGAGAAGGGTTCGTTGCGCGTCGTGGTCGGCAAAGACGTCACCTTCGGCAACCAGACGCGCACCGGCCCGATGGCCGTGCACCCGCGCTGCGTCAAGGCGGCGCTCGAGCAGCCCGACGTGTCGACCGAGCTCGAGGGGTTGCGCGAGGCGCTGCTCGAGAACAGCGGACTGCCCGAGGAGCGCATCGACGCGGTGATGCGCGAGATAGAGGGCTCGGCGAGCTGACGCGAGCGCAAGGCGAGGCGCCGCACTCCTCGGGCCTCGCTACCGCGCCACGAGGGCCTTCTCGATCTCGCGCTGGATTGTCTCGCGCGACTGCATCGTCGTGTGCCCGGCGACGATGGTCCCGTCGCGCCCGACGACGTAGAGCGTCGGCAGCCGGTGCGCGTTCCAGGCGTGGACTGTCGGCTCGTCGGGCCAGAGCACGAGAGGCGGGGCACCTGTCTGGCCGGCAAAGAGCCCGGTCACCTGCGCTTCGCGATCCTCGGGATCGTCCAGGTTGACGGTGACGAGCTTGACGCCTCTGTCTTGGTAGGTGCGCTCGAGCTCGCGCAGCACCGGCAGCTCGCGCAGGCATGGCCCGCACCAGGTAGCCCAGAACGAGACGACGGCCACCTGGCCCTCGAGCGCGGCGAGATCGAAGTCGCCGCCTCCGCGCATCGGCGCCTCGAGCGCGGGGGCGGGCGAGCCGGGGGCGAGCGGCTGTGCCAGGCGCTCCTCGCGAATCGCCTGCAGCGCGCCGGCTCCCACGGCCAGAGCGATCGCCGCCCAGAGCAGCGCCCGCCAGAGAATTCTCCGCATCTCGAGCCTCTCTCCTCGTCCCGATTCCCGTGCTGTTGGAGCCCGCGCCGGCCCGGAGGACTCAAGCTCGGCCTGCCCGCCGCGACGAGCGCGCGGCCGGCGGCGGTCCCACAGCGCCTACCGCCTCGCGACGAGGCCTCGGTGCATCTGCTGGAGGAGGAAGCGAACCGCCCGTTGCGCGCGGGGATTCCTTCGCACGCGGGCAGCCAACCAGGGGCCGTGCCGGTAGTACGCGCGCACGAAAGCGCGGCCGGCGGCCTGCGGCAGCAGGACCTCGTCGCGGAAGGCGCGGAAGGCGTCGAGCTCGCGGGCGCCCTCGCCGAAGGCGGCGGTCGCGAGGAAGCAGGCGCCCTTGGGCACGACCCAGAGCACGTGTCCGGTCGTCAGGTTCTCGACCGCCGAAAGCGACCCCGTCCCCGAATAGAGCAGCACCGCGAGATCGCGCGGCGCGAGCGCGAGCTCGCCCTGTGAGGCGTCGTCGAACTCGAGCACGCTCGCGCCGCCGCCGACCGGCTCGACCCGCAGCGTGTAGTGCATCGCCTTGCCGACCGACCTCGAGTCGACGCCGCGCACCTCGACGAAGTGCCCGGTGAAAGGTTTCTGGCACAGCGTGCAGGTGAAGCGATGGGTCGAATAGCGGGGCGCAACCGAGTAGGGCGCCGGACGCCGACAGTCTTGGTTGGCGCAGAAGAGCTGAACGGTGAGCGAAGGCTCGGGGCGCGGGTCGTAGCGCGAGACGCCGGTGTTGCGGTCGAAGACCTTCGCGGCCGAGGCCGGGCTCTCGAACTGGAAGAACGAGCCGCTGCTCGTCGCCGCGCGCGCCGCCTCCCAGGCCTCGCGCGCGAGGTTGTCGCCGGCGCTGATGTTGCCTCCGCCGATGGCGACCAGCGCGCGCACGTGGGCCTCGACCGCGCCGATGAGCGTGGCGAGCCGTTCGTCGTCGCGCGAGGCCTTGGCGGTGGCTATCAGCCGCGACAGCAGGTCGGTCGCCCGGGGAAGCAGCTCGATCGCCCTGTCGCGCACCGTGTCGTTTGCCCTGCGATATGCCGGGGGCTCGGGCAGCGCCTCGAAGAGCTCGGCCGACTCGGCCCGGAGCGCGTCCACGGCCGCGGGCGAGAGCACCAGGCTCTCGTAGCGTCCAGCCTCCGCGCGGGCGCGCAGGATCAGTTCCTCACCAATCTCCAAAGTGCCGCGATTCTTCGGCGTCCACGCGAGCGCGTCAAGCAAGCGGTCGGAATCGTCCGGCGGATGAGGCCGGCGTTTGCCTGGCGACAGGGCAGAAAATTCGACCGGTGTAAGCGCGTGTGCTACCCCAGAGGTCACGGAGGCACGCGCGATGTTCGGACTGATCAAGATGCTCTTCTACTCGTTCGTGGCTGTGGCCGTCGGCGTGTTCATCGGCACGGTTCCGGTGGGCGGGCGGACGATAGCCGACCGCATCGTGGGCGCGTACGAGGTTGCCCCCTCGCTCGACTCGGCCAAGGCCGCGGCGAAGAGCGCGGTCGAGCGTGGCGCGACGGCGTCGAAGGGGCAGGCCACGGCGAAGGCAGCGCCGGCAGCGCCGGTGACCGCGGGTCAAGCCAACAGTCCGGAGAGGACCACCCCCGAAGAGCGCCAGGCGCTCGATCGGATCATCGCCTCGCGCACCGCGCGCTGATCGCCGCCGCGGTCATCGCGCCGTGGCGAGGACCCAGCGGCCGCCCATTCGCTACCGGAGCGATACGACCGCCGGGGCGCTATCGGAGAGACGGCCGCTCGCGGCGCTTTGACGGTCTCGGGCGGAGAGCTCGGGTGCCGGGACTCGCGAGCCGGCGCGTGGCCAGCGTTCTCCAAGTCGGTTGTCTGGAGGCCGCGCCGCTGGCCTCCGTCGCCAGCGGCGCGCTGTCCGGCTACTTGATGAAGAAGACTCCGCGAAGCTCCTCGGTGCGGGAGATGGGCTTGCCCGACTTCAGCGACTCGGCGCGGAACTGGTAGACCATCCCGGGCTCGAGCGGAGCGCCGCCGTAGGGCACCGAGAGGTCGGCGCCGCCGTTCGGAGAGGCGACGTCGAGCTTCTCCCAGACCACGTTGCCGAGCGCGTCGAAGACCCGCAGCGCGTATCCATCTTCGCTCGAGTCGTCGGCCCAGACGAAGGTGGGCGCGCCTTCGAGCTCTTCGGGCAGCGCGGCCCCCGGCGAGCGGACCGCGAGCGCTTCGGTCACCTTGAACGCGACGCTGGCGACCGTGGGGGCGCCGCCGCGCACCTCGAAGTGCACGATCTGCGTGCCGGCGATGTTCGGGTCGGGATCGCGCACCAGGCCGTCGTTGTCGAGCGAGGCCAGGGCGACGTAGTTGCCGTCCGGCACACCCTCGATGACGAAGTCGCCCGCGACCCCGGTGGCGCGCAGGCCGCGGGGAACCTGCCCAATCTCCAGGCTCTCGATGAAGGTCTCTTCGACCGCGAGGACGACCGAGGTCTTGACACCACCCGGCGCGTTCACGATCGAGACCTTGCCGGTGATCTTGGCAAGCTTCGAATCGGCGACTGCGGCCAGGACCACGTCCTCGACCTTCTGGCCCGCGGCCACGGTGAGCTCGACCGGCGCAAGCTGGGTCCTGGCGACGTAGCCACGCACGGTGATCGGGCCGGCGGCGACGTTGAAGACCACGAACTCGCCGCCCGAGTCGGCAACCGCGCTCGACTCGCCGGCGACGACGAGGGTGCCGGCCGGTTCGGCGCCTTCAACGCGGCCGTGGATGGTGGCCAGCGCCTCGGGTGACTCGACGGGAATGAGGCTGATCGAGGTCGCTGCCGTGTCGATGACATAGGGCGCGCCTGACTGCGGCGGCGCGGCGGTGGCGAGGTCGATCGGAAGCGCTGGGCGCAGTCCGCCAGGGAACGAGTGGTACGCCGAGGCGTCGGCGCGCAGCGTGTAGATCGTGGAGACGGGCGAGCCGTCGGCCTTGCGCCGCGCGGGGAGGCCGAGCTCGTAGCTGCCGTCCGTGCCCGATACCGCGACCCGCCCGACGACGATGCCGCCCTCGTCGCGGGCGGCAACCCGGGCCGCGGCGACGCCGGTCTTCTCGAGCGCGTCGGTGATCTTGCCGCGAAGTACGACCTTGGCGAAGCAGCGCGGCTCGCCGGCTTCGACCTCCTCGCAGGCTTGGCCGTCCTCGCAGGTCGAGGGGGTGTCGAGCAGGCAGCCGGGGACGCAGCTCGGCTCGCCCTCGGTGTCGGCCTTGCAGAGGCTGCCGGGGCCGCACGAGGTGATGTCGGCGAGGTCGCAAGGGTCGTCGTCGCCGCAGCCGAGAAGCAACGCGCCGGCGAGCGCGGCGGAGAGAAGGAGCTTCGACAGGTTTGGCATATGGACTCTCGAGCCGCGGCCACCGTGCCTGGTCACCCGGCGATGAGGGGTATTGTCACGGCTTAGACGATGAGACAGGCCGAATGTTACCGTCCCGCGAGGTGAAGGTCAGCAGTCCGGCGAAGAGCCGGGCGAGCGGTCGGGGAGGAGGCGCCAAGGGAGGGCAAACAGCGCCGGTGGCGACAGGTGGTCGAGGGCAGGTGGACGCAGGATGGAGTGGGAGAGGTCGAGCACGGTGGTGTGACCACTGGCACGCACAGCGCCCTCTCGATTCAGCGGGATCCGGATCGAAGCTTGGCCGCCTCGGCAGCGGGCAGTCGCGACTGTCTCAAGAATGACGTTTAGGTGATCGAGAGTGACCATCAGGTGCTCCAGAGCCGCTGACACGTCGATCAGAACGACCGGCGAGCGCTCCAGAGCCGCCGAATGCGTCGTCAGAATGACCGGCGAGGTGCTTTAGAGCCGCTGATGCATCGTCGGAATGACCTGCGAGATGCTCCAGAGCCGCTGAATGCGTCGTCAGAATGACCTGCGAGTGCTCCAGAGCCGCTGAATGCATCGTCAGAATGACCTGCGAGGTGCTCCAGAGCCGCTGAATGCGTCGTCAGAATGACCTGCGAGGTGCTCCAGAGCCGCTGGCGCGTTGATCAGAATGACCTGCGAGGTGCCCCAGAGCCGCTGAATGCATCGTCAGAATGACCGGCGAGGTGGTCCAGAGCCGCCGACGCGTCGTCGGAATGACCGGCGAGGCGCTCCAGAGCCGCTGATGCATCGTCAGAATGACCTGCGAGCTGCTCCAGAGCCGCTGACCGATCGACCAGAAGCCGCTCAAGCGAGCGAGATGCGCGCGATGGGCTGGATGTTCAGCTCGGGCGACAGCTCCTGGTAGCTGACCACGCTGAACGGCGGCATGAACTCGTACTCGAGCAGCTTGCGCACGTAGCGGCGCACGTCCATCGCCGTGAGGATGACCGGCCGCTGGGCGGTCGGCGGCAGGTGGCCGCACTCGTGGCGCACCGCGCTGATGATCTCCTGCGCGAGGTCGGGCTCGAGCGCGAGGTGGCTGCCGGCGCTGGTGTGCTTGATTGCCCCGCGGATCGCCTCCTCGATCTGCGGGTCGAGCAGATAGACGACCAGCGTGTTCTGGCCGCGCGTGTACTTGTGGCTGATGTAGCGCTTCATCGAGGCGCGCACGTGCTCGGTGAGCATCACGCTGTCGGCCTCGACCTGGCCCCATTCGGCGAGCGACTGCAGGATGCCGCGCAGGTCGCGCACGCTCATCTCCTCCTCGACCAGCCGCTGGAGGATGTCGGTGAGCTTGAGGACGCTGACGACCTTGGGCACGCACTCCTTGACCAGCGCGGGGAAGGCCTTCTCGAGCTGCTCGAGGCCGCTTTGGACCTCCTGGATTCCGAGGAACTCCTTGGCGTTGCGGCGCAGGATGCCGGCGAGGTGCAGCACGAGGTAGCTCGGGGCGTCCCAGGTGGTCAGGCCCGCGCCCTCGAGCACGGGGCGATACTTCTCCTCGACCCAGGCGCAGGGCTGGCGGGTGGCGGGGTTGAGCGCCTCGATGCCTTGGATGTTCATCAGCCGGAGGCGATCGACCGTGTCGTTGACGAGGATGTTGCCCAGGCTTACCTGCCCGGTGACGAGCGGCACCTCGTTGAGCTGGATCTGGTAGGCGCCCGGCGGCAGGCCCGGGTTGGCGCGGGCGCGCACGCCCGGGTAGCGCACCCCGAGCTCGATGAAGAGCCCGTCGCGCATGAAGGGGATCAGCTCGAAGAGGAACCGTCCGCCGTCCTGGCGCGAGTCGACATGCGGCACCAGGGCATCGGAGACCTCGAGCACGATGGGCGTGACCACCGGCACGAACAGCTCGCTGTCGGGGTTCATCGGCTCTTTGGGCCCCGGCTCGATGGCCTGGGGCGTGCCGTCCTCGGGCGGCAGGTCGTCGAACTCCTGGAACTCGGCTCCGGCGCGCTCGCGGCGCATCAGCGCGAAGCCGGCGCCCCCGGCGATGGTGCCCATCAGCAGGAAGGGAATGGTCGGCAGTCCAGGGATGATGCCCAGCCCGAAGAGCATCGCCGCGGCGATGACGATGGCGCGCGGCTGCTGGGTGAGCTGCGTGGTCAGATCTTGGCCGAGGTGCGCGCCCTCATCCTCGCCCTGGACGCGGGTGACGATCATGCCGGCCGAGGTGGAGATGAGCAGTGCCGGGATCTGGGAGACTAGGCCGTCGCCGATGGTGAGGATGGTGTAGGTGCGCGCCGCGTCGGCGACCTCCATGCCGCGCTGGGTAACGCCGATGATCAGGCCGCCGACGACGTTGATGACGGTGATGATCATGCCGGCGATGGCGTCGCCCTTGACGAACTTCATCGCGCCGTCCATCGCACCGAACAGCGAGCTTTCGCGCTCGAGGTCGCGGCGTTTGCGCCTGCCTTCCTCCATATCCATCGCCCCCGAGCGCAGGTCGGCGTCGATCGACATCTGCTTGCCGGGCATCGCGTCGAGGGTGAAGCGGGCGGCCACCTCCGAGACGCGCTCGGAGCCCTTGGCGATGACGATGAACTGGATGAGGGTGAGGATGAGGAAGACGACCGCGCCGACGACGTAGTTGCCGCGCACCACGAAGTTGCCAAACGCGCGCACGACCTCGCCCGCGTCGGCCTGCAGCAGGATGAGGCGGGTCGAGCTGACGTTCAGGGCGAGCCGGAACAGCGTGGTGACCAGCAGCAGCGACGGGAAGACCGAGATCTTGAGCGGGCTGCTGATGTAGATCGCGACCAGTAGCAGGACGACCGAGATGCTGATGTTGGTGGTGAGCAGAACGTCCAGCAGCGGCGTGGGCAGCGGGACGATGAGCATCCCGACGATTCCCACGACGCACACTGCGAGGATGATGTCGCTGTAGCTCTTGAGCCGTCCGCCTTCCAAGGAGCCTCCGCAGAATTCGCCGGCATTCTAGCGAATGTGGGCTACCTCACAAGGCAAGGCGGCAGTCGAGAGTCGACAGCCAGGCCGACGCAGGTAGGGGCGGGTAGCGATGCGCCCGTCCGGGAATCGAGCACCAGCGCGGGCCGGCACGAAGGCCGGCCCTCTGGAATCGTGCCGCTACTCGAGTCCCGGTCCCGTAGCTCCTGAGGTAGGGCAGCAGCTTTCTCGCTCGGTCACAGCAGGCACGGTCGAGCTGGCTCCGGTGACACGGCGACCGTTCTACGAAGCCATTCGCAGCCCTTTCCCGAGCCCGGTCTTCGTGCCGCGTTCGGTCTGCGGCTCCTCGTCGTCTTCGTCTGTGTCGGGCTGAGTGAGCGGGACTTCGGCGGTGTTTCGGGCCGAGGGGGGCGAACCGGTGAGCCAGCGCTCGAGGGCGCTTTGGTTGACGAAGACGCTCGCTCGCCGCGGCGGGCGGCTCGTGGGCCCCGGGTTGCTCGGTCGTGGCGATCGGGGCTTCGGGCTCATCTTCGTCTCCTTCGGCTCATCGTCGCGCTCTTTGCTGCCGGCTTTGCAGGGCCCGTGCCCGTTCCGGCTTCGAGGCGGGGAACCGTGGAGTTTCAATCAGTTGCAGCCGAGGGCCCGTCTAAAAAATACCAAGGCTGACAGCGTTACTGCGGCGCCGCTGACACACCGTTGGCGCCCTGGGCCCCCCGCCCCCCTTGGGGTCGGCCACCACGGCGCCCGCAAGCGCTGGGAGCAAAGTGCCGCAGCCCCCCGATATGACGGGGCAAATCTTGACAGCCCAGAGCCCGCAACCTTATCGTGCGGCACAAAGTGGGAAGCAGTGGTATGCAGTGGGGCGAAGTGCAGTTCAGTGGTGGCGCAGGGCAGTCTCACACGGCGGTTTGACAGCCTCCGGCCGACCTTCGAGCCGGGGCGGGCGCGGCGATGTTCTTCCGGGGTCTCTTCGAGCACACGATCGATGCCAAAGGTCGGACGAGTGTGCCCGCCCGCTTCCGCGAGGTGCTCACCGGCAACTATGGCGATCGCCTGGTGGTCACCACGGCCTTCGACCGCTGCCTGCACGTGATGCCGCTCAAGAACTGGGAAGCCCTCGAAGCAAGGCTGGGGCAGCGCAGCTCGATGGAGCCTGGGGTTAAGCAGATCTATCGGACCTACGTGGCCAACGCGACCGAGGCCGACGTCGACAAGCTCGGCCGCATCCTGCTGCCTCCCAACCTTCGGGCTTGGGCCGAGCTGACCAAGGACGTCGTCTGGGTCGGCCAGATCAAACAGATGGAGCTCTGGTCGAAGGCCGGCTGGGAGAAGGCCAGCGCCGACGCGCTCAGCGTCGACCACGAGCAGGACATCGCCCGCGTCTTCCGGGAAATCGGCGGCTAGCTCGAGGCGCCTCGGGTCATCTCCAGCCCCCAGGGCGGGGCCTCGAAGGAGGGAGCTATCAACATGGTGCTACAGCGGCTCAGCAGCCAGAAGGGACGCGGCGCCACGCTCGCGCAAGCCGACGTCGCGATCATCCGCTGCGAGGGCGAGATGGGCGAGTACGAACTCGCCCACATCGGCGAGGAGATCTTCCGGCTCGGCAACAAGGGCTACTACAAGGTCGTCCTCGACCTCGCCGCGGTCGACCACGTCGACTACCGCGGCCTGCGGCCTCTCGCCTCGCGGGCCCGGGTGCTGCGCTCGGCCGGTGGCGACCTGAAGGTCTCCGGCCTCTCGAACTACCTCGGGGCCATCTTCCGCGCCGCCGGCGTCGAGGAGGAGTTCGAGCTCTACCGAACCACCGACGAGGCCAAGGCCGCCTTTGCAGGCATCCCGGTGGCCGCCGCCGCGCTGGTCAAGCGCTGAAGGAGGCCGGCTTGGAGTTTCGCCACGCGACCGTCCTGAGACAGGAAGTCGCGAGGCTTCTTTCGCCCGAGGAGGGCGCGCTCGTGCTCGATGGGACTTTGGGAGCCGGTGGTCACGCCGAGGCGCTCCTCGAAAGAGGGGCGGCCGTGCTGGGGCTCGACCGCGACCCGCGGGCGCTCGTCGCGGCGCGGGCGCGGCTGGAGCGGTTCGGCGATCGGTTCGCCGCGGTTCAGGCGAGCTTTTCGCAGGCGCGCCGGGTGCTCGACGAGCGCGGGATTGAAGCGGTCGACGGCCTGGTCCTTGACCTGGGGGTCAGCTCCCCGCAGGTCGACGAGGCGTCGCGCGGCTTCTCGTTCTCCAAGCCCGGCCCGCTCGACATGCGCATGGGCGATCAGGGCGAGACCGCGGGCGAGCTGCTGGAGCGGCTCGACGAGGCCGAGCTCGAGCGGCTGCTGCGCGAGTATGGCGAGGAGCCGTTCGCGCGCCGCATCGCCCGGGCCCTCAAGGCCGCCCGCCCGGCGCCGCAGACCACCCGCGAGCTCGCCGACCTGGTCGCCCGCGCGATTCCCCGCAAGGCCTGGCCCAAGAGCATCCACCCGGCGACCCGGACCTTCCAGGCGCTGCGCATCGCGGTCAACCGCGAGCTCGACGAGCTCGACGCGGTGCTCGCCAGCCTGCCGGCGCTCCTCAAGCGCGGCGGGCGCGCGGCCATCATCAGCTTCCATTCCCTCGAGGACCGGCGGGTCAAGCAGGCCTTTCGCGACCTCGAGGGCCACTGCACCTGCCCGCCGGGCCTGCCGGTCTGCGCCTGCGAGTCAAAGGGCGACTTCCGGGTCCTGACCCGCAAGGCGCTCACCGCCTCGCCGCAGGAGCTCGACGCCAACCCCCGCGCCCGGAGCGCGAAGCTGCGCGGGATCGAGAGGCTTCCATGAGAGTCAAGCGCGCCTCCAACTCCTCGGTCCGCAAGGCGGTCAGCGCCGGGCAGGCGCGCCTGGTGCTCAACCTCGCCCTCGTCGCCGCGCTGTTCACGGCGGTCGGGGTCTTTCACGCATCCTCGCGCGTCGCGGTGGTCAAGACGGGCTACGACCTCGGCAAGGTCGAGCGCGAGTATCGCGAGCTGCTGCGCGAGCACGAGCACCTGAAGATGGAGCGCGCGACGCTGCGCTCGGCGGCCAGGCTCGAGGCCATCGCCAAGGCGAAGCTCGGCCTGGCGCCGCCGGTCGCCGGCCAGGTCGTCTCACTGGGCTCCGGGCGCCCGGCCCCTGCGGCGGACCGCACCGTGGCCGCGGTCGAGCGGCCGGCCAAGACCCTCACCCCCTAACCCCACGACCGCAGAGGCGGCGGTTCGCCTCGTCACGGCGAGCAACAGACAGGGCTGTAAGCGCGATGAGTCGAAGGATGGTGACAGGCTCGAAGACCGACGCCAACGCGGTGCGCTGGATCCGCACCCGCGTGCTCGTGCTCGCCTTCGTCTTCGTGCCGGTGTTCGGCGCCCTCGTCTACCGCGCCATCCAGCTCCAGGTGGTCGAAAACCCCAAGCTCACGGGCATGGCCCGCGATCAGTACGACCGCCAGATCACGCTGCCGGGGCGGCGGGGGGCGATCCTCGATCGGCGCGGCAGCTCGCTGGCGGCGACCGTCGACGTCGACAGCGTCTGGGCCAATCCCTCGGAGATCGAGGACGCGCGCAGCGCCGCGCAAATCCTGGGCAAGGCGCTCAAGCTCGACCCGCGCAAGCTCGAGTCGACGTTGTCGGGGGCGCGCCAGTTCGCCTGGGTCAAGCGCCACGTGACTCCCCAGGAGGCCGCGGCGATCAAGGCGGCCAACCTCAAAGGCATCTCGTTCGTCAAGGAGCCGCGCCGGTTCTACCCGCAGCGCGAGCTGGCCGCGCACGTGCTCGGCTTCTCGGGCATCGACGCCAAGGGGCTCGAGGGGCTCGAGCTGGTCTTCGACGAGGAGCTAAAGGGAAAGCCCCAGGCCATCTCCGGGCTCCGGGACGCGCGCGGGCGCGCCGCCTTCGTCGAGGGCGCGGTCCCCGCCGAGCAGCTCGCCGGCGCTTCGCTCACGCTCACCCTCGACAGCGCGATCCAGTACCAGACCGAGAAGGTGCTGCAGGCCGCGGTCACCAAGGCCGAGGCCGCCGCGGGCATCGCGGTGGTGCTCGACCCGTCGACCGGCGAGCTGCTCGCGCTCGCCAACGTGCCGACCTTCAACCCCAACGACCCGGGGCGCTACCAGCGAAAGGCCCTGCGCAACCGCGCCGTCACCGACCAGTTCGAGCCGGGCTCGACCTTCAAGGTGTTCACCGTCGCCGCCGCGCTCGAGGAGCAGGCGGTGCGGCCGACCTCCCTCCTCGACTGCGAAAAGGGCCACTACCGCATCGGCCGGCACACCATCCACGACCACGGCGGCTACGCGGAGATCGACGTCGGGCGCATCCTCCAGGTCTCCTCGAACATCGGCGTCGCCAAGATCGCCGAGAAGCTCGGCCGTGAGAGGCTGCAGGCCTATCACCGGGCCTTCGGCTTCGGTGAGAAGCCGGGCACGAACCTGCCGGGCGAGGCCCGAGGGTCGCTGCCCTTCCCGCGGGCCGAGGTAGCGCTCGCCACCCAGAGCTTCGGGCAGGGCCTGAGCGCCTCGGCGCTGCAGATCGCCGCGGGCGTCGGCGCGGTGGCCAACGGCGGCACGCTGATGCGGCCCTTCCTGGTCTCGAAGGTGGTCACCGCGGACGGCAAGGTGCTCCTCGAGAACAAGCCGGAGGCGGTGCGCCGAGCGGTCTCGCGGGAGACCGCGGCCGAGGTGCTGCGGATGATGAAGACCGTCGTCGAGCGCGGAGGCACCGCGCCGCTCGCACGGATGGACGACTACGAGGTGGCTGGCAAGACGGGCACGGCGCAGAAGGCCGACCCGGTCACCGGCGGCTACTCGGTCGACAAGCGCACCGCCTCGTTCGTCGGCGTCGTGCCGGCCGACGCGCCGCGCCTGGTGATCCTGGTGGTCATCGACGAGCCGAAGACCGACGTCTACGGCGGCATCGTCGCCGCGCCCGCCTTCAAGGAGATCGCGCAGGCCGCGCTCGCGCACCTCGGGGTTCCTCCCTCGCCGAGCGCCAAGGCGCGCGCGGTCGCGAGCCCCGCGCAGCCGGAGAAGGGCTCGTCCGGCTCGGCGGCGCGCTCGCGGCTCGCCAGCGCTTTCGCGATGGCCGCGGTGCGTCCGAGCCTGGGCGCAATTCCGAGCGAGGGCTTCGTCGAGGAACTCGGCAGCGAGCAGGCGCCTGTCGAGGGCGCGACCCGCGTGCCCGACGTGCAGGGGTTGACCGCGCGGGCGGCGGTCAAGGCGCTGGTCGCCGCGCAGCTCGAGCCGTCGCTGGTCGGCAGCGGGCGGGCCATCGGCCAGACGCCGCCCGCGGGGACGAGCGTGAAGAAGGGCTCGCGGGTAGCGGTGCGGCTGGAGGCCAACCTCTAGTGCGGCAGGACGGACACGGCGCCAAACGAGGACGAGGGAAACAAGCAAGGGCATCGCGCAGTTATCAGGGCCGTTTGCGTCGGCAGGCAGGTTGCACAGAAGCGGTCCGCAGAGAGCGCGGGAAGACGAGCGGCGGTTCGAAGCAGTCGAGGGCGAGCGGAATGAGGTTGTCGGAAGTCATCGCGGGCACCGGAGCCCGACAGGTCGGCGGCACGCAGGGCGACCCGGAGATCGCACGGGTGACCTGTGACTCGCGGCAGGCCGGCCCCGGGGCGCTCTTCTTCGCGCTCGCCGGAGTGAACGCTGACGGCGCCCGCTTCGCGCGCGAGGCGGTCGAGAAGGGCGCGGTCGCCGTCGTCTCCGAGGGGCCGCTCGCAGCGCTCGGCGAGCCTGCCGCGCTCCTGCAGGCCGAGGCTCCCCGCCGCGCCATGGCCCTGGCGGCGGCCAACTTCTTCGGCCGGCCGGCGCGCGCGCTGACGATGCTCGGGGTGAGCGGCACCAACGGGAAGACGACGACCGCCTATCTGGCCGAGGCGATGCTCGCCGCGGCCGGCGAGAGGCCGGGGGTGGTCGGGACGGTGAGCTATCGCTTCGGCGGGAGGGAGCTGCCGGCGCCGAACACAACCCCCGAGAGCACGCGGCTCCAGGAGCTGCTCGCGCAGATGCGCGACGCGGGAACGACCTCGGTCGCCATGGAGGTGAGCAGCCACGCGCTCGCCCAGGAGCGCGCCTTCGGCATCGCCTTCACCAGCGCCGCTTTCACCAACCTGACCCGCGACCACCTCGACTACCACGGCGACATGGAGTCGTACTTCGCGGCCAAGCGGCGGCTCTTTCTCGAGCTGCTCTCGGGCGTGGCGACGGTCAACGCCGACGACCCCTACGGCGTGCGGCTGCTCGACGAGCTGACGCGCGAGGGTAGGGTGGCCTGGGGCTTCTCGGCCCGCGGGCAGTCGGCCGAGATCTATTCGCCGGACGCGCGCTTTGGCATCGAGGGCATCGAGGGGACCTTGGTGACCCCGCGCGGGCAGGCCGCCTTCGGCTCGCGGCTCGTCGGCGCGCACAACCTCGAAAACATCCTCGCCGCGACCGGGCTGCTGCTCGGCGCGGGCTTCGAGCTCGAGTCGGTGGTCCAGGGCCTCGCGGCCCTCGAGAACGTGCCCGGCCGTCTCGAACGGGTTTCGAGCCGCGGGCTCCACCTCTTCGTCGACTACGCGCACACCGACGACGCGCTCGCGCACGCGCTCGCCGCGCTGCGGCCGCTGACCGCGGGCCGGCTGCTGTGCGTCTTCGGCTGCGGCGGCGACCGCGACAAGGGCAAGCGTCCGCTGATGGGCGCGGCCGCCGCGAAGGGCGCCGACCTCGTCGTCGTCACCAGCGACAACCCGCGCACCGAGGAGCCGCAGTCGATCATCGACCAGATCCTCCCGGGGCTCGCCGAGGCGGGGGCCCATCGGCTCGCGCTCGAAGAGGCGCGCGGCGGCGCCCGCGGCTTCCTCGTCGAGAGCGACCGCCGGCAGGCCATCGAGCTCGCCGTCTCGCTCGCGCGCGAGGGCGACGTCGTCCTGCTCGCCGGCAAGGGACACGAGGACTACCAGATCGTCGGGACGACCAAGCAGCACTTCGACGACCGCGAGGAGGCGCGCCGCGCTCTGGGGGTGAGCCCATGAGCGCTTCGTTCACCCTCGCCGAGGTCATGGAGGCGACCGGCGGGAGCGCGCGCGGAACGCCCCCCGCCGGCTTCGACTCGGTGACCACCGACAGCCGCAAGGTGCCCGCCGGCTCGCTGTTCGTCGCGTTGCAGGGCGAGAGGTTCGACGGCCACGCTTTTGTCGAGACCGCCGCCAAGGCAGGGGCCGCCGGCGCTCTCGTGCGGCGCGGCGTGGCGGTGAGGGCGCCCGAGCGCTTCGGCCTCGTCGAGGTCGACGACACCCTCGTCGCGCTCGGCAGGCTCGGGCGCGCGCACCGCCGGCGCTTCTCCATCCCCTTGGGCGCGATCACCGGGTCGAACGGCAAGACGACGACCAAGGAGATGATCGGCGCGATCCTCGAGACCCGCGGCCCGGCGCTCAAGACCGAGGGCAACCTCAACAACGAGATAGGCGTGCCGCTGACGCTGTTTCGGCTCGCGCCCGAGCAGACCGCGGCGATCCTCGAGATGGGCATGAACCACCCCGGCGAGCTCGAGAGGCTCTCGTCGTACGTCGAGCCGGACTGCGCCGAGATCACCAGCGTGTCGGCCGCGCACCTCGAGGGGCTCAAGACCATCGAGGCGGTCGCGCGGGCCAAGGGCGAGATCTACGCGGGCCTGCGCGTGGACGGCCTGGCCATCGCCAACGTCGACGACCCGCTCGTGCTCGCCCAGGCGAAGGCCTGCGGCCGGCGGCTGATGACCTTCGGCAAGGCCCAAGGCGCCGACGTGCGGCTGACCGCGGTCGACTCGCACGACACCTCGGGACTGGCCCTCCGAATCGGCTGGCAGGGCCGCGAGCACCGCTGTCAGGTGCGCTTCGTCGGCGAGCACAACGCGGTCAACGCCTGCGGCGCCTTCGCCATGGGGGTCGCCCTGGGCTGCAGCCCCGAGCAGTGCGTCGTCGGGCTCGAGGCGGCGCGCCCCTGGGCACACCGGCTCTCCACTGTCGAGGCGCCCTCGGGCTTCACCGTGATCGACGACTGCTACAACGCCAACCCCGGCTCGATGGCCGCCGCGCTCTCCACGCTGCGGTCGCTGGGCGCGGGCCGCAGGCTCGTCGCGGTCCTCGGCGACATGCTCGAGATGGGCGAGGCCGAGGTCGCCTCGCACGAGCAGGTCGGCCGGCTGGCCGCCGAGGCGGGCGTTTCTATCCTCGTCGCCTTCGGACCGCGGTCAAAGGCCATCCACCAGGCCTTCAGCCAGTCGGGTGCCGCCTGCCTCCACGAGCCCGAGGTCGCGAGCGTCGACGGCGCTCTCGAGTTCCTACGCGCCCGGCTGCGGCAGGGGGACGTGGTGCTCGTCAAGGGCAGCCGCGGCATGCGCCTCGAGCGCGTCGTCGAGGGCCTGACCGGCGTGGCGGGAGGGAATCACTGATGCTCTACCACCTCCTCTATCCGCTCGCGGGCCGGTTCGCGATTTTCAATGTCTTCCGCTATCCGTCCTTTCGGATAGTGGCCGCGTTCATCTTCTCCCTGCTGCTCGGCATGATCATCGGCCCGTACGTGATCGAGCGGCTGCGCCGGCGGCAGCACGGCCAGTCGAACGTGCGCGAGGATACGCCGGAGACGCACAAGAAGAAGGCCGGTACGCCGACGATGGGCGGCGGGCTCATCCTGCTGTGCACGTTGCTGGGGACGATGCTGCTGGCCGACCTGACCAACCGCTACGTCTGGACGGTGGTGCTCGTCTTCGCCGGCTTCGGCGGCATCGGCTTTCTCGACGACTACCTCAAGCTCTCCAAGCGCAACTCCAAGGGCCTGCGTGGCAAGCTCAAGCTGCTCTTCCAGACCCTGGTGCTCGCCGGCGCCTTCGCCATCAACCTCGATCCGTCCAAGGGCTGGAGATGGCCGTTCGCGATTGACCCCCACCTGACTCTGCCCTTCGTCGCGACCAACACCTTCAACTGGGAGCTCGGCTGGCTCTACCTGCCGTTCGCCTGGATAGTCATCGTCGGCACCTCCAACGCGGTGAACCTCACCGACGGGCTCGACGGCTTGGCCATCGGCCCGTCGATCGTCTCGTCGAGCACCTTCACGGTCCTCGCGTACATCGCCGGCGCCGCGCTGCTCGTGCCGGTCGGCGGCAAGCTGGTCTACCTGGCCGACTACCTCTACGTGCCCCACATCCCGGCGGCCGTCGAGCTGGCGGTCTTTGCCGCGTCGCTGGCCGGGGCCGGCATCGCCTTCCTTTGGTACAACACCTACCCCGCCAGCGTCTTCATGGGGGACCTCGGCTCGCTCGCCATCGGCGGCGCGCTGGGCACCATGGCGATGCTCACCAAGAACGAGATCGCCTCGGCCATCCTCCACGGCGTGTTCCTGGTCGAGGCGCTGTCGGTGATGATCCAGGTCTTCTGGTTCAAGCGGACCGGCAAGCGCGTCTTTTTGCGCGCGCCCATCCACCACCACTACGAGCTGGCCGGGTGGGCCGAGCCGAAGATCATCGTCCGCTTCTGGATCATGTCCATCCTGCTCGCCGGCGTAGCGCTGGCCAGCCTCAAACTCCGATGATCGACCTGAAGAACAAGCGCGTGCTGGTGGTCGGCCTCGCCAAGAGCGGGGTGGCCGCGGTGCGCCTGGCCCTCGCCGAAGGCGCCCGCGTCACCGCGGCCGACCGGCGCAGCGGCGCCGAGCTTGGCGAGAGCGCGGCGGCGCTCGAGAAGCTGGGCGCGCAGCTCGCCCTCGGGCCGCACGACGAGCGCGTCTTTCTCGACGCCGACCTGATGGTCGTCAGCCCCGGCGTGCCACTCGCTCTCCCGGCGATTCAGGCCGCGAAGAGGGCGGGAGTGCGGGTCGTCGGCGAGGTCGAGCTGGCGAGCCGGTTCCTGTCGGGCAAGCTGGTCGGCGTCACCGGGACCAACGGCAAGAGCACCGTCACCGCGCTCACCGGCTGCCTGTGCGAGAGCGGCGGCGGGCGCACCTTCGCCGGCGGCAACCTCGGCAGGCCGCTGAGCGAAGCCGCGCTGTGCGGCGGCGACTTCGACTACGTCGTCTGCGAGCTGTCGAGCTTCCAGCTCGAGGGCATCGAGACGATGCGGCCGCGCGTCGCCTGCATCACCAACCTGACGCCCGACCACATCGATCGCTACCCGAGCCATGAGGCGTACGGCCTGGCGAAGAAGCGCATCTTCATGAACCAGACCGAGGCCGACTTCGGCATCGTCAACGCGCGCGACGCGGCGACGCTCGAGCTCATCGAGGGCGAGCGCTGCCGGCCGGTCACCTTCGGCTTCGGGACTCCGGTCGAGTGGGCCGCCCGCTTCGACGGCGAGCGGATCGTCGCGAGGGTAGGCGAGGGCGACGAGAGCTACCTCGTGCGCAACCGCGCGCTGCGCGGCGAGCACAACCTCGAGAACGCCATGGTCGCGCTGCTCAGCGCGCGGCTGGTCGGCGTCAGCCCCAAGCACGTGCAGGCCGGGCTCGACCGCTATCCGGGCCTTGCCCACCGCATCGAGTCGGCGGGCATCGTCCGCGGGGTCGAGTACGTCAACGACTCGAAGGCGACCAACGTCGACTCGACCATCGTTGCCCTCAAGGCCTTTGCCCGCGGCGTCTGGCTCATCGCGGGCGGGCGCGGCAAGGGCGTTTCGTACGCGCCGATGGTCGAGGCCTCGCTTGGACGGGTCGAGGCGGTCCTCACCATCGGCGAGGACGCCCCGCTTCTCGCCGAGGCGTATCGCGGGCACGCCGAGGTCGTCGACTGCGGCGAACTCGCCGGTGCGCTCAAGGTCGCCTTCGAAAGGGCGAGGCCGGGCGACGTCGTGCTGCTGTCGCCGGCCTGTGCCTCCTACGACCAGTTCAATAATTTCGAGGAGCGCGGAGAGCGCTTCAAGGCCCTCGTCCGCCAGTGGGCGGCCGAAGCCGAGGGGAAGTAGCGGATGGAGAGCCGGACGAACAGGACTGCTCCGGAGGTGCGCGCCGCTTCGCTGGGCCCGCGCATCGACCTCGTCCTGCTGGCGGCGGTCTTCACCCTCTGCGCGCTCGGCGTGGTGATGGTCTACTCCTCGTCGGCGGTCTCGGCCTCGGCGCGCCTGGGCGACGGCGCCTATTTTCTCAAGCGCCAGCTCGTCGCCGCGGCCTTCGGGCTCGGCGCGCTGCTCGCCGTGCTCAAGCTCGGCTATCGGCGCCTCGCGCCTCTCGCCTACCCGGCACTGCTGATCTCGGTCGTCCTGCTCGTCGCGGTGCTCATCCCCGGCATTGGCTCGACCGCCGGCGGCGCGCGCCGCTGGATCCGCCTGCCTGGCTTCTCGCTGCAGCCGGGCGAGCTGGCCAAGCTGGGTCTGGTGGTCTACCTGGCCTACTCGCTCGCCAAGAAGCGCGAGAAGGTGAAGGTCTTCTCCATCGGCTTCCTGCCGCATTGCCTGATCACCGGGCTGCTCGCGATCCTCGTGCTCGCCCAGCCCGACTTCGGCAGCGCGGTGTCGATGGCGATCATCCTCTTCGCCCTGCTCTTCGCGGCCGGCACCAAGCTGAGCTACCTGGTCGGCTCGCTGCTCGCGGCGCTGCCTCTCGCCTACCACCTGGTGGCGAGCTCGCCGTATCGCATGAAGCGGATCCTGGCCTTCCTCGACCCGTGGACCCACCGGCACGACATCGGCTACCAGGTGGCCGAGTCGCTCATGTCCATCGGGTCGGGCGGGCTGTTCGGGCTGGGGCTCGGCGACGGGCGCCAGAAGCTGTTCTTCCTGCCCGAGGCCCACACCGACTTCATCTTCAGCATCATCGGCGAGGAGCTCGGGCTGCTCGGCGTCCTCGGCGTCATCGCCCTCTACGGCGTGGTCGTCTGGCGCGGGGTGCGCGCCGCCCTCAACGCCACCGAGGCCTTCGGGAGCTACCTGGCGCTCGGCATCACGGTGCTCATCGGATTCCAGGCGGTGGTGAACATGGCGGTGGCGATGGGGATGCTGCCGACCAAGGGGCTCACGCTGCCGTTCGTCAGCTACGGAGGAACCTCTCTGGTGATGAGCCTCGCGGCGACCGGTGTCCTTCTATCCATCAGCCAAAGTCGTGGCGGCTTCTTGCGGCCGCAGACCGGAGGGGCGCGATGAAGATGTTGATCGCCGGGGGCGGCACCGGTGGCCACCTGTTCCCGGGAATCGCGCTGGCCGAGGAGTTGCTCACCCGCCAGCCGAACCGCAACGACGTGCTCTTCGTCGGCACCGCCCAGGGCATCGAGGCCAAGGTCGTCCCGCAGAACAACCTGAAGCTCGAGCTCATCGAGGTCTCGGGGCTCAAGCGCGTCGGGTTCCTCAAGCGCCTCAAGGGCCTGTTCCGGCTGCCCAAGGCCGTCTGGCGCTCGGTCCAGATCCTGCGCAGCTACAAGCCCGACGTCGTCGTCGGGGTCGGCGGCTATGCCTCCGGGCCCGTGGTGCTCGCCGCCTGGTTGATGCGCATCCCGACCGCGGTGCAGGAGCAGAACGCGCTGCCTGGCTTCACCAACCGCGTGCTCAGCAAGCTCGTCGACGTGGTCTTCACCGCCTTCCCCGAAGCCGAGCAGCAGTTCCCGAAGAAGAAGGTGCAGATGCTCGGCAACCCCATCCGCCGTGCCCTGCTCGACAACTACCTGATGGAGAGCGTGCGGCACGAGAAGTTCAACCTGCTCGTCTTCGGTGGCTCGCAGGGCGCCCATGTGCTCAACCGCACGATGATCGAGGCAGTCCCCTTCCTCGAGAGCGTCAAGGACAAGATCCGCATCGTCCACCAGACCGGTGGGCGCGAGGTCGACGAGGTGCGGGCCGGCTACGAGAAGGCCAGCGCCGACGCCGAGGTCCACGACTTCATCCGCGACATGTCGGGCGCCTACGCCCAGGCCGACGCCATCGTCTGCCGGGCCGGGGCGACCACGCTCGCCGAGCTGACCGTCGCCAAGAAGGCCGCCATCCTCGTGCCCTTCGCGGCCGCTGCCGACAACCACCAGGAGATCAACGCCCGCTCGCTCGTCCAGGCCGGCGCGGCCGCGATGATCCCGGAGAAGGAGCTGAGCGGGGAGCGGCTCGCCAAGGAGATCTTCGCGCTGATGAACGCCGAGCGGCGTCAGCAGATGGAGAAGGCCGCGGGCCATCTGGGCCGGCCCGAGGCGGCCAGGGAGATAGCCGACGTGCTCGTCGAGCTGTCCGAGCGGCGTTGGGGCAAGGGCGGGAGGAAGGCATAGATGGTTTCACCGCGTGACAGGAAGGCGAGGGTCCACTTCGTCGGCATCGGCGGCGTCGGGATGAGCGGCATTGCCGAGGTGCTGCTCAACCTCGGCTACACGGTCTCGGGCTCGGACCTGAAGGCCTCGGAGACCACCCGCCACCTCGAGACGCTTGGCGGCTCGCTGGTGTGCGGGCCCCACCGCCCCGAGAACGTCGGTGACTGCGACGTCGTGGTCATCTCCTCGGCGGTGCGCCGCGAGAACCCCGAGGTCCAGGCGGCGCGCGCCCGCAAGATCCCGGTCGTCCCGCGCGCCGAGATGCTCGCCGAGCTGATGCGGCTCAAGTACGGGGTCGCGGTCGCCGGCTCGCACGGCAAGACGACCACCACGTCGATCGTCGCCACGGTGCTCGCCGCGGGCGGCCTCGATCCGACGACGGTCGTCGGGGGCAAGCTCAACAGCTTCGGGTCGAACGCCAAGCTCGGCAAAAGCGACCTGATGGTGGTCGAGGCCGACGAGTCTGACGGCTCGTTCCTCAGGCTCTCTCCGGCGCTCGCCATCGTCACCAACATCGACCCCGAGCACATGGATCACTACGGCACCCTCGAGAGGCTCCAGGGCGCCTTTGCCGAGTTCGTCAACCGGGTGCCGTTCTACGGCGCGGCCATCCTCTGCCTCGACCATCCGAACGTGCAGGCCCTGCTGCCGCACCTCGAGAAGCGGGTGGTGACCTACGGCTTCGCGGCGCAGGCCGACTATCGGGCCGACGAGGTGCGGCTCGACGGCTTCATGACGCGCTTTCGGGTCTTTCGGCGCGGCGAGGACCTCGGCGAGTTCAGCGTCCAGATGGTCGGTCGCCACAACGCCCAGAACGCGCTCGCCGCCATCGTGGTCGCCGAGGAGATGCAGGTCCCGCTCGACCAGGTGCGCGAGGCGCTCGCGGGCTTCGGCGGCGTGCAGCGGCGCTTTACCGTTCGCGGCGAGGAGCGCGGGGTCACCGTCGTCGACGACTACGGCCACCACCCCGCCGAGATCCGCGCGACGCTCAAGGGCGCCAAGCAGGCCTTCGGTCGGCGCGTGGTCGCCGCGTTCCAGCCCCACCGCTACACGCGTACCAAGCTGCTGATGGACGAGTTCGCCACCGCCTTCAACGACGCGGACCTCCTCTTCGTCACCGAGGTCTACGCGGCGAGCGAGGACCCCATCCCGGAGGCGAGCGGGGAGCGGCTGGCCGAGGCGGTACGCGCCTGTGGACACCACGACGTCACCTACGTGCCGGCGCGCTCCCAGATGGCGACCGCCCTGCAGGCGCGGGTGCAGGCCGGCGACCTCGTCCTGACGCTCGGCGCCGGGGACATCACCCAGACCGGGCCGGAGCTGCTCGGCCTGTTGAAGCAGGGATGAGGAGGAGGGCCGGTCTCTTGCGACCGGCCGAGAGCGTCGATGAGCCTGTTGGCGGATCTGCAGAAAGCCCTCGGTGGCAAGGTCGAGCAGCGGAGCGCTCTGTCCGCGCGCACCAGCATGCGCGTGGGCGGCGCCGCCGAGTATCTGGCCTCGCCTCAGGACGAGAAGGCGCTCGCCCAGGCCATCGACGTCTGTGTCCAGCACGCGGTGCCTTACCAGGTCCTCGGCGGCGGTTCGAACACCATCGTCTCGGACGAGGGCGTGCGCGGCGTGGTCTTCCGGCTCGCCCAGAAGCTGGTCGCCGAGGAGATCAGCGCGAGCGGCGAGAGGGCGGTCTTCAAGGTGAGCGCGGGCGCGCCCTTGAGCCGGCTGATGGCCGCAGCCCGGGCGCGCGACTGCGTCGGGATGGAGTTTCTCGCCGGGATTCCGGGGACGGTCGGCGGCGCGGTGGCGATGAACGCCGGCACCTCGAAGGGCTCGGCGGGGCAGCTCTGCCGCGAGGTCGGCGTCTGCGAGCCGGGACGAGCGCGGACGGTGCCTGCCGAGGAGGTCGGCTTCGCCTACCGGCGCACCCTGCTGCCGGCGCACGCGGTGATCACCTGGGCGCGCTTCGAGCTGGTCGTCGGCGACCTCAACGACGTGCAGCGCTCGCGCCTGGCGGTCGAGGACGATCTGGCCAAGCGGCGGCGCACCCAGCCGCAGGGCTTGCCGAGCGCGGGCTCGGTCTTCCGCAATCCACCCGGCGACTTCGCCGGGCGGCTGCTGCAGGCCAGCGGGCTCAAAGGCAAGCGGGTCGGCGGGGCTCAAGTCTCCGAGATCCACGCGAACTTCATCGTCAACCGCGGCGAGGCGACCGCGGCCGAGGTGCTGAGGCTGATGCGGCAGATGCAGGAGGCCGTGCTCGAGTCGTCGGGCGTGCTGCTGGTGCCCGAGGTGAAGCTGATGGGCGACTTCGACCCCGCGGAGCTGCCGCGGGGACTGGGACTGCCCAGGGAGCCGGCGGCCTAGCGGCTCGTCGCGCACGTGTGGCGGCGCGAGGGAAGGACGGCAAATGGGGTTCAACGCTGAAGAGCTCAAGTCGAAGCGGGTGGGCGTGCTGATGGGCGGGCTGTCGGCCGAACGTGAGGTGTCGCTGCGCACCGGGAGCGCCTGCGCCGAGGCTCTCGAAAGCAAGGGCTACATAGTTCGGCGTATCGACGTGCAGAAGGATGTAGCAGCGCGGCTGCTCGAGGAGGGGGTCGAGGTCGCCTTCATCGCGCTGCACGGCCGCTGGGGCGAGGACGGCTGTATCCAGGGCCTGCTCGAGTCGATGTTCATCCCGTACACCGGCTCGGGCGTGCTCGCGAGCGCCGCGGGCATGGACAAGGTCTTCTCCAAGCGCGTCTTCGTCGCCCACGACATCCAGACCCCGGCGTGCGCGGTCTTCGAGAACCTGGAGGCCTTCCAGGCCGCGCCGCGGTTGCCCTTCGAGCTGCCCGCGGTCGTCAAGCCCTCCGGCGAGGGCTCGTCGGTGGGCGTCAAGATCGTCAAGGACGCGGCGAGCCTGCGCGAGGCGGTCGCCGAGGCCTCGAGGCTCAAGGGCGCCATCCTCATCGAGAGGTACGTGAAGGGCCGCGAGATCCAGGTCGCGGTGCTCGACGACGAGGCGCTCGGGGCCATCGAGATCCTCCCCGCCAACGAGTTCTACGACTACGCGGCCAAGTACCAGGCGAACACGACCCGCTATCTGTTCCCGGCGCCGATCCCCGCGGCGCAGGAGGCGACCGCCTGTGCGACGGCGCTGGCCGCCCACCGCGCGCTCGGCTGCGGCGGGGCGACGCGCTCCGACCTGATCCTCGACGCCGACGGGCGCTGCTGGCTGCTCGAGGTCAACACGCTGCCGGGCATGACCAGCGCGAGCCTGCTGCCGAAGATCGCGGCGGGCAAGGGCATCGACTTCCCCTCGCTGTGCGAGCGGCTGCTGCTGGGAGCCTCGCTGAAGGGATAGCCCGCGCTCGCATAGGGGGAGCGGGGAAGGGCGAGAGAAGCTTTTCTCAAAAACTCGTAGGGGAGGAGGGCAATGGTCGTGAGAGGCCGAAAGAACCGAAGGCGCATCGACCAAACAGCCGTGCGAGCGGCCGCTGTAGGGTTCGCTGCGCGCGCGGCCCGCTTTCTCGGCGTGCTCCTCGCCCTCGGCGCGCTTGCGGTCGGGGCGGCGTGGGGCACTCGCCATCTGAGGGCCTGGCTCTTCACCTCGCCGACCTTCGCCATCGAGCAGTTTGCGTTCGAGGGGATCGAGCACGCGGAGGAGGCGGAGCTGATTCGGCTGGGTGGCATCCGCCCTGGCGACAACATCTTCGAGGCCGACCTCGCCTTGGCCGAGCGCGCGATGGCCGCGCACCCTTGGGTCGAGCAGGCGACCATCGATCGCGTCTATCCGCGCAAGCTGAAGGTGCAGATCGTCGAGCACCAGCCGGCGGCGCTCACCGACCTGGGCGGGCTCTATTACGTCAACCCCTCCGGCAAAGCCTTCAAGCGGCTGGTGCCGGGCGAGAGCGCCGACCTGCCGATCCTCCGTGGGGTCGGCCGCGAGGAGTACAGCGCCGCCCCCGAGGACGGCGAGGCGCTCTTCAAGGAGGCGCTCGACGCGATGGCGCTCTACCGCGAGGCGGGGCTCGAGCCGCGCGCCGAGGTCTCCGAGATCGGCATCGACAAGCTCGAGGGGCTCACCTTCTTTCTCGGCGACGACGCGGTGGCGGTGAAGCTGGGCCAGGGGGAGCTCGAGAAGAAGTTCACGCGGCTCGGTCAGCTCTTCGACGAGTTGTCGCGCCGCGGTGCGAGGGCCGAGGTGATTCGCCTCGACAACCGCACCAGGCCGGGCTGGGTCGCGGTCCAACTCGCTGAGGCAGCACAGAGACGAGGGCAGTGACGTTTTCGCGCAGCACACCCGGGCGAGAGCCTCGGGGGCAACGGTGCCCCGGTTCGGTGACCGACGCAGTGGCCAAAACGCTTCGTCGGGATGCGCGCGGAAGAAACGAGGAGTCGCAAGAGGCGAGGTAAGGAATGGCCAAGAAGTCTCCGGAGCTGGTCGTGGGCCTGGACATCGGCACGACGAAGATCTGCTCCATCGTGGGCGAGATCACCGAGGAGGGGATCGACATCATCGGCATCGGCACCCATCCCTCCAAGGGCCTGCGCAAGGGTGTCGTCGTCAACATCGAGGCCACGGTCGGCTCGATCCGCCGGGCGATCGAAGAGGCCGAGCTGATGGCCGGCTGCGAGATCAGCACCGTCTACACCGGCATCGCCGGTGGCCACATCAAGGGCTTCAACTCGCAGGGCATCGTAGCGGTCAAGGAGAAGGAGGTCCGCGACACCGACATCCAGCGGGTCATCGACGCGGCCAAGGCCATCGCCATCCCGCTCGACCGCGAGGTGATCCACGTGCTGCCGCAGGAGTTCATCATCGACGACCAGGGCGGCATCAAAGAGCCGCTGGGCATGGCCGGGGTGCGGCTCGAGGCCAAGGTCCACATCGTCACCGGCGCGGTCAGCTCGGCGCAGAACATCGTCAAGTGCGCCAACCGCACCGGCCTCAACGTCTCGGACATCGTGCTGCAGCCGCTCGCCTCGGCCGAATCCTGCCTGGGCGAGGACGAGCGGGAGCTGGGCGCCTGCCTGGTCGACATCGGCGGCGGGACGACCGACGTCGCTATCTTCAGTGGCGGGGCCATCGTCCACACCGCAGTCATCGCCCTGGGCGGCAACAACCTGACGAGCGACATCGCCATTGGCCTGCGCACCCCGGCCCACGAGGCCGAGCGCATCAAGCAGAAATTCGGCTGTGCCCTCGCCTCGATGGTCGAGAAGAACGAGCAGATCGAAGTGCCCAGCGTCGGCGGCCGTCAGCCGCGGGTGCTCTCGCGCTCGATCCTCTGCGAGATCCTCGAGCCGCGCGTCGAGGAGATCTTCCAGCTCGTCCACCGCGAGATCCAGAAGTCGGGCTACGAAGAGCTGCTCGCCTCGGGCGTGGTGATCACCGGCGGCTCCTCGCTGCTGCAGGGGATGACCGAGCTGGCCGAGGAGGTGCTCGGGGTGCCGGTGCGCCGCGGCGTGCCCAAGGGCATCGGCGGCCTCATCGACGTCGTCAAGAGCCCGGTCTACGCCACCGGCGTCGGCCTGGTGCTCTACGGGGCCAAGCACCAGGACTCCAAGTTCTTCAAGATCCGGGAAGACAACATCTACCGGAAGGTGAAGAACCGCATGAAGGATTGGCTCGAAGAGATCTTCTAGGAGGCCGCCGCGGGGCGGCAGCGAACCCGAAGCAACCAACCCGAAAGCCCCGAGAGGGGACCGGGGCCGCTCGAGAGAGCCTACGAGGCCCCGACATGAAGGAGCTGGGCATGAGCGACTTCCAGGACATCAAGCAGGCAGCGAAGATCCGGGTCATCGGCGTCGGCGGCGGAGGCTGCAACGCCATCAACACCATGATCAACTCGGGCGTCGAGCGGGTAGAGTTCATCGCCTGCAACACCGACATCCAGGCGCTCGCGAACAACCGGGCGCCGACCAAGATCCAGATCGGCACCAACCTGACCCGCGGCCTGGGCGCGGGGGCCAACCCGGAGATCGGCCGGTCGGCCGCGCTCGAGAGCCGCGACGAGATCGCCGCCGCGCTCGAGGGGGCGGACATGGTCTTCGTCACCGCAGGCATGGGCGGGGGCACCGGCACCGGCGCCGCCCCGGTGGTGGCCGACATCGCCAAGTCGATGGAGGCGCTGACTGTCGGCGTGGTGACCAAGCCCTTCATCTTCGAGGGCAACAAGCGCCGCAAGCAGGCCGAGCAGGGGCTCGTCGAGCTCAAGGCCGCGGTCGACACCTTGATCACCATCCCGAACCAGCGGCTGCTCGTGCTCGAGGACGAGCGGATGCCCCTGCTCGACGCGTTCCGGCGCGCCGACGAGGTGTTGCTCAACGCCGTGCAGGGCATCTCGGACCTGATCCAGTACAACGGCTACATCAACGTCGACTTCGCCGACGCGCGCACCATCATGGCCGACAAGGGCCTCGCGCTGATGGGCACCGGGGTGGGCACGGGTGACAAGCGCGCCCTTGTCGCCATGCAGCAGGCCATCTCCAGCCCGCTGCTCGAGGACGCGACCATCGACGGGGCAACCGGCCTGCTCATCAACATCACCGCCCCCAAGGACATCAGCCTCCAGGAGATCAACGAGGCGGTCATGCTCGTCCAGGAGGCGGCCGACCCGGAGGCCGAGATCATCTTCGGCTCGCTCATCAACGACGTCCCGGACGCGCAGGAGGTGAAGATCACCATCATCGCGACCGGCTTCTCGCCCAAGGACGTGCAGAAGCGCTCGGCCGGCAGCGCCATCGTCACCCGCCCCGCGCCGGCGCTGCGCCAGGAGGAGATCGCCGCTTTCGCCTCGGCGAGCCGGCCTCCGCGTTTGCCTCTGGCAGCCGAGAAGAGCGCGGGCCTCGCCTCGGTCGGCGCGCTCGATGACGCCCTGGCTCTGCCGCCGGCGGCTGCGACCGAAGAGGACCGCTGGGATATCCCCACCTTCCTGCGCAAGCAGGTCGGCGAGTAGCGCTCCATCGGGCGCGCGCCCCCTGGGGGACGCGCGCCTTCGAGCTCACGAGGTGTCCGCGAAGCCCCCGGTGACCTCGGCCCGCTCCCCTCGGCGAGCGCCCGTCTCCCGGGGCCCAAGCCAGGCCCCGAGGGGCTCGACCGCGGGCCGCGCAAGCCAAGAGCCTGCAGCCTGGGCCGAGCGGTCATCGCGCGAAGGGTTCTTCGACACCTCTTGGAAGCCCGAAGAAGGCAAGCGTCCTGTCCCAGGGGGGCGGGGCGCTCGCGTCGAGCCTTCGATGCGGCCGCGCGGGCGTCAGTGGGCCCCGAAGACCTGGGACATCTTCAGGCCGAGCGCGGTGGCGATCCTGAACAGCGAGCTGATCGAGGCGGTGGACTCGGCCCGCTCGATCTGCGAGAGCAGCGAAACCGACAGGCCGGTGCGGCGCGAGAGCTGTTTGAGCGTCAAGTCCTGGTGCTTGCGCGCGTCGCGGAGCACCGCCCCGATGGCCCGGTGCATCTCGGCTTCCGGGTCCATCCTCAGACCCTTGCGCGCAAGCGCCTGCATCACCGTCGCGAGAAAGGCCTCGGGCTCGAAAGGCTTGCGGACGTAGTCCGAGGCCTGATGCTTGAGCGAAGCGATGGCGGTGTCGACGTTCGGATAGGCCGTCGAGACGATGACCGCGATGTCGGTGTCGTGCCGGCGGATTCGACTGAGGACCTCGGTGCCGGTCACCTCGGGCATCATCATGTCGAGGATGACCAGGTGATATTCGCGCGCCCGCAGCTCGTCGATGACCCGCTTCGGGTCGGTCAGGCTGTGAACCTCAAAACCCTCTCGAGACAGCAGAACCGCGAGATAGTCGCAGAGATCTTGTTCATCGTCGACGACGAGGATTCGAATCGTTACCCCAAACTTGGCCTTGGCTTGGTCGGTGTCCTCCGGGGCGCTCGCCTCGATGGGCATTTCGCTTGCTCCTCTGTCCGATTCGATTGATCGCCGCGCCGCCGGTCCACTATTCAGGCAGCGGCCAACGGGGCCGTACCTTCGAGGCCTTGAAGTACTCTTTGAGCACGTCGACGACCTCCTGTGCTCTCGGGTGGCCAGGCGCCAGGTGCACGAACTCCTCGTAGTGCTTGGCGCCGAGCTCGACCTGTCCCAGGCTTGCGTAGCAGAGGCCGAGATAGAGGTGCGCCTCGGCAAGCGAGCTGTCGGCCTTGAGCGCGCGCTCAAGGAAGGTGATCGCCTCCTTGTAGCGTTTGAGGGTCTCGCCTGCGAGATGCTTGCCCTTGGCCAGATCGGCCTCGGCTTGCGTCTTGACCGGGGCCGTCTCCCCCTGGGCTGCCGAGGCGCTCGCCGCGGCCTGTTGCTTCTGCTGTTCGGCCTTGGCGCGCCGCGCCTCCTCGGCCTCGGCGGCCAGGCGCTGCTTTTCAAGCCGCGCTTCGGCCGTGGCGATGCGCTCGCGAAGCTTCTCGGCCTTGGGGGCAAAAGAGCTGACCGGAGGGATCGCGTCGAGCGCGGCCTTCGCGCCTTCGTAGTCCTGGTCGCCAAAGCTCTGTTGCGCCTCGGCGAGCTTGTCTTGGGCTTCGACCTCGTCGCGGGCCGCCTCCAGCAGGTCGAGCGCCTCGGTCACCCCGCCTTCGACCGCCTCGGCGAGCTTCTTCTCGGCAAGCTCGAAGCGGCTCTGGCCGAAGAGGGTTTTGCCCGTCTGGTAGGCCTTGAGCGCCTTGGGGGCGGGCGGCACGGGCGCTTCATCGACCTCAGGCGTGTCGGGTTTGGGCTCGAGCGCGTTGGCCGAAGCGGCGCTGTCGGCCCCTGGGGTGGCCGGGTCTTGGTCGGCGGGGGCTTGCTGGCCCGGCTGCTGTTCGCCTGGATTCTTGCTCGCGACCGGCTTGGGCTCGCCCGAAGCGGGTTTGTCGGGCTGCTCCATCGATGCCGGCTTGCCCTTGGTCAGGAAGTAGCCGCCGACCCCGACCCCCGCGAGCAGGAGCGCCGCGCCGGCGACGAGCGGGATGAGCTTGCCGCCCTTCTTGCTCTTGCCGGGACCCGGAGCGGGCGGGTCGGCAGCTTCGCCGGGCGCCAGGAACTTCAGGCTGATGTGCCCAAGCTCGATCACGTCGCCCGAGTGCAGCGCGCACTGGCCGTACTGCTCGCCGTTGACCTTGACGCCGTTGGATGACTGCAGGTCGATGACCTTCCACTCGCCATCTTCCTCGCGCACGACCTTGCAGTGGTTGCGCGACAGGCTGCGGTGGTCGATGGCGATGTCGTTGTCCTCGGTGCGACCGATCTTGATCTCGCTGCGGATGCAGGCGAATTCGCGTCCGGTGAACTCCGAGGTGATGACGACCAGGCGCGGGGCCTGCTCGACCGGCACGTCGACGACGTTGCGGCTGCGGGTCGGCATCTGCGTAGCGTTGATGACCGCGGTCGACTCGTGCTTCTTGGCCCGGGGCGCGCCTTGAGGCGCGTTCGGTTCGTCCTGCGAATCGAGCGGCTCCTCGGGGGCGGACTTTTCGCGAGCAGCCGGGGCCGGCCTGGCGACCGCGCGAGGGCTGTCTTCGTATTGGACAGCGAGGTCGTAGTCGCCGATCTGGATCAGGTCGCCTTCGTTGACCTCGTAGACCGAATCGATCTTGTCGCCGTTGACTCGGATGCCGTTGTAGCTGCCGAGATCCTCGACGAGAACCGCGCCGTCGCGGCGGACGAGCTTTGCGTGCCGACGCGAGACGTTGCGCTCGGTCAGGCGGATGGTGTTGCCCTCCTGCCGGCCGATGGTGATCTCGACGTCTTCTCGTACGATAGGGACGACCGTCTTGCGGCCTTCATCGTCCTCAATAATGAGCTTCATCCAGCCTCCGCCGATGCGAGCATCTATAGCACGCGCCAGGAACGGGCTTCAAGATAGCGGCCGCCTCGCAACCCGGCAGCATGTAAGGACTTTTCGTCGCGGGCTTGGCCGCCCCGCCGCCATCGGTCATCTGGACCGACCGGTCCGCGGAGGGGGCGGGATAGTATGGTGGGCCGCAAGATGGCATCGAGGAGGCGTCCCCAAAGTTGGCCGCGTTCATCCGCATCCGCACACTGGCAGGTGAGGAGGCGCTCGACCTCGAGGAGTTCGAGTCACGGGTGCGCCGCGGCGAGATCGCCGGCCACTGCCAGGTGTGCTTTCCGCCCGTGACCGGCGAGGGGTGGGTCAGAACCGACCAACTCGACCTGTTTCACCGCCTCCAGGACCCGCGCAAGCTCTACTTCGCCCGCGCCTTCAACCTCGGCCGCTTTCCCCGGGTGACCGCGGTCTTCGTGACCCTGGACATCGCGCTCTACCTGGTGATGGGGCTGGGCGGACCTATCGAGCAGGACGCGCTGGTCGCCTGGGGGGCGAAGGTCGCGCCGCTGATGCTCGACCTTGGCCAGCTCTGGCGCCTGGTGACCGCGAACCTGCTGCACCAGAACGCGCTGCACATCGCCTCCAACCTCTTCATCCTCTTCAACGTGGGCGGCGCGCTCGAGAACGCCTACCGGAGGCTCGACTACGCGCTGCTGCTGTTGGCCTCGGCTCTGGGGACCACGCTACTGAGTGTCCTCGCCCGCCCCGACGCGGTCACCGCCGGGGCAAGCGGCATCGTCTACGGGGCGCTGGGCGCGGCGGTCGTCTTCGGAATGAAGTACCGGGAGCTGTTGCCGCAGCGCTACCGGCGGGTGCTCGGCGAGTCGACCATCCCCATCGTCCTCGTCTTCCTCTATATCGGCTTCACCTCGAGCGGGGTCGACAACTGGGCCCACCTCGGGGGGCTGCTCGCCGGCGCGCTGTGCGCCCTCTTCATGACCCCGCGGCTGCTTGTCAGGGCCGCGCCGAAGGCTCGCTCGACCGCCCTGCGGTCGCTGCCGTTTTTCGGCGCAGGCGCCGCGTTGCTGCTCGGCGGCCTGTGGCTTCAGTGGCAGCCTGTCCGACTGCAGATGAGCGCCGACGACCTGCTCGGAATCGAGCTGGGCGCGCCGGCGCACTGGCGGAGGGAGGCCGAGGGGGCGGGCGCCCTCGAGCTGCACAACGGGCTGGCGGGGCTCGGTCGCGCCTCGGTCTCCGTACGCGTCGAGCCGCTGGGCGAGGGCAGCGTCGAGCAGGCCATTCGCGGCTGGCTCGACCAGCAGCTTTGGGCCGAAGAGCGGGCAGGCGCGCTCGCCGAGGTCACGCTGGGCGCGCCGGTCGGCTCCACGCTCGCGGGGGTCGGCGCGACGCGCCTCGAGGGCTCCTACAGCGAGGAGGGAACGACGACGCGGTTTCGCGGCTTCTTCCTTGCCCGCGGCGAGTTGGTCCACGAGGTCGTCTACCAGTGGCCGGCCGAGTACCCTGCCTACGAGCGGGTCATCGAGCGCATGGAGAGCTCGATCCGCCTGCTCGAGCCGAGGTCGCTGCGCGAGGCGCGGGGGCGGGCGATGGTCGCGCCCGGGCGCGACAGCTTCGAGATGCTCGGCGAGACCCTCGGCCAGCTCGGCGAGCACCGGGCCGCGGCGGCAGGTCTCGAGGAAGCCTTCGCCCGGGCAGCGGGCGAGCCGCAGCTCCGCGCGCGCCTCGCCCGACACCTCCTGGCGTCGGGCCAGACCGAGGCGGGCTGCCGCGGCGCCGAGCAAGCCCTGCAGGCCGCGCCCGGGAGCGCCCCGGCGCTCGAGGCGATGGGCCGCTGCGCGCTCGCCCGAGGCGAACGCAGGGCAGCGGCCGACTGGCTGCGCCAGACGCTCGAGGTCGCCCCAGGCCACCGCAGCGCCCAGGCGCTGCTCGAGTCGCTCCTTTCCCCGACCGGTGACTGACCGAGCGAAAAACACTCTTGACACCGCGCATGCGGGCGGCTAGAACGTCGCGCACTGAATGGGCGGCCCCAAAAACTCTCGAGGGCGGGTAGCTCAGGGGTAGAGCACTGGCCTTACAAGCCGGGGGTCGCAGGTTCGAAACCTGCTCCGCCCAAGAAAACCGAATATGGGGTGGTAGTTAAGCTGGTTATAACGTCGGCCTGTCACGCCGAAGGGCGCGGGTTCGAGTCCCGTCCACCCCGCTAAGAGCCCGGAAGCCTTCGATGCTTCCGGGCTCTTTTCATATCTGCAGCCAGGCGAGCGGTGCTCGGCCGCCCCCGTCCGGAGAGAAAAATGCGCTCGTCGACAAACGTTCGTTTCCTGGCCCTCCTCTGCACCCTGGTCGCGGTTGGCGCGTGCAAGCAGCAGAGGCGCGCCCCTCAGCCCTCGGCCGAGTCACCGAAAGCCGCCGAGCCACCCCCGCAGGCGCGCCCGAGCCTCGACGCAGGCCCCGCGCCGCTCGCCGGCGTCGAGCAGACGGTGATCGTCCAGGTCTGGTTCCTCGACGACGAGCGGATGAAGACCGGCGAGGAGCCGATGTTCGTACCCGTCGAGCGCAGGGTCCCCAAAGACGCGCCGGTCAAGGGCGCGCTCGATGGGCTCTTCGCGGGGCCCCTTGAGCCCGAGAAGGGCCGGGGGCTGCGCTTTGTTGCCTCGGGCGCCACCGGCTATGAAGGCTTGCGCGTTGAGGGCGGCATCGCGCACGTGCGGCTGGTCGGCGGCTGCAACAGCGCAGGCTCGACCGCCACCATCGCCAACGAGCTCAAGCCGACGCTCAAGCAGTTCGAGGAGATCGAGTTCGTCAAGATCTACGACCCCTCGGGCAAGACCGAGGAGCCCGAGGGCCGCACCGACTCCATCCCGTTCTGCCTCGAGCCCTAAGCCGGGGCACAACGCCCCTGAACCGACAAGGCGGGCCCCCCGGCCAGCCCTCGTCGCAACCGGGGCTTTCTCTGGCTGCGTCCCGGGACGAACCGAACCGCGGCAGTCAGGGCCGAGCGCGCGGCAGCAAAGTCCCCGGCCGGGATTGGGGCGCGGCCGGAAACCGCGAGCGGTCCTTCGAGCGTTCACCCGGAGACATCTTTACTCGCGCCCCGGCCCATCGCATGCTTCGATTCTCGTTTCGCGCAAAGGTGCGCAGACGAGGGGCTCGTTCGGAGTTGGAGAAACCGGGACTAAGGTCGATGAACCAAGAGCGCGAACAAGAGGTCGTGCGACTCGGGGCTGTGCTCGATTTCATGCAACTGCTGTGGGCGGTCGATCATAGCCTTCAAACGGCCTCCAAGAGGATGAAGTCGACGTTGAGGGTGACCGGTCCGCAGCGGCTCGTCGTGCGCATCGTCGGGCGGCTGCCGGGCATCTCGGCCGGCAGGCTCGCGAGCATCCTGCGCGTCCACCCGAGCACCTTGACCGGGGTTCTGCGTCGGCTCGAGGCGGGCCAGGCGCTCAGCCGCAGGGGCGATCCTACGGATGGCCGGCGGGCGCTGTTCAGCCTGACGGCCAAGGGCCGTGAGATCGATGCCTGCCAGTCCGGCACCATCGAGGCCGCGGTGCGCCGGGCGCTGGTGCGAAGCAGCCCTCGCGATATCACCGCCGCCTCGCGGGTGCTGGGCACTCTTGCCGATGAGCTTGCGCGCGAGGTTCCGGTGCGCCGCAAGAAGGGCTCGACCGCCGCCTGAGCAGGTCCTTTCGGTCCGCTCGCGGGCAGGCCGCGAGGCCAGAGG
>DHSB01000156.1:86291-99287 GCA_002408385.1 Myxococcales bacterium UBA5297
CCGAGCTCAAGGAGATTTCCCGATACCTCTTGAGCGCGAGCTCTCCGTGCCTAGGGCCGATTAGGCGCTCCTGGGCTCACGGGCATATCCTACCCAAATGGGGGCTGTTCTAAGGCCTGTGCGCCAGCTTTTGTGGCCATTGCCAAACACTTGCGCGCATTGAGACAACCCAGGCGGGTTCGAGCGGCGCTTGTGTTAATCACCGGATTCGCGGCGCAAGGGGGGACACGAAATGGGGCGGAGAAACGAGGTTCGCGCGGCATCGAGCGCGATGTCCAGCAAGTGGACCGCGGGTCTTGCCGTGCTCGCGGTGATGCCCATCGGTGGGCTGTTCGTTCTGGGCGCTCCGCTGAGGGCTCCATGGCACGACGGCTTCAGCAGCGGCCCGGCGATCTTGATCGGGGCGTTGGAGCTCGAGCGGACCGTGCAGCGGCTTGTCGCCGTCGAGGGCGCGCAGCAGCCGGATGATTCAGTCGACGCGGAAGCGCGGCTCGATGCGGCTGTCGCGCGGGTAGCGGGCCTTTCGAGCCGGCTGAAGGCGACGGAGGACGTATCTGCGGCCGAGGTCGTCGAGAGCCTCGAGCTGCAGCTCGAGCGTTACCGCCATGCGCGAAGGAAGGCGGCTGCGGTCGGTCGCGAGGCCTTTCGCGAGGCGGGCCTGCGTCTCGAGCAGGGCGCCGACACGCTGGTTGCGCACCTTGGCGAGCAGATGCTCCAGGCGAACGCGAGACTGCGCGCTGAACGCAGCGCGTCGCGCCGCGCTGCCTTGGGGGGACTGGGGGCTGTCGCCGTCGCGCTTTTTGCCGCGGCCTTGGCGCACGTGCGGGCGTTTCGCCGTCTCGTCGCCAAGTCGATCGGGTCGGGCGCCACCGCCGAATTCGAGCGCGGGCGGTTTGAGGCGCTCTTGCGGCACCTGCCCTTGCCGGTCATCCGCACCTCGGGCGCCGAGCACCGCGTCGACTTCGCAAACCCGCCGTTGCGGGCGCTGTGGGGCGAAAAGGCCGCGCTCGGACTCCCGCTGCGCGAGCTTCACCCCGAGCTCTGCGAGGCCTGGGACCGCGCCTTCTCCGGGGGCGAGGCCACGCTCGGCGGAGAGGTCACCTGGGAGGTCGAGCGAGACGGCGCGCGCGAGCCTGTCCACCTCAGCCTCTGGCTCGAGCCGTTGCAAGGTCGCTCGGGTGCGGTCGAGGGCGTGCTCGGCATCGCCACCGACGTGACCTGCCTCGTCGCGGCGCGCGCCAACGCCGAACGACTCCAGTCGCTGACGGCCAGCCTGTCGCGCTCGCTGACGCTCGCGCAGGTCGCCGAGGTCATCGTCGAGCAGTGCCTGGTCGCCTTCGGTGCGCAGGCTTGCTCTCTCGCGGTTCCATCGCCCGACGGCGCTTCGCTCCAAATCCAGAATGGGGGCGGGCCTCGGCCCGAGGTACTTGCCCAAGCCACGATGAGGCTCGAGGACCGGCTGCCGCCGTGCGAGGCGGCGCGCACCGGGAACCTGCTGCTGCTGCGCTCGCTCGAGGAGCTCTCCGAGCTCTTCCCCGACTGCGCCCGGGCGCTTCCCAGCGGCTATCCGGTTCGCGCGGTTGCCTGCATTCCGCTGGCTGTCGACGGGCGCAGCCTCGGCGTGGTGACGGCCGCCTTCCACCGGCCCCACCGCTTCGGCGGCTCCGAGCGCGCGCTGATGCATACCGCCGGTCGGCTGTGCGCTCAGGCACTCGAGCGAGCGAGCCTCTACGAAGCCGAAAAGCGCGCCCACACCGAACTGCAAAAGGCCATCGACACGCGCGACGAGTTCCTCTCGCTCGCCTCGCACGAGCTGAGGACCCCGCTCACCGTCGTGACCCTGCAGCTCGAGCGGGCGATCCGCTTTGGGCACGAGAAGGACTCGGCGCGCATGTGGAACGCGCTCACCGCGGCCGAGCGCTCGGCGGGGCGGCTGGCCCGGCTGGTGGACAACCTGCTCGACGTCTCGCAGGTGCGTGCCAATCGCATGCTCCTTGAGCTCGAGCGGGTCGAGCTCGGAGAGGCGCTGCGTGAGGTGGCCGAGCGTTTTTGCGACGAGCTGGCGCGCTCGGGCAGCGAGCTCGAGATCAAGGTCGACTCCCCAGTGGTCGGCCTCTGGGATCGGCTGCGCATCGAGCTGGTCGCAAGCAACCTGCTCTCGAACGCGATCAAGTTCGGCGCCGGCAAGCCCATCTTCGTCGGGGCCATCCAGCTCGGCCAGACGGCCCGCCTCACCGTGCGCGACGGGGGCCTGGGGGTATTGCCCGAAGACCAGGAGCGCATTTTCCGCCGCTTCGAGCGGGCGGTCTCCGCGCGTCACTTCGGCGGCCTGGGCCTGGGCCTGTGGGCGACGCGCCAGAGCGTCGAGGCGCTCGGTGGAACCATCGAGGTGAAGAGCGAGCCGGGCGTCAGCTCGACCTTTGTCGTCAGTCTGCCCTGCGGCGGCCCGGCCGCTAGCCTCGCGCCCGGCTAGAGTCGCCACCCTGAAAGTCTCGTCGAGAAGGCCTTCTTCGACCCCGTCCGGTTCCGCTCACCCTGAGCGTAGCTCCCGACGCGCGAGACGGACTTCGGCCTCGGCAGGCTCGGCCTACGCTCCTAACCAACAGCCCGCGATTTCCTCGACTTGGGCACGAGCGTCGAGTCGATAGGATGCCTCTTCATCGACCGGTTGCGACCAACCTTGTCTCTCCCCTAAGCCGGAACCAATCGGGTCCGAGCGTTTGTGCTGGCCGGCAGGCTTCAGCCCATAGACCACAGGCCCCAGGGTGAGCGAGCCTGACGAAGCGAGCCGGTGAGCCCCTGGGTTCGTGGAGTTCCGTGCGAGTCTCTTCGATCGATTCGGGCCAGGCCGCCGCGCACCGGTCATGCCTCGACTCCGAGGCTCCCGCTGGTCGCCTCTACGCTTGGCCTGACCGGTGGCCCGCGGCGCGGCCGAAATCGCGCGAATGAGCTTCGCAGGAAGTCTGATGCTCGGCGCGAACGGGGGCGGGGCCGAGTTCAAGCGGGAGGCTCGCCGCCGGGGCCGCGCATCGGCTTGACGGCCCGAGAGGCTAGACTCCTGCTCCATGGCCGAGACCAACACCGCGCTGTACGACTTCGCGCTCGCGATTCACGGAGACGTCGACTTCGGGCAGATCGTCGAGCAGATCTCCGAGCTTCAGGAGCGTTTTGCCCTCTCTCCACCCAGCGTCGAGCTCTACGGCCGCTCGCAGGCAGGCGAGATCATCGTTCTCTATCGCTTCCCGTTCGCGGCCTACTCGGCGGCGCTGCGCCAGAAGATGCAGAAGGAGGCCGCGCGCCTCAAGGGCCGGCTCATCGAAGCGGAGCTGCTCTCGACCGATGACCGGGCGCGCTTCTACGCCCAGAGGCTGCGCGGCTGCGACGTTCGCGCCGACGCGACCGGAGACCCGCGCGCGGCCGTCGAGGCCTTTCGCGAAGGCATGGGCCTGTCCCCGGGCAAGCCGGCTTACCAGGTGCAGTACGGCTCCCCCGAGGCCATCGCCGAGGCGTTTGCGCGCTGCGTGGCCGAGGGCTCGCTGTTCGTGCCTGCGCGCCGACTGCCAGAGCCCAAAGCGAGCGTGAGCCTGTTGCTGAGCGCGCCGGGGGCCAGTCCGCTGCCGGCGACCGGTCTTGTCCTCGAAATCGTGCGGGCGCCCGAGCCGGGCTTCTTCGCGCTGATTTCGCCGGGCGAGGAGCTGAAGGCCTTCGTCGCGAGGTGCTCGGCCCGGGCACGGCAGGGGCGGGCGCGCCGGCGCGGTGGCCGGCGTCGGCACGCGCGCATCGACACCTGTCTCGACGTAGAGCTTGGCGACTACTCCGAGCTGTCGCGCGAGCTCGCCGCGAACATCTCGCGGGGAGGGTTGTTCGTCCGCACTTCGCGCCCACCGCCGCTTCGAGCGCGGGTGCGCCTGAGGCTCAAGCTGCCCGACGGGCAGCTCGCCGAGACCAGCGCCGAGGTGGTCCACGTCATCTCGAGCAGCGAGGCCGAAGCGCGAGGCTGCTCGCCGGGCGCGGGCGTGGCCTTCGATGCCGGCGGGGCGTTCATCGAGCAGATCGAGCGCCTCCTCGCCAGCTTTCAGGCACGCCGGCCGTGCGTGCTCGTCGTCGACGACGACCGCTTCTTTCGCATGGTGCTCTCCGAGGCGCTGGTCGAGGCGAAGATGGAGGTGCAGACCGCCGGCGACGGTCAGCAGGCGCTCGAGGCGCTCGCAGAACGTATGTACGAGCTCGACGCGCTGGTGCTCGACCTGCAGATGCCCAAGCTCGACGGCTACTGCCTGATCGACCGCATCCGGCGGCTCGGAGGCGAGCTGAACCTGGCCATCGTGGTCCTCTCGGCGACATCGGAGGAAGAGCTCGCGGACCTGCGCGATCGCGGGGGCGTCAGCGAGGCGATTCGCAAGGGGACGCCTCTGGAGGAGATCGTCCGGCGCATCGCGCGGCTCGTCGATCCGGACGAGCGGCCGGCAGGCCGGTAGCAGAAGGCTCGGAGAATCGTGGTCCCCGAGGGCTCGGCCGCCACCGCTCTTCCGCGGACGGCGAGCTCGGGGTTTCCCGAGCGCGGCCGGCCGCGGCCCCGCGAAGGGAGGAGCAGCCTCGGCCACCGCCGAGGAGTCCCCGGCGGCAGGGCGGCTCGGGCTGCGGCCATCGGTCCTGGCCGAAGGCAAGGCGTCGAGGACTCGGGCGAGTGTGCGCCTCGGGCCGCAATCTGCCCTTGCCGTGAGCCATCTGCTATCGTCCGCCGCATATGCGACAGATGACCTTTTTGGCGCTTCTGGCCCTGACTGCCGCCGGCTGCTTCTACCCGGCCGAGCGGGGAAAGATGCTCGAAGAGCGCCTCGACAGACTCGAAGCAGACAACCGCGAGCTCGAGAGCGCCCTGCAGGCACAGAAAGAGCGGCTCGAGGCCCAGATCCCCAAGCTCGACGCCCAGGTGGCGCTGGTGAAGCAGACGCTCGACGCGCTCGACAAGTCCGCGCGCCGCACCGGCGCCGACATCGGGATCCAGGTCGAGCAGCTCCAGGCAGACCTGGCGACCCTGCGCGGCAAGCTCGAAGAGAGCGTCTTCAAGCTGACCGAAGTACAGACTGCGCTCGCGGAGCTGAAGGAACCGGGGACAAAGCCTGCGACCGCCGGGGCCGCCCAGGGGGGCGAGCCGGCACCGGTTGAGAAGAAGCCCGAGCCTATCGAGAAGCCGACCGACAAGAAGGCCTTCGCCGACCTCGTGGTCAAGAGGCTGCAAGAGGCGCCCGCCGAGGGCCGCTCGCTCGCCGGCGAGTGGCTGCGCAAGTATCCGACCGACGCGCTCGCCGCGCGCATCCACTACGAGCTGGGCGCCAGCTACTTCGCGGAGAAGAACTGCCGCGGCGCGCTCGCCGAGTTCGGCACGCTGATCAAGCCGGACGCGCCGAAGAGCTTCGCCAAGAGCGAGTGGGCTCCCGAGGCGCTGCTCAAGTCCTCCGAGTGCTTCGACGCCCTCAAGATGCGCGAGGAGGCGCGCCTGGCGCTCGAGGAGATCGTCAACACCTACCCGAAGAGCCCCGCGGCGAAGACCGCCAAGGCCAAGCTCACCAGCTACAAGACGCCCAAAAAGGGCAAGGGCCGTTAAGCGGTGAGAAGGACCACCATGCGAAGAGACTCCCGCCGATTCGTCCTGGGCACGCTCGCCGTGGCGCTCTTCTGGAGCGCGACCGCGGCCGCCGCCGAGGACGGCAAGAAAGTGACCCTGCTCTTCACCGGAGACAACGGGGGCGAAGTCGCCCCCTGTGGCTGAGGGGGCAATCCGTCTGGCGGTCTTGCCAGAAGAGCAACCCTGGTAGCCAAGCAGCGGGCCGCGGGCCCGGTGGTGCTCGTCGACGCGGGCGATGCGCTCGCGCGCTCGGTTCGTCTCGACGTCGAGCCGGTCCCCACGCAGGCCGAGCGCCGGAAGATGAGCTTCATCCTCGAGACGATGGGCAAGCTCGGCTACGACGCGATGGCCGTCGGCGAGCGCGACCTCGTGCTCGGGGTCGAGGAGCTGAAGAAGATGGCGGCGAAGGCCAAGGTGACGCTGCTCGCGGCCAACCTCCTCGACAAAGGCGGCAAGCGGCCGTTCGAGCAGCGCAAGCTCGTCACCGCCGGCGGGGTGAAGGTGGGCATCTTCGCCGTCGCCGAGGGTGCCGAGCTCGAGCGCAAGGGGCTCAAGGTCCTGCCCGCGCTCGAACAGGCAAACCTGCAGGCCCGCGCCCTGCGCAAGGCCGGCGCCGACCTCGTCGTCGCGCTGCTGCACCAGGACTACGACAGCGCCCTGAAGACGGCCCAGAAGCTCCAGGGGGTCGATTTCGCCATCCAGTCGCACGGCGGGCGGGTCAGCTCGACGCAGGCTGTCGGCAAGGTGGTGCTCGCCGCGGGCGGTGAGCGAGGCAGGCGTCTTGGGCGCGCCGAGTTTGAGCTGGGCGGGAAGGGGCCGCTGTTCGATCGGGCCGAGGCGAAGAGCGCGCGGGCGCAGCTCGGGCACCTCGAACAGACGATTGGCAAGTACAAGCAGCAGCAACAGCAGGCGAGCGCTCAGGCCGAGAAGGACCAGCTCGAGCGTTTGCTCAAGCCCCTCGCCAAGCGCAGGCAGGAGCTGCTCGCGAAGATGGAGGCCGAGGCGCCGGCCGGCCGCAACTCGGTGCTCTGCGAGCTGGTGCCGCTCGACCGGCGGGTCGCCGACGACCCCGAGATCGCCCAGACCGCCAAGGAGGTCGAGTCGGCCGCGCGCTGATTCTTCGGCCGTTCCACAGGCGCCCCCTCTTCGCCCCGCGCGAAGCAGGGGGCTTCTTCTTGCGGGCCACCGGGCTTCTCTCGCAAGCCGGAACATGGCCGCCCTGAGGGGCGCTGCCGACGCTTCCCCGAGCCGCGCGCGGGCAGGCGCCGGCGCTGCCGCGTTGTCACGGCCATCCGGTAGTCACCATTTTTAGCCGGAAGACGGCTCTCCGCGAGCCGCTCGCGCTGGCGGCGGGCGGCAGGCGGCAGGACGAGCGGGCGAAGGCCAGACAGGAGGGGAAAGATGAGACGTGTGTGGAGGGCATCGGCGATCGCGTTTCTCGCGGTGCTGCTTGCCGCTCCTGCTGCCCAGGCGCAGTTCGGCGGCGGCTTCGGCGGCGGTAGCGGCGGAGTGGGGATCGGCGGGTACGGCGGGTACGGCGACAAGGCGGTCGAAGGGACGATACAGGGCACGGTGCGCAGCCTGAATCTCGAGCGAGGTCTGGTGCGCGTCTCGAGCGGCGCGGGGACCCTGACCCTGCACGCGACGCCCGAGCAGCTCGCGGACGTCGAGCTGGGCGCCATCTACGACTTCGAGTACGCCAAGTACGGCAACTGGCTGTGGATGACCGGCAGCGGCGGGGGCTACGGCGGCGGCGGAGGCTTCGGCGGCGCCGGGTTCGCGGGTGACGACTTCGGCAGCGAAGGGACGGTCAGCGGCGTGGTCACTCAGCTCAACTTCGAGCGGGGCCTCATCTACATCGACGGCCGGCCGTACCGCACCCACCCGGCCGACCTGCAGGGTGTTCTGCCCGGTCAGCTCGTCAGCCTGAGCTTCCGGCAGATAGGCAGCGCCAACTGGCTCGAGGGCTACGGCGGCTTCGGTGGCGGCATCGGCGGCGGTGGCTTCGGCGGCGACATCGGCGGCGACAGCGGGATCGGCGGCTCGGGCGGCGGCGCCTACCGCGGCGGTGGCGGATTCCCGTAATCGCCGGCAGCGCCACGCTCGCGGGGGTGTCGAGGACACTCGGGCCGTTGCGGGCGCAGCGGCCTGGGAGGCCCAGCCGCAAGAGGCCGGACCGCGGGGAGGCTCTACGCGGTCCGGCCAGCCTTATCCGAGCAGAGCGAGCCTACCGAAGCCGGCCGAGCCGCAACCAACGAGGGGCCTGGTTTTGATCGAGCGACGGACTTCGCCCCCAACAACCCGGGGCGCAGGCGCCGGGCGAGCGCGGCGACCGGGCCTGGTCTTGATCGAGCAGGTAATGCCGGTACAAGCTGCACGGGACCACAGGCGAGGGCGGACTGCATGTCGAAAGCTTCGAGGCTCCGGCAGGTGCTCGCGGCGCTCTTCGGCAGGGATGAACAGCAGCGCGACTGGGCCTTCGAGCAGCTTCGGCCGCTGCGGGGCGAGCCGCTGCAGGCCAGGAGTCGCGAGGATGCGCGGGCGGTGGTCGAGGCCTTCGCGTGGAGGTCCCCGACCGCGAAAAGGCGCCGGCCTCGGCCCGTCCATGCGCTCCTCGGGCTGGTGCTGCGCCCGGGCTCCAAGGAGGCCGCGGATTTCTTCCGCGAGGCGGCGACGCCGGCCATCGTCGAAGCCTGGCCGACTCTGGAGTCGGACGAGCGCGGCGTGGCGCTCAAGGTGCTGGTCCTGTTCGGCACGCGCGAGGCGCTGCGCTTCTTCGCCGCCTGCCTGCTCGAGGAGGACGGCGCGCACGAGCTGGCCGTCATCGCGGCGCTCAACGAGGTCGATCCCCAGACCGCGCTGCTCGACGAGCTCCTCCCTGCCCTCGAGCCGGTGCTCGACTCTCCCGGCTCGAGCGCGGTCGCCGTGCTCGAGCTCGCCAACCGCCTGGCCGACGAGGAACGGCTCGCGACCCACCCGGCCGGCTCGCGGCTGGAGCGCCTCGGAGCTTGGATCCGCTCGCGCGAGCCCTCGGAGCTCCGCTCCGCGCTCGCCGCCGTACATGCGCTCGCACACCTCGACGGCAGGCCGGCCTCGGCGCTGCGCAAGGAGGCTCTCTTCCATCCGAGCCCCGAGGTACGCCTGCAGGCTATCCATGCGAGGTGCCGGCAGGATGAGCCAGGAGCAGAGCTCGAGCTGGCTCGCGCGGTGCTCGATCCTCGCGTCTCGAAGCGGGCGCGCGAGCTGCTCGAGATGCTCGGCAAGTCGCACCTTGTCCCTGCCGCGGCGAGCGACCCCGAGTTCCTCGCGCGTTCCGAGCTGATGGCTTGGCTTGCGCACCCGATGGAGTTCGGCCGCCCGCCTCAGAGGATGGAGCTTTGGGATAGACGCCTGTTGCGTTGGCCGCCAACCGAGGACGAACGCGAGCTGTTCCTGTATCGCTATACCTACGTCGACGCGCCCGGCGGGCCAGAGACCGGCGTGGGGCTGGTCGGCTCGATAACCGTCAGCCTCTCTGGCGACGCTCGCCCCGATCCCGAAGGGAGTCCCGAAGAAGCTCTCGCGGTGCACTGCGCGTGGGAGCTGCAGCAGGCCGGCTTGCGCGCAGAGAGACAAGCGCTCCTCGCCTCGTGCCGCAGGCAGCTTGGCTTTGCGAAGGGCTGAAGGGGCGTCGAGAAATCCTGCTTCGACTCGGTCCGGTTCCGCTCACCCTGAGGATCGCTGCCGATGCCCCAGCGACCGGAGCGGAGTCGAAGGGCCTCTCGACTTCGCCTCCCTCGTTCCTCGGGAGGCTGCGCTCGAGGTGACCGGGGGGGGCCGGGCACGGGCTGTCGTCGAGGAGCAGCGCGCCGGCGGTTCTACCGGCACCTGCAAAGCGACTCGGCGCAGGAGAAGCCGGTGCACTCGTTGTCGGTCTCCTGCAGCTCGCAGTCATCGGGCGTCGCGCACCACTTCTCGAACGGATGCGTCAGCTCGAAGAAGGGGACCATCAGCGCGCCCTCGCCTTCCTGGAGGTGAAAGAGGCTGATCTGAGGCGAGCTTTCGACCCAGCCGCGGGCAAGCGACATGAAGAGCCCCATCTCCAGGCCGGTCTCCGGGTCGACGTAGGTGGCCATGAGCGTCACCTTCGAGGCCCGCGAGAGGTTCGGTAGCTCGCGCTTTTGGCGGTAGGAGCCTTCGATTTCGACGATGCCTTCGCAAGGCTCTTCGCGGCAGCTCGCGACGTACTGGCCGTAGAAGCTGAGATCGGTCCGCAGCACGAGAAGCGTGAACATGCCCTTAGCAGGCGTGCGCTCCTCGTACAGGCGAAAGGTGCCGACGAGGGTGGGGTCGAGCCCGCCGGTGAGTACCCCGAGCCTCGTCGCCGCCTTGTTCAGGTCTGGGGCCGGGCCGCAACTCGCGAGGATGGCGGCCAGCAGGGCCACGGCGAGAGTTCGATGCATGGGCCCCCCTTTGCCGGCCACAACCGCCCCGGGCTCTGCCTCGGCCGACCGTCAGAGCAGGTCTCTGACCGAGAGCTTGCCGACCGTTGCCGCGCCATCTCCAGCTTGCTGCCGATCACGTTCGGGACGGCGCGAACCGCCGAGTAGGGGCCTGATCGGGAAACGGGCCGCAGCTCGGGAGGGGCTGGCGTGCATCGGCGCTCCGCCCGCCTGCCGACCGCTCTGGAAATGCACGAGGTCTGTCCCCGGAAACTCGCACGACAGGTGCCTGCCTTGACGCTCCGCCGAGCCCGTCGGTAGGGTTCGTCCCCTTTCCGAAAACCTGCACAAAGGAAGAGCCGACATGGCCCAGCGACCGATGCATCCCGCCTTCTTGACGCTGCTCGCCACCATGGCGATGGCGGCCTGTGGGGGCGAAGCCGATCCGGTAGCGGGCGTGGACTCCGGCGCGAGCGCGGACGCCGCCGTGGTCGCGCCCGACGCGTCAGATGCGAACGACGGCTCATTGGCCGAGCCGGATGCGGGGAGCGGGGAGGACGCTTCGCTGCCCGGGCCCGACGGCTCGGTCGCCGGGCCGGATGCGGGGATGGAGGACGCTTCGGTCCCGGGGCCCGATGGCTCGGTGTCCGATGGGGGCCTCGACCCTTGCGACCCCAACCCCTGCACCGACGTCGAGGGCCACAGAACCCGCTGCCTCTGGGACGGCGAGGGCGGTTTCGAGTGCCGCTGCGAGGTCGGCCTCCACGACTCCGAGGGCCTGTGCTGTCCGCCCCACTCGGCCCATCAGCAGGGCGCGTGCGCCTGCGTCGCCGGCTACGTCGACGACGGGGGCGGCGCGTGCGTCGTCGCCTGCTCCGAGGAGAGCATCGAGGGGCTGAATGGCTGGTGCCCCGAGGGCGAGGTGTGCGTCCAAGGCGCCTGCGTCGCCGACCTCTGCGACGGGTTCGCTTGCCCGGCGCGCAGCACCTGTGTCCTGCGCGCGAACGAGCCGTTCTGCCTGTGCGAAGAGGGCCTGCACCTCTCGCAGGATCTCTGCTGCCCGTTGCACGCGAGCAACGTGGACGGCGCCTGCGCCTGCGACCCCGGCTACGTCGATCAAGCCGGCGCCTGCGTCGCCGACCCGAGCAACCCCTGCTTCCCGACCAACCCCTGCCGGAGCCTGCATCGCAACACCTGCGTCGCCGACGGCGCGGCCGCGGGCGGCTTTCGCTGCGAGTGCAACCAGGGCTACGAGGAGCAGGGCGGTGCCTGCGTCCTCTCGGTCTGGACGAGCTGCCCCGCGGGCCTGGTCTGCCGCGCTCAGGTCTGTGTCCCCCAAGACCTGTCGCAGGAGCAGTGCCTGGTCGATTCGGACTGCCACGAGTTCTTCCCGGACGCGCCGAGCTTCTGCAACGAGTCGGCCGCCGGCGGCATCTGCCTCGGCTGCGTGCAGCACACCGACTGCCCGGGCAACACGCAGTGCACCTCCTACGGCTCCTGCGCCCTGCTGTGCGACGACGACGGCGATTGCCCCTACGGCCGCTGCTATTCGGCCACCGGCTTCTGCGGGCAGACCCGCTGCAGCGCGGACACCGATTGCTTCAACGGCACCGTCTGCATCGACGAGGACGGCAACGGCCAGGGGCTGTGCCTGCGCGTCCCCTGCCTCGAGACCGAGTGTTCCTCCACCCCTCCGAACGGCACCTGCCCGCAGCCTGGGCAGGCATGTCTCTACGGCGCTTGCGTCGATAGCTGCAGCCCCAACCCCTGCACGCAGGAGCTCAACAAGACCGTCTGCACCATCGAAGGCGGCGCGCCGGTCTGCTCGTGCGCGCCCGGGTACGCCCTCGCCGCCGACGGGCGCTGCCTGCCGGAGGCGGCAGAGTGCCCGTCCGGTTTCGCCTGCAGCGGCGGGGTCTGCGCCGACACGTCGAACCCGGGGTTCGTCTGCGCCCAGGACTCCGACTGCGGCGGCGGGCTCGTCTGCTCTCCTGCACTGCCTTCCGGCTCGTGCCAGGGCTGCAGCCTCACCGCCCCCTGTCCAGCCGGCCTCGACTGCGTCTCCGGCTACTGCCTCAAGTCCTGCAGCCGGCCCTCCGACTGCCACCCGGAGATGACCTGCCGCGGCTCGGGCTACTGCGGGCGGAAAGCCTGCGCGTCACCCGCCGACTGCGCCGCGCCCTATGTCTGCGTCGCCGGCGCCGACGGCGGCACCTGCCGGCGCCCTGTCTGCACGGGACCGTAGAGCGCGCGAGCCAAGGATCGGGAGCGCCAGCGTCTCGCTGGCGCGCCGACCAGGCCAGGGCGGCGCCCGAGGAGGAAGCTTCGTTTTCCGACCCGGGGTTCTTCACGCGCGCGCATGGGGTCACGGTCTGCGCGGTGGAAAGCAACCCTGTGCTGCCTGCGCGGATAATTGCGCACACCCCCGTCGATGGAAGGAGTGCCGATGAGCCACTACGCCATCAAGCCTGGCGAAACCCTCGGTGAGATCGCTCGCCGCTTCAACACCACCGTCAGCGCTATCGCCCGGGCGAACGGCATCCAGAATCCCGAGAACGTCCCCGCGGGGATGAACCTGGTCATCTCGGGCTGGGACGGGCTCGACTCCTTCGAGAGCGCCAGCGTCGACTCGACCTACAAAGTCAGGAGCGGCGACAGTCTCTACACCATCGCTCGGAAGCTCGGCACGACCCCGGACGCGCTCATGGCGCTCAACGGCATCCGCAATCCCAACAACCTGCGGGTCGGCCAGGTCCTCAAGGTCCCCGGTGCGGCGCCTTCCCCTGAGCCCGCGGGCAAGACCTATGAGGTGCAGCGGGGCGACAGCTTCTACACCATCGCCAGGAAGCTCGGGACGACCCCGGACGCGCTGATGGAGCTCAACGGCATCCGTGATCCCAACGGCCTGCAGGTCGGCCAGCTTCTCAAGGTCCCCGGTGCGGCGCC
>DHSB01000156.1:99409-107704 GCA_002408385.1 Myxococcales bacterium UBA5297
GTCCCCGGTGCGGCGCCTTCCCCTGAGCCCGCGGGCAAGACCTATGAGGTGCAGCGGGGCGACAGCCTCTACACCATCGCCAGGAAGCTCGGGACGACTCCGGACGCGCTGATGGAGCTCAACGGCATCCGTGATCCCAACGGCCTGCAGGTCGGCCAGCTTCTCAAGGTCCCCGGTGCGGCGCCTTCCCCCGAGCCCGCGGGCAAGACCTATGAGGTGCAGCGCGGCGACAGCTTCTACACCATCGCCCGGCAGTTCAACACGACCGCCGAAGCGCTCATGGCGCACAACGCCATCCGCGATCCCAACAGCCTGCAGCCCGGGCAGGTCCTGAAGATTCCCGAGTCGTCGACCTCGGGCCCGACCCCCGGCCCCACGCAGATCGATCCGGGCGGCGCGCTGCCGAACGTCGAGGACAAGCAGTACACCTTCGAGGAGCTGTGGCCGGCCATCCAGCGCTTCTCGGCGCAGTACGGGGCCGATCCCAAGATCGTGGCCGGCATCGTCAAGCAGGAGTCGACCTTCAAGAATTGGCAGGTGCACCGCGACGGCACCGGGCACGGGCTCATCGGCCTCGACGACAACGGCGAGCTGCCGCGGTTCGAGAAGTGGTCCGGAATCCGCGTGGGCCGCGGGCGCAACGCCGCCAGCATCCCGCCAGAGAGGCAGATCGAGTACCTGGCCAAGACCATCGGGGAGCTGACCGCGAAGCACCGCAGCGGTTGGGCGGCCGCCCGCGCCTGGCACCGCGGCGACTACTGGGCGATGAACGACGCGAAGGGCTACCGGTACGAGAGCTACATCCGGCAGCACGTCGCCGAGCTGTTCTAGGCCTTCGACACCGCGCAGTAGTACGGAGGGCCGGCCCTCCGACACCGTGACGAACAAAGGCGGCGAGGGCCAAAGCCCTCGCCGCCTCGTAGATCCGCGCTCGCCTCGTCGCCTAGTTCGAGTTGGCCGCCGGCTGCAGCTCGTCGGCCATTTGCTTGAGCTTGACGTTGACGAGCTTGGAGACGCCGGGCTCCTCCATGGTCACGCCGTAGAGCGTGTCGGCGATCTGCATCGTCTTCTTGTTGTGGGTGATGAGGATGAACTGGCTGATCTTGCTCATCTCGCGCACCAGGTCGTTGTAGCGGCCGACGTTGCCCTCGTCGAGCGGCGCGTCCACCTCGTCGAGCAGGCAGAACGGGGTCGGCTTGATGAGGAAGATGGCGAAGATCAGCGAGACCGCGGTCAGGGCCTTCTCGCCGCCGGAGAGCAGGTTGACGCTCTGCAGCTTCTTGCCCGGCGGCTGCGCCATGATCTCGATGCCCGGCTCGCCGCCCTCCTCGCTCTCGATGAGCACCAGGCCCGCGCGCCCGCCGTTGAACAGGCGCGGGAAGACCTGCTGGAACTTCTCGTTGATGGCGTCGAAGGCCTGCCCGAAGCGCTCCTTCGAGGTCTTGTTGATGCGGACGATCGCCTTCTTGAGCTGCGAGAGCGACTGCTCGAGGTCCTTCTTCTGCTTGCTCAGGAACTCGTAGCGCTCGGCCAACTCGGCGTGCTCCTCGATGGCCGTCAGGTTGATCTCGCCCATCCGCTCGACCTGGTCGCGCAGGTCCTTGAGCTTCTCCTGCGCCTCGGCGCTCGGCGGCGGCAGACAGTGGTAGCTCGTCAGCTCGTACGTCAGCTCGACGGCGTGGCGGTCGCGGATGCTGTCGACCAGGTGCGTCAGCTCGAGCTGGTACTCGCGCTCCTTGAGGGCGCTCTCGGACAGCCCGCTCTGCAGCTCCTCGAGCCGCTTGCGCACCCCGCGCAGCTCCGACTCCTCGGCCCGCACCCGGGAGGCGAGCTCCTCGTAGGCCTCGCGCGCCGAGTGCTGCTCGGCGCCGAGCCTCTCCATCTCGTTGGCGAGCCGCGCGATGTCCGAGGTCGTCGACCCCAGCGTCTGCTCGAGCTCGGTGCGCCGGTGGCTCGCTTGCTCCACGGTCGTCTCGAGGCGCGCGCGGCGCTCGGCCAGCTCGGTCCGGGTGGTCTCGGCGCGCGCGAGGGCGCGGTCGATGCCCTCGCGCCGCTCGAAGTCGGCCGCGACCTTCACCTGCAGCTCGGTGCGCTCGGCGTTCAGGTCGTTGACCTTGGCCCGCAGCGTGGCGAGCGACTCGGACAGCTCGCGCACGCGGGCCTCGCGCGTCTCGCGCTCGCTCTCGGCCTGCGCGCTCTGGCCGGCCGCCGAGGTCTCCTCGGCCGAGAACTCGGAGAGCGCCCGCTGCATCAGCTCGACGTCGCGGTCGAGCCGCTCCATCCGCTCGCGCGCCTGGGCGAGGTCCTCGCTCGCCTTGTGCAGGTCCTTCTCCTGCTCGACGACCGAGAGCGCCTCGGAGTGCGTGTCGTTCGACAGCCCCTTGAGCGCCTCCTCGATGCGCCCGATGCGCTCGGAGAGCCGGCGGTGGCGCTCCTGGCAGACCTTGTACTCGGCCTCGGCGCGCGTCAGGTGCTCGGTCAGCTCGACGATCTCGCGCTTCTTGTGCAGGGCGCCGACGCCGGGGCCCTCGAGCGCGCCGGCGCAGACCGCGCCGGTCGGCTCGATCACCTCGCCCTCGAGCGTGACCACCGTCTGCGGGCGGCCGGTCTTCGAGTAGGCGACCGCGGCCTGCAGGTCCTGGACGATGACCACGTTGCCGAGCAGGTGGCGCACCAGCAGGGTGTAGTCGGCCTCGTACTCGACCATCTCCACCGCGGCGCCGACCACCCCGGGCACCGAGGTGTCGACCGGCTGCGGCTCGCCCGCCGCGAGGTCGAGCGGCAGGAAGGTGCCGCGGCCCTCCTGGGCCTCCTTGAGGAAGGCGACCAGGTCGAAGGCCGCCTCGCGGCTGTCGACGACGATGGCCTGCAGCCTCTCGCCCAGGGCCGACTCGATGGCCCGCTCGATCTCGGCCGGGGCGCGCACCACGTCGGAGACGAGCCCGAGCACGCCCTTGTCGCGGGGCTTGTTGCCGGCGCGGTTCATCACCGCGCGCACGCCGCGCCCGTAGCCCTCGTAGTTGCGCTGGATCTCCTCGAGCGAGCGCAGCCGGGAGCGATGGTCGCCCAGCTCCTCGCGCATGGCGATGAGCTGGGCCTCGTTCTCCATGAACTCGCGCCGCGCCAGCTCGAGCGACTGCTCCTCGCCGACGCGCTGCTCCTCGAGGGCGAGCTTGAGCTGGCGGGAGACGCCGAGCTTGACGACGAAGCCCGAGCGCGCCTCCTCGATGGTGGCCGCGCGCCTCTGCAGCTCCTCGCGCTCGGCATGCGTGCGCTCGATGCGCTGCTCGAGGTCGGCCCGCTGGCGGGCCAGGTTCTCGAGGTGGCTCTTGCCCGAGGCGATGCGCGAGAGCGCGCTGACGAGCAGCGCCCGCTCGTGCTCGAGCTTCTGGGCGACGGTCCCCTCCTCGTCGGAGAGCGCGGCGAAGATGTCGCGCACCTCGAGCATGCGCTTCTCGTCGTCGGTGGCCAGCCCGTCGAGCGAGCTCTTCTGGCCGACGAGCCCCTCGAGCTCGGCGTCGATCGTCTGCTGGGCGGCGGCGATCTCGGCAAGCTCGCGCTCGGCCTCCTCGATGCGCCGGCGCCCCTGCTCGCTCTCGCGGCCGTAGCTCTCGAGGTTGGCCTGCCCGACCTTCAGGTCGTTGTCGGTCTGGTGGGCCTTCTCGGTCAGCTCGGCGAGCGCCTTCTCGTCGTGGGCGAGCTGGTCGCGCAGCCGCTCGAGGCTCGCCTCGGCGGCGAGCACCCGCTCGGCCAGCTCGCGCTCCTCGCCCCCGAGGCCGGCGGCCGACTCGCGGGCGGCGCGGGCGAGCGCGCTCAGCTCGAGGTAGCGCAGGGTCGCGGTGTGCAGCTCGATCTCGCGCATCTCGGCCTTGAGCCGCTTGTACTTCTCGGCCTTGCGCGCCTGGCGGTTGAGGCTGTCGAGCCGCTTGCCGAGCTCGCCGACGATGTCCCCGACCCGCACCAGGTTCTGCTCGGTGTAGTCCATCTTGCGCTCGGCCGCCTTGCGGCGGCTCTTGTAGCGCGTGATGCCCGCGGCCTCCTCGATGAGCGAGCGCCGGTCCTCGGGCTTGGCCGAGACGATGAGGCCGATGCGGCCCTGCTCGATGATCGAGTAGGCCTTGGTGCCCACCCCGGTGCCCAGGAACAGCTCGGTCACGTCGAGCAGGCGGCAGGGCGCCTTGTTGATGGCGTACTCGGAGTCGCCGTTGCGAAACAGGCGGCGGGTCACCGAGATGTCGCCGAACCCCTGGTACTGCACCGGCAAGAGCTGGGGGTTGTCGTTGGAGAAGGTGATCGTCACCTCGGCCATCGACAGCGGGGCCTTCGTCTCGCTGCCGTTGAAGATCACGTCCTCCATCGACCGGCCGCGAAGGTGCTTGGCCGACTGCTCGCCCATCGCCCAGCGGATGGCGTCGACGACGTTCGACTTGCCGCAGCCGTTGGGGCCGAGCACCCCGGTGATGCCCTCGTCGAAGGCGAAGACGGCCCGGTCCATGAAGGACTTGAACCCACAAATTTCCAGCCGCTTGATGCGCATCTGGCTCTCCGAGCCCGCGAAGAACGGTTGGTTGGGCCCCGCAAGAACGAACCGCCCGCGGGGCTGGTTGAACTCCCGGCGAGCGGTCACTCGCCGTGTAGCATGCCCGCAACTGTCCCATCAAGGTCAAACACAGCCGACGGTAGGGCCGCGATCCGGCCGCCACCACGGGTAGTGGCGGGGCGCGGTCGGGGAGGTCTCGGGGCTGGTCTTCGGCTCATGGCAGTCGCTCCAGAAAAAAGGTCGAATCCGCAGGGCGTGCGGCCGCTAGCCGTCTGGGGCCGGGGCCGCGAAGGGTGGCCGGGCCGGCCAGCAGGCCCTCCAGGCGCGGTCGCGCGGCAGGCGGTGTGCGAGCTGTGGGGTGCGGCGCGCGTCGTGGTGCGCCGGCAGGGCGCCCTCGAGCAGCCGGCCGCGGGCCGCGCGGTGCAGTTCGTAGACGAAGAGGCCCTTGGGCGAGCCGGTGTGCAGGTAGGCGTTGCCGCGCTTGCTGCGGCCCGCGGTCTGTCCGAGCAGGGTCCAGTTGGCCGCGCGGTAGCAGGTGCCGCGGAAGCGGGCGAGGTCGACGAAGGTCTCGGCGAGCACCACCGGGTGGTTCCAGCGCACCTGCCAGTCGGCGCTCAGGCGCCGCAGGTTGAGCGCGAGCACCTTGGAGGCCAGGTGCGGGATGCGCACCCAGGGCGGGACGAGGAAGCGGGTGTTGTTGGCGACCAGGTGCAGGTTGCGCTGCTTGAGCCGCTCGTCCCAGCCGACGAACCGCTCGCGCAGCGGGACGTGGAGCGCGGCGCCGGTCCAGCCGAGCAGCGCGACCAGCTCCTGGCCGAGGAAGGCCGCATAGAGCAGGTGCTCGCCGACCATCGGCTTGTCGCCGAGGGAGTGATAGCGGCGCATGAACAGCCGCCAGCCGGCGCGCTCCTCGGGCTCGATGGGGCGCACGGTGAGCGGGCCGAAGTCGCGCAACGAGCCGTGCAGTTCGGTCCAGGCGAGCGCGACGAGCTCGTGCGGCAGGGCCGGCAGCTCGCGCCGGCCCTGGCCGGTGCGGCGCGAGGCGGGCAGCCTGATGAGGCCGCGCTGCTCGAGCCGAAGCAGCAGGTCGCGGCAGGCGACCAGGCTCGGCTCGCCGTTGCGCTGGCGCCACCCCCAGGCGTCGCAGACCTTGCGCAGCAGCTCGATGCGGCTGTCGGCGCGCTGCGCCTCGCCGCGCAGGAAGCACAGGTCCTCTTCGCGGATGTCGCGGTTGCGGTAGCGCAAAAGCTGGGCGGCAGGTTGCATCGACGACCTTATGGCAAGAGACGCCGGAAAACGCCAGCGCAAAGTTGCGGGCGAGCCGCAGGGCGAGGGGGAGCAAGGCGGGCGGTGAAGGAGGGCGGGAGCGCCGCCCCGGCGGCCCGCCGGATGAGGTGAGGCCTCCGTGCCGCGCCAAGCTCCCGCGTCCTCGTTCCGGCCCGGCCCGGCCCAACCCCCAACCCGCGCGCGACCGCGGGTGAAAGCCCCCTCCCGCGCGCAGCGGGGGAGGGGGTTTGGGGACCTACTCGGCAGAGTTTGACCAGATTGGCAAGAATCTGCGGCCTGAAGTCTGACGACTGGGGCCTGCCGGCCGCCCCGATCTCCCGGCTCCCTCTTGGTTCCGGCTCGGCCGGCTTGGGGGTAGGTGCGAGGTCTCGCGAGTAGAGGGGATGAAGCCGTTCGCGGCAGCTCGAAAGCTTGCCAGCCCCCGGTCGCTCTGGGCGAAATCGACCGACCGCGCAGCGTCTCGGCCGGTGCCGCCTCGTTCTGCAAGCAGTCCCGTTCGCCCGAGTGCTCAAAATGGTTCTCGAGCTCGACTTCGACAGGCAGAGCCAACGCCGCCTCGCTCCACCAAGGCGAGCGCGAGCGGAGGTCCGTCGGAGGTTCGCTCGATCGTTGGCGGGGACTTGCGGGTCGCGCGGCTTCCATCGCCGAGGTTATGGCAAGGCTTGCCGGAAAACGCCAGCGGAAAGTCAGCCGATCACGCGCGATCCGCGCGAGTGCTTTGCGCGAGAGTGGCGGCAAGCGCCGATGCGAAGCGGTGCGTCCTCGTTCCATCGCCGAGGTTATGGCACCGCGATTCGAAAAACGCCAGCGGAAAGCCGACCGCTCAGAGCCACGCGCGATCCGCGCGAGTGCTTTGCGCGTGAGTGGCGGCGAGCGCCGATGCGAAGTGGTGCGTCCTCGTTCCATCGCCGAGGTTATGGCACCGCGCTTTGGAAAACGTCAGCGCGAAGGGTTGGTGCTCTCGAGGCCGGGTCGTGGGCGAGGGCCTGACGCCCCGTCTCCCGCGGGCGGCGAGCAGGATGGCGAGGAAGGCGAAGGTCTCGCGCGTGGATGTCTTCAATCCGGCGCGCGGCCGCCGCGAGAGTCGGCGTGTCGGTGGGCGGCTGGCGAGCTCATGGCGTTTGGCTCGCGGGCCGCGCGCTCGAAGGCATTGTCCGCGTACCAGCGGCCGGTGGGTGCCTGCGCTAGCCGGCCGCGAGATCCCGTCTGGGCGTCTCTCAAGGCGGTCGCGCTGTTTGCCCCGACGCCGCGGCTCAAGTGAACCGGGGCGCAGCGGTTCTTCCCACCGCCAGCGTCGCGCAAGCACTCCAAGCAGATGCCCGAGCGCGAGCGATCGAGCCGCCGCAATCCACGCGGCGATCGATTCCCGGCGGCTCTTCAGGACCAAAGAACGCGCCCGGCCGCCTGGACCGGGACGCAGGCTGCGAAAGGTGTTGGGGTCGAGTTCTGAGCTCGTTGGGTTACTGCACTTGATTCAGGCAACGATTCATGCTCCCGTTTCCTCGTTCCGCGTCGTTTCACCGCCAATTCCGGCCGCGGACACAAGCAGAGGGGAGGTCCAACGATGCTATCGAAGCAGGTCACCGACCGTCAGAAGTCGGCGACGCTCGTCATCGCGTCTGCGCGCGCGAACGAGGCGAAGATCGCGCAGGGCATGTACCAGCTTCTGGAGGTGCCGGTAGAGCACGGCACCCTACTCATCCAGAAGATGGGCAATCAGCTCGAGGGCAAGACCGGCGCGATGGTCGCCGCCGATCACGCCCACCTTGCCGAGCTCGGCGATGACGCCTCCGTGCGCGCCGAGCGCGACCAGCAGGCCGCGCGGGTCAATGAGCAGCTCGTCGACGTTCGCGACGTCATCAAGCTCGCCTTCGGCGACAACGAGCTGAAGAAGCTGGGCTTCGACGGACGCACTCCGGTTGATCCGGTTCAGGTTCATTCGCTCGGCAAGCTCGTCTGTGACAACCTCGCGACTTGGCAGCCCAACAAGCCATCGCGTCTCTCGGGCTTGACGGCGCAGAACGAGGTCTGGCGCGCCTCGATCTCCGATCCTCTCGAGAAGCTCGAGTCTTCGCTCGAGTCGGTCGCTCGCGAGACTCGCGAGGCCGAGGCCACCCAGGTCGCGAAGAATCGGGCCATCGAGGAGTACGACAAGGTCTTCGCGCTGACGGCGGGCTTCCTCAGTCTGATGCTCGAGATCATCGGTGAGCGCGAGCTCGCCAAACGCGTTCGCCCGTCGCGGCGGCGCGCCGGACAGATTGCCGAAGTCTCCGAGGCCACGACGACCTCCGACGTCGAGCAGCCGGCTCCTCAAGAGGGGTAGAGAGAAGCGGTGGATCGGGCCGTCGTGTGTCAGCTCAGGGGCACGACGGCCCTTCTTGTCTCTGAGAATCGACGGATTGGGCGAATAGTAGAGCAAGAACAAGAAGTTGCCCCGCCAGGCTGAGCCGTAGGAACGCGCCTGGGGA
>DHSB01000156.1:107934-129959 GCA_002408385.1 Myxococcales bacterium UBA5297
TTCGCGGGCGCGAGGATCAGCCGCAGGAACGCGCCTGGGGATTTCGCAGACGCGAGGATCAGCCGTAGGAACGCGCCTGAGGATTTCCCAGACGCGAGGATCAGCCGTAGGAACGCGCCTGAGGATTAGCCAGAGGCGAGGATCAGTCGGTTGAATGACACTTGGATTCTCCCAGGCGCGTCGATCAGCCGTAGCAACGAGGCGCGAACCCTCCCAGGCGGATCAATCCGCGGTGCGAACGGAGACGATCGTCTTCCGGCGAAGCGTCCGCATCCCTGCGCGAGCCGGCCTCGACTCCTTCAGAGCCTTCGTTCCACGAGACGACAGCCGCTCGTCGCCGCGCTTGCGCGGCAAGCCCTGCGGCAACTTCGCTCCCGGCCCGGTCCGCCCCCTATAATTGTCGCCTTTGAGTCGAAAGGAGAGAGCCAGGCGGAGTGCCGGGGATGCCCCGCGCGCCGGCCGGGCGCCCGGTCATGAACAGCGACGCCCCCGTCAATTCGAGCTGGCCCGTCGTGCGGCTCCTCCTGCGGCTCACGGTCGCCCTGAGCCTCGTCGGCTTCGCCTTTGTCGGCTACGTGTGGCTCATCTACCCGCTGTCGCCCGAGGAGCGCGCCGGCCTGCTGCGCGCCGTCGCCTTCACCCTGGTCCTGGGCGGCGCCGCGGTGTTGGCCTTCACCTGGGGCTATCTGCGGCCGCTGCGCGACGCGCTGGACGCGCTGTCGGCAGGCCGCCCGCCACCCGAGCGCCTGGCGCTCCGCGCCGGTGCGCGGGCGGGCTCGCTCCCGTTGCTCGGCGCCCTCCTCATCTCGCTCTTCTGGCTGCTCGGCGGCCTGTCGCTTCGCCCGACGCTCGAACGCGCGGGCATCACCAGCGACGCGGCGACCGCGGGACTCGTCGCCGGCCTGTGCACCGGGCTCATCTCCTCGCTGCTCTACTACTACCAGGCGATAAGCGACCTCTTCTCGCTGCGCCTGCGGCTGCCGGCCGGACCCTCCTCGTCGCACGGCGCGCCCATCCGCATGCGCGTGCTCATCACCAGCGTCGCCGTGCTGCTCGTCGGCGTCGCGATGGTCGGGGTGAGCGGCTACCTCAACCACCAGACCGCGCTCGAGCGGGCCGAGACCGAGGCCTGCAGTCGCGCGCTGCAGGGCCTGGTCGAGCTCGACGCGCCCGCCACCTCCATCGTGCAGGCCGCCTCCAAGGCCTGCGGCGGGCCGGCCGCGCTGGCGATGGGCGAGCGGGTGCTCGTGCCCTGGGAGCTCGAGGACCCGACGCGGATGCGGGTCGGCCCCGGGCCCAAGGGCACGCTGCTGCGCACCCCGCTGCTCAACGGGGCGAACCTCTACGTGCTGGTCGGCCGCTCGCACCGCGAGCAGGCCGACTTCGGGTTCGCCGGCCAGATGTTCCTCTTCGCGCTCATCGCCCTGGTGCTCGCGGTCAGCGTGGCGCTGGTCGCCTCGCGCGCGATAACCGCCCCGGTGCGCGGGGTGGCCGAAGGCGCCGAGGCGGTCGCCCGCGGGGATCTGACCCGCGAGGTCCCGGTGCTCAGCGCCGACGAGATCGGCTCGCTCGCCCGCTCGTTCCAGACGATGAGCGGCGGGCTGCGGCGCACCGTGGGCAACATCTCGCGGGCCGCCGGGGCGCTCAGCGAGCAGGTCTCGCTGGTCGCCGGCGCCGGCCTGCGGGTGCGCCGCGGCATGGAGGCGCGGCGCGAAGGGGTCGGGGTGATCGCCGGCGAGATGAACGACATGGACCGTTCGGTCGTCGCCGTCGGTCGCGAGGTCTCCGGGCTGTCGGAGTACGTGGCGAGCACCGGCGCGGCGCTCGCGCAGTTCTCGGCGGCGCTCGACGAGGTGCGCCGCCACGGCGGGGAGCTCGAGCGGGCGGTGCGAGACGCGCGCGTCGAGCTCAAGGCCCTGCTCGCCGCCGCCGAGGCGACCCGCGGCGAGATCGGGGCTTTCGGCGAGGCGGCCCGCTCGACCCTGACGACCGCGGGCAAGTCGCGCCAGACGCTGCAGGTGCTCACCGAGACGGCGCTCGAGATCGAGCGCGTCGGCGATCTGCTGGCCGAGGAGACCGAGGAGGGCGCGCGGGTGGTCGACGAGGGGGTGCGCGGGGTCGAGGCCATCCGCGGCGTGGTCGCCGAGGCGCGCCTGAGGGTCGCCGCGCTCGGCAAGCGCAGCGCCGACATCACCACGGTCATCGACTTCATCGCCGATGTCGCCGGGCGCACCAACCTGCTGTCGCTCAACGCGGCGATCATCGCGGCGCAGGCCGGCGAGCAGGGCAAGGCCTTCGGGGTCGTCGCCGATCAGATCCGCGAGCTCTCCGCGCAGATAGGCAGCTCGACCAAGCGCATCGCCGACAACATCGCCGGCGTGGGGGTCGAGGTGGACCTGACGCGGGCGCTCATCGAGCAGAGCGACGAGCTGGCCGCGGTCGGCGTCGACCGGGCCCGGGAGGGCGGCCTGGCGCTCAGGCGCATCGCCGAGAGCACGCGCCAAGCGCGCAGCGTGGCCTCGGCGATCTCGCCGGCGGTCGAGGCGCACGCGGTGACCACCGCGCAGATCGAGCAGCTCGCTGGCCGGGTGGTGGAGATGGCCCAAGGCTTCATGGGGGCCGATCTGCTCGGGCGCGGCGGGCAGTCCATCGAGGCGCTCGCGCAGAGCCTGACGCCGCTGACCGAGCGGATAGGGCGCGCGCTCGAGGAGCAGAGCACGGTCAGCCATCGCCAGGTCGAGAGCATCGAGGAGATCAACCGGATGATCTCGCGGATCAACCGCACCATCGCCGAGCACGGCGAGGGGACCGCGCGCGCGCTCGAGAACCTGAGCGAGCTGGTCGCGCTGACCGACGAGGACAGCCGCGCGGCCGACGAGCTGGCCGAGGCGGCCCACACGCTGACCGAGCACGCGGCGGCGCTGCGCGATGGGCTCGGGCAGTTCCGGCTCTGAGCGAGGGCGGAGCTTGTCGCCGCGCGCCGGCTGGGAGCAGGGGGCGCCGGCGTCTCGCTGGCACACGCCCAAAACTCTTCGGGCGGCCCTGCGCGTCCCTGTTCGATTCGCGCGGGGGGCGATCGCCGAAAGGAGGGCGGAGCTGCGGCTCTCGCCGCCCGGCTTCTCGACGGGGCTGCAGCCGCTTCGACCACCGGCACGCAGGGCGGAGCTGCGGCTCTCGCCGCCCGGCTTCTCCCCCTCCAGTCTTCCCTCGGAGCGCCGCCGCGGCCACCGAGGCTGCGCCTGCCCGCTGTCTGGGCCCACGTCCTGTCGGCCTCACGGGCTCCCGCAACGCGGCCTTATCGTTGGGACACAAGGCACCTTCCGGGCTCGATGGCCCTTTTTTTTTCTCGCGGGTTTACAGGCAAATGAAAAGCCGCTATGCAGCCGCCTTGATTGACAGAGGAAGCTGTGAGCGAACCGAATAAGGCCCAAGTCATAAAGATCCTGCATCGCGGTACGGAGTTTCGCTGGACCCCGCAGGCAGGGTTCATCACCCCCAGCGGCATGTCCGCCCCCACCGCGTTGCGTCCCCTGCTCGAGGCCTTGCTCGAGCCCGTACTGGCCGCCGAAGACGATTCGATCACGGACAAGGCGGAGCTGACCGAACGGGCGGGCCAGGCGAGGCGCCAGAGGCAGTACACGCGGGCCGAGAAGCTGGCCCGCAAGGTGCTGCTGGCCGACGCGAAGTACGCCGCCGCGGGCGCGGTGTTCGCCGGAGTGCTGCGCGATCGCAACCGACCCGAAGCCGCGCTGTCCATCTGCGACAAGTTCCCGAGGGACGAGTGCGCCGACCTCGAGGTCGAGCGGGCGGGCGCTGCGGCCGACCTGCACCGCTGGCCCGATGCGCTCAAGGCCGCCCAGACGGCGCTCGCGCTGCTGGCGCGCGAGGGCCGCGACTCGAAGGAGCTGTCGAGGCTCGTCGAGCTGATCGAGGCCAAGAAGGCCGACTGAAGGTCCGTCGAGAGAGCCTTCTTCGACCGGTTCCGCTCGCCCTGAGCCTCGCTCCCGACGCGTAGAGCGGCGGGAGCGGAGTCGAAGGGCCCCCTCGACTTCGGCCTAGCTCGGCCTACGCCCGGGCTGACCGAGGGCGGGCCCGTCGACAGCCCCTGGCAGCTCGAGGTCACAGCCGGGCAAGGGCCCGGTGCAGAGTCCGGAGTGACCGGGCGGGCGGCTCAGGCTCTCGATCTCCGGACACGGTCCTTCGACTTCGGCCTCCTGAGCTGCCAACGACCGGCCTCTCGTGCCGGTCGCCGGGAGTCCTCGAATCGGCCGCGCCATTGCCCGATTCGTCGACGGGCGCATTGCGATGCGCCCCCTGCGACCGATCGCTTGGGTTCCGGGCTGACCGGCCTTCGGGCGAAGGACTCTTCGACACCTCTTCAGCCCTCGGCGCCGTTGCTCCCGCTTACTTCCCGCGGCCCTTCTCAGCCCTTCGGTGCCCGTAGAAGAGCATCGCCTCGCGGCCCGCCCGCGCGAGCGCGCGATTGTTCAGCCACGCGGTCAGCGGCGAGGCGATCACCGGCACTGCGCGCCCGAGCCGCGGCAGTCCGCCGCGCTGCAGCAGGGTCATCGCGAGCTTGCCGAAGACCCGCGGGCTCGCGCGCACCAGCGGGCCGGCGCCGTTGGCGTACCCGAGCACATCGAGCAGCTCCTGCTGCGCTCGGGCCGACTTGAGGTTCGCCTTGTGGAGCACGGCGATGTCCACGATGAGCGAGAGCTGCAGGTAGGCGACCAGGACGAGATCGAGCGGCACCGAGAAGAGCCCGAACAGCCCGCTGACCGCGCCCGAGGTGCTGGCGATAGCCTTCTTCGAGTCGGTCAGGCGTTGGGCGAGCTCCTTGGGCTTGGCCGACGGATAGGTGCGCTGGAGCTCGGCGATGCGCTCGCGCGCGCGGCCGATCTCGGCGATGACGAGGTGCGAGAAGCGCTGGTTGGCGATCTTCTTGAGCTGGCTCGGGCCAAGCGACGAGAAGCTGGGCACGTCTACCTCCCCGGAGAGATTACGGGCCGAGCGGCTCGTCGGTGTCTCGGCGATACCTGGCGGCGAACTGCTCGAGGCGCTGCTCGTCCTCGGCGGGGAGGTCCAAGAAGCGCATGCCCATCCCGAAGCCCTTCTTGTCGGGGATGTTCACGATCTCGCCCTGGCACCGGATGGCCCGCTCGCCCGGCAGCAGCACGCGCAGAGAGGCCCGGGTGCCGACCGCGTACGGGATGGCGCGCTCGAAGAAGGCGCCGTGGCCCGAGAGGTTGGCGGTCAGGTGGATGAGCATCTCGCTGCCGACGGTGACCTCGATGGGGATCTCGATCGGATAGCGCGGCGAGGAGCGACGCTCGCTGGAATTGCGCTCCATGGCCATGGATTCCTCGAAGAAGCCCCCGTCGAAAGGCGCCTCCTTGCCTAGCACGCGGCCGAGAAGGGGGTCAACGCGGAGCCCAGGGAGAGACATGGATCGTCAGCGCCCCAATCCGGCGAGCCGCGCCGCACGCGCCGAAGCGCTTTCGGGACGCGAGGGGCTCGGTTATGTTGCCCGCGTGACTGAGGAGCCCACGGCACAAAGCGAAGCGGAGACCGACCCGCTGCTCGCGCCCCTGAACGAGCACCAGCGCCAGGCCGTGAAGCACGGCGACGGGCCGCTGCTCGTGCTCGCCGGGGCCGGCAGCGGCAAGACCCGGGTCATCACCCACCGGGTCGCCTGGCTCGTCGAGCGCCGCGGCGTCGCCCCCTGGCACATCTTGGCGGTCACCTTCACCAACAAGGCGGCCGGCGAGATGCGCGAGCGGCTCGAGAGGCTGCTCGGCCCGGCGGGGGCCGAGGTCCAGGTGTCGACCTTCCACGCCGCCGGCGCGACCCTCCTGCGGCGCGAGGCCGAGCGGGTGGGGCTGACGCGCTCGTTCGTCATCTACGACGACAGCGACCAGCTACAGCTCATCCGCCGCGCGATGAAGGAGGAGGGCGTCTTTGAGGACATCAAGCCGAAGACGGTCCGCCAGCGCATCGACGACGCGAAGAACCGGGCCTGGCTGCCCGAGGATCTCGCCGTCGGCACGCACGATCGGGTCGGGCAGGCGGTGCGGCGGGTCTACGCGCGCTACCAGCGGCTGTTGCGGGCCGCCAACGCGGTCGACTTCGGCGACCTGCTGCTCGAGCTCGTCCTGCTCTTCAAGCGCCACCCCGACGTCCTCGAGCGCTACCGGCGCCGCTTTGAGTACGTGCTGGTCGACGAGTTCCAGGACACCAACCCCGTGCAGTACGAGCTGCTCAAGCTGCTGTGTCCCAAGAGCCGGGCGAACCTGTGCGTCGTCGGCGACGACGACCAGTCGATCTACCGCTGGCGCGGGGCCGACCCCTCGAACATCCTCTCCTTCGAGCGCGACTTCCCCGGCGCCGAGACGGTCAAGCTCGAGCGCAACTACCGCTCGGACGCGGGGATCCTCGACGCGGCCTACGCGGTCATCTCCAAGAACGCCCGGCGCAAGGAGAAGCGCCTGTGGACCGACAGGCCCAAGGGCGAGCCGTTGCGCATCCTCTTCGCCCCCGACGAGCGCGCCGAGGCGCAGCTCGTCGCCGCGCAGGCCCGCGAGCTGGCCTCGCAGGGCGTGCCGTACTCGGAGATCGCGATCTTCTACCGGGTCAACGCGCAGTCGCGCGTCGTCGAGGAGGCGATGCGCCTGTCGGGCCTGCCGTACCGCGTGGTGCGCGGGCGCGCCTTCTACGAACGCGCCGAGATCAAGGACGCGGCCGCCTACCTGCGCCTGGCGGTCAACCCGCGCTCGGACGCCGACCTCGAGCGGGTGATCAACACCCCGGCGCGCGGCATCGGCGCGACGACGATCGAGCGGCTGCGCGGCTTCGCGCAGTCCGAGGAGCTGAGCCTCTACGAGGCGCTCGCGCACGCCGGCCACGTCCCGGGCCTCAACGCCGGGGCGCAGCGGCGCCTGCGCGCCTTTCGCGACCTCGTGGACGCGCTCTCCTCCGAGGCCGCGGCGGCGGGCGAGGCCGGGACGGCGGTCGAACGGATCGTCGAGAAGAGCGGCCTGATCGCCGCGCTCGTGGCGGAACAGACCAAGGAGGCGGACGAGCGGACAGAGAACCTGCGCGAGTTCATCGGCGCGGCCTTCGAGTACGACCGGTTGCACGCGGCCGGCGAGCTGGTCGGCGCCGAGGGCAGCGAGGAAGGCCCGCTCAAGCTGGCGCAGACTCCGCTCGAGGCCTTCCTCGAGCAGATAAGCCTGGTCGGCGACGCCGACAGCGAGGACGACAGCGGGCGCGTCTCGCTGATGACGCTGCACGCGGCCAAGGGGCTTGAGTTCGACGCGGTCTTCATGACCGGCATGGAGGAGAGCGTCTTTCCGCACTCGCGGGCTTTAGGTGGCGAGTCCGGCGGCGTCGACCCCGAGGAGCTCGCCGAGGAGCGCCGCCTCTGCTACGTCGGCATCACCCGCGCGCGCAGGAGGCTCTGGTTCACGCTCGCGCAGCAGCGGGCCCTCTTCGGGAACCTGCAGCTCAACGACCCTTCGCGCTTTCTCGCCGACGTGCCGCGGGAGCTGTTCGACCTCGGCGCGCCGGCGGCCGCGGTCCAGGCGGAGAGGCACGAGCCGGGCGAGCTGTACGTCGAGCGCGAGGACGAGGTCGACTTGGGCGACGACGACGGGTTCGTGGTCACCGACGAGTTCGATCAGCGCCCGGAGTGGGAGCGCCGGCGCGAGCTGGAGCGCAAGGCGGAGAAGCCGCCAGAGCCTCTGCGGCGCCGGCCCGAGGTGGCGGTGCCGACGGTCGGCGCGCGGGTGCGTCACGAGCAGTTCGGCGACGGGCTGGTCGTCGGCAGCGCGGGCGGCGGCGGCCCGAACGCGAGCGTCCGAGTGCGCTTCCCCGGGCTCGGCGAGCGGAAGATCGTCGCGCGGTTCCTCAAGCCGCTGTAGCGACCGGCGAGCGCCGAGAGGACAGGGTCGAGACGGGGGCGTGAAGGCGTGCGGTAGGCCGGAGCGCCAGCCTTCGTGCTGGCGGCCCGTGGTCTCGGGGTACCGGATACAAAGGGCCCTCGACTTCGGCCTCGCAAGCTCGGCCTACGCTCGGGCTGACCGGGGGGGCGGGAAAGCGCCCGGGCGTGCGGCCGAAAAGGCTCCCTCGCCCGCCCGGCCTTCGCGAGTGACCTTCCCGGCCTCGTCCTGTCCTAAACTGCCGCCTCCCGCGAGAGCCTCCGACCAAAGCGAGGTGGCGGGACGGACCGGACCTGACGAATGAGCGAGCCGACAGCACACTCGAACCGAGGCCCGGCGATCGTCCTGACCCTCGCGGTGCTGCTCTTCGTAGGGTTCAGCCTCCCGCACCTCTTCGACCCGCCTATCGGCACGCATAGCTGGCGCCAGGCGATAGCCACCTCGATGGCGCGCCTCTATTCGGAAGGTCAGCCCTTCCACCTCCCGCGCGCCGAGACCTGCGGGGCCGAGCCCGATGTCTTCATGGGCTCGGAGTTCCCGCTCTATGCGTGGCTGCTCGGCAGGTTCGGCTCGGGAGCGGGCATCCACCTCGCCGGCCGCCTGATGGGCCTGCTGTCGGTCGTGGCCTGGGTCTTCTCGCTGTTCGCGATCGCGAGGTATCTCCTGCGCCGCTTTCCCGAGCCGGCGCGCTCGGCGGGTGCGGCCGCGGCCGGAGGCTTCGTCGTCGTCTCGCCGCTGTTTCGCTTCTACGGGATCAGCTTCATGCCGGACCTGGAGGCGCACGCCCTGGCGCTGCTGGGCATCGCGGTCTGGCTCGGTCCGGTCCGAGAGCGCGAGGCGGCGCCCGCGGCCCTGTCAGCCGCTCGCTTCTTCGCCGGCGCGGCGCTCATCTCGCTCGGCTGCATGACCAAGCTCATCGCCTTGCCCCACCTCGCGCTCGCCGGGCTCGTGCTGCTCGACCGGGCGCGCTCGCGCGAGGGGCTCGCCGGGTTCAAGTCGCCGCGGCCCTGGCTCTTCGGCGCGCTGCTGCTCGTCGTCGTCGCGCTGCCGATCTGGCTCTGGTACGTGCGGTGGGTCCCGGCGCTCAAAGCCGGCGGCTGCGACGTCGTCTGGTTGCCCAAGGAGATGGACGACAACTGGCTGACGGCGACGCTCAAGAACGCCGAGTGGCGCTCGCGCCTGTGGGAGTGGGGCGCGCAGGGAACGCTCGGCCCGCTCTGGATCGCCTGTCTGGCCGGCTTGCCGCTCGCCGCGATGGCCGGCTGGCGCGGGCTGGTCTTCGCGCTCTGGCTCGCCGGCGCAGCGGCCTCGTTCGTGCGGCTCGGCTGGCACTCGAAGCAGCACGACTACGACCTGCTCCTGCTGCTGCCGATGATGGCGGTGGGGTTCGGCCTCGCGTACGGCGGCGCGGTTCGCGTCGGGGCGAAGGCGTTCTCGCGACTGGCCGGCCGTGTGCCGATCCGGGTAGCGCGGGCGGTTCCTTTCGCGCTGCTCGCGGCCGTCCTGCTCGTCTTCGGAGCGCTGGCGCACGGCAAGTCGCGCCGGCACTTCGAGGCCGTGCTCGGCGAGGTCGAGCTCGAAGCGGCGCTCGACAAGGTGCTGCCCGAGGACGAGCCCATCCACTACTTCGGCAACCGGCACGACCCGAGGACGGCCTACTTCGCGCACCGCAAGGCCCGCGCGACCGAGCCTTGGCTCTACTGCCAGAAGAAGCAGGTCCGCTACGACTGCGTCCTCGCCCCCGAGACCAAGGGAAGGCTCGCGCCCTGCAACGAGCGGCCCCCCGCGGTGGTCTGGCCTGAGCGCTCGCTCGTCTGCGGGATCATGCGGCCGGAGGAGCCCGTCGCTTCGCAGCGCGTGGTCGATAGGATCCTCGAGAGCGTCGAGCACCGCGTCGACAGGCCATTGCCGGGTGCGGGGAGGGTGCTCGGGCTCGACGTCTCCGGCTGCGGGCGAAGTCGCGACTTCGTCTGCGCGGGCGACCTGCCGAAGCGCGCCTTCTTCGACGTCTACGTGCTCGCCGACGGTCCGGCTTCCGGCATCGACCTGCGGGTCGACGGCGCGCCGCTCGACTACGGGCCGAAGGCCGAGCGCTGGATCGCCGGATCGATCATCGTCATTAGGGCCGAGGCGCCGCCGTCCTGGTCGAAGGTGGAGCTGCGCTCGCCGCAGGCGACGCTCGAGCTGGCGGGCGCCGGGCGCTGAAGGCCGGTCGGAAAATCGCTCTTCGACTTCGGCCCGCCCCCGCTCACCTCGAGCCCCTCGACAGGCTCGGGGCAGACGAAGTCGAGAGGCCCGACTTCGGCCTCGCAAGCTCGGCCTCCTCAACTACTGACCTCGAGATTCGTCGCGCGGCAGCACGTTTTTCGGAGGGCGGGCCTTCGTATCGATTCCTCGCCGGGCGCATTGCCATGCGCCCCTACCGACCTGCGACCGATCGCTTGGGTTCCGGGCGAAGCCCGGGCTGCGCCTGGTCGAAGGGGCTCGGGCTGACCGGCGGGGGCGGGCCGAGTCGGGGAGATTTCTCGATACCTCCTGAGGCGCGCCGGGCTGGAAAGCCGGGCGCGTCGGCACACGGCGAAGGTAGGATGGCCGCCTTTGCAGCGGGTAATCCGGCCGGAGCAGTGAAGAAGGATGCCGCGGCCTCTGTTTCCTCGTCCGCACGAACTACCGCCGCCAGCAGAAGGAGTACTCATGAAGCGCGCCATCAGCCTGTTGCTCGCCGTCTTCGCCCTGGGGAGCTGTGCCTCGGCCAGCGCCAAGCCACAGGCAGAGAAGGCGCCCAAGGCCGTCGAGTCGAAGGCGACGGCGGTGCCGCGCATCATGCAGCTCGAGCGGCCCAAGGGTGGCGAGTGGTTCGGCCTCTACGTGCTTGGCAAGAAGGCGGGCTATGCCTTCTTCGACATCCGCGAGGGCGAGTACGAGGGCCAGAAGGCGGTCGTCGAGGAGAGCCGGGTGACGCTCAAGGCCTCAGTCGCCGGGGTCGAGACCGAGCGCGCGGTCGGCGAGCAGCGGTTCTACGAATACAAGGACGGCGGGCGCCTGCTCGCCTTCCGCGAGGAGCGCCGCGGCGACGGTGGCGAGGAGACGCTCATCGGGCGCTGCACCCCCGAGGGCATCTCGCTGCTGCGCCAGCGACCGGGCCTGCCGGACGAGACGCGCAGCCTGCCGCCGACCGGGGAGGTGGTCGAGCACTCGGACGCGCCGCGTCTGGTCGCGCAGACGCGCGAGAAGATCGCCGGCCTCACCATCGACCTGGAGCAGACGCTCGAGGACAAGACGATGGTGACCGAGTTCGACTCCGAGGGGACGATGGTCGTCGCCGGCCTCGCCGTCCCGGTGCTGCGCACGCGCACGAGCGAGGAGCGCAGCAATCTTGCGGTGACGACCATCCTGTCGAAGAAGGACGGAAGGGTCCTCGAGCTCAGGTTCGGCGAGGTGATGGTGGGCAAGGCCGAGGACGAGAACCTCGCCAAGCAGCTCGACAAGGTCGACCTCTTCAACCTGACGCGGGTCGTGCTCGACAAGCCGATCCCCGATTCGGTGCGCTTTGGTCCGGCCGAGGTCACCTTCGCCGTCAGCGGCCTGGCCAAGGAGATGCGACGCGAGGACTACCGCCAGAAGTTCTCGCAGACGGCCGACGGCGCGGTGACCCTGACCGTCTCCTCCAAGGCGCCTGCCGCGTCGGCGAAGCTGCCCGTGAAGGCGGGAGACGACGAAGAGGTGCGCGAAGCGCTCGAGTCGACGCTCGCCGTCGAGTCCGAGGCTCCGGCCATCGTCAAGCTCTCGAAGAAGATCGTCGGCGACGAAAAGGATGCCTGGGCGGCGGCCAAGCGGCTCAACCAGTTTGTCCACAACTACTTGGCCAAGAGCTACGGCACCTCGAGCGACCGTGCGACCGACGTGCTCGCGGCGAAGAAGGGCGACTGCACCGAGCATGCGCTGCTCTTCACCGCGCTCGCGCGCGCCGCCGGCATCCCGACCCGCCGGGTCGACGGCCTCGTCTATATGGATGCGGGCGATGGCGTGCCGGCGCTCTACTGGCACGAGTGGGCAGAGGTCTGGGTCGGCGAGTGGGCGGCCATCGATCCGACCTTCAACCAGCCGGTCGCCGACCCGACGCACATCGCCTTCGGGACCGAGGGCCAGAGCGACACCGCCGGCCTCATCGGCCAGCTCCAGATCAAGGTCCTCGGGTTCAAGGCGATCGAGGGAGTGGGCGCCAAGGCGGCGAAGGGATCGTCCGGGTTGTGAGTTGCGAGTTCACAGTCATGAGTGACGGTCCCGGCGCAACGCCTGGCTCCTTGCTCTGTACTCCCAACTCGCCTCCCGTCATGTCACTTGCGCGGGCTCGGTCGCGGCAAGCTCGGAGCGAACGGCGCGAGCAATTTCAACGATCACTTGGTGAAGGTGCCCGTTGGTGGCGATGACGTTGCCCGCCGTCAGGTCCACCTGGCCGCCGTCGAGATCGGTGACCGTGCCGCCGGCTTCTCGGACGAGCAGCGTGCCGGCGGCGATGTCCCAAGGCTTGAGCCGCACCTCGAAGAAGCCGTCGTAGCGGCCCGCGGCGACATAGCACATGTCGAGAGCGGCGCTGCCGATGCGACGGATGCCGCGGGAACGACGCACGAAGGCGTCGAAGAGCCTCAGCGGCAAGTCGGGCTTGTCCCAGACGCTGTACGGAAAGCCCGTCCCGAGCAACGCGCAGGCGAGCCGGCTCTCCTTCGTGACCCGCAGCGTCTCGCCGTTGAGCCGGGCTCCGGCGCCGCGCCCGGCCTCGAACAATTCGTCGCGGAGCGGATCGTAGACCGCCGCGGCGGCGAGCCCTTCTGCGTCCTCGACGGCTATCGACACCGCGAAGTGCGGCACCCGGTGCGCGTAGTTGGTCGTGCCGTCGAGCGGATCGACGATCCACCTGTATTCGGCGCTGCCTTCGACGTTGCTGCCCTCCTCGGCAAGGATGGCGTGCAGCGGGAAGCGCCTCTCCAGATACGCGACGATCTCAGCCTCCGATGCGCGGTCTGCGTCGGTGACGAGGTCGATGCCGCCCTTGAGCTCGACCGAGCGCGGCCCCTTGAACCGATCGCGCAGGACAGCCCCGCCGATGCGGGCGACTTCGACGGCGGCGTCGAGCAGGGTGGCGACTTCGATCGCTTCGTGTGGGTCCGTCATGGCTGACCTCGCGCAAATCGGTGGCTGCCCGTCGGTGGGGCAGCCAGCCGCTCGTGTCGAGCGCCTCTCTACCTCAGATTGAGCCCGAAGGCGGGCGGCATCGCGGGGACCGCGACGGAGGGCCTTGGCTTTCCGACGGCCTCGCGCGCGGCCTGCAACGCCTCTTCGACGGTGGCGACCGGGACGAAGCCGAGCCGCTCCGCCGGGCGCTTCTCGGAGCCGACGGCGAAGACCTTGTTGCAGCGCGCGAGGGTGCTCCAGCCCAGGTACCAGGAGAAGAACGGGTGGAGGCCATGGTAGGCGTTGCGGCGGCGATAGGCGCTGACGAACTCGGGGCGGCCGGCATAGAGCGACTCGAAGCGCTCGGCCATCTCCGAAGGCTCGCGGGTCGCCGCGAGCACCTCGTTGTAGAAGCGCTGGTAGGGCAGGTGCCGGGGCTTGTCGAACCGCTCGACCAGCGGCGCGAGGAGGACGACGGCGCCGTTCTTCTTGAAGAGCGGCCCGCCCTTGTGCCACGCGAGGTGGTAGCCGAACGCCGACGAGGCGGCGAGCACCGGGTTGCCCAGTGAGCGCGTCGCGTGCGGGGTCACCGAAGCGAGCCCGAGCACGACGATGTCGGCCTGCCTCTCGACCGGCGCGTAGCAGCGCGCGTCGAGCGTCTCGAGGATTCGGGCGTGGACCTTCTCGACTTGCCCCGCGAAGACGGCGACGGGCTGGTATTCGGCCCGGAAGAGTCGGGAGGCGCGGGCGCGCAGAGGCTCGGGGATGCGGGACCAGGCCTGCAGTGGCCGGGGCAGCGCGCCTTCGGCTTTGGCCAGGCGCGCGATGGGCGAGGCCCACAGCCGCGTGTCGAGGGCGATCTCGAGATGGAAGATCTCGAGCTTCTTTTCGAGCAGCTTGCCTATCCGCCGCGTCGCCTTGTGCAGGCCGGAGCGCGGGTCGAGGGCGTTGGGGCCTGCGCAGAGGTTCTTCGCGCTCCAGACCACGCGCGCGGTGCGCGCCGAGGCGAGGCCGGAGACGAGCGGCCCGTAGCCGCCGTTGAGCGGGGTCTGCACCAGGGCGACGGAGATGACCAGGTCGGCGGCGGTGAGCGCGGCGTTCAGCTCGACCGGCTCGCCTTCGGAGGTCGAGCCGAAGTCGGCGAAGCCGTCGAGCGCCTCGGCGTCGTGGCAGGAGAGGGCGTGGACTTGCGCGGCTTTCTCGCCGAGGACCGTGGCGATCTCCGCCGGTCGGTAGATTCGGCCGACGCCGCTGGCGCACAGCAACCGAATCCGCTCGGCGGCGAGGCCGCGGTCGCGCAGGGTCTGGAGAATCTCCGCAATCGCCGGCCCCCGCGGGTCCTCGCGGAGCGGAGGCACCGGAAAGTCCGGGCTGTCGAAGACGATCAGGACCCTGTCCCGCTCGCTCACTCGCTCGGCCAGCGGCTTGCTGCCGAGGGGCTCGGCAAGAGCGCGCCTCAGCGCCGCGCGGACCGAGCGAAGGCCGGGTTGAGGCTGCGGTGGGTGGATCAGCGTGACGCCGTCGGGCAACTCGGGCGTGACGAACTCGGTTCCGGCGAGAAGAATAGGGCGTGGCACACGCGGATCATGCGGGACAGGCATCCGGCGGGCAAGAACTTGAACGGCGACGGTCGAGAGTCGAGAGTCGAGAGGTGCGATGCGACGCACTGGTCCAACCAAGCTTTGCTTCAGACCGACGAGGCGGGTGCTGCTCGGCCCGCGCGAAGCTCGAGGGCCTCTCGACTCGGCTCCCTACGCTGGCGCAGACCGGCGGTGAGAACACTCGGCGCAGCGCCGATGGCTTTCGTGCTTTAAGAGCGTCGGGGGGGGTCGAACCGAAGGTGCTATCTAATCGAGGAGAGAGCGAGATGAGAGCTCTGCTGGGCGCGCTCACGGCGGTTTTTCCCGCGGTCGTCTTCGCACAGGTGCCACCGCCTCCGCTGCCCGTGGCTGCGCCGCAGGACTCGCCCGCGGCAATCCCTTATGTCGCCCCGCGCGCGGTCGCCGAGGCCGACGGCCAGAGCGAGCGGTCAGCCCCGGTTCAGCAGGTCCAGCCTCGTCCGGTCGAGGCCGCTCCGGTGGCCCCGCCTCCTCCGCCCATCGCTCCGGCTGCGCCCGTTGCGCCCCCGCCGTTCTCCGTCGCGCCTGCAACGGCGCTCCCGCCGCCGGCGCCGGTTGATCCGGCTCTGCTCAGTCTCCCCTTCGTGGAGGCGCGCGAGGTTGGCCCCGAGGGCGAGCCCGCGGCCTCGCCGCCCTCGGCTCTTCCGTACGTGCAGCCTCGAGAGGCGGACGGCACGCAGCCGGCCGGCGACGAACCCGCACCGGCGACGCGGACGATCACGGTGACCGTTCCGCCCGCTTCGAGCAAAGCGCCTGCTGCTGCGCCGCCAGCTCCTGCTGGGCAAGAAGCCGCTGCGACGGCGGGCGCGCCCGTCGAAGACCTCGGCCCCGCTCAGGGCGCCGCGGCCAAGCCGGCCTCTTCAGGTCCGGCGCAGGCGGCGGCCACACCGGCCGAGGGCGCAGCCGAGGACGAGAAGCCCGGGAAGAAGGCAGAAGTCGAGGAGAACGACGACTTCGTGAAGGGCGAGCTGTCCTCGGTGGGGATGACGCGGATGGAGTCGCGGAGCAACCACGTCTTGGTAGCCGGCGGCTACAACCGAATCGGCAAGGCGCACTACGTGCTGGTGCGCCCGCAGGTCGGCCTGGCGTTCGGTGACTTCTCGCTGGGCCTGGGCGTGCCGCTCAACTTCGAGGTCTTCAACTCCGGGTATCCGAAGGACCCGGCGCCGGGCGAGAACCACATCATCGGCGCGAGCAACGCCGGCTCGCTGCGCAAGGAGGACTGGGACGAGGTCGCCGACTTCGCCCAGGTCCTCACCTACCTGACCTACGGACGCAAGGAGGACCCGGTCTATCTCGACATCGGCCAGCGCCACGCCTCGACCCTCGGTCACGGGACGATCATGCGCCGCTACGCCTCGAACATCGACGTCAACCTCACCCGCGTCGGCGCCCAGCTCGACGCGCACAACGACTACATCGGCGCCGAGTTGATGACCAACGACATCGCCCGCTGGAACCTCATCGGCGGCTTGGCGTTCATCAAGCCGCTGTCGATCGTCGGGCTCGACTCTTGGCTGGCCCGCAGCGTGTCGATAGGCGTGAGCGCGGTCGTCGACCGGGACGCGCCGAGCTCGCTGCAGATGATGCCCGAGCCGCCCTGTCCGGTGCCCGGCGCCTGCAAGCCCGCCAACGTCACGAAGGTCGACGAGGGCAACCGGCTGGCGGCCAACCGCGAGGCGGTGACGCTGGCGGGCGTTGACCTCGAGCTCAAGCTGGTGAAGAGCAGCGTCGCCGACATCAAGCCCTACATCGACTACTCGAAGCTGCTCTACCGCGGCGACCAGGGCGAAGGCGGTGGCGGCCTGGCCATCGGCGTGCTCGGTCGCTTCAACCTGGGAGCGCTCACCACGCACGCCTTCCGCCTGGTCGCCGAGTACCGCAGGCTCGACGAAGGCTACCGGCCGGGCTACTTCGACAGCTTCTACGAGGTCGACAAGTTCCTCGACGGCGGGACCGGGGGCGTCAAGCCGGGCGACGGTCAGGTTCCCCTCACCAAGCTGCAGGCCACGGTCGGCGCGGGCCGGCCACCCAAGCGCTCGGGCTACTACTTCGAGGCCTCCTACGGCGTGCGCGAGGCCATCGGGCTGACCTTGGCGTTCGAGGGCCAGTCGGAGCTGCCCGAGAAGAACTTCATCGCCCATCTCGAGGTGCCCGCGCTCTCGTTCTTGAAGTTCTTCGGCACGATCTACAAGCGCGGCTTCACCGAGATGTCGACCATCTTCGACCTCGACGAGCACGCCGTCGCCTTTGCCGGCGTACGCCTGAAGGTGCTGCCTGTCCTCTTCGTCAACGCGCGCGCCTTCAGAAGCTTCGAGCTCGACGCCTTCAAGAGCGCAGACACGGCGCTCGGCACGCTGCAGTACCGCAACGTCACCGGGTATGCGGGCGACATCGAGCTCGGGTTCGAGCTCTAGGCATCTGTGATGGCCAGCTTTCGAGGCAGTCGAGTCGAGTCTCTCCGGTCACCCCGAGCCCCCGAAGACGCTCGGGGCCTCGCGAAGCCTCAAGGCCCTCGACTTCGCCCGGGCCGACCGTATCCCCGCCCTGTCGGTCTTGGGCCGAGCGTCGCTAGGAGCCAATCGGCGGTGAAGCGGCCACCCACCGGCTAGGAGGCTCGCAAATGCGCCACGTAATTTTCAGAATTGGGAGCGAGCGCTACGGGCTTCCGCTCGCCGCGGTGCGCGAGGTGGTCGAGCCCGCTCCCATGTCGAGAGTGCCCTGCTCGCCCGAGCCGGTGCTGGGGATCATGAACCTGCGCGGCAGGGTGGTCACCGTGGTCTCGCTCGGTGCGTTGATGGGCATCGAGCCAGCCCCGGCGGTCGGCGAAGCTGCGCCCGCGGGCAAGGTCGTCATCCTCGACCGCGGCCGGCGCGACCTCGGGCTGCTCGTCGGAGAGGTGGACGGGGTCCACACTCTCGGCGACCTCGTCGCCGCCCCGGGCGAGGCCTTCTCCGCGGTGCGCGGCGTCGGTCGGCCTCAAACCGGCGGCGCGGTGACCGTCCTCGAGGCCGAGGGGCTCGACCGTCAGATCGCGGCGACCTTCAAGGGCCGCTAATCGCCGCCCGATTTGCGGTCCTCGGACGGCCGGCCCGGCGCCCCCGGGCCTCTCCGGGCGAGCGCGCCGCGCTAGCGAGCCGGCGCGACCTTCGCGTCCGGTGCCTTGGTCCGGTTGCCGAACACGAGCAGGATGCCGACCCCGGTGCAGACGAGGATGTCGGCGACGTTGAAGTTCGGCCAGGTGAAGCCCCCGTGCCAGTAGATGAAGTCGACGACGTAGCCGAGCCGGATGCGGTCGACGATGTTGCCGATGGCCCCTGCGGCCGTCACCCCGTAGCCCAGGCGGCTGGCGAAGTCGGGGCTGCGCACCATGAGCACCAGCAGGAAGACCGTCAGCCCGCCGGTGAGCACGAGCAGGATCGCCAGCTTGGCGCTCGGCGGCAGGAAACCGCCCAACCCGAAGGCCATGTTCCGGTTCTCGGCGTAGACGAACGAGAGCGCCTTGGGGATGACCTCGAGCGGCGAGCCGGGCAGGCGGCCTTGTGCCCAGACCTTCGTCCACTGATCGATCCCGACCCCCAGGGCGATGAGGGCGAAGGCCTTGGCTATCGTGGCGGTGTCCATTCGCTTCATGTCGGCACCTCTAACAGACGAGGCCTTATCGATTCGTCCACGAAAAAGAGCAACGAAAACGCGGACGGCGGCTCGGCGGTCGGCAGTTCGCCAATAAGGTCGCAAGCTTGAAGGGGCAGCGAACCCCATGGTAGCTTTGCGCACCTCACGGCGTACCCGAAAAGACGCTTTGGGCTGGAGGCGAGGCAAATGGCCAAGCGGGTTCTCATCGTCGACGACGCGATCTTCATGCGCAACATGATCAAGGACATCTTCGCGTCCGGCGGTTTCGAGGTGGTCGGCGAGGCGGCCAACGGTCTTGAGGCGGTCGAGAAGTACAAGGAGCTCAAGCCGGACCTCACCACCATGGACATCGTGATGCCCTTCAAGAGCGGCATCGAGGCCACCCGCGAAATCGTCAAGGCCGACAACGCGGCGGTCATCATCATGTGCAGCGCCCTCGGTCAGGAGTCTCTGGTGATGGAGGCCATCGAGGCGGGGGCCAGCGACTTCATCGTCAAGCCGTTCAAGGCCGAGGACGTCCTCGGGGTCGTCAAGAAGGTCCTCGGCGAGTGAGGTCGGCAGGCCCTCTGGCTCGGCCATGACCATCGACATGTCGAAGTACCTCGGGCTGTTCACGTCCGAGGCGAGCGAGCACCTCGAGCATCTCTCTCAGGATCTCGTGCGCCTCGAACGCGAGGGCAACCGCGAGGTCATCGACTCGATGTTTCGCCATGCCCACTCGGTCAAGGGCATGGCCGCCTCGATGGGCTTCGAGCAGATCGCCACGCTCTCCCACCGGGTCGAGGATCTCGTCGACCAGGTGCGCAAGAGGCCCGAGGCGATGTCGGCCGACATCGCCGACCTGCTCTTCGCCTCCACCGATCACCTGCAGGCGATGGTGCGCTGCGCGGGCGCGGGCGAGGCAGCACCGAGCGCCTCTTCGCTCATCGAGCGCATCAGCGAGCGGCTCATCGCCCTGACCGGCGCGGCCCCCGCGGCGACCCGGGTCGTCAAGACGACGCTCTCGGGCAGCGCGCCCCAGCCCGAGCCGCCGCCTCCCTCGGCTCCGGCCCCCGGACCCGAGCTGCCGCCGCGCTTCTCGGTGCGGGTGCGCATCGCGGCAAGCTGCCAGGTGCCGGGGGTGCGCGCCTTTCTGGTCCAGAAGAAGCTGAGCGCCCTCGGCAACGTCTTCGACCTCAACCCCTCGGTCGACGACCTGAAGGCCGGCCGCATCCCCGAGGGCCTGGTCACCATGCAGGTCGAGACCTCGAGCGCCGAGGCGATAAACAAGGCGCTCGCGGTGGTCGCCGACCTCGAGTCGACCGAGGTCACCCGCGTCGAGCCGAAGTCCGCGCCGGCCAAGCCGCCCGAGGCGCCCGCGGAGGTGGCGCGGGCGGTCGGCGCCGAGCCGGCGCGCACCCTGCGGGTCAAGACCGAGCTGCTCGACTACCTGCTCGACGCGGTCGGCGAGCTGCTCCTGTCGACCTCCCGGCTGCGCGAGGTGAGCAAGGGCGTCCCCGACACGTATCAGCCCCCGCTGCTCGAGGGGGTCGACCGGCTGCGTACCATCGTCAAGGACCTGCACAACAAGGTGATGAGCGTGCGCATGACGCCGCTCTCGCTCATCACCGACCGGCTGCCGAGGGCGGCCCGGGACATCGCGCGCAAGAGATCGCGCGAGGTCGACCTGCTGGTCACCGGCGCCGAGATCGAGCTCGACCGCGCCATCCTCGACGAGCTCGCCGACCCGCTGCTGCACATCCTGCGCAACTGCATCGACCACGGCCTCGAGGCGCCCGAGGAGCGGGTGCGGCTCGGCAAGGGGGCCCGCGGGCGCGTGGTCGTCGCCGCCCGGCGCGACCGCGACCGGGTGCTCGTCGAGCTCGAGGACGACGGGCGCGGGATGGATGCCGCGCACCTGAAGGCGGTCGCGCTCGAGCGCGGCCTGATCACCGCCGAGGCGGCCGCAACGATGAGCGATCGCGAAGCCTGGATGCTCTGCTGTGCGCCCGGCCTGTCGACCGCGAAGGAGGTGACCGACGTAAGCGGCCGGGGCGTCGGCATGGACGCGGTCAAGCGCGCGGTCGAGAACGTCGGCGGCACGCTCGACATCGACTCGACCGTCGGCCGCGGCACCCGCTTCACCCTGCGGCTGCCGCTGACGGTGGCGGTGATCAACGTCCTGCTCGTCGGCGTCGGGCGCGAGGTCTTCGGGCTGCCCATCGCCAAGGTCAAGGCCGTCGTCGAGGCCGATCCCCAATTCCTCGAGCGCAGCCGCCGCACCCCGTTGCTTCCGCACGACGGAGCGCTGCTGCCGGTGCACCCGCTGGGCGCCCTGCTCAGAATCGACCGGCAGGCGCCGGGCGGAGTCCGCCCTCACGTCATCCTCGACGCCGACTCGGGCCCTGTCGCCCTCGAGGTCGACCAGCTCATCGGTCAAGAGGAGGCGGTGCTCAAGCCGCTCGCCAGTCCGCTCGATCTCGTCCCCGGGCTGGCCGGAGTGACCATCCTCGGCAGCGGGCGGCCGATCTTCATCCTCGACGTGCCGAGGTTGCAGGTGTGAGTTTTGAGTTGTGAGTTCTGAGTTTTGAGTTGGGAGTCGACGGCCGGGGTCTTGCCGGAATGCTGGGCAGGTAGGGGTGCATGGGCGCCCGGCGCTATCTCCACCTCGGCGCGTCGAATCGAAACGGCGATTGCGACCAAGCTTTGGCAACTCGGCGAAGCACGAAGCCCCCAGGAGCGCTTCCATGGCGAGCGAGACCGCAAGCCCCTACCTCGACGAGCGGCAGCTCGACGCTCTGCGCGAGGTGGCCAACATCGGCTGTGGCCATGCGGCGACGGCGCTCTCGAAGCTGATGGGCGGCCAGCGCGTGGGCATCGAGGTGCCTCGGGCCGCGGTCATCGAGTTTGGCGCGGTCGCCGAGCTCGTCGGCGGTCACGAGGCGCCGGTGGTCGGGGTCGCCACCGAGATCGTCGGCGGCCTGCAGGGCGGCCTTCTCCTCCTGATGCCGGTCGCGGCGGCCAAGCGCCTCGCGGGCATCCTGCTCGGCTCGGGCGAGAGCTTGGGGCCTCTCGGCGACGACGCGCGGTCGGCGCTGTGCGAGGTGGGCAATATCCTCGGCTCGGCCTGCCTGTCGGCCATCGCCACCGCGTTCGGCCTTCGGCTCATGCCCTCGATTCCACGCCTGGCGCAGGACATGGCGGGCGCGGTCGTCGGCGAGGTCGTCTGTCCGATGGGCGCGCGCGCCGACCGGGCCGTGGTTCTCGAGACGCGCTTCACGGTCGGCGGTGGCTCGGCGCTGATGGGCCACTTCCTCATCCTCCCTGACGTGCTCTCGCTGCCGCCGCTGCTCGCTGCCCTGGGGGTATAGGCATGGAGCCGGGGGGCGAAAACACGAAGCACGTTGCGATGGGCGAGGTCGCCGTAGGGCGGGCGAGCCAACGGCTCGTCGCGCGGGGCGTGGGCTCATGCGTCGTCGTCGCCCTGCACGACCCCTGGGCGCAAGTGGTGGGCCTCGCGCACGCGATGCTTCCCTGGCGCGGGATGGCGGGCGATCGGCCGACGAAGTACGTCGACGCTGCGCTCGAGCGCCTGCTCGTCGACATGGAGGCGGCCGGCGCCCGGCGCGAGCGCACGACAGCGCGGCTGGTCGGCGGCGCCGCCATGTTTCGGGCGGAGCCG
>DHSB01000017.1 GCA_002408385.1 Myxococcales bacterium UBA5297
TAGGCGGTCAGCTCCGCGAAGTGCTTGATGACGTAGCGCGAGGCCCCCCCCAACTCCGTCGACTTCGACCACCGCTCGGTCATCGACTGAGCCAGTTTCTTGATCGACTCCCATGTCCGGCGGCTCTCGTTCTGTCGCACGGCGAGGACGTTCTCGCGGCTGCGGCCGTGTGCGTCGAGCCTCTGCTCGTGGATCGCCAGCCCTTTGAATAGGTGCAACATGTGCTGACAGTTCACAGGGTCGTCATCCTCGTGGATTGCGAAGGGGCGCCTCGCGTGGCTCGCGCATCCGACGAGGCGGCTTTCGAAGCGCGCGAGCAGGTCGGGGGCCGTGACGAAGTTGGACGGGTTCAGGTCGCCCTGCAGCAGCACGTCGCGCCGCTTCGGGTCGCGCTGGCGAAGCAGCGCCTCGAACAGGTTGCCGCACGAGCCGAGGTGGCTCCGATAGAAGACGATGAGGCTGCGGGGGTCGGCGGCGACGGAACGCCCGGAGACGACGGTCGTGTTCATCGCCTTTTTCGGCCCGGCGCCGTCGCGGCGCGGCGACTCGAAAGGCAGATGCCGGCCGATGAGCACGCCCAGCGACGCCGACTCCTCCTTCGTGCGGATCGCCGAGCGATCGCCGTCCTCGCGGCGCCGCACCCGCGTCCTCTCGAGTTGCTCGCACCGACGCAGGCTCTCCTCGGCGGCTTTCGGTGTTCGGTAGCCGGCCCAGGGGACGGGCTCTTCGGGCCGCGGAGCGTCTCGGCTTCCCTGCTTGCGCCAGTGCTCCCCGACCTCGAGCACCCGACAGGTGGTGTCGTCGCCGGCCAGGACGTCGGCGTTGGCCAGTTGCGCCCACAACTCCAGGTAGACCGGCAACAAGCGCTCGGCCACGTAGTGCAGCAATCGGCCGAGGGAGCTCGCCGAGAAGCGCTTGGCGGGCGTCGAGAGCAGGGTCGCCAGCCGGTTGAACGGCAGCGCGAACTGCCCCACCAGCACCGCCAGGGTCCCGAGCCCGGTCCAGGTCACCGAGTAGCGAGGCGGGCCAAACTCGCTCGTGGACGCGGTGATCACGTAGCGCTGGCCAGCTTTGTCCTCGAGGATCTTCTTCTCCGCCTCGAGCTCGAGCTCGGTGATGGTGAGGCGAACTCGTAGCGCTTGCGCAGCTCGGTCGTGGTCTTGATCACCGTGGCGCCGGTCAGTTGCGCTGGAACCTCGGCCTCCAGGTACTCGTGCCGCTCGTCGACGAGCACGGCACCGCCGGGCATCAGCGTCTCGTTGACCGACAGCAATGCAGGCTCCGGCCCATTGCCCGCCCGCAGGTGCTCGACGAACTGCTCCGCCCGTCGCCTCGACTCCGCCTGCTGTTGCTCGGTGAGCACGATGTCCTCAAGGGCGATGTCCTCGCTCTCCTCATCGGGCTGTGCGGCTTCGTCCTTCGTCATTCGGTCAGCCATCCGAGCGATCCTTTCCTGGAGGCGCTGGGCCTTCCGGGTGTGCGTCTGCTCCAGGCCCTCGTGCCATTGACTCAGATGAAGGCTGCGCTGAGCCAGATCCTCGAGTCTCTCCCGCTCGTTCGCCCAGGCTCGCTTGCCCTGGGGCGGGAGCGACGAAAGCGGCGAGCCGCTCTTCCTACGCTCGCTCGAGGGGATGATGCCCATCGCGAGGCGCAGTTGGCGGACCATCGCATCGAGCGGTCGTTTCGGATTTCCTTCGGCTTCGAGGAAGCCGAGTTGAAGGTCGAAGAGGACTCGGACGGCAGGCGGCAGGCTTGGCCTGTTCGCCGCGTACCAAGTCGCGATCTCGCGGCGTTCCTCGGCACTCAGGCTGATCGCTTGCGCCGTCATGCTGGGTTCACCGTGTTGCCCTCGGGTGAGCGCAGCCGCCGCTGCGCGTCGCGCGCGAGCGGGTAGACGTAGACCGCCTTCGGGCAGCCGCGCGGGCGGGTGCCGTCCCGCAGCGTCTTGGTCGAGCCGAGCGTCTGGCCGAGATAGCGCCAGTTGGCCGCGCGGTAACAGGTGCCCTTGAACCGCGAGAGATCCACGAAGGTCTCCGCGAGCAGCACCGGATGGCCGTAGGCCGCCTGCCAGTCGCGGCTCAGCCGGCGCAGGTTGGCGCCGAGGATTCTCGACGCCAGGTGCGGGATCCGGATCCAGGGCAGCACCAGGAATCGGCGGTTGCCGACGACCAGGGGAAGATTCCTCTCGCGGACCCTGTCGTCCCAGCCGACATACTCGTCACGAGGCAGGCAGCGCAGGACTGCGGCGCCCCAGTCGAGCAGCGCGACCAGCTCCTGTCCGACGAACGCCGCGTACCCCATCGACTCGCCCACCGAGCGCTTGAACCCCAGGTAGTGGTAGCGCTGCAGGTGCAGCCGAAATCCGTCGCGCTCCTCGGGGGCGATCGGGCGCAGCGTAAACGGCCCTTCCGGCTGGCACTCGACCATACCGGGCACCACGCCCAGCGCGTCGAGCAGGCGCTGCCGCTCGGCTTTCACGTGGAGGCCGCCGCCGGGGCGCCGGCGAGCCGGGGCAGGCAGCCGCAAAAGCCCCCGCGCCTCGAGCTTGCGGAGCATCACCGAGCAGGCCGCCAGCGGGATCTCGCCGCTCGACCGCACCCAGCCGAACCGATGGCAGGCAGCCGCCGCTACGTCCGAGAGCTGCCCGCCGTCGTCGAGTTGCTCCTGCAGCCACCCGACCTCGCCCGCGCCGAGCGGGGTCTGCCGGAAGCTGAAGAGTGCGGTCGCGTCGTCCACGTCGCCAAGGTGGCACCGCGCGAGGCCTTTGTCACTTGGTTTTTCACCCTGCCGTCCGCCAGGCCTTGGCCCGCTGGTGCACGGTGAAGCTCGAGCCCTCGAGCAAGAGCGACAGCTCGCCGGTCGACACCGTCTTCGCGCTCGGCTCTTCGGCGAACTCCAGCAGCGCGCGCAGGCGGCCGCCTTCGAACCGCCGGCTGACGAGGTACAGCCCGTAGCCGTCGCCGACCAGGGCGCGGATTTGCGTGCGGTCCTTCTTGATGAAGACGACGCAATCGCCGCGGTACGGGTCCGCGCCCATGCGGTAGGCCTCGGCCAAAAGGCCGTC
>DHSB01000012.1:0-153 GCA_002408385.1 Myxococcales bacterium UBA5297
GGCGACTCCCAACTCAACACGCGATTCTGTTTTGAGTTCTGAGTTTTGAGTTGGGAGTCGACCGTCGAGGTCGTGCTCGATTCATCGAGCCGCGCTGCCTGCGCCTCTCGCCTGCCCGCGACCGCTCGCCCAGGCTCGCGGGCGAAGCCCGCG
>DHSB01000012.1:377-14987 GCA_002408385.1 Myxococcales bacterium UBA5297
CCCGCGCTGGCGACTCCCAACTCCCAACTCACAACTCACAACTCACTACTCTCCCAACTCCTCCTCGGCAGCCTCTCGAAGCGCGGCAGCCCGGCGACCGCGCCGAGCCGGGTGACCACCGCGGCGCCGATCTCGCAGGCAAAGCCCATCGCCTCGACCACCTGCTCGTCCGAGAGCTCTTCGAGCCGCTTCCCCTCGCGCAGCTCGCGCCCGAGCCAGCAGATGAGCCCGGCGTCGAAGCCGTCCCCGGCGCCCGTCTGATCGACCACCTCGGCCTTGGGCGCCGGCTGCTCGAACACCTTGCCGCCGCGGGTCCAGACGACCCCGCGCGCTCCCCGAGTGACGATGCCGAGCCGGGCCCCGCGGTCGACGAGCGCCTGCGCGGCGCGCGCCGGGTCGCGCTCACCGGTGCACAGCGACAGCTCGTCCTCGGCCAGCTTGATGACGTCGGCGAGCGGCAAGAGCAGCTCGAGCGCGCGCCGCAGCCCTTCGTCGTCGCCCCAGAAGCTGGGGCGCATGTTCGGGTCGCACGTCACGAGGCAGCCCTGCTCGCGCGCCTGGCGCATCAGCGTCGCCGCCGCCTGCTGGGCCGCGGGTCTCAAGAGCGAGCTGGTCGTCAGGTGCAGGATGCGCGTCTGCTCAAGGTCGGCGCCCGCCGCATCCTCGGGCCCGAGCAGCAGCTCGGCCGAAGGCTTGCGGTAGTCGGTGAAGCTGCGCTCGCCGGCCTCGTCGAGTGAGACGAAGACGATGCCAGTGCGCGCCTCGGGGCTGTGGCGCAGCCCCCGCACCTCGACGCCCTCGCCCGCGAGCGACTCGCGCAGGAAGTACCCGAGCTCGTCCTCGCCGACCACGCCGAGGAAGGCCGAGCGGCCCGACAGGCGCGAGACGCCGATCGCCACGTTGGCCGGCGAGCCGCCCGGACAGCGGGTCCACAGCTCGACGTCGCGCAGGCGCCGGCCTTTGCGGTCCGGGAGGAAGTCGACGAGCGCCTCGCCGACGCACAGCACGTCGAAAGCTCGTTGTTCAAGCGGCCTCATGTCTCGATTCCCATCTCTCTCATGAACTCGTAGCTCTTGAGCCTGCGGCCAAGATGGTGGGCGACGAAACCTGAGAGCACCGCCCTCGCCTCGGCCCGCACCTGCGCGGGCAGCTCGAGCGAGGTGCCGGTCTGCGCGCGCTGCAGCGTCGCCAGCGCGCGAGCGGCCTCGGCCGAGATTCGCGCGCCGAGCCTGGGCGCACAGGCCGCGCACAGCACGCCCCCGTGCTCGGGATCGAAGAGCGCATCCTCGGGCACCCGGCCCCCGCAGCGCGCGCAGCGGTCGAGCTGCGGCATCAGGCCCGCGTGCGCGAGCGCGGCGAGCTCGAAGCGCATCAGCGCCAGGGGCCCCGCCCCGCCGCGGGCGAGCGCCTGCAGGTAGCGGCACAACAGCGCGAAGAGCGCCGGTTGAGGCTCACGCTCGCGGCACAGCTCGCGCACCAGCTCGGCGGCGCAGGCGGCGCGGGCGATGCGCGCCAGCTCCACGCGCAGCTCGCCGAAGCCGTCGAGCAGCTCGACCGCGTCGAGCCGAAAGGTCTCCCCGCGGGTCTCGCAGAGCTGGACCTCGAGCAGGCTGAACGGCTCGAGTGCGCCGGCGAAGCGGCGCCGGCTCTTGCGCGCCCCGTGCGCGAAGACCGCCAGCTTTCCCCGCTCGTCGGTCAGCAGGGTGACCACCTTGTCGGAGTCGGCGTAGTCGACCGCCGAGAGGACGACCGCGCGGCAGCGAAAGCGCTCCATCAGGCTCGCCGCCTACTGCCGGGTCAGCAGCCACGCCCCCGCGACCGCGGCCAGCAGCACCGCGGCGACCAGGAGCGCGGCGATGCGCCGTCGGCGCGGCCGGCGCGCCTCGGCCTCGCTGACCGCGGGCTGGCTCTTCTGCAGCAGCTCTTCGTACCGCAGCACCGCCTCGTCCGCGTTGAGGCCGATGGCCTGCGCGTAGGCGCGGATGTACCCGAGGACGAAGACCCGCGCGGGCAGGCGCGAGGCGTCGTCCTGCTCGAGCGCGCGCAGGTTGCTGGTGCCGATGCGCGTCTGGTCGGCGATCTGCTCGAGGCTCACGCCTCGCAGCTCGCGCTCGCGGGCCAGATAGCGGCCGAAGGACTCAGCGGCCCCCGAGTCGGCCCCGTCTGCGGGGGCCGGGTCGCGGCCGTCGGTGTTGGGGTTGGAGGGGTGGGCAGTCATTGCTGTTCGAGCAGCCGGAGGTAGCGCTGGCAGTCCTCGACGATGTTGAGCTCCTGCGCCTTGCGGCATCCGCGCTCCTCGCCTTCCTTGGGCGCGGCCTCGAACCCGCCGCTGCGCTCGATGCAGGCCTGAAGCTCCCGGCGCGCGCCCTCGGTGTCCTGAAGCTTCAGGAGCGCGGCGCCGTACCGGAAGTGGGCGTCGGCCGCTTCGGGGCAGTGCTTGGCGTACAGCGCGAAACCGTCGGCCGACTTCTGGGGCTCGCCCAGCTCGCCGTAGATGATGCCGAGGTTGCGGTGGCCGAGGCAGAACTGGGGATTGGCGATGATCGCGCTGCGGATGTGGTCGACGCCGCGCTGGGCGTCGCCCTTCTTGTAGTAGCACCAACCGAGGTTGTTCTCGGCGATGAAGGGCGTCTTGTAGAGCATGTCCGAGAGCGCCCTCTCATAGAACGGGATGGCCTCGTCGTAGCGTCCCTGGGCGAGGTAGGCGTTGGCGAGGTTGGTACAGGCCTCGGAGAACTTGGGGTTGATCTCCAGGGCCTTCTGATAGTGGCGAACCGCCGAGTCGGTGTCGCCGAAGGACAGATGGTAGGTGAGCGCGAGCGCGTTGTGCGCCAGGTCGAGCTGCGGGTCGAGCTCGACGGCCCTCTGGTACTCGTTGAGCGCGGCGCGCGCGTCGCAGCCGCGCATCGCCTGAACGCCGAGGTCGTAGTGGATGGCCGCCTGCTCGCGGGCCCGCGGGTCGGGGCGGCTCGAGCAGGTGGCGCCGGCGAGCAGCGGCGCGGCCAGCAGGAGCGCGGCCAGGGACGAGCGAAGCGAACGGTGGGTCTGGGGCATCGAGGGCTTTCAGAACGCGGCGAGCAGCCGGGCGAGCCGGAGCTGGGGCGGGTCGACCTGCTCGGCGCCCTCCCGAGGAGCGGCCGCGGCGGCCAAGGCCTTCAGGTCCTTGGTGAAACATGGAACGTTCTTCATCACCTCGTCCTGCTGCTCGGGCGAGAGGCGCCGGAAGTTGAGCGGCTCCATCATGAAGCCCATGCTCTCGAGGAACGCCATCGCCTCGGTCTCGACGTCCTTGTAGCCCTGGGCGTCGACGCGCAGGCGGTCGTGATCGACATAGACGACCGCCTCGAAGGTCGAGGTGAGGAAGAGGTAGACGAACAGCGAGAAGCCGCCGCCGGCGACGATCCCGACGACGTAGGCCTGCACCTCCTGCGCGGCGCGGCCGGGCACCGCGATGTGCGGCTTGTTGAGCGATGCGGACAGCGAGACGACCTGCTCGCGCAGCGCGGGGATGTGAGTGATGCGCGGGTCGGCGGCGAACATGGAGGCTCTCAGCGGGTGACCAGGCTGAGCTCCTTGCTGGAGTCAGCGGCCTCGGCGGCGGTCTTCTCGAAGGTGATGACCGCATCGTCGATCATCACCCGATCGCCGCTGGCGTTGCCCTCGCCGATGATCACGCGGAAGAAGTGCTCGGGTGAGAAGCTGCGACGGGTCGCGCCCGCCTTCTTGCGGGCGACGAACATGACCTTGTTCTTCCCGGGGACGAGGTGCTCGGTGATCTCGCCGACGTACTGCTCGTCTTCGCTCTTGCACCTGCGGACGAACTTGCTGTTGACGTAGACCTCGATGTCGAACTCGGTCGCGCCCCGGACCGCCTGCTCGGTGACCAGGAAGTACTTCTTCGTGAGCTGCGCGGCGGCCGCTTCCTCGGCTGCCGGCGCGGACGCCTGCGCGCCCTCGACCTTGATGGCGATGCCAGGGCAGTCGAGCCGCACGTCGCCCTTCGCGTCGAACTCGACGTTGCACTTCTCCATCTTCTGGCCGACGAGGATGCCGTCGACCTTGGTGCCGTTGAGGTAGACGCTTGCGGCCAGCACCTGCGAGGGGAGCAGCGCGATGGCGAGGGCGAGGGCCAGTCGTGGCACGGAAACCATGAATTACCTCCGTGGCTTAGTTGGGCTGCGCCTCGGGTCAGGGGTCTTGGTATACCCCGGGGAAGCGCCAAGTCAAGCGGACACGGCCTGTTGAACGGCACACGCCCCAACGCTATTCAGGCAGGCGTAACGGGTACTTGGACGATAGGCGACCGGGCGGGCACGGACGCGCGGCGGCTCAGACGCCCGTCACGTCCGACCCCCAGATGTACTTGTGAAGCTGCAACCCGACGCGGGCCTCGAGACCCACCTCGAGCAGCCAGCGGACGAGCTCTCGCGACTCGACCGCCCCAAAAGCCGGCGAGAAGACTATCGGCAGCCTGCCCTCCAACTCGAAGCGGCGCACCACCTCGACCGCCCAGCCAAAATCCGCCTCGGAGGTGACGACCACCTTCAGCTCGTCCTCGGGCCTGACCGAGCGCAGGTTGACGAAGGAGTGGTCCTCGGCGCCAGAGCCTGGGGTCTTGAGGTCGAAGATGCGGTGGACTCCGGGGGGAATCGCGGCGGCGTCGAGCTGTCCGTGCGTCTCGACCGAGACCTCCCACCCGGCCGCGAGCAAGTCGCTACAGAGCGCGGGCAGCTCCTTTTGAAGCAGCGGCTCGCCGCCGGTCAGGGTAACGAAGCGAGACTTGAACCTGCCCAGCGTCGCGAGTATCTGGGCCCGCTCCATCCTCGTGCCGCCTTGGAAGGCATAGGAGGTGTCGCAGTAGCGGCAGCGCAGGTTGCAGCCGGCAAAGCGCACGAAGACGCACGGCCGGCCGGCATGGGTGGTCTCGCCCTGGATGCTTTCGAAGATCTCGATGACGTGCATGGCAGACGGGCGCCAACAGCCCGCGGTCGAGGGCGATTTCCGTCAGGGGGTCGCCCTCTCGTCGCGAGCGAACCCCGGTATCGGGTCGGCCTGGGCCAGAGCGCTCTCCTGCGCGAGGCGCACGGCGTTGCGGAAGCGCGCGTGGTTGCGCCGGACAGCGCGCGGATAGTTGCGGAAGCGCTCGATGTCGCCCATCGCGAGCGACTGGCGCAGCCTCTCGGGCCCGGCGTTGTAGGCCATCAGGGCGAGGTCCAGGTTGCGGAAACGCTTGTGCAGGCGGGCGAGGTAGCGGATGCCGAGCCGCACCTGAAGCGCGGGGTCGCGATAGATCTCCTCGGTCGTCAGCCGCAGGCCCTCGAGCTCAGCGAGGTAGCCGGCGGTGACCGGCCGAAGCTGCATCAGGCCACGCGCGCCGGCCCAGGAGACCGCGACGCCGTCAAACTCCGACTCGACCTCGATGAGCCCGAGGACGAGCAACGGATCGAGCCGGGCGGCCTGCGACTCCTCGACGATCGCCGTCGCGACCCGCCGGCGCAGCGCCAGCCCAAGCTCGGGCGCCCGTTCGGCGAGGATCCGATCGATCCGCACGACCTCGGACGGCAAGGGAGCGCGCTCCGCCCGGGCCCCCGCAACCGGCTCGGCCTCGTAGACCGGCAAGGCATAACCGCCCGCCCCGGCGAGCAGCAGCACGAGCGGCATCAGCGCGCCGCCCTGGGCACCAAAGCGAAAGACGGCATGCGAGAGCCTCGCGAAGCTGGTCATTCGCCCCCCCGGGGACGGAGCGCCGAGATGCGCTCCTCGATTCGGTCGAGACGGGCGCCCAGCCCCTCGAGCTCCTCGCGCCGGGGCACCTTCAGGCGGCTCATCGCCCGCCGAATGCCCTCCTCGATCGACCGCTCGTACTCACGCCGCTGAGAGTCGAGCCGTTCAACGAGCTCCTTTGCCAGTCGCCGCGCCTCCTCCTCGCCCCACCCGGCGAGCTCGGCGGCCTTCTGCAAAACCCGGCTCGACTCCTCTTCGGCCGCACCCGCCTTCACGAGCGCCAGCGACCACACCTCGCGCAGAAACTCGCTGGTGCGCTCTCTCGTCGTAGATGGAGGCTTGTCCTGTTCCATGTCGCTTCTGCTCCCACACCGGCCGAAAGGTGCGACACGGTAGCCGAACGGGCGCCGAGATGCCATCCCCCCCAGGGAACAACCGACCTTGCCTCAACGAAGACGGCAGGTTAGCGCCAGTGCGAGCGCACGAGCGCAGGGTCGCCAACCGGAAACCGGGGGGGGATCGCGCAAGGTCGGCCCGTCGAAGCGCTCAACCCGCCTTCGGCCTGCCACCCCCGCGCTTTGCTGGCGCGCCCTTGGCCGCCGGGGGCCGGGCCGCTGGCCCCTTGGCCGCCGCGAGTCGGTCCAGCTTGCGCGAGAGCTTCGCGAGCTCCTTGGTCAGCCCGTCGACCTGCTCGCGGCTCGCGACCCCGGCGAGGGCGATCATCCGCAGGCGCACCTCCTCGATGCGCCGGGTCATGTCGTCGCCGACATCGCGGGCCCTGCCCGAGAGCCCCTTCACGTCGAGCAGCTCCGGCGCGCTCACCTTGGCGAGCAGCCCGGCGACCTCCTTGCGCGTCGCGCGCCCCTTCTCCATCAGCTCGGCGAAGACCCGCTGCGCCTCGTCCTCGAAGCTCGCCAGTCGCACCTGCGCCTGCTCGAGACTCGCCTTGAGCGTCTCCATCGCTTTCTTGTCGCTTGCCGCCACTTGCGCCTCCCGGGCGGATTTCCGCGGTTGGTTGCCTCTCCCCCGACTGGGAATCCGAGGGCCCGCTCGATAACGCAACGCGCCAGGGGTGTCAACATCGCCAAGGAGATCAAGCGGTTGGACCGGAGCATCGAGTTCTGCCGAGAGCCGCCGGGCGCGCCCCGCGGAGGGCCCGAGGCCCCCACCGCCGAGCTCGAATCCCTCGGCGGCCGAAAAGGCAAGGAGCGTGGGCCCGCTTTCCGGCCTCGCGCATACCGACTAGAGTGCGCCCCGCAATCGCTCCGGCCCTCAGACGTATCCCCTGCCAGAGACCAGGAGATTTCCGATGGTGGCCTTTTCGCTCGACCCCGCCCGCACGATCTTGACCGCCCTCTTTCCAGCCGTCGGGGAGCGCGACGAAGCCGCGCTCGCGCAGGCCGCCGCTGGCGGCGATCGCGAGGCCTTCACAGAGCTCGTGCGCCGCTGCCAGGGCCGGGTGTTCGGGCTGTGCTATCGGTTGGTCGGCGAGCGCGACGGCGCCTCCGACGCGGCCCAGGAGACCTTCGCCCGCGCCTTCGCCGCCCTGGGCTCCTACGACCCGGGCCAGCGCTTCGACGTCTGGGTCCTGCGCATCGCGCGCAACCTCTGCTACGACCAGCTTCGCCGCAAGGGCTTTCAGCCGGCCCTCGACGAGGAGGCCACCGTCGCCGCGGTCGACCTCTCGCCGTCGGTCGAGGCGAGGCTCGAGCAGGCGCAGGCGATTCGCGACCTCGAGTCGGCCCTCGAGAAGCTGCCGCCGCGCGACCGCGAGATCCTCGCCCTCTACTACGTGCAGCGCCGCACCACCCGGGACATCGCCGAGATCGTCGGGACCGCCCCCGGCACGATCATGGCCCGACTCTTCCGCGCCCGCGCCAAGCTGCGCGAGCTGCTCGCGGAGGCCGCATGAGCTGCCCAGACCGCTTCACCCTGTTCCTGGCACTCGAGGAGGGCTCGACCGAGCTGCGCGAGCACCTCGCCTGCTGCGAGCGCTGTCGGCGCGTCGCCGAGGAGGAGCGTGAGCTCGGCCTGGCTCTCGAACGCCTGCGCGATCCCGCGCCGCCCTCCGACCTGATGCAGGGCGTCTGGCAGCGCATCGACCAGACGGTCGGCCTCCAAGCCCGTCTGCTTCGACAGACGATGGTCGCGGCGCTCGCCGCGCTGCTTCTCTCGGGAGGCCTGCTCGCCCTTTTCTGGAAGGACCTCGTCGTCGATACCGCCGTCGACGCGCTCGTCTTCGCCTCGCAGGCGATGACGGCCGCCGGCGCGCTCGGCAACGCCCTCGGTGACAGGCTGGCCGGCCTGGCCGCGCCGATGCTCGCCGCTCAAGCCCTGGCGCTCATCCTCTCGGCTCTGATGCTCCACCGGCTGCTCGCCGGCTCTCGCGTGAGGTCGTAACCATGTCCGCCCTCTCCTCGCTCCTCGCCGCTCTGCTGCTCTCCGCCTCCCAGGCTCCCGCAGATTCATCCGCACCGGCCGCAGCCGCCGTCGCCGCCGAGGCCGTCCCTGCCGAAGCCCCGGCGCTCGCCGCGAGGCCCGAGGCGGCCGTCGCCGCCGCGGCCCCGGCCCACCCGGCGGACTCCGAGCGCGCCGCGATCCTCCTCGGAGACTGGCCCGCCGAAGAGAAGCGCGTCTCGCTCGACTTCGACCGCACGCGCACCCGCGACGCGCTCGCCGAGCTCGCCAAGGCCGCCGGCTGGTCCATCGCCTTCGAGGAGCGTCCCCACGGCAAGGTCGACATCCGCTTCACCGACGTGCCCGCGGACGAGGCGCTCCTCGCCATCCTGCGCAAGCACGACCTCGTCGCCCGGCGCAGCGGCAATGTCGTCGTCGTCAAAGGGGCCGCCGAGCGCGCCGGCGCCGTCGCCGAGGACGAACACGACGAGCGGAGCGATGGTCGCGTCGGCTTCGGCCGCTCGATTCGAGTCGAGGAGGGCGAGACGGTGCGCGAGGCCGTCTCCTTCGGTGGCGACGTGGAGGTCGACGGCACGGTGCTCGAGGACGCCGTCTGCTTTGGCGGCAAGCTCGTGCTCGGCCCCAAGGCGGTCGTCCACGGCGACGTCGTCTCCTTTGGCGGCGGCCTCGAGATCGCTCCCGGCGCGACGGTGCGCGGCGAGCGGGTCTCGTTCGGCCTGGACCTCGGGCTCGGCGGCCTCAACATCGCCCGCAACGTGAAGAAGGCCGAGCCCGAGACGCCGTGGATACTGAAGAAGGCGAGCAGCCTCGCGAGCACGCTCGTGCGCCATGCCCTGCTCTTCGTGCTCGGGCTGCTGCTGCTGGTCTTCGTCCCGGGGCGGGTGCGCGTGGTCAGCCGCGAGCTCCAGCGCACGCCCGGGCGCTGCGCGGCGGTCGGCGCGGTCGGCTTCATCGCCCTGTTGCCGCTCACCATCCTGCTGGCGGTGACGGTCGTCGGCCTGGTGGCGCTGCCATTCCTCTGGCTCGCCGTGCCGGTCGCCCTGCTGCTCGGCTTTACCGCCCTCGCCCTGTTCATCGGCGCGCGCTTCCCCTCCCGCAACCCCCGCCGCTCTCAGGTGCTCGCGCTCGCCCTCGGGGTCGCCGTCATCTTCGCCGTCGACCTGGTACCCGTCCTCGGCGCGCTCGCCCTCTTCGTCCTCGGCATGATCGTCTTCGGCGCGGTGCTGCGCACCCGCTTCGGCTCCGGGCCCCAGAACGACGCCAACTTCGCCCCCTCGCCTTGAGACCATCGAGGGCTCCCGAGCTCCCTTCGCCCTGGGCGCAAGCCCCGGCGCGACAGCGTCCGGGGGCGAAGCCGGAGGGCCTCTCGACTTCGGCCTCGCAAGCTCGGCCTACGCTCGAGGTGACCGGGGGCGGGGGGCGGGAGGAATTCCACCGGCCACTGCTCGCCAGCCGGCCCCCTTCGGGTTTTCCGCGACGGTCGCAAAGCGTGCGCTCGCGTCCCGACCGGTGCATTGTGCGGGCTCCAAGAAATGCGACGCGGAGCTGGAGAGCATGACCAAGGGCAAGAAGATCACCTTCATCGGCGCAGGGAACATGGCGGAGGCGATGGTGCGCGGGCTGCTGCACGCGGGCGCCGCGGCCGCCGGGGACATCACCGCGAGCGTCCGGCGCGAGGAGCAGATCGAGCTGTTCTCGAAGACCTTCGGCGTGAACACCACGGCCAACAACCTCGAGGCCGCGCAGAGCGCCGACGTCATCGTGCTCTCGATCAAGCCGCAGGCGATGAGCCTCGTGCTCGACGAGATCGCCTCGGCCATCGGCCCGGGCAAGCTCGTCATCTCCATCGCCGCCGGCGTCCCCATCGCCGCCCTCGAGCGCAAGCTGGGCCGCGGGGCCCACATCGTGCGCGCGATGCCCAACACCCCCGCGCTCGTCGCCGCCGGCGCGACCGCGCTCGCGTGCGGCGAGCACGCCACCGAGGCCGACCTGCAGGTGGCCCGCGCCCTGTTCGACTCGGTGGGGATCACCGTGGTCGTCGAGGAGTCGCTGCTCGATGCGGTCACCGGCCTGTCGGGCAGCGGGCCCGCCTACGTGTTCCTGATCATCGAGGCGCTCTCGGACGCGGGCGTGAAGGTGGGCCTGCCGCGCCACACCGCCCAGAAGCTGGCGGCGCAGACCGTCCTCGGCGCGGCCAAGCTGCAGATAGAGACCCGCGTCCACCCCGGCCAGCTCAAGGACATGGTCACCAGCCCCGGCGGCACCGCGATTGCCGGCCTGCACACCCTCGAGGCGGGCGGGCTGCGCACCACCCTCATCAACGCGGTCGAGACGGCCACCAAGCGCGCTTCGGAGCTGGGCGCGGACTTCCTCGCGCAGGTGAACACGGAGTAGCGAGGCCGTTGAGCAGAGTCGCGCAGACGGGCGCACGTCATCAGGGCGCGAGGACCCGAGCACCAGAATTCGTGCAAGGTCCAGGTCAGGAGGCGGCAACCACGCGAAATCGAAGCGTTTGCAGCCAAGCCTCGATTTCGCGGCCGACTAAAGCTGCGGCAACTCACCGAGATGGCCTCGCCTCTACGCTCGGCATGGCCGCTGACCGGTCCGAATCGCTCGACGAGGCTCGCACGAAGTCTGGCGCCCTCGATCCTTCGGGACTGAACCGGCGTGTGCCGCTGGCCCAGAGCCGATCGTCTTGGACCGCATCGAGACTGATAGCCGGTCCGACCACGGCCCTCGCCGTCCGTCAGCCGCCCCTCGGCGCGTCTCGAGCCGTTGTCGTGGCACGACAAGGGGTATCTCCGCTGGAACGAGGCGTCGTCGTGGCAGACGAGGGCTCTGGACAGGGGAAAGAGGCGTCGTCGCGGCACGACAAGGGGTCTGGACGCGTCAACGAGGCGCTGTCGGGCCACGACAACGGCTCTGGACAGCGGAGCGAGGCGCTGTCGGGCCACGACAACGGCTCTGGACGCGCCAGCGGGCCTCGAGCGCGGCGCGACGGGGCCCCTTGCCCCTCAAAAGGGGCGCCTGCGGTGGCCCCAGGAGCGCCGAGGCTACAGCCCGACTGCACAATTCCACGCCCCCTGGAATTCCGAAGCTCCGGCTAGTTGTCCAGTATCGGACCTATTTGACCTTCCGTGAGGAGTCGGACTACCCTCCCGGGCACACTCACTTCAGGGGGTACCCCAGATGTCACCGAGAAACCTGCCGCTCACCGCTTCCCTCGAAACGCTCTGGACGGAGATGTCCTACACGCGCGCGCGCTTCAGCGGCGACGCCGACGCCGCGGACCTCGCCGCGACGCTCGATCCGTACCTCGCCGAGATCGAGGAGGCGCGCATCGGCCAGCGGCGCGCCGAGATGGACGTCATCGCCGCCCAGGCGCAGTGCGACTACGTCAACGCCCGGCTCGACGACACGGTCATCGACCTCGCCGACGAGCTCCTCTACATCCTCAAGGACCGCACCTCGTCCCGGTTCACCCGCTACTTCCAGCAGACCCCGTACTCGATCGTCCGGATGGCGCTCGACTCCGAGCTCGCCGTCGTGCGCCGCTGGACCGGGTCGCTCGCGACCGAGCCCGAGGAGTCGCTCAAGGCCTTCGCGACCCGGTTCGACGGCGTCTTCGCCCTGGCCGACGCGGCCCTGGAGGCCCAGACAAAGGCGCTGAACACGCGCAAGGACCTCCGGGTGCGCAACCTCGAGCCGCTCGCGAAGAAGCTCAACGAGGCGCGCTACAGGCTCTTCGGCCAGCTCGTCACCCGCGCCGACGAGAAGAAGCTCAGCAAGCAGTGGCCCCACGGGTTCTTCAAGGCGAAGTCGCGCCGCGGCGCGAGCGGCTCGGAGCCCGAGGAGCTCGAGACCCCAAAGACCGACGACCCCACTTAGCACGCGCTCGCCGCTTCCCCTCCCGCGCGCGAGCCGGAAGCCGGAGCCCCCCCCCGAGGGACTCCGGCTTCTTCTTTCTGCGGCGCGCGCCCGCCACTCTGCTGTCGCGGTAGGGGCGGCCCTTCGCCCTCTCGGACTCAGGACCGCCGCCCCGCGCCGATCCCAGGGGGCGACACCACCGCACCGGGCTCTTGGCTTGGGTCCTGGCGTCAGAGCCCGCGGATTTTTTTCTCTTCGTCGCCCACGGTCGAGCGCATTGGGCGCACCTTGTTTCCGGCTCTGTGTCTAGGGCGGGTCTTGACCCGCCCGTGTTCGATCCGGCCGTCTACTTCGCCTCCCCGCGCGCCTCCGACGCCTCCTCCGGCTCGGCGAGCAGCGCTTCGGCGGTCGAAAAGACCGGCCGGATGTCGGTCGGGATGTCCTTCAGCTTCGCCAACGCCTTCTTGACCTGCGGGCGCAGCACGCCGAGCTCGTCGAGAAGCTTGCTCGCCGCGGCCCGGTTCCCGCTGGCCTCGATGACGATCAGCTCGCGCGAGAGTTTGGGCACCGCCTTCTTCATCTTCGCGACGTCGACCGTGAAGCTCCCGTCGGGCCGGGCCACCACCGCGCCGCGGTCGAACAAGTAGTTGAGCTGCACCGCCATCGACTTGCCATGCGACTCCTCGATGCCAAAGCGCAGGGTCCGAAAGCCCGACGCCAGGTAGGTCATGTAGAGCTCGCGCTCGGCGTTCGGCCAGAAGAGCGCCTCGAGCTTGAGGCGCTTCGCGTTGTCGAGCAGGTACTGGACCGCGAAGAGCCCGACGACGTCGGCCTTGGCCTCCTCGATGGCGCTGTAGAGCTCGGCGAGCTCCTTGCGCACGGTGGTCTTGCGCCCGTCGACACTGATGCGATGCAGCCCGAGCCCGTGCGACAGCTCGTGAGCGAGGATGTGCATGAAGAAGGCCTCGAAGCTGACCGCGGCCCGGTCGCCTGGGACGAGGACCCGCGCGGCGATCGGCTTCAGGATGGCGCCGAACTTCGCCTCCTGGACGTTCTTGAGCATCACCCGCTTGCTGCCCTTCTTCTGCACGACCCGTTCGTCGTTGGGCAGGTTGAAGGCCGCGGCCTGCACCCCGTGCGCGGCATCGCCGGCGCCGAAGACCTGGTTGACCACGCGAATCGGCGAGAGCGCGCCGAGCTTCTTGTTGCGGTGCTCGGGCGGCACCGGGAGGTTGTCCTCTATCTCCTGCAGGTGCGAGGAGAGCGCGGCGAGCCGGGAGGTCTCGGCCTGGTCGCGGAGGGTGACGTAGGCCTCGAAGGCCGCCTTGAAGCCGAACAGCTCGTCCGCGTAGGTCTCGTAGGGCCCGATGGTCACGTCGATGGGCGCGTCGAGCTCCATCCAGGCGATCTCGCTGTCGTAGTAGTCGTTCAGCAGGAACGCGTCGGCGCGCCGGGTCAGGAACGCCTTCAGGCTCGCGTTGTCGGTGAGCGCGGCGGCCTCGCGCAGCAGCCCGGCGGCGACCTCGAGCTCGGCTTCGTACTCCTTGCTGTACGGCACGACGTAGAGCCGCCGGTCCTCGGTCCGGCGCACGACGCTGAAGAACCCCTTGGCCTGCGCCTGGCGCTCCGGCGCCAGCTTCTCGAACCAGGAGAAGAACTCCTCGCGCGTCATGTCCCGCGGGTAGTAGTTGGCGCCCAGCGGCTTGCGCGCCGGCACTCCAGGCAGGAACGCGGTGTAGCCGTCGAGCTCGGACCAGGGGCCTTTGTTGAGCCAGAAGTACTCGAACCGCGCGGCTCCCAACGCGTCGCCGGCGCCGCGCAGGCCCGAGAGGAGCTGCGCGTTTCCGCTCCAGAGCTGCTCGAGGAAGATCTCGTCGATGACCTTCGCCGCCTCGATGAGCTTGCGCAGCGCCTGGCGATCGCCAGCCGAGAGGCCCGCGAGATCGGCGGTGACCGGCGTCGAGACGAAGCGCGACATCATGCGCTCGAGCCCGACGGCGCCCGGCGGGCGCGCCTTGGGCGCGGCATAGGCGGGCGAGGCGGCAAACGAAAGCGCGAGCGCAGTGACGAGCTGTGGGAGTACCTTCATTCGCGTCCTCGCGGGGTTGCCTGACGAGAGTGGCATTCCCTAGCACAGCCGCGGCGCCGCTGCCGGCGCGGCCTGATCGGCCGACACGAGGGGCGGCCCTCCGGATACGGGGTCGAATCGGGCGACAGAGCCCCGGCGGCCGACACGGAAGGTCGGCCTTCCGAAGACGAGGGCGGCCATCAGGAGAAAGGCGGTCGCAGATGCGAGAGCGCGTCCTCTTCATCGCGGGCTCGACCGGCGTCGTCGGCCGGGCGCTGGTCGAACAGGCGGGAGCCCGCCAGGTGGCCATCGTTCCTCAGGTGCGGCCGAAGCGAGCCGCCACCGGGCCGGTCGATCCCCGCGCGGCCGTCCTCGACCTGGGCGACGGGGACGCGCTCGCCGAGGTCCTCGCCCGCTGCACGACGGTCGTCCAGCCTATCGGCACGATGCGCAAGCGCTTCGAGACCGGCGACACCTACGAGACGAGCGACGTCGGCACCACCGCGCAGCTCGTCGCCGCGGCGAGGCGCGCG
>DHSB01000012.1:15191-15528 GCA_002408385.1 Myxococcales bacterium UBA5297
AGGCCAAGGCGCGCGCCGAGGCCCTGGTGCGCGACAGCGGCCTGCCCTTCACCATCTTCCGGCCCTCGATGCTCATCGGCGACGACCGCGGCTTTCCTGGCGCCGAGACGCTCGGGAGGCTGCTGCGGCTCGAGACGTACGCGCCGATAAGGGTCGAGTCCCTCGCCGCGACGCTGCTCCACGTCGCGCTGAGGCGCGCCCCGCTCGGCGCGACGCTCGAGGGACACAGCCTCTGGGCGGAGGTGCGAGAGGCGACCGCGAGCTGAGCGGCTACTCCGACCTCTTGCGCTCGATGGCGAGCCTGTCGCCGGCGCCGCTGCCGAGATCGAGCAACTGC
>DHSB01000012.1:15674-16046 GCA_002408385.1 Myxococcales bacterium UBA5297
CCTCGCCGCCCGCCCCGCCCTTCTCGAGCCGGAACCTGACGCTGCGCCCGCCGTCGAGGATCTCGAGCGTGCCGCCGCGCGCCTTCCACTCCGGCTTGATCTCGACCTGCCCGCCGCCGGCCGACGCGCGGTAGCCGAGCACGACCGACTCGGCGCCTTCGAGCAGCATCTTGTCGGCGGCCTGGCCCTCGTAGGTGATCTCGACCTCGACCGCGCGGCGCACCCCGATGGCCGCCGTCGCGCCGCCGGGGGTCGCGGTGGCCGTCACCTCGCAGCGCGCAACCATTGGCCTGAGCGAGAAGAGCGCCTTCCCCTGTCCGGACTCCTTCAGCTCGCCGCAGGCCGAGGAGAGCGCGATGCGCGCCTCGGGAT
>DHSB01000012.1:16180-30786 GCA_002408385.1 Myxococcales bacterium UBA5297
AGCGCGATGCGCGCCTCGGGATACTCGACCAGCGAGCCGCTCGCGCCCCGGGTCTGGGCCCGCGCCTCGAGCTCGACGTACCTCGCGGCCGCGGGGACGACCGCGGCCGTCGCCTCCGCGCCGCCGACGAAGAAGCGCACCCGCTCGGCCTTCGCCGGCTCGGCCGGGGCCCGCGTACGCCCGCTGAACTCGTCGAACCCGAAGACCCGCGCCCCCGCCTCGGCGCCGCCCCGGTGCTCGAGCTCGAAGTACTTGCGGAAGTGCTCGACCCGCTCGATGGCCGCGCCGCGGCTCTTCTCGTCGTGAGCGCGCCAGACCGCTTCGTAGAGCCAGACGCCGTGGGGGCGGCTTCCCCACTCCGAAGCGCGGCGCACGCAGGGATTGCAGGCGCTCTCCGAGACGAGCTCGCCGGTCGGGCATCTATACGCGCGCCGCGTTCCGAAGACCTGGACGGTGCCGTCGTTGAGGCTCTCGATGGCCGACTCGACCCGGACGACCTCGAGGACGTGATCGCGCCGCCGCTCGGCGTGGGCCCGCTCGATGGGCTCCGCGGCCGGCACCGTCTCTTCGGGCTCGGGGTCCTCGCCTTCCTCGACGCTCTCCTCCTCGGGCTCCTCCTCGGTCAAATAACCCTGCGCTTGCGCGGGGAGAGCGAAGAGCAACGCCAAGATGGAGCCGGCAAGTATCAGCGTGCGCATGCGGCCGAACCTACCGTGCAGAACGCAACACGGGCAAGCGACCGACACGCCATTCGCCTCAGCGGATCCTGCAGGGGCTGCCGCTACTTCTTTCGGAAGTGCGAGAGCGCGGCAGGAAGCGCGTCGAGCGCGGGGAACTGCCGGTCGGGATGGAGCTTGGTCGCCTTGGCGAGAAGCTGCGCCTCGGTCTCGACCTGACTGGGATCCGGCACGCAGGCGTCGACCGGGCAGACCGCGGCGCAGGCCAGCTCGTCATGGAAGCCGACGCACTCGTTACAGAGCTTGGGGTCGATCACGTAGATCGAGTCGCCCTGCGAGATGGCGGCGTTCGGGCACTCGGGCTCACAGGCTCCACAGCTAATGCAGACGTCGGTGATCATCGTCGCCATTGCTTCCTCCAAGCCTCGCTGGCTGGGGCTCATCGCCCCGTCGGTCCCCCGAGGCCGGGGGACTAAAGCACCGGCTTCCTCGAGCCGTCAAGGCAGCGCCTTGCGCTCGATCCGCGGGCCGAGCTGCTAGCGCGGGGCGAGGTCGCGAGCCCGCGCTCGAGCCTTCTCGACCTCGGCGACGACCCGGGCGACGACCTCGTCGAGCGTGAAGTCCGTGGTGTCGAGCAGCATCGAGTCGGGCGCCGGCTTGAGCGGGGCGACCTCGCGCGTCGAGTCGGCAAGATCGCGCTGCTTCTGCTCCTCGAGCACCTGCTCGAAGGGCAGGTCGATTCCCTTCGCCTTCAGCTCGAGGTGCCGTCGCTTGGCCCGCTCCTCGGGCGAGGCGGTCACGAAGAGCTTCACGTCTGCGTCGGGGAAGACGACGGTGCCGATGTCGCGGCCCTCGAGAATGGCGCCCGCGGGGGCCGAGAGCGCGAGCCGGCGCTGCAGGTCGAGCAGCCCCGCGCGCACGACCGGGCGAGCCGAGACCGCCGAGGCGGCCTGCGAGTTCTCCGGAGTTCGGATCGCCTCGGAGACGTCCTCGGCGCCGAGCAGGACGCGGTTGAGCCCGTCCTGCATCCTGAAGCCGATCTCGAGGGTCGGCAGCAGGCTCCCGAGCGCCTCGTCGTCGTCGAAGGCGACCGAGTCGCGGCGCGCAGCGAGCGCGACGCACCGGTAGATGGCGCCGGTGTCGACCAACGTGAACCCGAGGCGAGTGGCAGCGGCCTTGGAGACCGAGCTCTTCCCGGCGCCCGCCGGTCCGTCGATGGCGACGATGATCGGGCGGCTCACTTCTTGAGGGCCTCGCGCAGCGCGGCGACCATCTTCAGGTTCTCTTCGTGCGTGCCCACGGTGATGCGCAGCGCGTTGGGCATCGCGTAGTTGAGCACCGGCCGCACGATGACGCCCTGGCGCAGCATCGCCTCGTTTATCGGCGCGGCGGGCCGGCCCAAGTCGACGAGGACGAAGTTGGCCTGCGAGGGCAGCACCCGGACGCCGAGCGTGGGCAGCTCGGCCTGGAGGAAGGCGAGCTCCCGCGTGTTCATCTCTCGCGTGCGCTCGACGTGCGCCTGGTCATCGAGCGCCGCCAGGCCGCCGATCTGCGCCATCGAGGTGACGTTGAACGGCATGCGCCCGCGGTTCATGTAGCCGGCGAGCACCGGATCGAGCACGCCGTAGCCGAGCCTCAAACCGGCCAGGCCGTAGGCCTTGGAGAAGGTCCGCAGCGTCACGACGTTGGGGTAGTCGCGCCGGTAGTGCAGCGAGTTGGGATACTCCGGGTCGGTGACGTACTCGAAGTACGCCTCGTCCATGATCACCAACGCCTGCGGGGCGCTCTTGCTGACCTTGTCGAGGAACCGCTCGAAGGGGGCGCGCTGGATCCAGGTACCGGTCGGGTTGTCGGGGTTGGCGATGAAGATCAGCCTGGTCTTCGCGCCGGCCGCCTCGACCATCGCGTCGAGGTCGTAGTGGAAGTCCTGCATCGGCACCTCCACGAACTTCTTGCCGTGGGCCTGCAGGACGACCTTGTACATGACGAACGAGCCCTTGCAGAGCAGCGCCTCGTCGTCATCGGCCATGAAGGTGCGAACGAGCAGCTCAATCACCTCGTTCGAGCCGCTGCCGACGATGAGCTCCTCGGGCGTGACGCCCAAGAACTCGGCGAGCCGGCGCTTCAGATAGAAGCAGGCAGCGTCCGGATAGATGTGCAGCGACGCCGCGGCCTCCGCGAGCGCCGCGACCGCCATCGGAGACGGACCGAGCGGGTTCTCGTTGGAGGCGAGCTTGATGACGCCCTTGAGGCCGTATTCGCGCTCGGTCTCCTCGATGGGCTTGCCGGGGACGTAGGGGCTGAGAGTCTCGATGTGCTGCGGAATGGGTGGGCGCATTCTCATACCCTCGGTGTTGTTGGCGACTCGGGATTGGGCCTGATGAACGAACGGACTGTAGAAGAACTCCCCGGGGGGTGCAAGGCGAGCAAGCCTGCTTCCGGACACCTGGCTCCACTCGACACTCGTCGCCTCTCTCGCACTCTTTCCCGGCAGGAACGCACGCGCGACAGCCCGACGCCACCAAGCCCGTCTTCACTGCCCTTCTCGTTTGCATCGAAGCGAGGCCATCGCCGGGCTGCGGCGGACTGCGCCGTCTGCTTCCTCCGCAAATGGCCCTTCGAGCGCCAGTCCGCGCCTCGGCTCTTCGTGCACTGCCCCACCTGCGGAGCCCGCTTGCCCGACGACGCGGGCCTAGGTTCTTGCGGTTGGCGGGCGAGGGGGACGGTGGAGATGGATGTTCGTGCAATGAAGGAAGAGGCGGCCGCTTTGTACCTGAAGGGCAAGTACCTCAAGTCGGCCCGGGCCTATCAAGACCTCATCAAGGCTCAGCCGAACGACCCGCGCCTGCGGTTGCGCCACTCCGAGGCGTGCCGCCGCGCCCGGCAGCCTGGCCTCGCGGCGGCCTCGCTGCATGCGGCGGCGCTTCTCTTCGAGTCGCAAGGGCAGTGGTCGTGCGCGCACGCCGCGCTCAAGCTCGCCATCGAGCTGCAGCCGCAGAGCGCGCGGCTCGCCGAGACCTATCGCGCCATCGAGGCGAAGAGCCCGAATCTGCGCTTCGCCGGGCCACCGCCGGCTATCGAGCCGCGCCCAAGGTCCTGAAGGCGCGTCCCTCGAGCCACCTGGCCATCGTGGGCGCGGTGAGCAGCCTACCGACGACGTGGTAGTCGGAGGCCAGGCCCGCGGCTCGCGCGGCCGGCTCACAGACCACAGCGGTCGGGGCCAAATAGGCCGAGTGGCAAAACGAGGCACCCTCGCCGCCGAGGTGCAGGAAGCCGACGTGGTAGTCGAGACCGACGACGAAGAGCCCGTCACCAAGCTCCGCGCGCACCGCCGCGACCAGCTCGGCCGGGCTCTTCCAGCGGTACCGGCGGATCTGCTGCGCTGGCACGAGCGTCTTGACGATGTTCTCCGAGGCCTGCTGCGCCAGCCGCACGCGCTCGACCCTGAATCCGGCGTCGCGCAGGACGGTGCTCACGAAGTAGCCGCAGGCGATGGCGCCTTCGCCGGGCGTTTCGGTCGTGCCGTAGAACTCCCAGCGCGTGCCGAACCAGGCCGGGATGAGCTCCTCGACGATGGCGCCCGCGAGGCGACGGCGGGCGCGTTCGACGACTTCAGTTCGGCTCTTTGGCGACTTCGCCTCGCGGTAGGCCGCGGCAAGCTGCTCGCGGCTCGCCTCGAGCTTTTGGACCGAAACGGAGTACGCCTGCGCGCCTTCTTGCGGCGCCTCCCCGCGGGACGCGCCCGAGACACAGACACAGGCGGTGACGAGGGCAAGCGACGATCGAAGCGCGCAGTGCATGCTCACCTCCGGTGGCCACGGGAGGCAGGTCACTGCAAGCCCACGACCATCACCGCTCGCGCCGGCGCGAGGGCGCGTTGGAGTTGAGAGGCACCACGGCGCTTGACGGTTTGCCAAGCGGCATGGCACCGCCGCGAAGGCCGGCGAGCCGGCAGGGCCGAGGGCCCCACCAAGCGCTCGGCCCCTGGGGCGCTACTTCCCGAGCTTTTGCAGCGCCGCCTTCGCGTCCTTGTGGCTCGGGTCTATCGAGATGGCCATCTCGTACTCGCCGCGCGCCTGCGACTTGTCGCCGGTCGCTTCGAGGACCTGGCCCCGCAGGAAATGCGGATCGGCAAAGCCCCTGTCCAGCTCGGCCGCCTTCGCCAGCGCTTCGAGCGCGCCCTGCGCGTCGCCCTCCCGATAGAGCGCAACGCCGAGGTAGTAGTGCGCGAGCGGATGGCGTGGCTTCTGCGCGAGCGCGCCGCGAAGCTCGGCGACGGCCCGCTTGACCTCGTCCTGGCGGTAGTAACAGAAGCCGAGCTCGACCCGGGCATCGACGTCCTCCGGGTTGACCGCGACCGCGGTCTGGAGCGCAGGGATGGCCTTCTCGAAGTCGCCTCGCCGCGAGGCGACGATGCCGAGCTTGCCCGGCGCTTCGGCGTTCGCCGGGAACTTCTTCTTCACCGCCTCATAGGCGCGCCCGGCCGCGTCCCACTCGCCTCGGGCGAGCAGCAGATCGGCCAGCCGCAACTGATAGCGGGCCTCGGCGCCGTCGAGCTCGATGGCCTTCTCGTAGTGCGGCTGCGCCTTCGACGCGATGCGCCGGGCCGCGTAGGCCTCGCCCAGATCGAAGTGCGCGGCGGCCGACGCCCGCCCCTCGAGCCGCTTCTCGGTCTCAAGGCGCCTTTCGTACTGCGCGACCGCGCCCTCCAAGTCCCCGATGGACAGAAGGGCCTCGCCGAGCGCGGCCTGCGCGGTCGCATCGTCCGGGGTCAGGTCGACGGCGCGCTTGAGCGCCTCGACCCCATGCTGTGCGTCGCCAGCCTCGAGGTAGGCGCGCGCGAGCAGCCGATGCGCGCCGGAGTCCTTCGGGCGCCGATCCACCACGTCCTTGAGCAACGGCAGGGCACGGCGCGCGTCCTTCTGCTTCAGCAGCGCATCGGCGAGCGATAGGCGCGCCTGTGTCGACTCGGGGCGAAGCTGCAGGGCACGCTCGAACTGGCGGGTTGCCAGCGAGGTCTTCCCGGTCTTGAAGTAGAGCAACCCGAGGTTGAAGTGGGCCTCCGCGTCGCTCGGCTCGAGGGCGATGGCGCTCTTGAACTCGGCGAGCGCACCCTCCTCGTCGCCCGACTCGAGCAGCGCCACCCCGAGGTTGTTGTGCGCGGAGGCGTGCCCAGCCTTCAGCTCGATGGCCTTGCGGTAGCTCGCCATCGCGGCCTGCACGCGGCCCTGGCGATAGTGGAGCAGCCCGAGGTTGTAGTGCGCGTCCGGGTCGTTGGCCTCGGCGGCCTTGCCGAGCTCCTGCAGCGCGGCCTCGTTCTGCTCGAGCTCGCCGAGCGCGCGGCCGAGGTTGACCCGCGCCGCGACGAGCGTCGCGTCGGCGGCCAGCGCCTCGCGGTAGATGGCGACCGCCTCGACGATCTTCCCGGCCTTCTCGAGCGCCTCGCCCAGGTTGAACAGGAGCTGCGCGTCCTTCGGCTTGATGCGCAGCGCCTCGCGGAGCTGGGCGACGGCGCCGGCCGGGTTCTCGGCCTTGCGCAGGAACCCCGCGTACGAGACGCGGATCTCGAGCGAGCCGGGAGCCTCCTCGACGAGCTGTCGCCAGAGCCGATCGGCCTCGTCGTACCTCTGGCACTCGCCGAGCGCCTGCGCGAGCGTCAGCCGCAGCTCGATGCTCTCGGGCTCCTGGTTCAGCGCCTCGCGCAGGTGCGTGGCCGCCTCCTCGGCACGGCCGACGCTCAGCAGCTCCATGCCGAGCACGACGCGCGCGTGTGCGTCCTCCGGGTCGTGCTGGACGGCCGCCTGCGCCTGGCGCAGCGCGTCGCCCTCCCCTCCGGTCTCGGGCGCGCCGGCGACCAGGGTCAGCAGAGCAAGCAGTGTCAGAGCCTTCATGCGCCTACCCTCGCTCTCGCGGTTTTCGAGCGCGGCATCCTGCTACTCCACCCAGGGACTGCCCTGCCCGCCTCCGGTCCTCTGCGCGAGCAGCCGGCGCGTCGCCTGCCACTGCGAGCGCGCCGTGCCTGCCCCTTCTTCCGCGAGGCGTGCCTCTTCCTCGCGCTGCTTCACTTCCTGTTCGAGCCCGGCGGCCGCGGACTCGTAGGCGTCGAGGTCGAGCTTCTCGGCGCCCGCAACGTTCGCCCGCTTCACCGCGAGGGCCTTCGTCCGCTCGAAGCGAACCTGCGCGAGCTCGAGCCGCGCCCTCTCGACCTCGAGGCGGGCCGCCTCCACGTCGCGCCAGATGTCGAGGAACGCCTCGCGCTCCTCGGCAGCCTGAACCGCGAGCTGCGCCACCTCGATCAGGTGCGGCTCCTTGCCCTTCTCCGCATGCTCGAGCGCCGCCTCGGCCTCGTCGATGCGCTCATCGGCGCTGCGGTACGCCTCGCGGGCGTCCTGGAGCCGGAAGCTCGCCTCGTCGACCGCGTCGACGGCGATGAACAGCTCGTTCTCGGCCTCGAGCAGATCGAGCCGGGCCTCGAGCGGCAGCGCCTTGACGGCCGCCGGGTCCACGTGCGCGAGGCCGCATCCGGCAAGGAGCAACAGGAGTGGAAAGGCTCGTCGCATCACTCTTCCCTTCAGCTTCCGGGGACGACCCGCTCGACCGAGAAGGTCCCGAACGCGGTGCGCCCTTCGCCCGCGTCGCCGCCCGCGCCCAGCGTCACGCGGAGCTCGCCGGAGGCTGGCCTGTCGAGCTCGAGCGGGCCGTCGAACCGCACGAACCCGTGCTTGATCGCCGCGTAGGTGCGGATGGGGTCTTCGGCCACCGACCGGGTCACCGAGGCGCGCGGGCGGCCGTCTGGCGTCGGCGAGAGGTCGGTCTGGATTTCATGCACCACGTTTCCGGGCGGCGAGTCGAGGACGAGCTTGAAGACGAGGTCGCGCGCCTCGCCCTTCCTGCGGAAGTAGCCCACGGTCACCGCCGAGTCGGTCACCGAGACCTCGACCCCGTCGAACCGCAGGTCGACGACCTCCCCGAGGCTGCCCTCGAGAGTGTTCGACCCGCCGCAGGCGGCGACGAGCAGCGCGAGCGCCCACGGCAGAGGTCGAGCCGTCCTGTGGCCGCTCACTTGGCGCATGCCGTGTACTCCGGGTCGACGTCCGGGCCGCTCGGGCGCGTCTTGAGGCGCTTGAGCTCGGCGCGGGCGCCCTTCTCGTCGCCGAAGCGGCACTTGATGGCCGCGAGGTTGGCGCGAGCCTTCGCGTCGCGCGCGTCGATCTCCAGGGCACGGTTGAGCGCGGCGACCGCGAGGACCGGCTCACCCATCTTCAGGTGCACGAAGCCGAGGGCGGCCTGCGCGGGGCCGTAGTTGAGGTCCAGCTCGCCGATGCGGGCGAAGGCGAGGCGCGCGCGGTGGTAGTCGCCAGCCTCGAGCAACACCTGGCCCAGACCCTCGAGCGCCTTGATGTCGTCCGGGTCGCGCGAGAGCGCTTCGCGGAAAGGCTTGATGCGCGAGGCCTCGGGGGCCGTTCGCGGCGCGGGCACCGGTAGCTTCGGGTCGATCTCGCGGCGGGTCGCGCAGCCGAGCGCGAAGGGCGTGTAGATCTCGAGCTCGCGGGCGCGCTTGACGCAGGCCTCGAAGGCCTGGCCCGAGCCGACCCGCAGCTCGGAAGCCTGCCGCTGCAGCGTCGCCTTGAGCTCGGCCCGGTCGCGCGGCTTGAGGCCCGGCGGCTCGGGCATCTGCTCGATGGAGGCGGCGAGGATGTCCAGCGAGCGCGCCAGCCGGAACATCCCGGCGATGGCCCAGTCGCCGCCGAGCTGTGCGGCGCTGGTGTAGGCCTGCTGCAGCACCTGCAGCATGTTCGCCTTGCGCTCGATGTCCTCGGGGCCGATGGCCTTGAACTGCGCGAAGACCGCTTCGCCCCACAGGAAGTAGACCTTGGCGAGCGACTCCGGGTCGGTCTGCATCGCGTTCTGCAGCGCCGGGCCGGCGGCGAGCAGCGCCTGCTCGGCCTCGGGCGCCTTGCCCTGCTCGAGGAGCGCCTCGCCCAGGACCGCCGCGGCGCGCGCGCTGCCCGAATCGGCCTTCAGCGCCGCCTCGGCCGTCTGCTGCGCGCCGGCGAGATCCCGGCTTGAGAGGCGCGCCTCCGCGAGGCGCGCGAGCGACTCACCGTCCTTGCGGGCTGCGGCCACCTTCTCGAAGTCGGCGACGGCGCGCGACAGGTCGCCGATCATCAGCCGCAGCTCGCCGGCCGTCTCCAGGGCATCGACGGCCTTCGGGTCGCCCTCGAACTGCGCGGCCATCGACTCGTAGTGGGCGGCCGAGCTGTCGAAGTCACCGACCTCCGCCGACAGCCGGGCGAGGGTGAGCGCGGCGTTCGCCGCGGGAGCCGACTTGGGGAAGCGCTCGATGATCTTCCGCGCGACGTCCTCGGCGACCTCGATCTGCCGGCGGGTGACCGCGTGACCGAGCGCCGTGGTGAGCGCGCGCTCGGCCAGATCGGTGCCCTCGCGCGCGGGGTCGTCGGCGATCTTCACCAGCCGGGTTATCGCGTCCTCCTCGCCCGTGTCCGAGGCGATGACCACCTCCGACAGCTCCTCGGCCTTGGCCGAGGCGAGGATGTCTCTGAGCTCCTGCTGCAGCGTCGCGGGCAACGCGCTGACCGCGAGCAGCTTCGCGCCCGCGTCGGCCAGCGCCTTGTAGTCCTTGAGGCTGTGGAAGCTGTCGAGCGCGAGGTGCGCGGCGGCGGAGGCGTCGGCGTCACCGGGATGCTCCGAAGCAAAGGCGGTGAAGAGCTCACCGGCCTGCCGGAACTCGCCCTCCTCGTAGTAGGCGCGCGCGACGTTGAGCTTCACCTTTGGCGCGTTCGGGTTCTGCGGGTAGCTCTTCACGTAGAAGGCCCCGAGCTGGCGGATGCCGAAGCGCGCGTTGGTGCGGTCGAAGTAGCTGAGCTTGCCCGGCTCCTTGAGCGCGTTCTGGAAGGCGACGAGCGCGCTGAACAGCGGCTTCTCGCGCTCCTCGCCCTCGACCATCGCCGCCACCTTCTCGTAGGCGCGGCCGGCCTCGGCGAACCGCTCGGCGTTGAAGAGCGACTCGGCGAGGTTCTCGAGCATCGCCCGCTTGTGCGTCTCGCCCCGGAACAGCTCGAGGTAGGCGAGGTAGGCGTCGGCCGCCTCGGAGTAGGCCGCCTTGTCGTTCTTCTTCTGGGCCTCGACGTGGAGGCTGGTCGCCAGGTCGCGTGAGAAGACCTCGAGGTCCTCGAGCAGGCCCATCCGCTCGTCTTCGGGCATCCGCGTGTCGATTCGGGTGCGGGCGGCGACGCGCACGAGCACCCGCACGTCCTCGGCGGTCGGCACGACCTTGCCCTTGCTCGACTTGATGGTCTCGTACAGCCGGCCTGCCCGCTCCGGATCGCGCTCGAAGTCGCGCGAGATGGCGAGCAGCCGCCGGTAGACGGGCGCCGCGTTCTGCATCTCCTGCTTGATGAAGTAGCGGTTGGCGAGCTTCTCGAGGACGACCTCGAACGAGTTGGCCGAGTCGCACAGCGCCTCGAAGTACTCGACCGCGCCCTTGGCCTTGCGCGACTCGGTGTACGAGAAGACGAGGTCGGAGAGCGCCAGGCTCTTGATCGACAGCGCCTCTTCGCCCTCGGCCGCGCCGACCGGAGAGCGCGCGACGGCCTCGAAGTGCTTGACAGCCTCGCCGTGCTTGCCGCGGTTGATCCAGACCCAGCCGAGCTTGTAGCGGGCGAGGTCGTGCGCGGGCGACGGCGGCTCGGCGAGCACCTTCTGGTAGTAGGTCTCCGCCTTGTCGAGGTCGCTCTTGTCGAAGTGGTAGTCGGCGATGATGAGCAGCGCCTCGGCGACGAGGTTGCTCTTCGGGTGCTTGTCGATCAGCTCCTGGTAGACCTGCAGCGCCTTGTCGTAGTCGCCCAGCTCGCGGTGCTCGTGGGCGGTGAAGAAGAGCACCTGGTCGTTCTCGGCGAAGTCCGGGAACTCGCGCACTATCCGCTCGTAGAGGCTCACCGCCTTCTGCTTGAGCAGGGTGACGTCGGGCACGACCAGCGAGCCGCGCCGCCCGGCCGCCGCGTGCAGCTCGGCCTCGAGGTGGAAGCGATAGCGGCTCTTCTCCACGTAGAGCTCGGCCTGCCGGAAGATCAGGTCGGGAAGGTACGGCGCCGAGCGCGACTCTCCGATGAGCCGGTCGGTCACCTGGATCGAGCGGTCGACCTTCACCAGGTCGCGCTTGAGGCGCGCGATGAGCTCGGCGCGCTCCTGGGCGCGGGAGGAGGGTTGGTAGGGCCTCTCAGCCTCGGGGCCGTGGGCGCAGGAAGCGAGCAGCAGGCAGAGGAGAGCGATGCGCTTCATCGGTCACCCTCGGCGGCGGCGCAGCGGCTCGGCAGGTCGAGTCGGAAGTCCATCAGCTCGTCGTTCCAGTACTCGCCGTCGAACGGATAGACGACTGCGTCCTCGTCGGCCGCCAGATCGATCGCCTGGGCCTCGGCGAGGAGCGCGCCCTTCTTGACGCGCTTGTAGAGGTCGAGCCCGATCTCGTAGTCGAGCAGCCGCACCTGTTCCTCCTCGCGCAGCAACCGGTCCGCGGCGGCCGCGAGCGCGTGCTCGAGGGCGATTTCGCGCTGCCGGATCGCCTCGGCGAGCGCCCGCTCGTAGAGCTGGCGCAGCCTTCGCGTCAGGCCCGAGGCCTCGAACCGGCTCGCGTAGGCGTCGATGAGATCGCGCTCCAGCTCGAGCCGGGCGACGAGCTCGCCGGCTCGCCGCGAGGCCGGCTCTATCTGCAAGGCGGCGGCGAGCAGCCGCTCATCGGACTTCAGGTCGCCACGCTCGCGCACGAGCCGCAGCGCCGGGCCGTAGCGGCGGGTGAAGCCTCTCGCCGCGCGCTTGGCCGGCAGGTAATGGCAGCGGTCCTTGTAGATGAGCGAGGCGAGCACGTACTTCTCCGGCAGGAACAGCTCGCGGAAGCTCGGCGCGTCCAGCGCGAGCAGCAGGCCCATCGCCTGGGAGGCTTCGCCCATCCGGTAATAGGTCCAGGCCTTCTCCAGGTAGAGCTGCCCGCGGCCCGGATCGAGCTCGGGCAGCTCGACCGCGTCGTAGGCCACGTGGGCCTTCTTGTACTCGCCGCGCTCGAAGCGCAGCCGCGCCACCGCGACGCGCGCGTCGTTGCGCACCTCGCGCGGGGCCTTCTCGTCGGCGGAGAGCGCCTCCAGCTCGGCGAGCGCGGGCTCGGGCGCATTCTCCTTCTCGAGCTTGTGGACGGCGCGCACGAGCCTTGCCCGCGCGTGGTAGCCGCTCCCCTGTTCCAGCTTGTCGAAGTGCCCCCACGCCCAGCGCAGATGCCCGTTGCGGTAGTCGACCATGCCCTTGTGGAAGCGCACGTAGTCGCGCACCGAGGCAGGGACGAAGCCGAAGTCGGTGCCGCCGAGCACTTCGCGCTCGACGAGCTCGGCGTCATAGACCGTCCTTGCGCTCAGCTTCTCGAGCGCGCCGAGCACGACCGGCAGCACCTCGGCGCGCGAGCGGGTCTTCGCCACCTCGGCGTAGAAGTTGAAGGCCGCGTGCGTGAAGCCGAGCTGCGCGAGGTCATTGCCGAGGAAATACTGCGCCCACTCGTAGTTGTCGGCGGTGCGCGCCGAGCCGCGGACGTACTGGAAGAACAGCGGGGCAGCCTCGCGCGGGGTGCCGCCGTAGTGCAGCTCGAGCGCCTCGTCGAAGGTCTCGGGGCCGACCCCGACCGGCTCGTCCTCCTGAGCGCCTTCCTTCCCCTCCGCGGCAGAAGGAGCTGAATCGTCGGCGGCTGCCGCCGCGGGCACGACGGCCTCGGGCGAGGGCGCACCGCTCTTCTCCGCGGAGGCGGGCTCGCTGCCCGGGGCGGCGGCGAGCAGCAGCGCGCTCAACATGGCCAGGGACAGGGTGCGCATGGCGGTCAGTCGGCGCCCCCGAGGTTGAAGGCGAAGCCCGAGGAGATCTCGACGACGTGGGTCAGCCCGCCCGAGAACAGCAGGTGGTAGCGCGCCTCGGTGCGAAACGAGATCGCCTCGCTCAGATAGAGCCGGAAGCCGAGCCCCGCCTGCGGCCCAGGCTTGAAAGAGCGGGTGAAGCGCATGACCGAGCCGCCGAGCAGGCCGAACATCTCCCCGTGGATGACGCTGCTGTTCATCAGGGCGAGCTTGCCGTAGAGCGGCCGGAACACGAGCGCCGAGCCGAGCAGGAGCTGGGCCTCCTCGAACTCGGTGGCCGAGACCTTGAAGTCGTTCTCGAGCTGCTCGTGCAGGCTGGTTTCGAGTCGGAAGCTGTAGCCCGCGCGCGCGACCTCCCAGCCGAACGCGTCGCCGAAGTGAAAGGTGTAGCTCGCCACCGGGCCAATGCCTTTGTAGAAGGCGTCGAGCGGCAACAGCGTGCCGGCGGCAAAGAGCTCGTGATCGAGGCGAAACTTCCGGCGCTGCACCGCCGCGAGCCGGCCCGGCTCGAGCGTCTCGTCGGCCACGGCCGCCGACGGAAGCGCCATCCACAGCGCCATTCCCAGGAAGAATGCTCTGGCTCTCACGCGGCTCCTCTCGACGCCGAGGCTAGGCTGGCTTCCAGGAGCCCCGCCTAGAACCCGACGCTATTGAAAAGGAAGGGATAGGAGACGATGACCCGCCCGCCCTTCGGCGGCGGGAAGGTCCAGGCCTTCAGGCTCGAGACGATGCAGTTGGGCACCTCGGCCCCGCGCAGGGTCGAGGTCTTCACCTTGATCTCGGAGACCTTGCCCCTCGAGTCGATCGTCCACTCGAGCTGCAGCTTGCCGGCGAGCCCGGGGCTCTTGAGCAGCGCCCGCTCGTAGCAGCCGCGCACCTCCGAGAGGTGCTCGTTGATCACCTTGGCGACCGCCTCGCGCGGCAGCGAGCCGCCGCTCACCTTGGCGCGGCGCGCAGGCGCCGAGACCACCGTGCCGGCCACCTGCTTCTTGCCAACGCCCCCGCTCGCGAAGACGCCGATTCCGCCTCCCGGGCCGCCGCCCATGCCGCGAACGCCGCCGAGGCCCTTCGTCTTCGCGCCGAATCCGCCCATGCCCTGCCCGACCTCCATCCCTGCCATGGCGATGGGAGGTTTGCCGTTGAGCGGCGAGAGCTTGAACCCCATGCCCTTGTCGCCATAGCCCTTGGGCCCGCCGGCCATCTTCGAGGTCGCCTTGAGCAGGCTCTCGACCGCGGGCCCGGCGCTGGTGAGCTTCTCGACGGCCTTGATCGCCTTCCGCGCCGAGCCCTGGGCCCGGGTCTTCGGCGCGACGACGTCCGGGTCCTGGGCGACGACCTCCCTCTTCGTCAGCCGGGCGATCTTCTCCTTGATCTTCTGCTGCTCCTTCTTTGGCGGCGGCTTGAGCAAGGCGCGGATGGGGGCGAGCTTCTTCGGCTCGAAGTCGGAGGTCTCCTTCGGCGGCTCGGGCATCAGCAGGATGGCGGCGAGGACCAGGCTCGCGGCGAGCGCAAAGGGAACGCCGACGCGCGAGTCGACCACGTCGCTGAAGCGCATCGGCGCCGCCGGCGGCACCGGGTCTGGACGCAGCTCGACGGCGCAGCGGCTTCCCTCGAGGTGAAGCGCCTGTCCGCCAACGAGCGCGACTTTGCCCGAGGCGACCGGCTGCCAGCCGCCGCTGCCGCCAAAGAGGCGCGCTCGCGCGCCGCGCGGGATTTGGACCGTCCACAAGCCCTTGTCGACCTTCGCCAGCTCGAAGCTGTTCGGAAACGCCAGGTCGTAGAGAGGGACGTCACAGTCCTCGCTCGGCCCGCTGCGCAGCGAGGTCCCGAACCGAAAGCCGTGCAGGCCGATGACGTAATCGCCCCAGAGGACCCGCACGCGCAGGAAGGGGCCGGACGCAGGTCTTTTCGTGCCTGTGTCCTCGGTAGGTGTCGGGGAATCTCCTTGAGCTCGGCCCGCCCCCTCCGGTTCCCTCGAGCGAAGTCGAGAGGCCCGAGCGTAGGCCGAGCCTGCGAGGCC
>DHSB01000012.1:30903-41070 GCA_002408385.1 Myxococcales bacterium UBA5297
GTAGGCCGAGCCTGCGAGGCCGGCGTCGAGGGGCCCTTCGACTCCGCTCCCACCGCTCGCGCGTCGGGAGCTGCGCTCAGGGTGAGCGGAACCGGAAGGAGTCGAAGAAGCGTTTCTCGACCGATCTCCACCCGCGGCGACATCTCCGGCACGCTCCGCAGGAGCCCCGAGCCCCGGCGGGGTGGCCAGCTCGAGAGCGACCGCAGCCTTCTCGACCTCCTCGAGCACGTCCACATCGTCGACTACCGGCAGCTCCTCGACGGTCTTGATGCCGGCAACCGGGGCAGGGACGACGAGGGCAGGGTCGGTCAGGTCGGCCGACACGGCGGCGGCCGGAACCTCTTCGAGTGTCGCCGCCGGCGCAGGCGTGGGGCTGGGGGCGGGAAGGCGGATCCTGGGGCTCGAATCCCACGGCGGCGTCACGGCAGGCGCCGCGGCGACGGGTGGAAGCGTCAGGACCTCGGTCTGCTGCTCCGCGGACGCCGCGCGTGGCTTGGCGCTGCGAACGTGCTCGAAAGGCTCGAGCGTTCTTGACGCCTCCTGTCTGCCCGCCACGGGTCCCGGAGCAACGCCGCGCGACAGCGCCCGCGGGCCCGCCAAAGGTGCAGACGAATTTCGATGGCTGGCGAGCGGCGGGGAGCTCGCAGGCTGAGGCTTCGACGGCCCACCGGGGAAAGGAGCCTTCGCCTGTGTCGGAGTCGCTCCCGTAACGGCTCGAGGGGTCGCCGGCGCCGCCTTGGGCGTGCCGCGCTTTTGGCCGACCACGCGCACCTTCACGAGGAACGGGCCGATGGCGATGTCGTCCCGGGCGCCAACCTCGGCGCTGAGGGCAGGCGCGCCGTTGATCACCACCGCACCGCGGCCGCTCAGATCCTCGAGCCGAACCTTGCCCTCCTTGAAGGTGAGGACCGCGTGGCAGGGCGAGACGGCGGGATCGGCGAGCAGCAGCTCGCACTCGTCGTCGCTGCCCAAGGCATAGGCGCCCGGCAGGAACACCTCGGTCCCCACCAGGCTGCCTTCACGGAAGATGACGACCTGCAGTACCAAAGAGTCGTGCACGTCGGTCACTCGGCGAGGACGTCTCGGACGATCTGATCCCGGAAGCTGGTGCGCTGCTTGACCATGCTGCGCACGGAGAGCTCCTTGCGATCGAAGAGGTAGACGGCCCCCGACTTGTTGGTCTGGCCCTGGATGAGCCGATCGTCGAAGTCGATGCGCGTCGGGCCTCGCGGCGCGCGCACGACCTCGTCGGCCTTCGCCTCGCTCTTCGGCGCCTCCTCGCCAGCGGAGGCGGGCGGCTCCGCGGCGGAGACCTTCGATGCGGCGCTCTCCGGCTCGCGCGGGGGTCGCTTCGGCTTTGTCTTTCGGGCGCGGCGCTTGGCGAGCACCGAACGAGTCAGCACGTCCGCAGGCTCCAGGACGTGCGCCTCGGCCGGCGCAACCCAGAGCGCCGCGACGAGAGCGCACCACGCGAGGCGGGACAGCGGCACGACCCTGGGCATCGGCTCCTCAAATGAGGTTGGAAGAGGCCGCGACAGTAAGCCAAAGGCAACTGGGCAGTGTCAACGAAGCGAAAATCACGCCCGCGATCTATAACCGAGGCTCCATGTCCGGGCGGACCACCCTCCTCCTCCTCTTCCTCCTCGCGGCGGGCGCGTGCACCGACGCTTCGCTCTATTCGATCGCCGGCGGCGGAGCGAACCTGCCCGACCGCGCCGCGCTCGAGGGCCTCTTCTGCGCTCCGGCTCCGACCGGACGGCACTTCCCGACTCGGATCCTCTTCGTCGTCCAGGGCGGCGCCGGGGTCGAGCCCGAGGTGCGCGCGCAAGTCGTCAGGGCCATCGACGCCGCGCTGAAGCGCTACACGAGCCCCTCGATCCGCTACGGGCTGGTCGCCTACAACGCCTTTGCCTTCAGCCAGCTCCCCGGCGGGTTCGGCGAGCCGACCGAGATGGCCACCGCGCTCGCGCGCTACACCTCGTTCTCCCAGGACGGCCCGCTCTCGCTCGCCAACGCCCTGCAGCTCGCCGAGTCGCTCACCTCCGGCGCCATGCTCGGGCAGTGCCCGGGAACCCGGGCGCGCACCCGCTATTCGATAGTGCTGCTCGCCTTCGAGCCGGACCCGACCTCGAGCTGCGGAGCGCTGCCTCCCGACGATCCGTGCGTCGACTCGGCCTCGTGCGCCGAGTGCCTCGCCGTGCGCCAGGCCGGGCGCATTCGCGCGTTGGAGGAGAAGTACGGCGCCGGCCAGATCACCATCCAGCCCGTCTACGTCCCTCTCGCCGGACCGGACGAAGGCGCGCGGCGCCAGGCTGCGGCTATCGCCGAGGCGGGCGGCACGCGCGAGCGCGTGGCCGACCTCGCGGGGCTCGAGACGGCGCTGCTCGGCCTCAACCTCGCCGGCCTCGAGCGCCCGGTCCGGCTGCGCACCGTCGTCGCCTTCAACCGTCAGGCACGCGCCCGGGCGGGCCAGCTCCTGCCCGACTCGGATGGCGACGGGCTCGCCGATCAGGACGAGCCCGGCGCCGGTACCGATCCCGACTCGCCCGACACTGACGGCGACGGGCTGCTCGACGGCGTCGAGATGCTCGTCGGCCTCGACCCGCTCTCGCCCGACGCCATCAAGGGCTGCACCCCGGGCGTCGACGAGGATCGCGACGGGCTCACCTCCTGCGAGGAGCGCCTGCTCGGCACCGAGGACTGCATGGGCGACACCGATGGCGACGGCGTTCCTGACCTGGTCGAGGCGCTCAGCGGCAGCAATCCGCTCGAGCACGAGCAGAGCCTCGACACCGACCGCGACGGCTTTCCCAACCTCGACGAGCTGCGCTGGCACACCGACCCGCTCAGCAACGACCCGGAGCTCGCCGGCTCGCGGGCCTACACCTACCAGCTCGAGGAGCTCGCGCCCCCGCCGGCCGGCAGCGCCGAGGCCGCCGTCGATCCCTGCCCTGGCCGCCCGCGCTACCGCGTGCGCTTCGGCAACATCGGCCTCGTCGAGACCCGCGAGACACTCGAGCGCGAGGCCGGCGCCAACGACCTCTATCTCTACGCGGTCTTCGCCGCCGAGGGCGCCTCGGGCCAGAGTGCCCTCGCGCGTTTCCGGGCCGAACCGGTGGTCTTCCTCGCGCCCTCGACGCGCCGGCCGCCGGAACCGACAATCGCCCTGTTCGAAGAAGACCTGGAGACGCGCCCGTGAGCCCGGCACGGCGCGCGCGCCAGTAAAGGAGACGGCCATGGTGCACTCCCGCGTGCTGGTCCTCCTGCTGCTCGCCGGCTGCACCGACGCCCTGCTGCAGCCGGTCGCGGTCGAGGAGACGGCCCTCGACGACCGGCTCTCGATCCGCGGCAAGGTCTGCACCGGCACCCCCTCCCCGGCCAACTTCCCGGTCAAGGTGGTCTTCCTCGTCGACAAGTCAGGCTCGATGTGCGTCTCGGACGGCCCCGGCTCGCAGGACGACAACGGCTTCTGCCAGCAGGTGGCCGACCGGCTCGGCATCGCCGCCGAGGTCCCGGGCCGGGTGCGCGCGCTCAAGGAGCTGATGGCGCGCTTCGCGCGGCAGTCGAACGTCTCGGTCGCCCTCGTGCCCTTCGAGTCACAGATCGTCGACGACTTTCCCCGCTTCTCCGACGGCCAGTTCTTCGTGCCGGCCCGCGACCTCGGCGACGCTCGCATCGAAAACCTCCAGGCCAAGCTGGGCAAGGGCACCGACTACCAGGGCGCGCTCGCGCACGCCTTCACGCGCATCGAGGCGGACATCAACGCCTCCAACCCGCAGGTGCTGCCGCGCACCCGCTACGTCGTGATCCTGCTGACCGACGGCGCGCCCTATCCGCGCTGCGCCGCCGACGACTCGATGCCCGAGAGCCAGTACGCGGGCGCCGACAACCCCTGGGCCATCTGGGCGGACAACCCGCCCGACTTCTGCAACGCCAACGACGCGGGCGAGGTGATCGACGGCTTCATCGGCGGAGCCGAGCGCAACCAGAACTACCAGCTCTTCGACGCGGTCGACCGCCTGATGGACCTCAAGCAGAAGCGCAACATCGGCGACATCCGCCTCCACACCATCCTGCTCTTCAACCAGGGCGCGGTGGAGGCCTGCGGCGAGCTCTGCTCGGGCGACCTTTACAACGGTCTGGCCGCCGCCGACGCGCGGGCGGTGGCGACCTGGACGCTCACCGAGATCGCCGAGGCCCACGGCGGCGGCACCTTCCAGGAGTTCACCGACACCGCCTCCATCGAGCTTGGCGCACTCGACTACACCTCGCTCGCCTCTCGTCTGGCGGCGAAGACGCTCTTCGCCGAGAACACCAACGCGGTGCCCGGCCGTGGCGGGCCGCGGCTCGACAGCGACGGCGACCGGGTGCCCGACGATGAGGACGCCAAGGCGGTCCGCGGCACCGAGAAGCTCGACCCCGACAGCGACGGCGACGGCTTCTCGGACTCTTTCGAGCTCGCCCGCGCGGCCGAGACCTTCGACCCGCTCGCCCCGGATCCGCGCGGCTGCCGCACTACCGACGAGGTCGAGGCCCGCTATAGCTGCGCGGACTTGGACGGGGACGGCCTGTCGCAGGCGGCCGAGGCGTATCTGGGCACCAACGAGACCCTCTTCGACACCGACGCCGACGGCATCCCCGATGGCCTCGAGGTCTCGCTCGGGCTCGATCCGCTGACGCCGAACGACCGCGTCCTCGACCACGACCTCGACGGCGTCCCCGACCTGACCGAGGTAGCGCAGCACACCCACCCGCTGCTCGACGATCGGGCCGTGCACGCCAAAGAGTCGTACCGCTACGAGATCCAGGCGACGGCCCAGGAGAACGGCAGCGTCTGCTACGACTTCCTGGTCTCGAACATCCGGCTGCTCACCCCGCAGCGCAGCAGCGGGCAGATTGGCTACAACCTCATCACCCTCACCTTCGGCGAGGCGCCCGAGAGCAACGTGACGCGCGACTACGGCGTCTGGCGCAAGGCCTGCGTCTTCGCCCAGTTCGCGCCCCCGTCGGTGCGCGTCCCCGCGGGCCCCGAGATAGTCCTCGAGCCGGAAGACTTCCACCGGCCCGACCACCTCCGGCCCAACAACCTCGAGTCGGTCTGCAAGGGGGTCGCGCCGTGAGGCGGGCAGGCATCGCGGCGCTCGCGTTCGCGCTCGGCTTCGCGGCGTGCACCGACGCCTATCTGTTCGATCCCCGGGCCGGCCGCCGGGGCGCAGAGGACCGCGCCATCCGCGTCACCGGCGAGCTGTGCACCGAGGCCGCGAGCGAGGTGCGCAGGCCCGTCAAGCTGCTCTTCGCGATGGACACCTCGCAGTCGATGGGCGCCACCGATCCGAACGGCTCGCGCGCCCAGGCCTTCGTCGAGCTGCTCGACACGTTGCCCGAGTCGCCCGAGATCGAGCTGGGGGTGCTGCTCTTTGCCGGCGACGTCACCTGGCTCACCAACGGCGGGGCGAGCGGCTTCCAACAGCTCGTGGCGATGTCGCCGATGGAGCGCCAGCGGCTGGCCGCGACCATCCTCACCTACGCCTACGCCGGCGCGCCCGGCGAAGGCGGCCCCAACCGCGACACCACCGACTTCATCAAGCCGCTCGACGAGATCTTCTCGACCATCAGCCGCGACATCGCCAACGCCCGCGCGGCAGCGGCCGCCGGCGGCGAGGTCGCCGACCTCGCGCACTATCACGTCGTCTTCCTCTCCGACGGCCACCCGCGCTCGAACCCCGACCCCGAGATCTTCGCCCGCTGCAAGGCCATCCGCGCCCTGCGCTCGGAGGCCGGCGAGGTCGTCTTCAACGCCGTCCACGTCTTCCTGCCGGATCAGGCGATCCCCACCTCCTGCCCCGATCCGAACGACTGCCAGGCGCGCATCGTCGAGCAGGACGCGGCGCGACTGCGCGGCATGGCCGAGCTCGGCGGCGGCGAGTTCCGCAGCTTCCGCAACGGCGAGCCCATCAACTTCCTCTTCTTCCGACTCGCGGGCATCAAGCGCGCCTTCGTCATCAAGGAGCTGCAGGTCTTCAACACCAGCGCGGGCCCCGGCTCGTCCGGCGAGCAGGCCGACAGCGACGGCGACGGGCTCTCCGACGCCCGCGAGGCCGAGCTCCACACCGATCCGACGCTGCGCGACTCGGACGGCGACGGCTTCTCCGACGGCGTCGAGCAGTACTTCCGCGAGCGCGGCGGTCCGTTCCGGCCGCACGCGGCCGACGACGGCTCGACGCTCGATCCCGGCTGCCCGGCCGAGCAGGTGGGCGCCGACGCCGACGAGGACGGCCTGCTCGACTGCGATGAGCAGCTCATCGGCACCTCCTCGAGCCGCTTCGACTCCGACGGCGACGGCCTGCCCGATCTGTTCGAGTGGCTCGGCGGCTCCCAGCCCTCGAGCCGAGACGCCGAGGAAGACCCGGACCGCGACGGGCTCGTCAACGCCGTCGAGGTGCGCATGCACACCGATCCCCAGCTCGCCGAGTCCGGCCGCTACTCCGATCTCGCCTACCGCTACCGGCTCGGCGTCTCGAGCACCGCGCGGGTCTCGGGCAGCCTCTGCTACGGCTTCGAGGTCGACAACGTGCTGCTCGTGCCGACCATCGACCGCGGTGAGGGACCAGGCATCAACGAGCTCGTCATGAGCATCGCGCAGGTGGCCGGCGACGACCTCGAAGGCCCGCCGATCTACCGGGTCGCCCGCTTCCGGGCCCGCTACCCCGTCGACGGCATCAAGGATCCGCCCGACGGCGTCATCGCCCTCAGGCCCGAGGACTTCGTCCAACCGTAAGGGGTCGCACGCATGCGCCTGACCACAAGAGAGATCGCGTTCGCCCTGCTCTGCCTCGGGCTCGTCGCCTGCCCTGAGGAGAAGTCCGAGCCCGACGCCGGCGAGCCGCCGTCGGTCGCCGACACCTGCGACAGCGCCGAGGCCGCCGCGGCCGGCGAGGCCTGCAGGCTCGCGCTCGGCGAAGAGCGGCAGGGGCACATCTCGCCGCTCTCCGACGTCGACTGGTACGCGATCGACGTCCCCGAGCCGCTCCCCGCGCGCGCGCTGCTCACCGTGACGGCGCAGTACCGGGTCCCGGCGACTCCGGTCACGCTCGTCGTCAACCTGCTGCGCGCCGACGGCGTCTCCTCGCTCGGCCTGGCGACTGATCCGCGTCCGCGCGGCGCGCCCGGCCCGGCGCAGGTGGTCGCGCGGCTGCAGCCTCCGCTCGGCCCGGGCGCCGGCCGCTACTTCGTCGTCGTCAGCCACGATACCGGCGCCGACGACCCGGCGGCCGACCGCAAGAACCCCTATTTCCTGACGGCCTCGCTCACCTCCGATCCCGACGTGAACGAGCCGAACGACCAGACCCCGAGCACCATCGCCCTCGGCGCCTGCGGCACCGCCACCGCTCAGGGCGCGCTGTCCACCGCGGGCGACGTCGACCTCTTCTCCTTCGAGCTGCAGCCCTGCCAGGGCCGCACGATCCTCCAGCTTTCCCTGACCGCGCCGGCCTCGAGCGCGGGCATCCGCGCCTCTTACGCGCTCGAAGGTCCCGACGGCCCGGTCGCGATGGACAACGCCACCAACCCGTTCACGGCCCAGAAGCTCCTCACCGCGCGCCTTGTGCCGGCCGGCAGCTACACGCTTCGGGTCCAGGGCTACAAGGCGCCGACGGAGACGCGGGACCCGCCGGGCGATCCGAGCTTCATTTACGACCTGAGCCTCGCCCTCTTCCCGGACGCCGACGCCAACGAAGGCGCGAGCGGCAACGACTCTTTGACCAACGCGACGGACGCGGGGCTCAGCCTCGGCGGCGTCGCGCGCACCTTCACCGGCCGGTTGAGCTACGTCGGCGACCAGGACCTGTTCGAGATAGCCAACCCCGGCTCACGGGCGCGCCTCCACTACCGGCTGCGCTACTCCGGCGCGCCGGGCCGATTCGAATCGGTGCCGACGCTGCAGCCGCGCGATCTCGAGGTCTTCACTGCCACGGCCACGGCGAACGACTGCCGCGCCAACTGCCCGAACGGCAACGGCGAGGCCTCCGGCTGGTGTGCGCGCAGCCAATGCCTGTGGCAGCGCAGGGTCGAGGAGGCCACCGTCGACTTCGGCAACTTCGAGGGCCAGGTGCAGCTCGCCGCCTCCGGTCCGCTCTATCTGAAGGTCGGCTACCAGGGCTCGGAAGGCGCCGACGATCAGGAGTACACGCTCGTCCTCTCGCTCAACCCCGACACCGCCGACGAGGCCAGCGGCCCGCACGACCGCGACAACGCCATCGTGGTCAACCTGCCGAACGACGGGACGACGACGCTCGGGCACGGCCGCGGCGCGCGCAGCCCCAACCTCGCGCCCAACGAGCTCGAGGCCATCGCGCGCGGGCCGAGCGACTACGACGCGGTCGACGACACCGACTTCTTCGAGATGCGCTTCCAGCCGCTGCGCCCGCCTCCACCGCCGGATGGCGGGATGCCCGAAGACGCGGGCGTGCTCGACCACACGCTCACCCTCGCCTGGCTCATCCCGCCGGCCCAGGGCCAGCGCACCGGCGAGCGCTCGCACGACCTCGGCATGCGCCTGCACTTCTGCGAAGACCCGGCCTGCGAACGGGTGATCACCACGCGCGGCTTCCTCGGCTACAAGGCCGGCACGGCTCAGGTCTGGTACCACCAGGCCAACCTCGGCATCGACGGCGGCATCGCGCCGCAAGAGGCCTATGAGCTCGATCAGAACGCGGGCAGCTTCGGGATGCGCGAGGTGATGTGCACCTGCATCGACGCGAAGTACGCGGCGGCCGGGAAGTTCTGGGTCGAGCTGCAGGCGCACAACCGCGCCAGTTACGACGACGCGCAGGTGAAGCTCTCGATGTCGGTCGGGCCCTACCCGCCCACGGTCACCGATGACGAGGGGAACACGTTCCAGTGCCCGATGCCCTGCCAATGGGTGGAGAAGTCCAAATGATGGGAGGCGTCATGCAGCTCAAGTCGTTGGCGTTGCTCGTTTCGGCAGCTCTCCTCGCGTGCGGCGAATCGCTCCCCGACAAGCCGCAGATAGAGCCCGACCGCACCGAGGTCTGGTTCCCGGCCGCCGATCCGAACGGCGCGGTCTGGGTCGGAACCTCGCTCACCGAGACCCTGCAGCTCAAGAACGGCGGCATCGAGGCGCTGAGCATCAGCGAGGTGAGCATCGGCGGCGCGAACGCCGACCGCTTCACCGCGGAGATCGACAAGAAGAGCGTCGAGAGCGAGCAGCGGGCGTTCGTCAAGCTGACCTTCACGCCGCTGGAGCCCGGCAAGCACTCGGCCGAGCTCACCGTGGTCTCGAACGCCGAGAACACCCCGACGCTGAAGATCCCACTCGGCGCGACGGCCGTGGCGCCGCCGGCCAATTGATCGACGGCGGAGCTCCTTTCGGCGCCGGCGCTCCATCGACGCCGGTGCTCGGATGGACGACGGTGCTCCTATCGACAGCGGAGCTCGTATGGACGGCGGAGCTCCAGCTCCGCCCCCGATCGCACGACAGACGAAGTTGGAGCTTCATCCTCCATCCCCCCGCCGCTTAGAGATTTCGATGCCACTCCGCTCCTGGATCACCGCAGCCGCGTTCGCGACCCTCCTCTCCGCCTGCGCCGATCCCGAGGAGCAGTTCAAGGCCGGCCGGCTCTACGACGCCTGCGACCGCGCGTGGCCGGTCTGCACGACGACCGGCGGCTGTGTCGTCGGCAACGCGCAGTACCTCGAAGGCCGCTTCCCTGGGACCAGGCGCTTCGTCGTGCGCACGCAAGGTCAGGCCGAGATCGCCGTCCTGATGCTCCTGAAGACTCAGGGAGCCACCGGCGCCGAGACGCGCTTCGAATGGAACGAGGCGGGCTGCGGCACGAAGTCAGTCGAGGCTATCGAGGGGTTGAGCCTCTTCAAGGAGTACGAGGCACTCGGCGAGGTGCGCCGGGTCGCCAAGGTCCATCGCGAGGGCGACCATCTGATCGAAATCACCAGCGATGCGACCGCCGACTACCTGCTGAAGGTCGAGGTCCGGTAGGGGCGCGCGCGGTGCGCCTCAGCTCGTTCCGGCTTGTCCAAGCAACTTGGGCGCAATCCGGTCATCCCGAGCTTCACACCGGGGCCTTGCCCGGCTGTGTCCCGTGAACGAACAGCAGATTGCCGTAGGGCCAGCCGTGCGCGCGAGCAAGT
>DHSB01000012.1:41249-46224 GCA_002408385.1 Myxococcales bacterium UBA5297
AGAGGGGATTTAGGGGAGAGGGAGGCCCCGCCGTGCGGCTGGCTCAACGGGCGAGGTCTCGGCCGCTGTATCGGTTTCCGGAATCCAAAGCGTTCCGCCCGCCACCTCCGGTGAGGAACGCTCTGAATCGAGCTCCGGGCAGCCAGCGCCAGGCGGAGACGCAATGCAGAGCGTTCCCGCCTGGCGGAGGCCAGGCCCGAACGCAATCGATTGCGTTGAAGCGGACAATCGGCGGCCCCAAAGCCCTTCCGGAACGCCTCGCGGTGGGCGATTGGTTCAGTTTCGCGCTTCCGCTCGACATCCTGCCTGGCCCGGGCCACGAAAACACGCAATGCATTCCGGGTTGGCATGGCCTCCGCCACAAAATGGCGCAATGCATTTCGTCTCTTGCACCTTCACGCACTGTCGAGAGGAACCGTGTGCGTCGCGCTGCCTGCGAACGCCCACGCTTGTGAGTGCGAGACTCCTCGGATGTCGCAGGGGCTCGACTTCCTCGGTGGACGGCGGGAGGGTTGGCGCCGAGGCCCAAAGCCACAGCGTTCGGCAAGGTCCCGGGAGATCTCCCGGACGGGGGGCGAAAGCTCACGCGCCCCGCGGCGGGACCGTCGATGGGAGAGAACCTGACAATCGCCCTGGTCTCGGCCCGTCCCATCTCATCGGCCTGCCCGAGCGCGCCCCCTACCTCGCCTCCAGCACCTCGCCCTCGAAGCTGCCCGACAGCGTTCGCCCCGCGCCGATGTCGCCGCCCTCTGCGAAGGCGACCGAGAAGCTGCCCGACACCACCTGCCCTGCCTCGGCCTTTCCGTCGAGCTCGAGCGTGCCCGCCTCGACAGGCGGCAACACCAGCAGCGGCTCGCCGTCGACGGCCCGCGACACCGTGGTCCGTGGATGCCCAGGCGCGTATTCGCCGCCGAGCTCGACCGGCTTGGCGAGGTCGATCCCCTCGGTCGCCACCGTGATCCGCGCGATGACCTCACGCCCCTCGGACTGCAGGTAGGTCACCTGGAACGCCGTCGCGGACCTGCGGATTTCGACGGTCGAAAACGAGAGATCGAAGGCCTCGCCGATGGAACCGTCGAGCGTGCTGCCACCCGAGCAGCCGAGAACGGCGCCGACGAGAACCACCGTGGCCAGTCGCCGCCGAAGCGCCCTGCCTCGCGAAGTCATTCCCCTGCCTCGCGCGGTCATTTCTCGACCGCGACCTTGAGCACAGTGCGCTCCGGGTCTTTGTACGCGACCACCGCCTTCGAGCCGGCGAGCGCGAGCCTCGGCCACGACGCGCCTTCGGGATCGACCACCTCCTCGCGCGCCGGCCAGACGCCGCCGCGGCGCCGCTTCAACACCAACGCGTCCTCCGATGGATTGCACACCGTGGCCGCGGAGGCGTTCGAGCAGACGTAGTAGGCGATGACCGGCTCGCCCTCAGGAGCGAACGCCAAGGACGGGTACCAGCCGCCCGTTCCGGCGCCGACTATCGGCTCGGCGGGCAGCCACGAAGTCCCGTTCGCCGACTCGAGGTACGAGAGGATGCCCTTCGACCTGTCTTCGACGGCGATGCCGTACCCGGTCACGGAGCTCCAGGCGAGCACCGGGCCGGCCCGCGTGCCGCCGGTAACCTTGAGCAGCTTGGGCTCGGTCCACTCGCCGCTCGCGTCGCGGCGCGCGAACCAGACGTCCTGCGGATTGTCCATCGCGCTGCCCGGCTGCGCGGACCAGGCGAGCGCGGGCAACCCGTCGGCGAGCGCGCCCGACATCACTCCGCCGTGGCCGTATTCGGAGTCTCCGCCGACGACCGCCATGCTGCGCCGCCAGGCTCCCGGCCGCCCCTCGACGACTTCGATGTCCGAGTGCTGGTAGTCGGTCGGGAACTGGCCGCCGTGGATGTCGCGGTGGGCGACGAAGATCTCGCCTGCCTCGTCCACCAGCAGCGCCGGGTTGACGCCCACGACCTTGCCGATGTCGCTGGTCTCGATGCCGGTCTGCACCTCGCCGCTCTCGCGCGCGAGGACCTCGGTGGCCCAGCCGCTCGCGCCGCGACGGGAGAGGGCGAGATCGCTCTGCTTCCAATAGAGGCTCTCGTCCGAGCCACCACCGAGGTGCGCGATCAGGGGCGCGCCCTCCGCGTCGAAAGCCAACGAGACCCCGAAGACGTTGTCGACGTCGGCCACCGCTTCAGGAGCCGAGCCCGGCTCGACGTAGCGTAGCTGCCGCGCGGGAGATCCCCCGGTGTCTGCGAAGTAGGCGACCCCGACCCTGTCGCCGGCCACCGCGACGGCTATCGGGTACTCCCCGGGAGCCGACTCGTCGAGGACGAGGAGCTCGAACTGCGGAGCACCGGAGTCGGCGGGCCCCGCGTCGTGCGTCCCGGTCCCGCCATCCTGCGGCGTGCCCTCCGAGCCCTCGGAGCAGCCAGCCAGCGAAGCCGCCATCAGCCCTGCCACCACAGCCAGAAATGCCCGCATCACGCCTCTCCTCGAATCTCCCGCGAACCCGCGGGAGAGTACCGCGAATGCCCTCGAGCCGTGGACCGGCGGGCACTTCCGGCGCAACCGTACAGGCGCGTAGAATCGAGGCGAAACACGAAGGCTTCCCAAGACCAAGGAGCCACACATGGCCGCCACTCTTCGCACGCTCGCAGCGATCGCCGCGGGCGCGATGTCTCTCTCGCTGTCGACCCTTTCGCTTGCCCAGAACGTGAACAACCCGGAGTGCCTCGGCGAGAGCTGCGGCAAGCCGAAGGAGGAAGGCGGCGGCGGTGCTGGCGGCGGCTCGGTCTGGGTCGCCTATACCGACGACGGCGACACGCTCTCGTACTCCGACGACGCCGACGCCGACGGCCAGGCGGACACCTCCGACAACTGCCCCTTCACCGACAACCGCGACCAGGCGGAGAGCGACGGCGATGGCGTCGGCGACGCCTGCGACAACTGCAACGGCGTGGCGAACAAGGACCAGGCCGACCGCGATGGCGACGGTGAGGGCGACGCCTGCGACGCCGACATCGACGGCGACGGCGTGGCCAACGGCGAGGACAACTGCCCCGAGATTCCGAACAAGGACCAGCTCGACACCCGCAAGGCGAAGGGCCTGGTCGACGGCTGCGGCGGCAAGGGCGACGCCTGCTGCGACGACGACGACGGCGACGGAGTGAAGGACGGCGACGACACCTGCCCGCTCGATCCGAACCCTGGCAACGACATCCCCGCGAACGATCCCCGCTGCCGCGGCGACTACGACAAGGACGGGATCTCCGACGCGACCGACAACTGCCGCGACGTCGAGAACGCCGACCAGTCGGATCTCGACGGTGACGGGCTCGGCGACGCGTGCGACGGCGACGCGGACGGCGACGGGATCGTCAACGCGGACGACAACTGCCCGGAGAAGAGCAACGCCGATCAGCGCGACGACGATCGCGACGGCACCGGCGACGCCTGTGACGCCAACTACTGCTTCGTCATCGACCCCTCGAACCCCGACGCCTGCCTCGATCCGCACGGGCCGTTTCAGGTGAGCGCCGGCCCGACGCTCCAGGCGAAGAAGGGCGAGACCATCCGCCTTCCGCTCTTCGCGAACCGCAACGGTGTCGCCATCGAGTACCAGTGGACGGTGACGCGGCGGCCCGAGGGCAGCGAGGCGGCGATCTCCAGCCCCGTCGGCGCGGTGAGCTTGTCGCGCGACTGGCAGTACGTCTATCCGAACGGCGAGGTGCCCACCTTCGTCCCCGACGCGGACGGCGAGTTCCAGTTCCAGCTCGCGGCCACCCTCGCGTTCGAGGACGCGGTCTATCCGGACAAGAAGGAGGCGACCGCCAACACCGTTCTCAAGGCCGAAGGCGGCGAGGCTGCGGGCGGCTGCTCGGCCGCGTTCGGCGCGCCCCTCCCCGCGGCGCTGTTGGCGCTGCTCGCCCTCGGGCTCAGGCGTCGCGGCTGAGCGCTGACCGAGTGAGGTCGGCGCCCCAGGCGCGAAGAGGCGAAGTGACCCTGACAAGAGGCGGCGCCACCCGGTGCCGCCTCTTCACGTGCGGGAGACCAGGGACGCGCAGCGCCAGCCCGCTCGTCCGCCCGGCTTCTGGTCTTCGCCCGTCGCCCGCCCGGGCAGTGAGGCGCCGCTCGAGGCGTGCGCACCTGAGAGGCAGCTCCCGCAAGAGCCGCCCCGCGATGGAGATCACGACAACCACCGGCAAACAGGCTCCGCGCTCGCCCCTGCCCGATGAGTTTTTGGCGCAGCTCGCCTCGCTCGTGAAGAGCGCACCGCCCGGCGAGGGCTGGCTGCACGAGATCAAGTTCGACGGCTACCGCATCGGCTGCCGCATCGACCGCGGCGAGATCCGGCTCCTGAGCCGGCATGGCAACGACTGGACCGAGCGCTTCCCGTCCGTTGTCGCCGAGGCGAAGCGCCTGCCGGTCGACCAGGCGCTGCTCGACGGCGAGATCGCCGTCCTGATGCCCGACGGGCGCACGAGCTTCCAGGCGCTGCAGGGGCTGCTCTCCGGCCAGGGCACCGGGCAGCTCGTCTACTTCGTCTTCGACCTGCTGCACCTCGACGGCGAGGACCTCGCGCGCCTTCCCCTCGAAGAGCGCAAGCGGCGGCTCGAGAGGCTGCTCTCGGCGCTTGCGGCCGACAGCCCTCTCCGCTTCTCGTCGCACTGGCTCGGCAACGGCCCGCTCGTCCATCGCGAGGCCTGCCGGCTCGGGTTCGAGGGCATCGTCTCCAAGCGGCGCGACCTGCCCTATCGCCCCGGCCGACACGGCGAATGGGTCAAAGCCAAGTGCACGCGCCGCCAGGAGCTGGTCATCGGCGGTTTCACCGACCCCGAGGGCAAGCGCCATGGCATCGGCGCGCTGCTCGTCGGCTACCACGACGCGAGGGGGCGGCTGCAGTTCGCGGGCAAGGTGGGGACGGGCTTTACCGAGCGCTCGGCGGCCGACCTACGCACGCGCCTCGACGGGCTCGAGCAGAAGACCTCGCCCTT
>DHSB01000012.1:46357-47345 GCA_002408385.1 Myxococcales bacterium UBA5297
ACCTCGCCCTTTGCGACCCGGCCGAGCGGCCCGCTCGGGCGCCACGCCCACTGGGTGCGCCCCGAGCTCGTCGCCGAGGTCGAGTTCGCCGAGTGGACCCGCGACGGCAAGGTGCGTCACTCCTCCTACGAAGGCCTGCGCGAGGACAAGCCTGCGAAGGAGGTGAGGCGGGAGCAGCTCTTTGTCGCCGTGGAGGACGAACCCGCGGCTCGCGCGCCGCGCGCGACGGCAAGAGGAGGGAGCGCCGGCGGCGCGCAGGCGGCGCGCCCGCGTCGAGCTGCGCCGCCCGAAGCGGTGGTGGCGGGGGTCGCCCTCAGCCATCCACAGCGGGTGGTCTTCCCGGACGCCGGCATCACCAAGCTCGACCTCGCCCGCTTCTACGAAGCGATCGCCGATTGGATCCTCCCGCATCTCGAAGGCCGGCCGCTCACCCTGCTCCATTGTCCCGAGAGCATCGAAGAGGGCTGCCATTTCCCGAAACACGTGAAGGGCTGGGCGCCTCGATCCCTGCGGCGAGTCCACATCCGCGAGAGGCGCAAGACGGGCGAGTACGTGATCGTCGACTCGGCGCCGGCGCTCGTGTCGCTCGTGCAGATGGGCATCGTCGAGCTCCACACCTGGAACACGAGGGAGGGCGCGATAGAGAGGCCGGATCGCCTGGTGATCGATCTCGATCCCGGGCCCGCGGTCGCCTGGCCGGCGGTCATCGAAACCGCGCTGCTCGTCCGCGCTGCCTTCGAGGCGCTCGAGCTGCGCGCCTTCGTCAAGAACACCGGAGGCCGCGGCCTGCACGTGGTCGTCCCCATCGTCGCCGAGCGCGACTGGGGCGAGTGCCTCGAGCTGTCGCGCCGTCTGGCGACCTTCATCGCCGAGCAGCGGCCCGAGCTCTACACGACCGCCCTGCCCAAACCCGGTCGCGCGGAGAAGATCCTCATCGACTACCTGCGCAACAACCGGACGAACACCTCGGTGGCCGCCTATTCGGTCC
>DHSB01000012.1:47503-51225 GCA_002408385.1 Myxococcales bacterium UBA5297
CTCCGGTCTCCACGCCGCTGCGGTGGGAAGAGCTGAGCGCCGACCTGCCGCCCGATTTCTTCACCGTCGCCAACCTGCCGCGCCGCCTCGCGACGTTGAAGGCCGACCCGTGGAGCGACTACTGGCGCATCGAACAACGCCTCGAGGACTGGATGATGCGCGCGGTCGGTAGCCTGTAAGGCAAACACCGGCTCGAACGCACCTCTCCCGCTGCCTCCGGGACCGGCCTCGGAGACCGCGCCGCATGTCAGTCGCCGGCCTCCTTCGCCTCGCGTCCAGCGCCCGCTGCTCGAACCGCCAGGCGCCAGGCCAACCGGTCGGTCACTCGGCGCCGAAGGTGGAGTGGCAGGCCGACGCTCTCGATGAACCGGGTCGGCTGTCGACCGTGCCGGGCGGCCGGCGCCTCGTGTTGCCTCACGCGAGCCGGCCGTCCTGCGCTCGATACGGGAGATGGAGTGAGGCTCGCGCCTGCATAACCTCCCCGAAGAGCCGCGCCCGCACGGTCCGCGCCCGGCGCGACGACGCCCGCCAACAAGTCGCATCAACGTGCGGCGAGCGCTCGTCCGCCTCCCATGCCGGCCGCAGGGCATTCGGACAGGTCCCGGGGGGACGCTCATGCGGATTCTGATCACCGGCATCACCGGATTTGCGGGGAGCCATCTGGCCGAGCTCGCGCTGACCAAGCCTGGCGTCGAGGTCTTCGGCACCTGCCGCACGCGCAGCCGGCTCGAGAACGTCAAGCATCTGCTCGACGACCTCGTCCTCGTCGAGTGCGACCTGCGCGACCCGTTCTCGGTGCAGAAGGCGGTCAAGGACGTGCTGCCGGACCGCGTCTTCCACCTCGCGGCGCAGAGCTTCGTGCCCACCTCTTGGAGCGCGCCGGACGAGACGCTGACCACCAACATCGTCGGGCAGCTCAACCTGCTCGAGGCGATTCGCCACAGCAGGCCCGACGCCCGCGTGCAGGTCGCCTGCAGCTCCGAGGAGTACGGGCTCGTCCATCCGCACGAGGTGCCGCTGACCGAGCACAGCCCGCTGCGCCCGCTCAGTCCCTACGCGGTGAGCAAGGTGGGCCAGGACATGCTCGCCTATCAGTACTTCGCCTCGTACGGCCTCTTCACGGTGCGCACCCGCGCCTTCAACCACACCGGACCGCGGCGCGGCGAGCACTTCGTCACCTCGAGCTTCGCGCGTCAGATCGCCGAGATAGAGGCGGGGCTCAAGCCTGCGGTGCTGCGCTGCGGCAACCTCGACGCCAAGCGCGACTTCACCGACGTACGCGACATGGTCGAGGCCTACTGGCTCTCGCTCGAGCACGGCGATCCGGGCGAGGTCTACGTGATCGCGAGCGGCCACGCCTGCACCATTCGCGAGCTGCTCGACATGCTGCTCGCGATGGCCCGCTGCCCGGTCACGATAGAGACCGACCCGGAGCGGCTGCGCCCCTCCGACGTGCAGATCCTGGAGGGCGACGCGACCCGCTTCCGCGCCCGGACCGGCTGGGAGCCGAAGATCCCCTTCGCGAAGACGCTCTCGGACCTGCTCGACTTCTGGCGGGCGCGCCTGAGCGCCCCGGCGTCGAGCGCCGAGACCGAAGAGAGCAGCGCCGGCCCGGCGGCCTAGTCCTTCGCGCTTCGGGAAGAGGTCGGTCCCGCTTCCGGGCGAGGCCGCGTCGAAGGCTTCGGCGCAGGCACCGGACTCGGTCGCGAAGAGGCAAGAGGGCCCGGCGAGACAAGCCCGCCGGGCCCTCGTTCGAGTAAGGGCCTGTCGGCCCTCGAGCTCTGGCTACTGGCAGCTCCCCGCGACCAGCTCGAGCCACGGATGGCGCTCTTCGCTGGTCTCGGGCTCGGGCTCGGGCTCGGGAGCGGACTCGACGAGGCAGGAGCCGGCGTCGACGACGAGGTCGGAAACGTCGGTGCCCGAGAGAGTCAGGGTGCCCGCGAGCACCTCGATCAGCTTGCTCGGGGGCGGCTCTTCACACGGCCCCTCCACCGGGCAGGTGGTGGCGACATCGCCGCCCTCGAGGAGCTTCACCGCGGGCTCGGCCGCGCCGTCGAGCTTGATTCCGAGCAGGCCGTCGATGGCCCAGTCGGGCACGTCCGAGTACTCGCCCCGCAGCGCGCCGAGAGCGAGGGCCACCGCGAGCTCGAAGGACGGCTTCACCTTGAGGATCGGGCCGTCGGACGAATCGCTAATCGTCAGGTCGAGCTTGCGGCCCGCCGCCGCGTTGAGGTCGACCGCGAGGATCTGGCTGCCGTTGTACTTCACGGTGCTCGTCTGATTACCGAGGCCCAGGTCGGTGAGCTTCAGCTCGTCCTGCGCGACCGAGAGCTGCGCCTGGCCCGAGAGCCCGGCGAGGTGGAGCGCGAGGAGGCCAGAGCGCGGCGCGGCGGGACTAGGCTCGCAGACCTCTTGTCCGTACTGGTCGACGGAGCAGGTTGCCCCCTCGGAGACCGGGTCGACCAGGTCGAGCGCGGCTTCGAGGTCGAGCGCGCCCAGCGCCACGCTGGCGAGGGCCCGGCGCTGCGCGGCGTCGAGCGTGAAGGCGACCGCGTCGTTGGCGGCGGCGAGCTGGAAGGCCAGATGCTCAGGGTCGCTCGACGGCTTGTGGACGACCTCGACGGCCTGGAGGACCGAGAAAGCGCCCCGGTACTCGTTGTCGCTCACCTTGGTCAGCGCCAGCTCGACCCGCCCGACGAAGGTGCCCGGCAGCTCGATGCTCTCGCCGAGGGTGGTGGCGATGGCGTTCAGCGCGGTCTTGATGCCGCCGAGGTCGAGGACCACCGCGATCTCGGAAGCATGGAGCCGCAGGCTCAAGGGGCGGGCGCCGTCGACTTGGAGCTCGATGTCGAGATCGCCCTCGGCGGGGACGGTGACGACCAGTCGGATGGCGCGGTCGGTAAAGAGCTTGACGCAGTCCGGATCGCGAGCGGCAGGCGCCCCCGCCTCTCCGGCCTCCTCCGGGCACATGCTCGACACGCCGAGCCGATAGACGACCTGGGTCGCGTCCACCGATTCGACATTGGCCTCGGTGAAGACGTGGTCGGCCAGCCACTGCGCGAGCTCGTCGGCCTCGGCCCGTACGTCGAGGTCGGCGCCCTCGGCCGGCGCCGGGCACTGGCTGCCGGCGGGACAGGGCTCCTGCGACTTGGGGAAGACCTCGCCTACGAGCGACGAGTCCTGGTAGGCGATGAGCAGGCCGGCGAGCGAGCCGAGATGATCGGCGGCATTCGCGTTGGCGGTTTGCCTCACCGCGGCCTCGTCGAGCGGGGTTTCGTCGGGGCATCCGGCTGCGACCAGCACCACGGCCATCGCTACAACCAGCGAATTGAGCTGCTTCATTTGTTCTCACTCCGAAAGGGTGGACTTGCCGCGGCCGACATCAGCAAGCAGCGAGCCACCCCACAATAAGCGCGGTCTGCTGCGGAATCCTTGAGGTTTTTCCAACGGATCCCGCCCTCGACTTGCAGGCGCTCCTCCGAACGGCCCGACAGCGCTGTCATAGCGCGGTCAAGTCTCGGCGAACCGCGACTCGGCCCGCGCGATGGCCGATGGGCCGCTAGGCACCAGCGCCTTCCTTCGCTCCTTCCGCGTCTGCCTTTAGCAGTGAGCGGGCGCCGGGCTGAAGATCAGGAAGATTGCGCGACACGAAGACTGCGCGGGCGCCACCTCAGTCTTCGGCGGCGCCGTGCGCGGCGGCCGCCCGCCGGGGCTTCGCGCGC
>DHSB01000012.1:51346-56487 GCA_002408385.1 Myxococcales bacterium UBA5297
GCGGCGCCCGCCCGCCGTGTCTTCGCGCGCTCGCGCAGGATCTCGACGGCGGCCGGCATCACCGAGATGACCACGATCGCCAGGATGACCGTCGAGAAGTTCTTCTGAACGAAGGGCAGGTCACCGAACAGGTAGCCGCCGAACAGGCAGATGGCTATCCAGGCGATGCCGCCGACGACGTTGTAGGCGATGAAGCGCCCGTAGCTCATCTGCCCGATGCCGGCGACGAACGGAGCGAAGGTGCGGATGATCGGGATGAAGCGCGCCAGGATGATCGTCTTGCCGCCGTGCTTCTCGTAGAAGACCTGCGTGCGCACGAGGTGCTTCTTGTTGAGCAGGCGCGAGCTTTCGCGCGTGAAGACCTTGGGCCCGACCTTGCGCCCGATCCAGTAGTTGACCGTGTCGCCGGCTATCGCCGCGATGGCCAGCAACACGAACAGAAGGCCGACGTCCACCCACCCTTTGGCCGCGAAAGCCCCGGCGGCAAAGAGCAACGAATCGCCCGGCAGAAACGGCGTCACCACCAGGCCCGTCTCGCAGAACAGCACCAGGAAGAGCAACGCGTAGATCCATCCACCGGTGGCTTGAATCAGCTCGCCGAGGTGCCGATCGAGGTGCAGGAACAAGTCGATGAGTGTGGCGATGAGATCCATCCAGCCTCCGGGTGGCCCGACTACAGAAGAAGCGGCGCGGCAATCTACACCGAGGTCGCCAGCTCGCCCTGCAACTATTCCTAGGCGCCCCGGCGCCTGCACCCCGCTCGATGGCGAAGATGACGCCGTGCGGCTAGCTGGTCGGCGGACCGGCCGCCCGCCAGCTTGGGCCTTTCGTCCCCGCCGCCCCGAGAGCGCTCCGCGGCCGACAACGGTTGAACAGAAGACGTGGCGGAACACTTTTGAGCAGGCTAGCGTGCGCGCCCATGGGACGAATCTTCGAGACGAGAAAAGCGACGATGTTCAAGCGCTGGGACCGGATGGCGAAGGCCTTCACCCGGATCGGCAAGGACATCGCCATCGCGGTGAAGGCCGGCGGGCCCAACCCGGACAACAACGCGGCGCTGCGCCGGGTGTTGCAGAACGCCCGCGCGGCGAACATGCCCAAGGACAAGGTCGAAGCCGCGATCAAGAAGGCCAGCGGCCAAAACCAGGTCAACTACGAGACCGTGATCTACGAGGGCTACGCGCCCCACGGAATCGCCGTCCTGGTCGAGACCGCGACCGACAACGTCGTGCGCACCGTGGCCAACGTGCGGATGCATCTCAAGGAGTACGGCGGCAACCTCGGCAACACCGGCAGCGTCGGCTTCCTCTTCGAGCGCATGGGCGTCTTTCGCCTGCCCCACCCTGCGCCCAGCGTCAATCTCGAGGAGCTCGAGCTCGACCTGATCAACTTCGGGCTCGAGGAGATGGGCGAGACGACCGGCGAGAAGGGCGAGCAGCTTCTCGTCATCCGCTGCGCGTTCTCCGAGTTCGGCACGATGCAGAAGGCTCTCGAGGAGCGCGGCCTGGCGGTCAACTCGGCCGAGTCCGAATACATCGCCAAGGCCCCGCTCGAGCGCCCGGAAGACCAAGCAAAGGAGGTCCTTGAGCTGGTCGACGGGCTGGAGCAAGACGAGGACGTGCAGCGCGTCTTCCACAACCTCGCCTAGACCGCGACCGGCCTCGGCGGTCGAGCCAGGCTTGCCGCGAGCGTCGCGCCCACCGCTCGTGCGGTGCTCGAGGAGCCAGGGCAGCTCGCCTCGCGAGAGCTGCAACCTGGCTTCCTGGCCGCCCGAGCGAAGCTCAGCCCCTTCGCCTCCGTCCCCCGGGACAGCCTGAGGCGGCGCTCGCGGCGCGATTAGGTCCTGGGCAAGCCCTACGGCGTCTCGGGGACGTAGACGAGCTCCGAGCCCTGGTAATAGGGCCGGTAGTAGGTGCTGCCGCACTGCTGGTAGGTGAGGCCGTTGATGGTGACGCTGCTGCACCCGGAGGGCAGCGAATAGATGTAGGCCGCCGAGCCTGCGACGGCCGCCCCGGCAACGACCGCGGTGCGCCGCGAGGTGCGCCGGGCGACGCCGGCGTAGCTGAAGGGGGTCAGAGGCCGCCCCACCACCGCGAGCGCCTCGGCTCCGACGAGCACGAGCGCCGAGCCCAGCACGATTCCCAGACCCGCCTTGAGTGAACGCATCATCGCTGGCCCCCTTTCCCCGCCTCCGATGCGCGAGGCAGCTCGAGGAACTGAATTCGGCTCGCGCCCTCGGGCGCCTGGAAGGTGAAAGCCCCCTTCGCGAAGGTCGGCGAGCTGTTCCAGTTGCGCAGCACCACCTCGAACTGCGGGGCCTGCGGCAGGCTGGTCGTGGTGATGACGTACTTGCGCGGAAACGGCGTCGGGCCGTCCTCGATCCAGAGCTGCCAGTCCACCTCCTTCTTGCGCGCCGCGAGGTGGTGGGTGCGGATCCCGTCGAGCGCCTCGATGCCGAGGTACTGCAGCGAGGTGACGTCCTCCATCAGGCCCTCGTAGACATCGGTGTAGAGCAGGTCGGCGCCCGGGGCCTGCAGATCCAGCCGTTCGCGCGCGTCGGTCAGCGCCTGGTCGAAGTCCTTCGGAGCGTCGGTGACCGCGTAGATGTTGCGCACCCGGTCGTAGAGCACGAACTGCTGCCCGTCGTACAGGAAGAGCACGTCTGCGAAGGGGCCGACGCGCCTGCTCTTCAGGTAGGGCCGGGACACGTCGACCTTGCTGCTCGCGTTGTACTGGACCTTCTGGCCGCTCTCGAGGACGACATCGAGCGAGCTCTGTCCGTCGACCTGGAAGTTGCGGGTGTTCGCGAGAAAGTCGCTCATCTTCGCGAGCTGTTCGGATGCCCGGTTGTCCATCTGAGGCGCCGGTGACGACTCGGCTTGCCGTACCTTCACCGCCCAAGCAACCATCAACCCGATCACGAAGAGCGCAGGGATCGTCGTACGCATCCAGCATTCCCTCCCCGCACAAACCCTGGGCACCTCCGGCGCGGATCAAAGTGCCTGCTCAGGATCGAGGCGATGCAGCCCCGGTGAACCGCCGAGCCCGAAGCGCCCAGGCAAGAGGGCGAGCCCCAGCCGCGGAGGCGCCCGGCAGCCAGAACGCTGCTCGTCTTGGCGAGCGAGGCGGAGGCCGGTCGGCTCGCCGCGCTGCACAGATTCTCTGGGAAGGCCCGAGAAAGAGGCCCGCGGCGTCGGAGAAGCGCCAGGACTCGCACTCCCCGGAGGCGGAGCCGGAGGTAGGTCGCCACGAACCACACGAGCCTTGCCTGGCTTGCGTTGCCCCTCCTCTTCTCTGGCACCGTCCTCGCCGCCGAGCCCGAAGAGGACCCGTGGCCCGTTCGCAACATCGACCGCCCGCCGGTGCTGCCGCCGGGCTTCTCGAGACTCGACGTGCTCGCCTCCGGGACACACGGCCAAGAAGACTCGCTGCGGCTCAGCGGCGACGTCGGCTACGGGCCGGTGAAGCAGCTCGAGATTGGCGCCCTGTTCTTCGACCTGCAGCTCGCTCCCCGCATCGCGGTCGGCGACCCCTCGATCTACGGGCTCTACTCTCTCGACCTCCTTCCGACGCTCTCGTTCACTCCCTTCGGACGGGTCTCCGTGCCGCTCGCCCGCCCGCTCGCGCTCCAGCTTGGCGCCGAGCTCGGGCTGAGGCTGGCGAGCGCTTTCGAGATTGACGCGCGACCCTCGTACCTGCAGCGCTTCGGCAGCGAGCCGCTCGCGTTGCTGAGCCTGCCCTTCGCGTTCAAGCTGCAGCCCCTGCGGCGCCTGGTCTTCACGCCCCTGCTCGGTGCGACCTTGTCGCGCGAAGGAGACCGCTCCCAGATCGAGCGAAAGCGCCTCCTCGTCTTCGACTCCGGCACCGCGCTCCTCGGCTTCGAGCTGGGCCTGACCGCAGGTGAGAGACCTGGGCTGCTGACCGAGCTTGTCCTCCTCTGGGAATGGCCCGCCCTCGTCGTGGTCACCGGGTCGGCGACCCGCTTCAACCCCGGCGAGTGGAGCCTCTCCTTGGGAGCTCGGTTCTTCGCCGGGCCTCAGGGCGCGACACGCTCCCGAGCCCTGGCTGCACCCGAAGACTGACCGTCCGCTTCCTCGGGTCTGGCGGCCAGCCTGCGCGCGCCTCAGCTTCCGAGTCGTGCGTCGCACGCACGCATGAAGGAGTGACCGCCATGTTGGTGCGAATCGCTTCGGGCCTTTGCGCCCTGCTGCTGGCCTCGTCTTGCGCGACGACCGGCCCCATCGACGTCGCCACCGAGTACGCCCCAGGCCAAGAGGCCCAGCTCGCCGCCTATCGGACCTATGTCTGGGCCGAGCAGCCCCCCGGCACCGATCCGGTGCTCTATCCACCCGGGGTCGAAAAGAACGTGAAGGACTCGGTCGACCGCATCCTGCAGGGGCGCGGCTATCAGCTCGTCGGCGCGGCCGACAGCCCGGACTTCGTGGTCGGCTGGCACGCGGCCGTCGACACCAAGCTCGAGCAGAGCTACGTCGACAACCACTACGGGTACTACTGGGGCCCGTGGGGCGTCGGCGGCGCGCAGCCGGTCGTCACCGAGTACGAGGAGGGCACGCTCGTGCTCGACATCGCCGACGCCGCGAGAGGAGAGCTCGTCTGGCGCGGCACCGCCAACGCGCGCATCGAGACCAACGTCAGCGACGAGGAGAAGCGGGCGCGCATCGACACCGCCGCCACCCGCATCCTCGAGGGCTTCCCGCCCAAGCCCCAGTAGTCGGCAGCGGCGGGCACCGGGGGTCGCATCCTCGTCGATGGAGCAGGCGGCTAGGCCCTCGCCTTGCGGGTCAGCAGCGCGAGCGCGACCGCGGCACCGATGCCGGCGCACCAGAGCAGGGGGCGGCGCACCCGCGGCTTCAAAGCTGCGAGCACGCCCTCGACCCCCGCGCGACCGCCACGGAGGATCGCCTCCCGGGTCCGCGGAGCGACCTGGCGGGCCCGAGCCTCCGTGGCGACCGCGTCGAGCACCCCGCGCACCACCGCCGCGGCGAGCTGGCCCACGCGGCGCTCGAGGACTGCCTGCGCCGCGTCGGCCGACTCCTCGCGCTGTGCCTTCCGGAGCTGCACCTCGAGCTCGGCGAACAGACCCTGTACGGCCTTGCGGCTCGCGCTCTCGGAGACGAGCT